>CAZCVI010000045.1:0-54442 GCA_964502145.1 uncultured Clostridia bacterium
GAGATATTTTTTTAATGCGGTAATGGAAGGTGCCGTCCAAAAAACTGAATAGATAATCTTTTCAAGAAAGGAACCACAAAATTGGGCGGGACTTTGGTAGGGGAAAAATTAGGAAAGGTGGGGATGGTGAACTCATCGGCAAGAGAAAATTGGCCTGGGTCGATGAGTTTGATTATTTGGAAATGGAGTTGCTTGGGTTGGATGTCTATCTGGCAGAAATGTAAAAAGCGTAGTTCTGGACCGTTGAATTGATCGACAGGCTGGTGTTTTTTTTGGCTTAGGTCTAACTTTTGCCGTGGACCGCCCCCACCACCGGAAACAATGAAATACTTGCCGTCTACTTTGAATTTTTCATAGGAGTGGCAATGTCCGCTGAGGAAAGCGACGGTTTTAGTGGCCTTGAGGAAGGGAAGAACAAAATCCTGTTGAACTTGTTTGTCAGGGTGGACGACTTTGCTGTTGGTATAGGGGGGATTGTGACAGCAGACAATAATATAAAAAATACGGTTATCGGCATTAAATTCTGCCAGGGTTTTATTATAAAAACGGAGTTGCGCGGCTTGTTCATTCTTTGTCAATTTAGAAAAGTTCGAATTGAGAAGAATGACGCCGATAGACCTGAAGCGAAAGGAATACCATGTCCGATTTTGCAAGTGCTGGAAGCGGGCGAAATAGTTTTGAAAGGTTTTAATGGGATTGCACCAGTACTCGTGATTGCCGGGTAAAGGGAAATAGGGGGTTTGATCTTTAATGATCAATTGATGGGCCTTATCGAAAATGCTCCATTGACTTTGGGAGGAACCGCAGAAAACCAAGTCGCCCAGATTGAGAATCAGAGCAGGCTGATGGCGGTGTATTTCTTGGATAAGCAGGGGCATTTTGTCCCGATTGTCTTCGCGGAAGAGTTCCAGTAGACTGGTGAGTTGGGTATCGCCAACAAAGATCAGACGGGTTTTGGTTTCATCCAGTTGGGCGAAACCACCGAACGTGGGCTGGGTGTGGATGGTGTGAGAAGCATTCGGGCTGCATGGTGTTTCTAAAAAAAGGAGAAGTAAACCTATTACAATAGTGAATAAAAGATGTGGTATAAGTCGCATCTTGCCGCTTTTTTGATAACCTAGTGGCTTTGGCTCTATAGCATTACTTTTCATGCCATCATTATACTCAATCTCCAACCGTTTGTCTAATTGTTTTTTTTGGTTAAAAAGTTTTGGCGGGGGTGAGGAAATAGGGTTTTTTTCACGCTGCACTTTGCCAAGAAATGCCTCATTCGGTTATATCCAGATTTCTCAGCCGAGAAAAACGTCAGTTTGCCCGGGACCAATTGGGCCCGAATGGTGGACCCGGGACAAACCGACTGGGAGTGTTATGAATCGACTGTCAATCGATTCATATTTCTACTTATTCCTTCTTGGTAATGGGTGGATATTCCACCTTTTCACTGGGTTTGGTTCTGGCGTACCGTTTACCAAGGTCTTCAGTGATGGGGGTGGAACCGGGAGCGCCTGCCAATGACAGTGCTTTGATATAATTGTAATACATCCGCGCCGATGAAAACGCATTGACACCAATAGCGAAATAACTATCATTAATCTTTTGCACTACTGGTAGGATGATCTGGCGAAGAGTACGTAACTTACAGGCCAGATCGAACTCCATTTTAAACTCAGAAACATCGCAATAAGGGGGCACAAATTCCGGTCGATCATTGGAATAGGCCATTGTCTTATCGACGAACAAAAACGTCTTGTCGCCCATTTTACAATATTTCTTGCGTTCTTCCTTGGTGAAATTGACGGCAAATCCCAATTCCGCATCAAGGCTCTTAATACTCTGCACCATCCGATCAAACTGCTCGGTGGTCATTTCGTGTTCAATTGCTAGTTTACTCATAATTCAATTCTCCTTTTCTTTTTTTTTTCTACTGTTTTCGTTAACGTTAACGTGAAGCTGTATTGTATAACATTCCAATATTTTTGTAAAACGGTCACAAAATACTGCGGCGGAGTTTTTTGCGGTGATTTTTTAGTTATTTCTAAAGAACGGCATTTTATGCGGATTTTAGGGATTTTAAAAAAAATAAATTTTGGAAGATTTTCACCATTTCTATAAATAAAAACAACAAAATTTTTGTTAAATATTCCACTCAAGGGAGTCCTTTTTATATATTTTAAGCATTTTTAATACCTATTCCTCCCGGCCATTTATTTTAAGCTCAAAATTGCGGCTCATTTGGGGTATTTTCACATATTTGGTGATAAATTGTTTCACAGCTCATTCTATTCAATGAATTTGTTGAATTTCCAGCCGTAAGATGAAAAAATGTAATTTAGGTCTGAGATTCCACCCTTTTTGTAGAATTTCCAACGAATTCATTGGGAAACGAAACTTTGAGTTTGGTTTTTCAATGAATTCATTGGGATTTGAACGCTATCGTTGGTTTTTCAACCAATTCGTTGGGATTTGAACGCTATCGTTGGTTTTTCAACCAATTCGTTGGAATTTGAACGCTATCGTTGGTTTTTCAACCAATTCGTTGGAATTTGAACGCTATCGTTGGTTTTTCAACCCATTCGTTGGAATTTGAATACTGGCGTTGGTTTTTCAACGAATTCATTGGAAATAGTACCCATCGGTTGGATTTTCAGTCATTTCGTAGAAATAAGTACCCTGGGTTGAATTCTAAATGAACTCGGAAAAAACAGATTTCACAGGTATTATTATACTGTAACGCGATAGAATCTTCAACCAAAATCCTGGTAGCGAAAAAAAATTATTATGCCGCGATGGATTTAGATGGCACTACAAAGTGAAACTATGTTTTTGATTATCAAAAAAAAACGGGCAAGTACGTTCTTTATTTTCCTTTGACAAAAGCCACTTTTCCAAGTTTGAGGAGCTTGTTTTTCATGAAGTCGTAATTACTCTCATTGTTAAAGAGCCAGACGATTCTGGTTTTTCTGTTTTTGGGAATACTGGGCACGGGGGCATAACCGTCAGTAAAAATGATCAATCCGTCATACTCTCTATTTTTATCGAGATAATCCATGAGAGGCTGAAAATTTGTGCCGCCTCTGCCCTGCACCTTGATCTCTTTTCTGGCTTTTTTCAGAGTTAGTCTCTCCCCCTTGATCTCGGTGTCAAACGAGATGACATCCATCTGCTCGACACCGTATTTAAAAAAACGATTGACTATGGAAAACCCTTTCACTAAATCCTTGTTACTTATAGAACCACTGACATCAACAGCAAAAAGAAGCCTGGTGGTGAAATCTCTTTTACTGCCCATATATTGGAACCCATATCTTCGACTGGGCTTCATGCGCGTGAGTGTTCTGGAAACGGATAAAACAGATGCCCGGAAAGATTTCAAGATAGAACGATAATCGACTTTTGGCTTTAAGGTAGCCAGGATTTTCTCTTTTACATTTCTACTTAAATGGCCCCAGTTGTTGGCTGACTCGGCCTCGGTTATTTTCTCGTTAAGCAGATTTTCATAGTAATCGTTTTTTTCCCAGGTTTCGCAATTTTGCTGGCCGCTGGTTTTATCAAGGTAGTCTTGTAGTGTTACATCGGATGGCGGCGGTGTCTCGGTACTGGTTTTTTGGATTTGATCGGGTGGGACATCGCTGGTGTCCTGGGAATTGTGGGAATTATGGGAAGATTGGGAGTTATGGGAAGATTGGGAAATGGCGGAATCTTCGGCATTTTGGATTTGTTCTAGTAATTTATCATAGTAAAATTCAAAATGTTTTTTATCATAAGCATCGGTAAAAAAAACTTCTTTGGCATATTTAAAGCCCAGGGAGGTTCTTAAATACTCTTGCAGGGTAATGTTGCTGGCTTGATAGGAAAGGGAATCAATCTCTTTTTTTCTGCTGTAGGGATGTTTTAAGATAATGCGCATGGCTTCAAAACATAACACGTCATACAGTTGGTCTTGGGTTAATGAGCTTAAAAAATCAGGATTATACTCGACTCTCCCGGCACCACTGCGGATGGTCTTTACATTAGCACTGGGAACAAGGGTGTGAAGCGACCACGCGGCAAAAAAAAGGGGTTCAACAATATACCATTTTTCAATGAGTTTGCTGATTCGTTCCCGCACTGGTTTCATTATAGATCAATTCCTGAAATATAATCGGACAGTTCTTCCATAATTTCCACGGATTCGACCAGAACAAAGGCGGCTACTTTTTCAAATTTACGGTTTTCAAACATGGATGCGAGATGGGCAACGGCTTCGTTAAATTTTTCCTTTTTCAAATACTGGATATACAGGGCAAGGTTTTTAAGTAATTGTTCTTTTTTATCGAAATTGCCGTTATTGATAAAGTATATAATCTGTTCGTTTAAAAAGATATAATCCTGAAGTTTAAAGGCTTTGAGTTTGGCTTTTTTCTCCGCGAAATGAAATAGAATATCTTCAGCGGACACGAGTATTTCAGTGTCCAGGCTTTTTTTGAAATTAATGGCCGCAGAAACACCAACAATCCCTGAAATAATCTTAACATCGGAATCGGTCACCTTTTTAATGTTTTGGATAAAATGGGACACACGCTCCCAGGCTCTGCGGTCCGGGTTTTTTTCAATGCCGTATTGATAGGTGTCGCTTTTTAAATCGTAGACATCGCCACCATCTAAAAAGTGGTTCTCTTTTTGAATAAAAGAGATGACCCGTTTGTCAATCCCACTGCTGTTGGCCCAGAGCAACCAGTCTTCAACGGTGGGAACAAATTCATAAATATTGAATCGCGAAATCAAGGCGGGGTCGAGATCGCTGAGTTGGTATTCATCACCGCTGTTAACAGCAGAAATAACAATACTTCCGGGAGGAAGCTTTTTTCCGGCCAAGGTTTTATTCAAGGTTAAATCCATGACAGACTGCAAAATTTCCGGGCGTGCCCTGTTGAGTTCATCAAGGAAAAGAACCACGGGTAAATTATCCACGGGCCACCAGTACGGGGGCAAAAAATCAGAGTGCCCGGTTTTGGCATCCTTGTACATGAGACCAATCAAGTCGCCGGGATCGCTCATTTGGCCGAGAAAAAAAGCGACAACCTTCATTTTCTTTTTGGTTTCATAGTATTCGGTTAATATCCGGGATTTCCCGATGCCGTGTTTTCCCACCAGCATGATGTTTTGTTCTGGCGGGGTGCCGACCAACACGTCGTGTAACTCTTTAACGTCTATTTTTATCATGAAAACTCCATCTGGGTGCCTTTAATTTCAAAGGTCATTGTATTTTATAAAAGATCTTAATTGACGGGCATTCTTTTGTGATCTGAAATTAAGGTTGGCCACGATTCCCGAACTGTCCAATTCTCTGACGGCGTCGACGATACCTGCAATTTTCCCCATCTCTTGCTGGAATCTGGAATAAAAAATGTCTATGGTGACAAAACCGGTTCCACTGATTTGGATTAACAATTGCAGCTTGTTATGAAACTCTTTGATTGAGAAATTGAACTGTTTATTTTTGGCAATCTCTTTAATTTTGGCCAAGACCGCCCCTTTTTTTAATTGTTTGATCTTCTGGGTTTTTGTGGCCCGGTTCTTTTTCTCCCTGTATTGCTCGAGAACGTGGTCAACAAAATTGAAGAGATCGGCGGCATTGCCGGAAAAATTATAGCTTTTATCGCCGTATTTTGGCTTAATATACAGTTTATCCCGACCATTTTCTTTTTCGAAGGCGATAACCAGCCAGGCGCAATCAATCCAGCTTTTACTTTCGTAGGGATTGGGAATTTCCAGGGATAAAAGTCTTTCCTTGTCCATCTCTTTCTGACCGTAATAAGTCCCATAAGAACCATCCCTCTCCATTTTGAGACTTTTATTTTCCTTGATTTTTTCTTTTAAGTTGGTGATGATATTTTTCTGTTCTGATGCGCTTTCCTCATATACCGGGGGCTGGGCTGAAAAAAAATCCCTGATTAGTTTGTTTATCGTTCTGCTTTGCACTTTATCATCCGTGTGCAGACATTCCTTGAATGTCTGGGTAGTAATCCTGTTTAACGGTTTACATTTTATAGATACCATAAACCGCAATAGATGTCAAACAATTTGTGCATTTGTTTAATCCAGCTAACAGAAACATGAGATTTCTACATTTTTTTTATAATAACTCTAACTGCGACCGCAAGAGATTTACTTGGTTTCGGTTACCCATTTTTTACTTAATCTTTTTCGCACACCCGAACGGCGTGACGAATTTTATCCCTGACAATCTGCCGTAACTCGGCGGGTTGCAACACCTCTCCAACGGCCCGCTTTTTGAAAAAAGCGGGGCAAAAACTTTATATATATTATATATTATATATATATATAAAAGAGTCGCAAGTCCATGACATTGGTCCGGGTGGGTCCGGTTTTGATTAATTGCTGGAGTTTAGCCAGTAACCGGTAGGAATCGTGATTTTTTAGGTGTTTGTCCAACTCCGCCAAGGTGGTTTTCCCCATGGTATCCTGATCTATCCACCCACCGGCGGCATCGGTCGGACCATCAATACCATCTGTACCGATACTGGCAATATAAAAAGGATGTGCCACGTCGCTTAATTCTTTTAACAAGCGCAACACAAACTCCTGGTTCCGGCCCCCTTTGCCTGGGGTTTCATTCGTTCCCTGCGGTGGGTTTAAGGTGACCGTTAATTCCCCACCACTCAAAAGCAGCACCGGGGGTTTATACGGCGTGGCGGTGAACATGATCTCTTTGATTTTCGCCGCATACAATTTCGCCACGTGCGCGGCTTCGCCATGATCATCGGAATAGAGAATGTGGGTTTCTATGCCCATCTTTTGCGCGGCTTGTTGCGCCGCTGCCAAAGCCAAACGGTTATCGGCTAATAAAACAGAGACATTCTCTGTCCCGGTGGTTTTTTTTTCTGCGACTGACGCCTGCAACCCTTCTTTAAAATAACGTTGCACCGCCGGTGGTATTCTTTCTGTCAGTTTATATTTTTCCAAGATGTCATAGGCATCATGCAGGGTAGAATGAGTGGGAATGGTGGGACCAGAACCGATATCAGCAAGAGGAGAATCAATGATATCGGAAACAATCAGCGAAATAATCCGGGCGGGGTAGATTTTCTCTGCCAATTTCCCGCCTTTTATGGCAGAAAGAGTCTTTCTGATGCAATTGATTTCCTGGATTTGGGCACCACTAGCCAATAAAAGGTGGGTCATCTCTGTTTTATCGGCCAAGGTGAGTCCGGCGACGGGTTGCACCATTAGCGCGGAAGCACCACCAGTAAGGAGGAAAAAAACCAGGTCTTTCTCTTTAACGCGAGTTTTAATATAATCGGTCACAGCGTACCCGGCGGTGAGACTGAACTGATCGGGAATGGGATGGGAACCGGGATAAAAGGTGACGCGGGGATGGCTGAAGGTTTGTTCTGGTAAGCCGACGATCACGCCACCAGACAACCGTGGGCCGAGCACATGATCTAAACCGTGAAACAGGTACACGGCACCTTTTCCTGCCCCGATCACGTGCAAGTTATGATAGGGGGTTAAATCAAAAGGGCGCTTCTGGATAAAAAGAGTATGCTTTTTAAGGGTGACCTGATCATTAATTAACTGTTCGGGCTCTACGGCAGCCAGAGCATGGTCAATAATCTTGTTCAGAAACTCCATCAAGAAGTTGGGTAGTTTGCGATTCTCAGGTGCATCCAGCAGGACAGTTTGCGCAGGTAATTGATGCCATCCACCAAATCTTTCATGAACTTGGTCAGGTATTTGACAAAGTCATTTTCCCCGCCCAGTCGCAGCTTGGCTTCAAACTCTACGGAAAGGTCCTGTAATTCGATCATCAGATTGGAGAGATAGAATATATTGTCCAATACATCCACTATTTTTCCTTTGGGAATTTCAGCTAAAGAGGTCTGTTTAAACAGTTTAATCCGTTCCATGGCATCGGAAACAGTTTCTTGCACCATGTAATTGATTTCATCCAGAAAGGGTTTTTTATAATCTTCCAGGTAGCGTAATTTATGAATGGCGCGTTCTTGGAATTTATCATTCTGTTCGATTAGGGAGAGGAAGTATTTTTTCAGGCCCAGGTATTTGCGGTCGAATTTTTTTAGATTGATGAAGTCCCTGCCAATATAGAGCTTGTCCTTGTAATTGTCCAGCAATTCTTCCTCGTAATGGGTGTAAAACTTGACCTCGAATCGGGAATCGCGGTGATGGATCATGCGGGCAATCAGGATGCTCTGGGTGTTTTGCAGGTAATAGGAGTTCTCCTCGATTAGGGCGCTATAAACATAGAGTGAATTCAAGATGAATTTTTTCATCGCATTGAGAAAGGGTACATTCTGAGTTACGAAATCCTCGAATTCCAGGTGATTTTCACCAATCAGGTGGGTGTAAAAAGGGGAGAGCAAGAAGTTCCCTTCCTCCAGTTCGAATTCGAAATAAAAATTGTCGAAAACTCTTTTATAGAGACTGGAATATCCGATCTCAGGACATTTATCCAACGGCTTGTCTTTTAATTCTTTCAAAACTTCTAAGGTTGCCACATCGACCTCCAACAAAATCAGCCTAAATTATAATAGATAACCAATATAATGTAAAGCAGAAAAGCTGCAATTCTCCTTTTAATTTTAGGGAATGGTAATCTTTTTTTAATTCCCTTTTTGATATTCACCGGGGAAGGAGGGAAGTTATGAGGCTAAGAAGTTAGGAAAAAGAAAAAACACGTTAGGTGAAAAAAGGGAATTAGGGGCAGCCTGTTAGTGGAAAAACAAACGGGCCTGACCACCATTTTTTACTATTAGGTACATCAAAACCTCTCCCATTCATCGCGCAGGTGTTCCATCCTTTGATCAAGGGTTTCTTGATCTATGTTTAAAATTCCCTCGAAATCTTCGGGGGCAAACTCCTTTTTATTTTTGGGTTCTTTTTCAGCTATTTTATCTATCACAACTATAGTATATGTGTCTTTTGCAATTCTGTCAACTATTGAAATTTGTGGATGAATTGTTTAAACGTCCTCTTTTCTTCCACACTCTCCCTGGATTCACCGCCCACTTAATGGGAAGAATAGGAATGATGGGAATTATGGGATAAACAAAAAAATTCCCATTCCTCCCATAATTCCCATCATTCCCATTCCTCCCACACCGCCCCCATTTCATTTCAAACTGATTTCAGAAGGATAAACATCCCCTGCAAAGGAAAAAGGGGAATTGTTGAAAGAGATTTGACAAATTTTACAGATACGTCTATAATTTTTAGAATAGATAATGTAGAGACGTTGCACGTTACGTCTCTACCAAGAATAAATGAATAACAAAAAATAATGAAGGAGGAAAACCTGTGGCAATACAAGAGTTAAAGTCCGGTATTTATTCGGTAGGTGTGCGAGACTGGTCAAGACGATTATTTGACGAATTGATACCCCTACCAGACGGCACCAGTTACAATTCTTATCTGATAAAAGGCAGCGAAAAGATAGCACTGATTGATTCAGTAGACGTTCCCAAAGGGGACGAACTGCTCGCCAATTTAAAAAGTTTGGGCCTCACGACCCTGGATTATGTGATCTCTAACCATGCAGAGCAAGATCATTCCGGTTCCATTCCCGCGGTATTGGCCGCTTACCCTATGGCCAAAGTGGTTACCAATGAAAAATGCCAAGGCTTTTTACAAGACTTGTTGCAAATTCAAACCGAGAAATTCATCACCGTTACAGATGGCGAGACCCTTTCGCTCGGTGACCGCACCCTTGAATTCGTGTTCACACCGTGGGTGCATTGGCCAGAAACCATGAGCACCTATTTACGCGAAGACCAGATTCTTTTTTCCTGTGATTTCTTCGGTTCCCATTTGGCTACCAGCAACCTGTTCGTACACAATGAGAGCAAAGTGTTGGATGATGCCAAGCGGTATTATGCAGAGATCATGATGCCTTTTCGGTCTATCATCAGGAAAAACATCGCCAAAGTCGAAAAGCTGGGTATCCAATATATCGCTCCCAGTCATGGTCCAGTGTACGATAAACCCGCCTTGATTATAGACGCATATAAAGATTGGGTATCCGACCGTGTGTCCAATACGGTTGTGCTCGCTTATGTATCCATGCATGGCAGCACCGAGAAAATGGCCTATCATTTAACCGATGCACTGATCAATCGTGGTATAGAAGTCAAAGTATTTAATTTGACCCAGACAGACCTCGGCAATTTAGCTATGGCTTTGGTCGATGCAGCCACAATTATTCTCGGTTCTTCCACTGTATTGGCCGGACCGCATCCCGCCGCCGTGTATGCGGCCACGTTGGTTAATGCTTTAAAACCCAAAATTAAATTCGCCAGCGTGTTTGGTTCCTTTGGATGGGGTGGCCGGACCGTGGAAGTTATCACCGCCAATATGTCCAATCTGAAAGTCGAATTAATCGAACCAGTCATGCACAAAGGCGACCCGACTGGCAAAGACTTCATGAAACTGGACCACATGGCAGATGAAATCGCGGCCCGACACAAAACCCTAGAATTCGGCATGACCAATAAAGTCGAATAGTATTGAGATTTTTTAATTGAGTTTTTATTGGGAAATAAGTTATAATATATTTTTAAAACTGAAAAATTAGAATAAACTTAAACGGAGGACCATAAGATGATTACGAAATTGCAACTTTATAAGTGCAACGTGTGCGGCAACTTGGTGGAAGTTACCTTTGCTGGCGGTGGAGACCTGGTGTGTTGCGATCAACCGATGCAATTAATGGCTGAAAATACCATGGAAGCGGCCACAGAAAAACATGTGCCCGTGGTGGAGAAAACTGCGGCTGGTTATCTGGTGAAAGTGGGCACTGTTGCCCACCCGATGATAGAGACACACTATATCCAATGGATCGAATTGATTGCCGATGGCAAAGCCTATTATCAATACTTGGCTCCCGGCGATAAACCAGAAGCCTTGTTTGTGATGGATGCTAAAAACGTGTACGCCCGCGCCTATTGCAATCTGCACGGTTTCTGGAAGAGTTTATAAGGAGCTCACGATGAAATATCAATGCTTGGCTTGCGGATGGATTTATGACCCAGAACAAGGTGACCCGGACAGCGGTATCGAACCAGGAACCTCTTTTGAAGACATCCCCGATGATTGGACCTGTCCGTTATGCGGGGTTGGAAAAGAAGATTTTGAACCAGTAGAAGACTAACCGGTTGTTTTAAAAAGATAGTATAAGATAATTACACCGAGGGAAAGGGAACAGGAAAGCCTGTTCCCTGGCTCCCTCTTAAGAGATTAAGGGAGAATTTCTAGCCCAATCACTGCCGTTGACACCTGTTAATAATATTTTATTTTTTTTTCTACGGCAATTGCATTTCTTTTCAAAAGGTTCTATACTTCTGGTCTTAAATTTTTTTGGTATTTACCAGGAGGAATAATAAAATGGAAAAACGAGAAGGATATAGAATAGAGAAAGATTCCATGGGCGAGATGGTAGTCCCGGAACAGGCATTATGGGGCGCGCAAACGCAACGTGCGGTGGAGAATTTCCCTATCAGTGGATACCGTTTCCCGCGCGGTTTCATTCGTGCCCTGGGCATGGTCAAATATGGCGCTGCCCGGGCCAACATGTCTTTGGAGTTGTTGGATAAACGAATAGGCGAAGCTATACTACAAGCTTCCGAGGAAGTGATGCAAGGAAAATGGGATGATCAGTTTATCTTGGATATTTTTCAAACCGGTTCCGGTACTTCCACCAACATGAACGCCAACGAGGTTATTGCCAGTCGCGCCAACCTGTTGTTAGGTGCCCCGTTAGGCACCAAAACCCCGGTTCATGCCAACGATCATGTTAACATGGGGCAATCCAGCAACGATGTGATTCCGGCCTGCATGCATATTGCCGCCGTGGAATCATTAAAATACAATCTGTTACCCGCCTTGGTTCAATTAAAACAAACATTGGCGGAAAAAGCCGTTAGCTTCGACCATATTGTCAAGATCGGGCGTACCCATTTACAAGACGCCACGCCAGTCCGGTTAGGACAAGAGTTTGGCGGTTATGCCACGATGGTGGCGCACAGCATAGAACGGCTCCAGAAAAACCTGGAACCACTGGGCGAACTGGCACTGGGCGGCACAGCCGTGGGAACAGGCATCAATGCCCACCCGGAACTGGCTAAAAAAATGATCTACACTATCGAGGAACTCACGGGCTGTTTCTTCCGAGAAGCGGAAAACCATTTCGAGGCCCAGGGTTCAAAAGATGCGATGGTGGAAGCTTCCGGTTCATTAAAAACCCTGGCTGTTGCCCTCACCAAAATAGCCAATGACATTAAATGGATGGGTGCTGGTCCTCATGCGGCGATTGGCGAGTTGAACATCCCGGCGGTGCAGCCCGGTTCTTCCATTATGCCGGGAAAAGTCAACCCGGTGATGCTCGAAGCACTGCAACAGGTAGCGGCCCAAGTAATTGGGAATGATGCGGTGATCACGCTATCGGGACTGGCAGGAAATTTTGAATTAAATGTCATGATGCCCGTGATGATTCACAACTTCCTTTCCTCGGTGGAATTGTTGACCAAAAGCGTCACGCTGTTCACAGAGAAATGTATAGTGGGTTTAACGGCCAATGAAACGCGCTGTCGTGAGTTGGTGGAAAAAAGTTTGGCCATGGTCACGGCGCTCAATCCGGTAATTGGTTATGATGCATCCGCAGAAATAGCCAAGGAGGCCTTTCGCACAGGGAAAAGTTTACGGCAGGTCATTCTTGAACGGAATATTATGCCAGTAGATAAGTTGGATAAAATTTTGGATCCCTATTCCATGACTGTGAATACAGGAGAGTACGCGTAGCGCGAGTAAAAGGTGAATTATAAATGATAGGGCCCTAACTGGATTCACCATTAAGTTTCAGGAAAAACTGGACTTACTGGACTTGCTGGACTTACTGGACCAACTGGACTTACAAAAACCTTTTTTTGTCCAGCTCGTCCAGTAAGTCCAGCATGTCCAGAGAGTCCAGCTTGCCCCTTTTTTTTTATTAATCCAAGGGCCAAAAGTTATTATCGTACCAGACCTGTTCCCTGATTTCGTTTGAGATTTGGCCCAGCATTGCCATGTGCTCTTTTTCCCATTTGACCAGCCAGTTGAACAATTTTTTCTCGTCATCCGTTGAGGCTGCCGCTTCTTTTTCCCCGTAATAAGCCACCGCCTTTTTTTCCAGTTCCAAAGCCGAGTCGATCACAGCCGCCTCGTAGCCAGCCCCTTTAATCTCTTTGACCACCTTTTTGGTCAGTACTTGATCTACCGATTGATTTTTAATTTTTTCCAGGCCACTCGCGTTAAACGTACCACCCGCAGAGACCAATTTAAATTGCTGGCTCAAGATTTCCACGTGTTTGACTTCCTCGTTCACCAGCATTTGAAACAATTCTTTTACCGCCGGGTTCTCCGTTTTCTGAGCCACCATTTCATATAGAGCTTTCCCCCGATATTCGATCAAGAGAGCCCCTTTAATAATATCCAATGTTTTTTCCTTCATTTTTTTTCCTCCGTTTTTTTTGTTTCACTTCTGCATTGAATCCTTAATGAATCCCTGAAAATAGCATTCTAACACAAAATAAAAAAGATATCAAAATACCCTTAAAAAATTTCCCCGGTCAAAGACTCTTTACTCGTGTGCCAAAAATATAATAATATTATTCCAATTGATCTTTATTGATTTTTTTTGTTGTAATTCTAATAGAAATATTTTATAATACTTGAATTCCAATAGAAGGGCAAAAATGGATGCAAAAAAAATTATAGATTCAGTCCAGTTACCGACATTGTCAAAGACGCTGTTCGAGATCATCGAAGTTGAGAAAGCGAACCCGATCTCCTTTTTGGATGATATCAAGAAAATTGTCGAGCGTGACCCGCTACTTTCCGCCCATGTGCTGAAAGTAGCCAATTCTCCTCTGTACGGTTTTTCGCAAAAGGTTCGCACGATCTCCCATGCCATCGGATTATTAGGCATTCGCAAGATCAGAACCATGGCCTTTTCCTTTTCCGTATTCGATTTTTTAAAAAAGGTGCATTATAAACCGGAATACGGCGCCACCTTCAATTTGATTTTGAAGAAGTCCCTGTTAAATTCAGCTATCGCCACTATTCTGGCTAAGAAATGCGCGTATCTCAATGCCGATGAACTCTATGTCGCCAGCCTACTCACGGAAATCGGGCAGTTAATCTGTTTCCTGCACACCCCGGACAATTATTCCAGAATCTACACGATCAGCGATCAGAAATTGCTGCTGCTGGAACGAGAGACATTTAATACCGACCACGTCCTAATAGGCCTGGCTTTTTGCGACCGCTTCAACCTACCCTCCTTCTTCAAAGCCGCCATCCATTCCCATTCAGAATTACAAAGCGATGAGGAACATAGCAAAATCTCGTTTATCTCCAATAAAATCGCTGAATTACTCCTGACCACCAACGATGAAGAAAAATCCGTCCTGTTCCACGACATTGAAAACCATACGAAAAAATTACTGCACCTCTCCCTCACCGAAATCGAGGAAACCATCAAAAGCCTCCCAGGCATCATGGAAGCCTTTACCCACGACTTCCCAGAAATGCAAAAAGACCTCAATAAAATTATCGAAACCGGTTCTGCCCTCATTATCAGCCTGATGAAAAAAGAACTGGACATGGTCATCTTAACTCGCGAACTCACCGATTCCCAGAAAAAATTAGCCATGGAGAAAATGTTTCTCGCCCATATGCTGAATCTATCTTATTTTTTCTCTTCCCTCCTCGCACCCACCCGGCTCATCTCTTCCCTGATTGAATATTTTGAGAATTTTATCAGCGAATTCACCATCGAATTCATCTATAAAGATCCCGATAATAACAATTATACCTTGATTAAAGATAAACCCAATATCGAGGGAACACCCTTTGTCATCGACTCCTTCGTCAACTTATTGAAGGCAAAAATTTCCAATGAGACCGTACATCTGGAAAAAGAAGAAATGGTCCGGCTGGGGAAGCCTTCCTCGCAGATCACCCTGGTTTTTCCTATTTCCTATCACCACAATTTCTTTGGCTTCTTACTTCTCAATGTTGAAAAAGAGAGTTACCTCGCTTTTGACGTGGAGATTTCCTATATCCAGATTCTCGCCAATATCATAGCCAACTCCTTCCAAAACTACCTCAGTTTCGAGGGCATGAGAAACGAAACCAGTAAAAAGAAGCTGGTCACCCAGGAACTCCTCAAATTTGACAAGGAATTAAACCACTCCAAGGGAAATATGATCGAATTGCAGAAATCCGAGATATTGGGAGACCTGTTACCCGTGATATTTCACAAGTTAAAAAATAAATTAACCCCTATTCTGGGGTACGCGCAGATTTTATTGGCGAAAGTGACAGACCCCGCGATTAATGATCGAGTACGTAAGATTGAAAAAAACGCCAATGAATTGGCCACCCAGTTAAATACCCTGCGAGATTATTTTAAAACCGATAAGATTCTTGAAGAGCGCGAGAATATCAACGCCGTGCTTTCCCATTTAAAACCTCATTTCGCCAAGGTCGAGAGTGAAAACAGTATTAAAATCGTCATCGAAACCGACCGCACCATTACCGATGATCTGTTGAATGCGGGTCAATTAGAAGCCATGATTATCAACATGGTATCCAATGCCATCACCGCTATAAAAATGAAAAAAGCCGTGGATATCTCTACCACCGGTATTATTACTATTATTACCCGTGATATCCCCGAAAAAAACAGCTACCTGTTATCCATCCGCGACAATGGCGTGGGCATCAAAGAGGAAAACATCTTCCGTATTTGGACCCCCTTTTATGCCGATTTCCCCGATCATCCAGGTATCGGCCTCACTATCTGCGAAAAGGTGATCGCCAACCACAACGCCACCTGTGTTGTCCATTCAAAGGATGGTGAATTCTCCCTCTTCGAGATCACCTTCCAGCGAAAACTGCAAGAAGACACCGTCCTTGCCCCCAGCATTCCCGATTATCCCCTTCACCCCCCCAGCGTCATCCGTGGGAAAATTTTGATCGTGGACGACGAGGCCTATCTCTTGGATTTGATGAAAGAGATATTGTTGAGCGAGGGCCATTTTGAGGTCACTACCACTACCAGTGGACGCGATGCCATGGATTTGATTGATAAAGGATTCGATCTTGTCATCTCCGACATTCGCATGCCCGGCGTCAGTGGTATGGAACTGTACGAATTTTTAAAGTCCAAGAATATGGCCGATAAAGTGATCATTGTCACCGCCGACCCCTATTCCGAGGACGTGGCTACTTTTCTGAAAAAAAATAACATCCAGTACCTAAAAAAACCTTTTGAACTGATGAAGTTTAAACAACAAGTCCTGGATAAACTATTATAGAATACTATAGAAAGAACAAGGAGGAATTATGGCTGATAAGCTAGTGTATTTCTTTTCCAAAGATTTTTGCGAAGGGAAAAAAGAGTTAAAGAATTTACTGGGAGGCAAAGGCGCGAACCTCGCCGAGATGTGCAATTTAAAACTGCCCATACCCCCCGGATTTACCATTACCACTGAAGTCTGCGATCTGTACTACAAAAATAATAAGCAGTACCCTGCTGGACTGGAAGAGCAGGTCAATAAAAATCTGCATCAACTCGAAGAATTAATGGGTAAAAAGCTAGGGGATCCCGTTGACCCCCTATTGGTTTCCGTTCGTTCCGGTGCTGCCGCTTCCATGCCTGGCATGATGGATACCGTCTTAAACCTCGGCATGAACGACAAATCCGTCGAAGGTCTTGCCAAACTTTCCGGCAATCCCAGATTTGCGTTTGATTCCTATCGCCGTTTCATCCAGATGTTCGGTAATGTCGTCTTAGAATTAGAACACCACGATTTTGAAGAGGTTCTCGACAGCGTCAAAAAGAAAAAAGGTGTTAAGATGGACCTCGAATTGAACGTCGATGATCTCAAAGAAGTTGTCGCCCAATACAAAGCCCTGGTACGCCGGAAAAAGGGCGAGGATTTTCCCCAGGATCCCATACAACAGTTATGGAAATCCATTCTCGCTGTTTTTGGTTCATGGAACAACGCCCGCGCCATTAAATACCGCGAATTGAATAATATTACCACCTTACGCGGCACCGCGGTTAACGTACAAAGCATGGTTTATGGCAATCTCGGTGACACATCCGGCACCGGTGTTGCGTTCTCCAGGAACCCATCCACTGGCGAGAACAAATATTACGGCGAGTATTTGATGAATGCCCAGGGCGAAGACGTCGTGGCTGGAATCCGTACCCCGCTGTCCGTCACTGAACTGGCCAAACAAAACCCCGCCATTTACAAACAACTGATTGATTTTAAAGATATCTTGGAAAAACATTACCGCGACATGCAGGACATGGAGTTCACTATCCAAGATAATGTCTTGTACCTCTTGCAGACCCGCAATGGTAAACGTACTGGTTTTGCTTCCATCCGTATTGCCGTTGAAATGGTGCATGATGGTTTGATTACCAAGGAAGAGGCTGTTCTTCGTGTCAGTCCCACCGATGTCGACCAGCAGTTACATCCTGGCATTGATCCTGCCGAGCGTTATACAGCCATTGCCAAAGGTTTACCCGCCTCCCCCGGTGCCGCTATTGGTAGCATCGTCTTTACCGCAGAGAAAGCCGAGGAAATGGCCAAAGAAGGCAAAAAAGTAATCCTTGTCAGAAAAGAAACCTCCCCCGAAGATATCGGTGGCATGGATGCGGCCCAGGGTATTCTTACCGCTACCGGTGGCATGACCTCTCACGCTGCCGTGGTCGCCCGTGGCATGGGTAAATGTTGTGTGGCTGGTTGCGGTGACCTCGTCATTAAATCCGGCACGAGCTGCGAAATCGCTGGAAAACTTTTTAAAGAAGGCGACATCATCACCTTGGATGGCACCAAAGGCGAGGTCATTGCCGGTGCTTTAAAATTAACCGAGGCTGAAATTTCCGGTGATTTCGAGGAATTTATGCGCTGGGTCGATGATATCCGTACCATTAAGGTTCGCACCAACGCCGACACCCCCAAAGATACCAAGGTAGCCCGTAAGTTCGGTGCCGAAGGTATCGGTCTCTGCCGTACCGAGCACATGTTCTTTGAAGGGGACCGTATTGACGCCGTTCGTGAAATGATCATGGCCGATGATCTCGCGGGCCGTGAAAAAGCCCTCAATAAAATCCTGCCCATGCAGACCCAAGACTTCATCGGTATCTTTGAAGCCATGGACGGATTCCCCGTGACTATTCGCTTCCTCGATCCCCCCCTGCACGAATTCATCCCCCATACCGACAAGGAACTCCAAGAACTCGCCAAGATCATCGGTGTCAACTATGAGAAGTTAAAAGATAAGGCCACTAAATTACACGAGTTCAACCCCATGCTTGGACACCGTGGTTGTCGTCTGGCCGTTACCTTCCCAGAAATCGCCGTTATGCAAACCGAGGCAGTAATTAAAGCCGCATTGGCTGTCAAGAAAAAAGGCATCACCGTGCTCCCCGAAATCATGATTCCCCTGGTTGGTACAGAAAAAGAATTTGATTATCTGCGTGAAATCGTTATCAAAAAAGCCGAGGAAATTTTCAAGGCCGAAAACGATTCCGTGAAGTACATGGTTGGCACCATGATCGAAATCCCCCGTGCCTGCGTCGTCGCTGACAAAATCGCCACCACCGCCGAATTCTTCTCTTTTGGCACCAACGATCTCACCCAGATGACCTTCGGTTATTCCCGTGATGATGCCGGTTCATTCCTTCCCGAGTACGTCAAGAAAGAAATCCTGCCCAAGGATCCTTTCCAGGTATTGGATCAGGAAGGTGTCGGTCAATTGATGCAAATGGGCATCGAAAGAGGTCGCAAAACCAGACCCGAATTAAAAGTGGGCATTTGCGGTGAACATGGTGGCGAACCCAGTTCCGTCGAATTCTGCTATAACATCGGCATGAACTACGTTTCCTGTTCCCCTTACCGCGTACCCATCGCTCGCCTCGCTGCTGCACAGGCAAAACTGCGCAAAGATGGCAAAAAATAGAATATCTAATATAATAGTATATAAGAATACATGACATACCCTGTTGACGATAAGGAGTAAAAAATGAATGCGCTTGAAATAAAAGGATTACACAAGTCATTTCGCTCGAACTTTTTTATCAAGCAATATCATATTTTGCAAGGAATCGACCTCACCGTTGAAAAAGGGGAAATATACGGGTTCTTAGGACCCAATGGCGCTGGTAAAACCACCACCATGAAATGTATATTGGGGATCATTTTTCCCGACTCCGGTAAAATCTCTATTTTCGAAAAAGCGGCGGCTCAAGTCGAGAGCCGCCGCACCCTCGGGTTCTTACCGGAGCACCCCTACTTCTATGATTACCTCACCGCCCAAGAACTGCTCATGTTTACCGGGATGTTGTTTTCCCTCCCCAAGAAAAAGATTCGTGAAAAAACCGCTGAATTGTTAGAACTTGTCGGATTAACAGCCAAAAAAGATATCAAGCTAAAAAAGTTTTCCAAAGGAATGGTCCAGCGCGTTGGCCTCGCCCAAACGTTGATCCATGATCCCGATTTCCTCATCCTCGATGAGCCCTTCTCTGGACTAGACCCCATCGGACGAAAGGAGCTCCGCGATATAATCTTGTCACTCCGGCACGACGGAAAAACCATCTTTTTCTCCTCCCATATCCTCCAGGACATGGAAATGATGGTCGACCGCGTCGGCATCATTCTCAACGGCCAGATCAAAAAGGAGGGCAGACTCTCCGATTTAATCTCCCACAGCGTCAGGTACTATGAAATCATCTTTGCCGATATCAATGAACAGACACTCACCCAACATCCCGGCCCCATCATGCAACAGGACAACCAGTTCATTCTCAAACTCAACACCAATGATGAGGTCAATGACACCATAAGGTGGATCTCTGCAAGCAAGGGCAATATTATTTCCGTGACCCCGGTCAAACGAACCCTGGAAGATATTTTCATAGAACAGATCAAAGGGTGAGGTATTAACCATGAAGAAATTACAAGCACTGGCATTAAATACATTTAAAGAAGCGGTACGGAACAAAGTATTTTACCTGTTAGTTGTCTTAGGTATCGCAACCGCGTTAAGTTCCATTATCATCAGCATGTTGACCATAGGTGACAAAGTGAAGGTATTGAAGGATGTTGGCCTCGCCGCCATTGATTTCTTCAGTGTGTTGATTGCCATCTTTACCGGTATCAACCTCGTATACAAGGAAATCGAGAAAAAAACCATCTACAATATCCTCAGCAAACCCATTTCCCGCAGCACCTTTATACTGGGAAAATTCCTTGGTCTCGCACTTACCTTGTTAGTCGCCTTGGTGTCCATGACCCTCATCTTTTTTCTCTTTTTACTCCTTGCCACCGGGCACTTTGATTACCGGCTTTTCGTTTATTTTGGATTACTCTATCTGGAACTATTGATTATCACCTCTATTTCTATCCTGTTCTCGTCTTTTTCCACCCCTATCCTTTCCTCTATATTCACCATCGCCCTTTATTTGATCGGCACCGTGTCCTGGACCTTCAACCAGTTCAAAGATTTACTCCGTACTCCCATTGAAAAAACAAGCGCATACTTTTTTTATTATATCCTGCCCAACCTTGATAAGTTTAACATCAAGAACGAGATCGTTCTAAACATGAATCTGAACAGTGCCGAGATTTTTTCAGCCGTCCTTTATGCCGTCTGTTACACCTCCGCCCTACTGCTTCTCGCCATTCTTATTTTCAATAAAAAAGAGTTTCAATAAAAGTAGCACCCATAGGGAGTCCTATCATGAGACGCGGAATAATCGCCATCATTTTTATATTGATGATCGTACTCGCCGGGCATTTTCAGTATCGCTACGATGCCAGTCACAACTATGCCGCATCGCGTAGTACTTTTCTCGCCCTACCTTCTGGAAAAACTCTCAAGATACTCAGTTTCGGCTACCAGAACCTCGTGGCCGATATGTTGTTCATCTGGTCCATCCAATTCTATTCCTCCTATAATCTCACCAACCGTTACCAATACCTCGAACATATCTACAACACCATCACCGATTTAACCCCCCTGTATAAAGAGCCGTATTTTGTCGGTTCATGGATCATGGCCCTGGAAGTCGGCGACATTCCCATGGCCATGCGCTTATTGCAAAAGGGCGCACGAAACATGAAGAACGAATGGATTTTTAATTATGAGTGCGGCTATTACGCATACAAATATATGAGGAACTACGCCCTCGCCGAGAAATATTTCCAGTTAGCCGCAGCCAATCCTTCCGCTCCCCCCCACATCACCAGACAACGCGCCCATATGATTTACATGGAGAACAACCTCGAATACGCCTATCAATTGTGGCTTGATATCTACCATAAAACCGACCAGGACGGATTTGCCCACAGTGCCGCAATGAACCACCTCCACCAAATCAAATTCGAAATGGACAAAAAGAAACTCGAACAAAAAATAAAGGATTTCCATAAAAAATACCGCAGGAACCCCTTTAACCTGGAAGAACTCCTGCGCGCCCGGTTTATCTCAGAAATCCCCAGGGATTTCGGTGGTTCCCCGTATATCTACGACTCCAAAACCGGCACTATCGAAGCACAAAAGGAATTTAAATGGAAGAAACAGTATTAAAAATCGCATTCGTTGTAATCGGTCTCATTATCGGCAGTTTTTTAAATGTCGTGATTTGTCGCCTGCCCTTGGAAAAGAGTATCGTTAAACCCGGTTCTCATTGTCCCAATTGCCTTACCCCCGTTAAAGCGTATGACAATATCCCCGTTCTCAGTTATATTCTTCTCCTTGGGAAGTGTCGGCAATGCAAAACCAAGATATCCTTGCAATATCCCGCCGTAGAAATATTTACCGCCTTCACTTTTTGGCTGGTTTACATTTCCTGGGCCCCTCTTCACGTGCATGTGGTATTTAGCGCCATTTTTCTCTGCCTCCTTATCGCCTTAGCCCTTATTGATTACCAGCACATGATGTTACCCCTCGAACTCTCCATTGGTGGTGCCGTTCTTTTTCTTATTTATTCATTTTTTAATCCCCTCCATTCCCCCGCCCCCCTTGATGCCTTTCTTTCCGCTACTGGAGCCGCACTTTTTTTTGCCTTTATTTACGTCTTCTATCTCAAGGTTCGCAAAATTGAGGGCCTCGGCCAGGGAGATATCTGGATGATGCTCTTGCTCGGTTCTTTTCTTGGCGTTAACAAATTGATTGTGGCCATCCTTTTGGCTTCTTTCGCCGGTTCCATTGTCGGGATTTTTGTCATGATCACCAAAAAGAAAAATCTTCAGACCCAGTTGCCTTTTGGTACGTTTCTCAGCTTTGGGGCTTACGTCTCTTTTTTTTGGGGCATAGAAATATTGACATTTATTCAGTCCCTCTATAGATAAACAATACAAACAATGAAAAAAACATCCATCGCCATAATATTAATAATCCTGATCGTGTTTCTTTTTATTTTCCAGAACCTTTACACCTGGTTCAATCATGTCGGAAAAATTGATCTCACCCAAATCAGTGATCCTGCCGGGATGCAGGCCAATTTCCAACAAATGCGGAAACTTTTCTCCACTCTTTCCCTCGTCACCGCATTATTCATCTTGGGCACCGGTATCTATTTAGCCTTCCAGTTCCGCAAAGCAAAACCCGGTCAAATCATTGAAGCCATCCCCCCCCTGCACAATTACCTCCTCGAATTAAAGGGCAGTGAAACCGAATTAAAAGATCTGGTCCAAAAGCAACAGAACCACGTTGTAGAAAAAGAGGAATTAAACAAAAGTATAATCAACAACATTGATGCAGCCGTTATTTTTCTCAATCGGTCGCGGCGTATTGATATTTTTAACAGTGTTGCCCAGCAGCTTTTTTCCCAGAGTTTTGCTAATGCCAAGAACAATCTCCCTGAAATTGTTTTCTCCGCTTTTCCCGGTATACTCCAGTTTTTAACTGCCAATGAAAACAGTAAGAATTCCGCTGAAGTTTCTGTTGGTGAGCGCTTCTTTTGGGTAAATTTAAATCCCATTGAAAACATTGGCCAATTGCTGCTTATCCGTGACATTACCGAGGAGAAGCGGCGCGAGGAAATGGAACGGCGCAACGGCAATTTTATCATGTTGGGAGAGATGGCCGCCTTCTTAGCCCACGAGGTACGCAATTCCCTCGGTGTCATTTATGGCTATACCAAAACCATTAAAGCCGACTCCGAAAAAACCAAGACCGAAAAGATCAACAAGGAAATCAATTTCCTAACCGACATGATGGAGAATTTCTTAAATTTCTCCAGGCCCGTAAAAATAACCCAGACTATTGCCATCAATCTTTTCGCCCTATTTGAAACCGTGGCCGCAGAATCCGGCCTACTTCTTCAGCAACCTTCAACCGCCGCCATTTATCTCGAAACCGATCCCGCGCTGTTACATTCCGTTTTTTCCAATTTGTTTTTGAATGCCAAGCAAGCCGGGGCTGATCGCGTTGAGGTTCAGGTCGAACAAAGCCCCGATAAAGCATTATCCATCACCTTAAAAGACAATGGTAAAGGTATCGCTGATGAGATAAAAGAAAAGATTTGGTTCCCTTTCTTTACTACCAAGGACAAAGGTTCTGGTATGGGTCTTGCTATTATCCGCAAGATTCTTTCCACTTTAAAAGGAGATATCTCTCTGATAGAAAGCTGCCCAACAGGTACTACTTTCCGTATTGATTTTTTCGCTTGATCTTTTCCTGGGAACGCATACGTCCCACCCACTCATTGTCGACGATAAGCTTGCCTTCCTACTGAGAAACATTCTACTCTTCAGCAAATAATGAGCCATAAATACCCTCGGCAATGCCTACGGAGTAATCGGGATTGTATTCGTTACTTGGCACATATGCGAGAGCTGTCCCTGTGTATTTACAGTGAATTTTGTACAAAGAGACAGCGGATAGTTTTGGTCCAAGTGAACAGAAAATCCAATTATATTTTTCTTGAGAATTTGAGATTTCATTCTCAATCAGAGAAAAACCATGATCGGCGGAATAAAAATTAACCTCAAGCTTCTGAATATCATATGATTTTTTTAGCAAGAACTCGTGTTTACCAATGTTAAATTTAATATTAGAGAACCTGTCGCCTGTTTGAAACACCAGCAAGGTCTTCTCCGGTTCAAAAAAATTTATAAGTTGTTCAGTTCTTTCTGAATCAAAACCAGTAGCCACCAGGAGAGCAGTCTTTCTTGAAAATTCAAAAATACCTGAATGCTGGTAGATCAATCGTGGTGTAAGGGATTCTCGGCTTAGCCAGTCTTGGCTGTATTGAGTGGGTGGATAATAAATATAGTCAACACGGGCATCAAGCGCGGTAAGAAAATGAAAAGAGGTCCATATAATATCCCTGGGCATGGTGGTAATATCAACAAGGCATGTCTCCTTACTTTTGATGTGTCTCACAAAGCAATCCTTCAGACCATTCCATGTTTTAACAGGCTCATTATATGAAAATTCTTGGTTGACGATTTCAATGGATTTCTTCTTGCATAAGTCCTCTAATAACTGGCGGGACCGTGCTGTCCGTTCCGTATACTTTGAACAGTATAACAGAATCAATTGCCGGGGGTTAGCCTGTTCGATAGTCAGATTAATCCCCAACGTAAATCGTTCTTCCCATCCCAGTAACGTGATTAAAACTTCTGTTTTATTCATTGAATAACCCCTTTTGTGTTGGTTCACCTTCTTCCACATAAACGAATGGCTTACCGTTTGCAGCATTCCAAATTTCAATTGCTTTTATTGAAACCCTGGCGTGCTGTCCCACAGGGTCAAGACCCCGTATTGGGTAAAGCATCCGGTTTGGAACGTAATAGGTCTCTATATCACCGTAATTTTTTGCAGTGCTTGATCTTTGATAAAGAAGTTGAGCACTTCTGGCTATATTAAGCAAAGGAATGATTTTTTCTCTAAGCTCTGGGGTCATCGCTGAAATAGTAAAGACGATTGCGCCTGGTTCTGATTTATGTTTCTTTTGCCTTTCCTTGAATAGCCGGGCTAGATTGTTGAATAAATTATAAATCATGTCCGATTGTTTTGGCGTGCAATCTCTGATGGACTTGTGAATAGTTTTTATTTTTTCCCACATCGCTTTACTGTGCTTTATTATTATATCATCTTGTATACTTGCCGGGATATGATCGATTGGCTTTTCTTTAGAAGATGAATAGCAAGCGTCATACATCCAATAACAAGGGTCTAAAAGATTTCTAACCACACCGGTGGAAAGATTAATCAAAATTTCAAGCCCAGCATAAGGCGGCAAATTGGCACGATCCTTCCTTTCTCTGAAATAAATACTCCGCGATAATTTATAGATATAATCCTGAATCTGCTTGGGGGTTGCATTGGGATTCTTGGCTATAGCTTCGGTTCTCGCCTTTTCTTTAGAACGTTCCAAATCCTTCACTACCTGCTCATGTTCGGGAAAAAAGTCCTCAACCCTTACATTGATTTCGGCAATTTCCAATCTTTTTTGAAGTAATTCTTTTGCCAGTTTTCCGAAGGGTGAGAAATTATTATAGATATCCTCCTCCATATCAATGACCAAAAAATCATGATGTTCAACTATCGTCCCACCTGAGATGGTAAGATAATCATATTCTTCCTTTGAAGCAGATGCGACTTTGAAGCTCAATAAGGTATGCTCACGATAAGCAATCCAAGAATTGATCAATTTCTTCTGGAAAGGGTTGAGATCATGGGCATCATCAATCAGAAAGATAAAATGGGAGTCCTTTAACGCAGGTATTTTTTTAATTATATTTAAGAGTGGCAGAATCAACGCGGGAAAGGTCAGCGAGTCTTCATAGAATTCTTCTTTTAACGGTCTGTTTACGAATCTTTGAGTTTTAATTTGCTCTTGTTGAATGTACTGTTTGGTGGCAGAGAAAAAATCACTCGATTCCAGGAGCTCGGCAAGAAAAATATAACTGAACTCTTCTTTGAGCTTTCTGGATAAATCCCCATCAAGGAGAGTCTGGTCCATAGAGAGTGCGTCAATCAGTTCGAACGCAATGGATAAACAAAGACAATGTTCTGAATAAATAACCTGATGAAATTCATCAAGGAATAATTCATATTCCTTTTTGTGGAAATATGGGGTTTTGCAGGGCACATATATTCCGATATAATCGTACTGTGCAGGTGTACCGTTTCTTAATTCTTTATGATTCCGTACTTTGAAGGAGTTATACAGGAGCGCCATACTTTTGCCGGATCCTCGTTCCCCCAAAAGAAAAGCATTCCTTTTTGACTCGATAAAGCGGGTAAAATTGTAATCTTGTATATAGATTCTACGAATCGTTTCCGGTGGAAGTTTTGACGCTGCCTCATATTCGAATGGATTTTTATATTCTGACATCAGAACCCTCCCGTAATTGATGTTTTTCCCTTAAGATTTTAATAATGGCATCATCGTGGTATTGTGGATAACAATTCAAAATATTGTCCTGGCATCCCTCGGGAACGATTAAGTCATTAAGTTCAATTGGCGGCAAGTCCAGGCGTATTGGGAAGTTGCCATCCCAAAATTCAAAGTTCGCAATAGATTTTTTAAAAGGAATTAACCAATCACAATAATGCTTGCAATATTTCCGTTCTTGATCCAACTTATTGAATCTGTAAAAAATGAAATTGCGAAACTCGACAAATTCCTCTCCGGTTTCTATTTTTAAACTGTGATTAAACAAGAGAGGGATGTGGTAGTTCGCGGAGATTCTTTCTAAATTCCTATCAATTTGAATCTCCACGACATTGGCGTAGTGGTGGTAAATCAAGTTGTCTTCTTTATAGCCCCCATGTTTTTGCCTATAAAGCGACGTTCTTTGCGGGCCTTCTGCCAATTCGTCGGCAAAGCGCAAAATGGCAGCATTTTTTTGAGGGGAAATTTGTTTTTTGAACAGTGATAAAATAGGAGGTACATCTTTAAGGGAGTCTTTGGAACCATCCTTGGCTTCACCGGTGTGTGCGCCAACTATATGATGTACCGCATTATGTTCTGACTTGTTACCTTGGGTTCCTCTCACCGAATTATATATTTCATCTATGTTTTTATTGTGCCCTTCTCTTCCATGCACATTCCCTAAATCATGAATAAGAACACTAAGACATAATATATAAAGATTGGATGCCGAAATTTCTGTGTTCCCCAATAATAACTCCACATTTTCTATAACATCGTCAATATGTCTTGTACCATGATCGGAAAGATCAGGTTCTTTGCCTTTGATTTCATCTGCGAGTAGAAATGCTATCTTGCGAGACTCCACATAGCCGGAAAAAATTTCTTGGCCATTAGCACTCCCGAATTCTTTCTTTAAAAGTTTTTTCAACTGAATCTCAATTTTCAAGTCCTCTCTCATCACTTCCTCATTCTCTCATATTTCATGTTCCACAATTTTCTCGAAGACGACCTTTGCTAGAAGGGGCGGTACGGCATTCCCAACTTGCTGTTGTTGAAAACCGATACTTCCCTTAAATTCAAACCAGTCAGGGAAAGATTGAAGTCTTGCAGCTTCCCTGACAGACAAGCCTCTATCTTGGGTAGGATGGATAAACATGTTTTTTCGATAATTCCCCAAAACAACCGAAGGTTCATCGTTTTTTAAGCGATAATAAATACCAGTGTGGCAGTTATTTTTTTCTTTATAATTTTGCATCAACCCATCCGGGATGTTTTTCCAATTCCCGCCCTGATGAATATATTTGTATCTTTCCAATGTTAAAGGTGTGTTTCGGGTAACCAGATGATTGGGGGATACCGTTAGGCTTCCTCTCATTTTTTTGGAGTATTCCGATTCTGCCGAGCATTTATAGGGTAAAATGCTCTCATTGGCCCCGCTTTCTAAATCGGGTAAATCAGAAATCGCTTCTTTTACCGAGACATTATGGGTCGTTGAGGGGTGGGGTTCTTTGATGGTTAATCCGTGCCGTGAGCCGACAACAAACAGCCGATTCCTTTTTTGAGGAACTCCAAAATCCGCTGAATTTAAAACCCATTGGGAAATCGAATAGCCCAGAAGTGTTAATTCCTTCTTTATCTCTTCAAGAAAAAATCCTTTCTCCGTATCCAACAGCCCTTTTACGTTTTCAATGACCATCCAATCCGGGTTCCATATATTTACAATCCGAAGGTATTCTTTAAACAGCCAATTTTTCGGGTTGTCCATCTTACGTCCGCGAATATTTGAAGTAGAAAAACCCTGGCAAGGTGGTCCCCCAAAAAGAATCTTGGTTTTACCTGCAAATTCAGTCTCCATTGCCTTTAAATGTTCTGCGGTGAAATTCCTGATGTCGTCTGCAAAAACCTTTGCATCCTTGTGATTGTGCGCGTGCGTTGCAGAAGCAAAAGTATCAAATTCGATAGCTAACTTAACATCTATCCCAGCTTGTACCGCACCCAAGGACATGCCTCCAGCTCCAGCAAAAAGATCAATGCCAACGTATTTAGATTGCTCGGTTTTAATACCCTTCTTCGTCATTTAAGGATTTTAACTGAAAACTCAAATTATTTCAATGCTTTTAAGAGTCTTTTTGAAATTATTTTACAGTTAGGGTTGTGGCCCTTGCTATTATCCGCAAGATTCTTTCCACTTTAAAAGGAGATATCTCTCTGATAGAAAGTAGCCCAACGGGCACTACTTTCCGTATTGATTTTTTCGCTTGATCTTTTCTTTTCCCCGCAGGAAACTTTCACTTACCCGTAAGTATCCACAATCAAACCCCGGGTGGTCTGGAAATAATCCAGCACATTATTCAATTGGGAATAAGTGCTGTAGAAATTATTCTTTAATTCATCCGTGCTGATTTGCGCATCGTTGTTTTTGTCCATTTCCAGAAAATAAGAATTCTCAAACCCCGACTCTTTCTGACTCAACGTCTTATTTTTATCCGCATCTTTTCCCGTGAACAAATCATCGATCTTCGTGTTTAGAAAATTCACGATAGATGCTTTTTCCCCCGAGTTTTTTGTGGCAAACGTGTTTTCCAATGCCCCGTAAAGATTCAATGCCCGTTGCGTGTTCGGGTTCTGCTGTAGATATTCATCCTTTAACTTGCTGGAAGTTGAATCCAAACCGGTCTTCTGAACGAAACGGTCAAAGATTTGATTTAAAGTGGCACTCAGGGGGCTCCCGTCAGTAAAGGGCGAAAAGCCAGACCTTTCCAGCATCTGCACCGATCCCATATAATCGGTGGCGTAATTCGCCGATACATTGCCGCCCAATTGACTGGCGATATAATTTGCACTCTGGATTGCCATATAAAACCTTCTTATATATGTATAATATATTTTTCACTTTTTTTCAACCGTTCATTAAACTTTTCTGAAAATATTCCGAACAGGACTTTTTTATAAATTATTTCCCACTACTCCTTCCCTTGATTTCCAAACAATTTTTACGGTAATGACATTAAATGCTGGGATGCTGATTGATAAATGCTTCTATTTACGTTATAATACCCTGTTATTATGGGTGCAAAAAACTTAAATAAAAATCAACCCTATTGGAGATAACATGAAACAAAAGCTGATGGATATTATTAAGCGTCGAGAAGCCATTGTCGGCATTATCGGGTTGGGATACGTCGGTTTACCCCTGGCCCGTGAATTTTTGAAAAAGAATTTTACCATACTGGGCTTTGACCTGGACCAGGAAAAAATAGAAAAACTTTCCTGCGGCAAAAGTTATATCAAACACATTGAAGATACATTCCTAAAAGAGTACGTCCTCGAAAAGAAAACTTTCAGCGCCACCTGTGATTTTTCTCGCCTGGTAGAGGCGGATATAATCATCATTTGCGTGCCCACGCCCCTGGACGAGCATTATAATCCCGATTTATCCTATGTGATAGACAGCACCAAGACCATTGCCCAATACTTGCGCAAAGGACATGTCGTGGTATTGGAGAGCACCACTTATCCGGGCACTACCGAGGACGAGATGCTGCCTATTTTGTCTGCCGGAGGCTTAAAAGTGGGTCAAGACTTTTTCCTCGGCTATTCACCGGAACGCGAAGACCCCGGCAATAAAGATTTTGATACTGGCAAAATCCCCAAGATCATTAGCGCTATCACTCCCGCAGGCCTGGAAATTTTGGATGCTCTTTATTCCCAGATCGTCGAGGTCGTGCCAGTATCTTCTACCAAGGTAGGCGAGGCAGCCAAAATTCTGGAGAATACCTACCGCGCTATCAATATCGCGATGGTGAATGAATTAAAAATGGTATTCGACCGCATGGACATCGATATCTGGGAAGTCATCGAGGCAGCTAAAACCAAACCTTTTGGATTCCAAGCCTTTTATCCCGGCCCTGGCCTCGGCGGTCATTGTATTCCCATTGATCCGTTTTATTTAACATGGAAAGCCAGGGAGTACGATATCCATACCCATTTTATTGAATTGGCGGGTGAGATCAACAATAATATGCCCTATTATGTGATTGAAAAAACCATGAAGGCCCTAAACAGCCAGGGCAACTCCATGGTAAACGCCAATATACTGGTCATCGGCGTGGCTTACAAACCGGATATCGACGATATGCGCGAAAGCCCCGCCCTGAAAGTGATTGAATTATTGATCAAAGAAGGGGCCCACGTCGAGTATTATGACCCCTTCATTCCCACTCTGCCCAAAACACGGAAATACCGGCTGAACTTGCAATCCGTTGCACCTGAAAAAATAGCCGATAATTTTTATCATGCCGCGATTATTGTCACCGACCATGCCAGTCTGGATTACGAGCTATTGCTGAATAAAGCACGCATCGTCATTGATACCCGCAATGCACTAAAACAGAAAGGCATTAAAAGCAGCAAGATTTGGAAAGCGTAAACGTGAGCATGGCTATGAAAAATGAAATTGCTTTAATCGGTGCTGGCTACTGGGGAAAGAATCATCTCGTTAATTTACACCGCCTCGGTGCGCTTCACTCTGTGCTGGAACGCGACGAAACGATTATAAATGAACGCAAAAAAACGTTTCCCGACGTGTGTTATGTTAAAGATGAAGCTTCAGTGCTGGGGAACCCCGATATTCGTGGCGTTGTCATCGCTGCACCCGCCATCCATCATTTCCAACTGGCTAAAAAATGCCTGCTGGCTGGTAAAGATGTCCTGGTGGAAAAACCCTTGGCACTTACCGTGGCCGAAGGCCAACAATTGATTGACCTCGCCCAGCAGAACCACCGTGTCCTGATGGTGGGCCACATTCTCCAATATCACCCCGCTGTTATTCGCCTGAAAGAGTTCATTGATAGCGGCGAACTGGGCGAAATCCGCTATATATATTCAAATCGCCTCAATATTGGGAAATTACGCGCCGAAGAGAACGTGCTCTGGAGTTTCGCACCCCACGATATCTCCTTGATATTGATGTTTATGAACGGCGCATTACCTGAAAAAGTCGAATCCTTTGCCGGTTCTTATCTCAAACCGGGTATTTATGATACTACCCTCACTACCTTATCTTTTAGTGGCGGTGTCAAAAGCCACGTGTTTGTTAGTTGGCTGCATCCCTTCAAAGAACAGAAACTGGTGGTGGTCGGCAGTCAAAAAATGGCCGTGTTTGACGATGTCGCCGCTGAAAAACTCTCTATTTACCCGCATAAAATTGATCTGGTAGAAGGTCAGGCCCCCATTGCCCACAAAGCAGAGCTGTATGCCCTTGAATTCCCTGCCAAAGAACCTCTTAAAGAGGAATTACTTCATTTCATCCATTGTATCGAAACCCGGCAAACCCCCAAAACGGATGGGCACGAAGGTTTGGCTGTTCTGGGTATATTAGAAAGAGCCGAAGAAAATATTCGTTCCAAATAATTGATAAGGAGTTCCCATGACTGAGACTAATAAAGAAACTAAAACAGAGAAAAAATATTTTGTCCATGAAAGTAGTTATGTGGATGACAACGTGGATATCGACGAGGGCACCAAAATCTGGCATTTTTCCCATGTACAGTGCGGTTCCAAACTCGGCAAGCAGTGTTCTATCGGACAAAACGTCAATATTGGCAATCATGTCAATATCGGTGATTTTGTCAAGATTCAAAACAATGTTTCCGTTTACGAGGGCGTTGAATTGGAAGATTATGTGTTTTGCGGCCCCTCCATGGTGTTTACCAATATCCTGAACCCCAGGTGCGAATTCCCCCAGCGGGGCAAGGAGTTTTATCTTAAAACCCTGGTTAAACGAGGCGCTTCACTTGGTGCTAACAGCACTGTCGTGTGCGGCCACACCATTGGAAGAAATGCTTTTGTGGCTGCCGGTGCCGTGGTGACAAGGGATGTTCCTGATTACGGTTTGGTCGTGGGCAACCCCGCCCGCTTAAAAGGTTGGTACTGTGCCTGCGGGACAAAATTGGATTTGTCCATTGAACCCCTCACCGAGGAAACCTGCCAGTGCAAAAAGTGCCAACGCCTATACATAAAAAAAATGTTACTCGTGACCCAAGAATAGAACAGGAGAAATAAAATGCAATTTATCGACTTGAAAACCCAACAAGATCGTATTCGTGATAAGATCGAAGCCAATATAAAGACGGTTCTGGACCATGGCCAGTATATCATGGGCCCAGAAATAACCCAATTGGAAGAGAGATTGGCCCGTTTCACTGGTAGTCGTTACGCCGTGGGTGTGGCCAGTGGCACTGATGCCTTGCTCATGCCTTTGATGACCCATGAAGTTGGACCCGGTGATGCCGTGTTTACTACCCCCTTTACTTTTATTGCCACCGCCGAGGTGATCCAGTTATTGGGCGCCACCCCCGTGTTCGCTGACATTCTGAACGATACATATAATATTGACCCCGATAAACTCGAAGATGTCATTAAGAAAACCATCAAACAGGGAAAATTACGGCCCCGGGGCATTATTCCCGTGGATTTGTTTGGTCAAGCCGCAGATTACGATCAGATCAATGCTATTGCTGCCAAATATGATCTCTTTGTGATCCAGGATGCAGCCCAGAGTTTCGGTGCTTCCTATAAAGGGAAAAAGTCTTGTTCCAACGCCCATGTTGCCGCCACTTCTTTTTTCCCTGCCAAGCCTCTTGGTGCTTATGGCGACGGTGGCATGATTTTTACCGACGATACCAACACCTGGGAAAAGCTTGTTTCCATTCGTATCCACGGTAAGGGTTCTGATAAGTATGATAATATCAGGATTGGTATCAATGGTCGCCTGGACACGTTACAGGCCGCCATATTGCTCGCTAAAATGGAAATTTTCGAGGAAGAGATACATTTACGCCAGGAAGTCGCCAACTATTACAGTCTTGGATTAAAAGAATCTGTTACCGTGCCCGTGGTGCGCGAATATAATGTTTCCGCCTGGGCGCAATATTCCATCCTCCATCCGCAACGCGACCGCGTTTTGGCTAAATTAAAAGAACATCATGTGCCCACCGCTATTTATTACCCCCTCTCGTTGCATCGCCAGGAAGCATTCAGCCATCTGGGGTACAGCGACGGTGATTTTCCGATTAGTGAAGCCGTGTCCAAACAAATTTTCAGCATTCCGATGCACCCCTATTTAAAGAAAGAGGATCAGGATAAAATCATATCTGTTATTAATTCATTGTAAAAGGAGCACCCATGGATGAACGAACGCCGCGCATACCGCAGCACAAATCCATATTGGTAACCGGGGGCGCTGGCTTTATTGGCTCGCACCTGTGTGAAGCGTTGTTAAAGAATGGCAATGAAGTCATTTGCATGGACAATTTTTTTACTGGCAGCAAGGAGAATATCAGGCATTTGCTTAAGGACCCCCATTTCGAGTTGATCCGCCATGACATCGTGTTTCCTATCTTCGTCGAAGTCGATCAGATTTACAATCTCGCCTGTCCCGCCTCCCCCATTCACTACCAATACAATCCTGTCAAGACCATCAAGACCAGTGTCATGGGTGCCGTGAATATGCTCGGTCTGGCCAAGCGAGTTAAAGCCAGTATTTTGCAAGCTTCCACCAGCGAAATCTACGGCGACCCCGAAATCCATCCCCAAAAGGAGAGTTATTGGGGTAATGTGAATCCGATTGGGTTCCGTTCCTGTTATGATGAGGGCAAACGTTGCGCTGAGACCCTGTTTTTTGATTACCACCGCCAAAACAACGTTAAGATCAAAGTTGTTCGTATATTTAATACCTATGGACCGCGCATGCATCCCAATGATGGGCGGGTTGTTAGTAATTTTATTGTGCAGGCCCTGAAGGGCTTGGATATTACTCTTTATGGTACAGGTGAACATACCCGTTCTTTCTGTTATGTCGATGATATGGTGCGTGGATTGATTGCCATGATGGAAGCGCCCCAGTCTTTTATCGGCCCAGTGAACCTTGGCAATCCCGGGGAATTTACCATCATGCAACTGGCTGAAAAAATCATCCAGCTCGTCGGTTCCACTTCCAAAATCGTGCATAAACCTTTGCCCCAAGATGATCCCGTGCGCCGGAAACCCGATATCACCTGCGCCCAAACAAACCTCAACTGGGAACCCTCCATCCCTCTGGAAGAGGGTCTTATTAAAACCATCGCTTACTTTAAAGAGATTCTCAAATGATACGTGCTAATGGGTGATAATAACTTAATAGTATAAGAAGAATAATAGAATAGATGTCAGACATGACGATCAAAACCAAATAGGAGGACACACACGATGATGAAAAAAGATGCTAAAATATATATTGCTGGCTATAAAGGGCTGGTAGGTTCCGCCATTAAGCGGAACCTGGAAGAAAAGGGCTACCAGAACCTAATTTACAGCGATCGTGATGATTTTAATTTACAGCAGCAAGATGAAGTGAATGCCTATTTTGAAAAAGAGCGGCCCGAACATGTATTCCTTGCTGCTGCCAAAGTTGGTGGTATCTGGGCCAATAAAACCTATCCCGCCGATTTCATTTACAGCAATTTGTCTATTGAAGTGAATGTGCTTCATGCCGCTTACATGTATGGAGTGAAGAAGCTCCTGTTTCTGGGCAGTTCATGTATTTATCCCAAATTAGCCCCCCAGCCCATGAAAGAGGAGTACCTGCTCACCTCCCCACTCGAACCCACCAACGAGGCATATGCTATTGCCAAGATTGCCGGTTTGAAAATGTGCCGGTATTACAATGAACAATATGGCACTAATTTCATCAGCGTAATGCCCACCAATCTGTACGGGCCCAATGATAATTATAATCTTGAAACTTCCCACGTCTTACCCGCCCTGATTCGCAAATTCTATGAAGCCAAAGTGGCCCACAAACCATTTGTTGAACTCTGGGGCACCGGCTCTCCTAAACGGGAGTTTTTATATGTCGACGACTTGGCCGATGCCGTTGTTTACCTGATGGAAAAGTATGACTATAAAGATATCGGTGAAATTATCAATATTGGTGTGGGAGAGGATGTTTCCCTCAAAGAATTGGCTGATATCATCAAGGGAATCACAGGTTTTAACGGTCAATTACACTGGGACCCCACCAAACCCGACGGCACTCCCAGAAAGTTGCTGGATGTCTCCCGGCTCACCCACCTCGGCTGGAAAGCCAAACACTCGCTTAAAGAAGGCATTCAAAAAACCTACCACTCTTTCTTGGAAGTATACGGTGAAAAACATTAGCACTTGGCAAGACAAACATGAACGACATCGCCCCCTTTCTGGACCACCGAAAGTGTTTGCTGTTTTGCTTGGTGGTCCAGTTAGTCCAGTAAAAAAATGAATCGACCAAGCATGATAAAAAAAGCAATCGTTCCCATTTTATTGGCCATTGTGACGTTCTTGGCTTTCAAATTTATCATGTGGAATTCTTGGAAATGGGATCGCGCCATATCCATGGCCAAAACCGTCATCAAAGCCGAACCCGCTGTCAATCTCTCTTTGTTTCTCAATGGTAAGCCCATTTTTCATAAAAGCTTTCCCCATAATACCAGTGGTAATTATTATTTGATCAACCAGTTTGACATTTCCCCTTATGTTGGTGCATTGGCTGTCCAAGTCAATCGTGGCCCCTTAATATCTCCCCGCGTGTATCCCTTTAAAACCTTTTTTATTGCCCAGGCAGGCCCACATTATTTTATCTTTACCACGCCTCAATGTGACATTGAAGAATTTGTCCGCATAAAAACATTCCTTCCCGTTGCTGCCGATTATTTTGCTTCGCTCGTCTATGCGATGAGTGCCCTAAAGTAATATGGAAAAGTTGATGGTTTTGGGTATTGATGGTGTGCCATATGAATTATTAAACCGATTCGCCGCCAAAGCAGTAATGCCCAATGCCGCACGCTTGATTAAACGATATGGTATTAAACAGATGGAAGTTCCCCTTCCTGAAATATCCGCTGTCTCTTGGACTTCCTTTATGACCGGGAAGAATCCTGGCGAACATGGAATTTATGGCTTCATGGAATTAAACCCGGGTAATTACGAGTATATTTTTCCGTCCTTTAGAGCCTTGCCTGTCAAAACCATATGGGAGGAGATTGCCATCAAAGGCAAACGGTCCGTGATAATCAATCTGCCCAACACCTATCCCGTGCGTCCAATCAACGGAACCCTAATCTCCGGTTTTGTTGCCCCTGACCTGGAAAAAGCTGTTTATCCCGCCTCTTTTTACCCCCAATTAAAAGCCATGCACTATCAAACCGATGTCGATGCCTTGCTGGGTAAAAATGATAAGACTCTTTTTTTAAAGGAATTGGTGGACAGTCTTGACAAATTATACCGGGTGTATAAAAAGCTGGCTGACCCGACCCAATGGGATCTTTTTTTCTTTATTATCACCGGGACAGATCGGTTGAACCATTTTCTTTTTCATGTGTTGGATGATCCTGCTTCTCCTTATTTTAAAGCCTGCCTGGATTATTACCGCCAAGTGGATTGTGTGCTTGGCGAGATTGTCGCCGCTATGGAAGCACGCGGTATTCCCTTTATTTTACTCTCCGACCATGGCTTTGTAAAAATCAAACAGGAAGTGTATCTCTGGCAATATTTAAAAGAGTGGGGCTACTTGCAACTGGGACCAGAGAGTCCTGCTAGTTTAAAATGGATTACCTCACCCTCCCGGATATTTGCCCTCGACCCCTCTCGTTTATATATTCACATGCAAGGAAAATATGCCCGGGGCACTGTTAAGTCAGAGGATTACCACCGTTTAAGAGAAGAGATCGCGGAAAAATTCAGCGGCTTGGAAATTGATGGTGTACCTGTTATTAAAAAGGTATTTTTTAAGGAGGACATCTATCACGGCCAATATTTGCAAAATGCACCGGACCTCGTATTGCTATCTCATCATGGTTTTGATCTCAAGTCCGGTGTAACCCGGGAGCAATTGTTTGGGCAGACCCATTTTACTGGCATGCATTCCCAGAACAATGCCCTGTTGATTGATGCCCATGGTTTCACTTTGCCTGACACCCCCGATATTGTCACCCTGGGACAGCAGGTGCGCCAGTATTTTTAAATAGTGCTTTAAATAGTCATTGTTTGGGAGTTATATAATGAAATTAATGATTCAAATTTCCTGTTACAACGAGGAAGATTACTTGCGGGAAACACTGGCCGCTTTGCCCACAGAAATGGCTGGCATAGATAAAATTGAAACGCTTATTATTAATGATGGCAGTATTGATAACACCGTAAAAGTAGCCAAGGATTTTGGAGTTCATCATATAATTAGTTTTAAAAAGAACCAGGGTTTGGCCAAATCGTTTATGGTGGGGTTAAATACCTGTTTGAAACTCGGGGCTGATATCATCGTCAATACCGATGCCGATAATCAGTACAATGCTAATGACATCCCCGCATTGATTCAACCTATCTTAGATGGTAAAGCCGATATGGTAATCGGAACGCGTCCGATTTCGCGTATCAAGGATTTCTCCCTCTTCAAGAAAATAATGCAGAAAATCGGCAGTTGGTTGGTGCGAAAAGTTAGTCGCACTACTATACAGGATGCCCCCAGTGGTTTTCGTGCTTTTAGTAAGAATTGCGCTTTAAAGCTCAATGTATTTAATACCTTTACTTACACACATGAAACCATTATCCAGGCTGGCTTAAAAAATATGGTGCTCTGTTGTGTTCCAGTTAGCGTGAATCCTACCACCCGTCCTTCGCGGTTGTTCAAGAGTATTCCCACTTATATGGCCAGGTCTTTTATAGCCATATTGCGGATGGTTGTCGTGTATCGGCCTTTTCGTTTCTTTTTGACCATCGGTTTGCTTTTTTTTGGTATAGGTTTGCTTTTGGGGTTTCGCTATCTTTATTTTTGGCTTAATAGTGAGGGAGCCCATCATGTTCAGTCTGTTATCTTGATGGGTGTTTGTTTTGGCATCAGTTTCCAGATGATCCTGGTGGCTTTTGTAGCCGATCTATTGGGTGTGAACCGAAAATTATTGGAGGAAATCCAGTATCGTTTACGGAAGCAGGAGATATCCCATACCGATTGTGAGCCAATAAATACAACTCTTGGCAATGGCAGTAAGTCAGAAAGTAATTTCCAGTTATTTTCCGATTTTTAGCTGGGGCTGGGCCATGAAATTCCTGTTTGATTTACAGCATCCCGCTCATTTGCATGTGTTTCGTCTGGTTATTAAACGTTTGCAAGCCGAGGGGCACGATGTTCTAATTACTGGTAGGAATAAAGATATCCTGGTGAACTTGGCCAGTCAATATAATATCCAGATGACCGTTTTTGGCACAGCCAGGAAAGGGTTTTTCCAGCTTGGAAAGGAGTGGTTGTTCCGGGTGTGGCACTTAAATAAAATAGTGGTACACTATAAACCCGACGTGATGATGGCTGTGGCTGGAACATTTATCAGCCTGTTAGGGAAAGTAAGCCGCATTCCCACCTATATTTTTTATGATACCGAGCATGCCACCATGTCTAATCTTCTCGCTTATCCCTTTGCTACCTGTATATATGTGCCACAGTGTTACCGGAAAAAAATCCGTTGGAACCATGTCCGTTATAATGGCTATCATGAAATTGCTTATTTGCAGCCCCGGTATTTCACCCCGGACGAAACCGTGTTAAGCCAAGTAGGTTTAAAACCGGGAGAACTATTTACCGTTGTACGGTTTGTTAATTGGGGGGCTGGGCATGATATTGGTTTATCCGGGTTGAGTTTAGCCAACAAAATCAGAGCGATAGAGGAGCTCAACACATTTGGTCCTGTTTTTATTTCCAGTGAGGGTCCTTTGCCCGCAGAATTAGAAAGGTATCGTTTAACGCTGGAGATTTCCAAGATTCACAGTTTAATGGTCTATGCGGCATTAATTTTCGGCGAGAGTGCGACCATGGTTTCCGAGGGTGCCGTGTTAGGGGTTCCAGGAGTGTATATTGACCCGATTGGTCGTGGTTATACCGATGAAGAGGAACAGGAGTACGGCATTGTCTTCAATTTCACCCACCACCAGCAAGAGGAAGCCATCAAAAAAGCTATTGCCATTTTATCTACTTATCCTGCGGAGAAGCAAAAGTGGCGGGAAATAGGCAGGCGGATTATCGCTGAAAAGATTGATGTCACTGAGATGATTTACCAAGTGGCTATTCAGGGTAGCGTGGATAGCTTATCCTGAAACCACTGGCCAGTCTAAAAAAATTTTTATTAATTTTTACTTGTTATTGAGTGAACAGTGGCTATTTCTCTTCTTTTTCCAGTCTTTTTAAAAGTTCAGCGATGTATTTATCTTTTTCGCTGAGAGCTTGCTTCGTCTCGTTGATCACCTGCTCTTTCTCGTTGATCACTTGCTCTTTCTCGGAGATTAGCTGTTCTTTCTCATTGACTAGCTTATGAATCTCTGCTATTTCTTTTTGAGCTCTCAGGAGTTTGCCCACGGTATTGTCATATTCTCTATCCGCCAGTTCCTCTACTTCCAATTGGCGCAATAATGTTTTATCGGCTGCGGCCTTGCTCAGTCGTTTTAAAATCAGTTTCATCAGGTCGTCATCGACCTCAAGGTCGTAGTCCTTCAAACGGTGGTCATCATCGATGAACCTGTCTTGTTTGAATACGGACAAGACATATTCCAGCCGGTTTTTCATATGTAATTTCAACCCGGGGAGCTGTATGATAAATGCGTCATGGGTTAAACGTTCAATAAAATCGCTTAATTCCACGACTAGCCCGCCATCCAATAAATTGAGATATTGCCTGCTTATTTTGATGACTGCCGGTAATGTCTTGGATAAACTGTACCCTAAAATGTAAATGGTGATCAAGGGTAATGGGTCCTGGATGACTTTATTCCCATCTATCATAACAGACTCTTCTTTTTTATACTGCTCGCCAAGATAGCGGCGAAAGCGGAGGAGATCGGTTGTATTGCTTGATTTTTGGAGTTCAATCAAGACTGTTTTAAATGAGTTATCTTTTTGCTTGATTTTGGCAATAAAATCGAGGTAATAATAGGATAAGCGATCCTCTCTTTTGACGTGGCTTTCCTGGGACTGCAATTCCAGATGCACGATCTCCTCTCCGATGATAGTGGCTATAATGCCTTTGGCTATAGGAGTATTATCCATTAGATATTTAAAAACGGTGTCATAAATCGGGTTGGCTATCAACATTCCAAGGACCTCCAGGTTCCTGTATAAATAATAATATAAATAGTACCAAATGTCAACCGGAAATTTATTAAGTGGCAAAGAAAAAGGCTTTCCCACGGATTTCACGAATTAGCACGAATTAAAGGGAAATATAAGATATTTTTTCGCGTAAATTCGTGATAATTCGTGTAATTCGTGGGCCACTTTTTTTAATCAGTATAATCATTTTAATCTGTGTAATCTGTGTTCTTCTTTTTCTTTTTTTTTACCGCTATACCAATTATAGAAAATTATCTTTTACGTCCATGATGTTAGTGCCAAAATGAGACTGGAGGTTGCGTATGAGATCGGCGAGATACAGAAGTCGGGCGCGGGAATCCAACAGAAAGAAATCGAAGATCTCTCTTTTTTCGGGGTGTTTTTCGGCGAAAGGCAAATAGGCAATCTGGCGGTACAGAAGGGAGGCCATTTCCACGAGATAATTGGACACGTAATCCAAGAATTCCTTGGAACCGAGTGTCATCACTTCTTTAACCAGCGCGGTTATTTTAATGGCATCGGCTTGAATACTGTCTCGTTGCGGGGCAAGGGCGGTAATATTCATGCGGTGAATTTTTTCCATTTCATGGGTTAACAGTCCTGAAGTGATCCCGCCGATAGCGGCTACAACCTGCAATTGGGTAGTTCCTTCGTAAATATTGGTGATACGGGCGTCGCGATAAAGCCGTTGAATGGGGAAATCTTTCATGTAACCACAACCGCCATGAATTTGCAGGGAATCATAAGCGACTTTGTTGGCCATTTCTGTAATGGTGAATTTGCTCAAGGGCGTGAGGAAATCTGCCAGATGAATGGCTTCTTTTTGTTCTGTTTTGACGTTTTTGCCTGCTTGGGCTTTGCGATTATACATATCCTCGTAATCCACTGCCATAGCGGTGCGATAAAGCAGGACGCGGCAGGTTTCCAGTTCCATTTCCATTTTTTTCAGCATTTGGTAGACCGCGGGGAAGTGGACAATTTTTTTGCCGAATTGTTCGCGTTCATTGGCATACTTGACAGCTTCATCGTAAGCGGCTTGGGCAATACCGAGGGCCTGGGCCGTGGTGGCTAAACGCGCTCCATTGAGGAGGCTCATCATGTACTTGATCAAACCGTAGCGGCGTTTCCCAATCAATTGGCAGGGGGCCATATTAAATTGCAATTCACAGGTGGGGGAACCATGAATGCCGAGTTTTTCTTCGATACGGCGGATGACCATGTGGTCTTCGCGTTCGTAAAGCATCATGGAAAGTCCCCGCCCATCTCTACTACCATCCTCTGTTCTGGCTAACACGAGATGAATATCGGCATTGCCGTTGGTTATAAACCGTTTGACACCATCAAGGTACCATTGACCGTCTTTTTCAACGGCTTTTAACTTAACGGTTTGCAAATCACTGCCAGCGTCGGGTTCGGTGAGGGTCATAGCACCACTGACCTTGCCCTGGCAGAAAAGGGGCAGAATCCGGTCTTTTTGTTCATCTGAACCGAATTTTTGAAGGGTGGTGGCAATATCTTGCAAGCCGAAGAGGTTCATCAGTGAAGCATCGGCCTGGGAAACCATTTCGACGATGATGTTATTTACGGTGGTGGGGAGATTGAGACCGCCGTATTTACGTTCCAGGGTACCGCCCATGTAACCGGCATTGGCCAGGACATTCATATTCTCTTTGGTTTCAACTGCCCATTCGACATCGCCGTTGATCAGGACGGCACCTTTTTCGTCTACTGCGGCTGCTCGGGGTGCAATAAAATTAGCGGCAATATCCCCGGCATTGGTCAAGAGCATGTCATACCATTGGCGGGCTTCTTCATAATTTTGTAATGTGCTGGGACCGGTTTCTGCATAGTTGTTTTCCAAGTGCGATACAATGGCGCGCAAGTCCATCTCTTCGAGAACCAGTTTTCTATGTGGGGTGTAAAAATTAGGGGTAGACATCACGATTCCTCCTTGAGGTATTTGACCATCATGGGAATAACGACGCGTAGGTCCTCGACAATACCGAGGTGGGCCACGCCGAAAATGGGGGCTTCGGGATCGTTATTAATGGCAATAATTTTATTGGATTCGGCCATACCGGCGCGGTGTTGAATAGAACCGGCAATACCGCAGGCAATATAGAGTTTGGGTCGCACTACTGCTCCGGTTTGCCCGATTTGGCGGTCTTTATCGCAGTAGCCATAATCAACGGCAGCGCGACTGGCGCCAACTTCGCCACCCAGGGCATCGGCCAGTTGATAAAGGAGTCTGAAATTCTCTTTACTGCCAACTCCAGCACCTCCGGCCACAATGATATTGGAGGATTTAAAATTTACTTTCCGTTCCTTGGGTACAACCTTGAGAAATTCATTTTTAATCCATGCTGGAGTAAACGCAGAGGCAAACGCCTCGGTTTTAACGGGGTTATCGACTTTTTGTTCTGGGATACGCATGACACCTTCGCGAACCGTGGCCATCATGGGCGAGTGGTCCGGGGTGATGATAGTGGCGAGGATATTACCGCCAAAAGCGGGGCGCACCTGATACAATATTTTACCCTTGTCTTTGTAATCGTCGATATACAGTTGGGTGCAATCAGCGGTTAGACCGGTCACGAGGGAAGAACTGATGAGTGGGGCAATGTCGCGCCCGGTATGGGTGGCACCGAACAAGACAATATCTGGTTTTTCCTGTTTGATCATGGCTTCAAGGATATTTTTATACGCGATGGAGTGCAGGTATTTTAGTTCGTCACGTTGGGTGTATACCAAGCGATTGAGTCCGTAGGCAAATAATAAATCGCTGTCTTCGGGCAAACTATCGCCCACAAAAATACCCACGACCTCGCCTAAAAAAGGCTTCATCAGGGTGTATGCTTTAGCGGCCAGTTCCAGACTGACATCGCGTAGTTTAAGGGTTACCGGGTTTTTTTCGATAAATACAACCGTTTTCACTTTTCTTCCTCCACTTCCACATAGTCTTTGATGATCTCTTTGACCAGACCCATGACGCCGCCCGGGGTGTTTTCGTAGAGTTTCAAGTTGCCGCCTGCCAGGGTGATGCTTTTGATTTTATGGACTTTCGTGGGGCTGCCGTTCAGACCGCATTTATCAGGATGGATACCAAGATTGTCGGCAGACAAAACAGGTACAGTGTAAAGGGTGTCATTGTTTTCTGCCGCTGTATTTTCTGCGTGGGGTGAATCGGTTTTTAATTGGGTTTTGAAGTATTTAAGCATGTTTAGGGCATTGGGGTAACGGGGGGTGTTGGCGGCGTGGGTTACGGTGAGTAGAACGGGAAAAGATGTTTTAATTGTTTCGGTCTGAATTTCGCCGTCCCGTTCGACGGTCAGGGAATTTTCATCAATATCCATTAAACGGGTGACATAGCTGATGAAATTAACGCCGAGTTTTTCAGCGGTTTGGGGTCCGACTTGAGCGGTATCGCCATCAATGGCTTGGCGTCCGGCCAGAATCAAATCAAAATCACCGAGGTATTTGATGGCCTGGGAAATAACGTAGGAAGTAGCCAGGGTATCAGAACCTGCAAATTTGCGATCGGAAACAAGGTAAACGTCATCGGCTCCCATGTAGAGGGAGTGTTTTAATATATCCAATGCTTTGGGTGGGCCCATGGAAACAACATGGACGGAGTACCCCAATTTATCTTTGATTTGTAAGGCCATTTCAAGAGCGTTTAGGTCTTCTGGATTAAAAATGGCAGGCAGTGCGGCACGGTTAACTGTGCCATCTTCTTTCATTGCCTCACCGGTCACATTGACTGTGTCTGGCACTTGTTTTGCCAAGACAGCAATTTTCTTCATAGTTCCTCCGGGAATATTTTTTTTAACAGGGTGGTAGATGTAGATGATATCAAAAGATTGCGATTTTGGCAAGAAAGTTAAAACCATAACAGTAGCCTTTTCTGTAAATCCGTGGTAATTCGTGTAATTCGTGGGCCAGCTTTTTCTTTCTTTCATTCATCGCTTCGGGATTGAACGGTTACATTTTTTATAAATCCAGAACCACGTCCGAAAATGGCTTGACTCGAAATAGCAGTGCGTTTACAATAAGACTATGAATAAGACGAACATGGAATTTGTACCTAGGATTGTCCCAGCGGAACAGACAATATTATATCAGGCCATGTTAAGCCGAGACAGTCGTTTTGATGGTCGTTTTTTTGCGGCTGTGCTGACTACTGGTATTTATTGTCGTCCTATTTGCCCAGCGACCAAACCTAAATTTGAGAATGTCGTTTTTTATCCTTCTGCGGCTGGTGCGGAGATAGCCGGGTTTCGCCCTTGCAAACGTTGCCGTCCAGATACGGCACCGGGCACGCCCATCTGGTCAGGTACTTCCGCAGTGGTCTCGCAGGCCCTGCAACGGATTGAGGAAGGATTTCTTGATGGCGGGGATGTGGGGGAACTGGGGGATTGTTTGGGTGTGGGGGAGCGTCAATTAAGACGGTTATTCCAAGAACATCTGGGCGCTTCACCCCATGCAGTGGCACTGACGCGCCGTTTGGATTTTGCCAGGAAGTTAATAGATGAAACGACGATGTCTATGACAGATATTGCTTTTGCCTCTGGTTTTGAATCTATTCGTCGGTTCAATGATGCGGTAAAAAAAAGATTTGACCACAGCCCTTCGCAGCTCAGAGGTCACAGCCGCACCCCACAATTGGCTGGGGTTCTTAAGAACTGTTTGAGCTTGTTATTGCCTTTTCGTCCGCCCCTGCATTGGGTTGCCCTGTTGAATTATCTGAAGGGGCGGGAGATTGCGGGAGTAGAAGTAGTGGATATCATAAACAATCGTTACTGTCGTTCTATTCGACTGGGTGATGGTCAAGGAATTTTTGTGGTCACGCGCGCGAAAAAGGAAAATCATTTGGAACTGACATTACAAATTGAAAATACGGGGGGATTAATGGACATGGTGCGCCGTGTCTCGCGAATTTTCGATCTGGGTGCGGACCCGTTTTTTGTGATGCAGCACCTTTCAAAAGACCCGGGCTTGCTGGGTATTATTTCTTCTGATCCTGGTTTGCGTGTTCCAGGTGGCTGGGATAATTTTGAAATTGCCATACGTACTATTTTAGGGCAGCAAATATCTATTGCTGGAGCCAATACTGTTACAGCACGATTGGTGCGGCACTGCGGAACTGAAGCTGCCGCTTCTTTTGTGCCGGGTATTACGCATCATTTTCCTACGCCGCAAGCACTGGCTTCGCAAACCGTGGGCGAATTGGCGAAAATCGGTATGCCTGGGAAACGGGCTGAAACGCTTATCCAGTTAGCTGAAAAAGTGGCCAGTAAAAAGATCCAATTGGAGGGCATCATTGATGCAGACGCGGTGAAACGGGGTTTACTGGCGATTCCTGGTATTGGAGCTTGGACAGTGGAATACATTGCCATGCGTGCGTTACGCGAGCCGGATGCTTTTCCCGCCTCAGACCTGGGATTAAAAAGGGAATTGTTGGCTATGGCGGCAACGGAGTCTGAAGGGGAAAGGTTGAATCGCCCAGACGTATGGCGGCCCTGGCGTTCTTATGCGGCGATGTATCTATGGAAAAATTACGCGGCAAAATAAAATAGAAATTATAGAGGGATTACGAAGAAGGAATGGTCATGAACACTGAACAATTAAATCGTATAAGGATAGACACTCGCTTTGGTCCTATGGTGGCTATAGCGACAGACAACGGGTTAAGTATTCTTGAATTTGACAAACCTAACCGCAGGGAATTATGGCTGGCTCGTTTAGCCCATTGGTTTCCTGGTTATTGTGTTGTTGATGAGGTATCCCCGGTGCTTGCGGATACAGAAAAATGGTTGGCAGATTATTTCCAGGGTTTATTTCTGCAATTGGTCCAGCCGCGCTTGGATTTACGTGGCACGGCGTTTGAATTAAAGGTGTGGTATGCTTTAATGCAAATCCCCTTGGGTGAAACCTTTTCTTACCATCGTTTGGCTGTAACTATCGGTATTCCAACTGGGGCACGGGCAGTGGGTGGTGCCAACCGCAGAAATCCAGTGTCATTGATTGTACCTTGCCACCGTGTTATTGGTCAAAACAATTCGCTGGTAGGTTATGGTGGCGGCTTGGATATCAAACAAGCGCTGCTGCTCCACGAAAAAAATCCCTTTTTGCTGGTAAAGGAAAAGCCAAATCAATAAAGGAAAAACAAGAACGGGTGAACAAACATGGACGATATGAACAAAAAATGCTATTGTTTTCGTTTCACATTGTCCATATCGTCCAGTAAGTCCAGAATGTCCAGTATGTCCAGATAGTCCAGTTTTTTCTGAAACTTGCCGGTGAATTCAGGATTAAATTGGCTATTGCATAAATTATTATATTTCGTTAAGATAGTAGTGCAATTCATTGTCATATCAATAGGAGGTATTATGGCACTATTTGAATGGAAGGAAAGTTACAGTGTGGGTGTTAAAGAAATCGACAGTCAACATAAAATGCTGGTCAGCAGGTTAAACGAACTCTTCGAGGCCATGCGGAACCGAGAGGCGCATGAAGTGATTGCGGACATTGTCAAAGGTTTGGCCGACTATGTGGGGGTCCACTTCTCTTTTGAGGAATCCCTGATGAAAAAATACGGTTACCCGGAACTGCTGACTCACCAAAAAGAACACCAAGCGTTTGCGGAAAAGGTCGGCGATTTCCAAGTCAAGCATAAAGCGGGTCACCTGATGCTATCCATGGAAGTGATGAATTTCCTTAAAGACTGGCTCAAAAACCATATCATGGGCACGGATAAAAAATACAGCGCCTTTTTCAAAAGCAAAGGGATGGTTTAATCGTATTTCTCTTTAAAAATCATTGGATTTCCTTCTTTTATAGAAAGGCCATAAAACAAGCCGTTTTTCTTGGCTTGAATAGTGGCATTGATAGAGCCATTTTCACCTGCCCTGGTGATGACCCTCACCAATTTACCTGTTAAAGCGAATTTATACAATACCATGCCTGCGCCATTTAATTGCAGGTAAAAATATGGCTCATCGCGATCTAAAAAACAATTCAAGAAAATTTGCGATTGAAGGGTGTTTATTTTTCCGGGACTATTTTTATTTTCAGTTTCGATCATTTCCTCCATATCCTTTTTATACGCCAACAAGACACGGTCAATATAAATATTAAATTGTTTGAGCAGCTTGTTATTTTTGTCAAATAAAAAAGCGGTGGCGGAACGAAAGGAAAAAATGAACAATTGGCCCTCGTTGGTAACATCACACATGGTGTTAAAAAAATCGGGCAACACCCACCGGGGAGGATTACCCCTCATTAAAAAAGGGTGAAATGAAGGTTTAAATACGAGAAACTTCTTATTCACATTCAGATCAAGATACGTGTGCAGCACATTCTTAAAATTCTGATCCAGCTTATCCACGATACCATTATTTACAGAAAAAACATAAAAGCAACCCAATTTGTCTACTACTGGTCGAAAAGGGCTCTGGGTGATGTGTATTCGTCGTAACTTAAAATCCTTTTTATATTTTCCCGTGGCAGCGGAGAACTGGATAATTTTATCACCATAAGTATCACAGGTGTATAGGTTCCCATCAAGACCCGCATTGATTTCAATATTATTTTTTGGTAAAACTTCTGCCGGGCCCGCCCCTTTTTCCAGGCAGGTGCCGATACACTGGTAAAACCGATCAAAAATAAAAATCTTCATCAGCTTGGAATCATAGACAAAAAACACGCCATTCTCTCCGGCGCAAATCGACTTGGGCACAGCAAAGAATAAATCGCTGTCAAAGTCAGAGGATATCTCCTTTACCAGTACCAGCTTGGCACGAGGCATGTTTTTTTCAATGTAATTGAATTTGGGCAGCGGGAGCATCTCTTGGGCAGCAAGAAATAGGGAACACAACGTCAGTATTGCAAGTACTATTGCTTTTTGGACAAAACTTTGGATTTTTACTATCATGTTTTCCTCCTATCAATGTCCACCAACAATTATGCGTATATCGGTAGCATACTAACACAATAGCAATCACTTGTCAACGATTTTTAAGCGGGGTTATTTTCTGTCGCGGTGTTGGATGGCGGCTTTAATGAAAGATACAAAAATAGGATGTGGACTGAGGGGCCGAGATTTGAATTCAGGGTGAAACTGACAACCAAGAAACCAGGGATGATCCTTTAACTCAATCATTTCCACAAGATCACGCTCTGGATTTTTACCGCTGATGACCATGCCATTATCTTCAAGCATTTTTTCATATTCAGGATTAAATTCGTAGCGATGACGGTGCCGTTCCATTATTTTTTCAGTTTGATAGATGTCGCGGGCTAGGGTTCCCTTTTTAAGGATACAGGTATACTCACCTAAGCGCATGTTCCCACCCATCTCCTCGGTGTGCATGAGTTCTTTTAATTTTAAGAATACTTTATGCGGGGTCGATTTGACAAACTCCATGGAATTGGCATCACGCAAACCAACAATATTTCGCAAGAACTCAACGGTGGCAATTTGCAACCCCAGACAAATCCCAAAATAAGGAATTTTATTAATCCTGGCAAATTCAGCGGCTTTAATCATACCTTCAATGCCCCGATCACCAAACCCACCGGGCACAAGTATACCACCAGTGGTTTTAAAGATTTCATCCAGATTCCATTCGAGCAAATTGTCAGATTCAACAAGATTAAATTTAATTTTAACGTTATTTTGGATACCACCATGGTAAAGGGCTTCAAATAAGCTTTTATAGGAGTCCAGCAATTTAATATATTTACCTACCACGCTGATTTCGACTTCAGCGGTGACGTTTTTCGCCATATTAACCCATTTTTCCCATGATTCGTTATTGTCTTTCTTCTTTTCCAATCTTAATTTTTTAAGGATGGACGTGCCAAGTTCTTGTTTTTTATAGATGATGGGTATCTCGTAGATATTTTGGACATCCGGGGCACTGACGATATCTTCAACTCTCAGGTTGGTAAAGAGGGCGAGTTTCTTTTTGATATCCTCGGGAATAGGAATCTCGGCGCGACACAGGAGGATGTGGGGTTGAATACCAATCTCACGTAAGGCTTTAACGCTGTGTTGGCTGGGTTTTGTTTTGAGTTCACCGGCGGTTTTGACAAAAGGAACAAGGGTGAGATGAATAAACAGGGTGTCTTCGGGTTCGGCTTCGAGTCCCATTTGGCGGATCGCTTCCAAGAAGGGCAAACTCTCGATATCGCCGACAGTACCGCCTACTTCTACCAAAATGATATCAAATTTTCCATCCATTTTCATGATGGCCAATTTGATCTCATCGGTGACGTGGGGGATAACTTGCACGGTTTTGCCAAGATACTCGCCACTTCTTTCTTTTTGGATGACGTTGTCATAAATGCGCCCGGCTGTCCAATTGTTGGCCTGGGTAGTAATGGCAGAGGTGAATCGTTCATAATGCCCAAGGTCAAGATCGGTTTCTGCGCCATCATCGGTCACAAAACATTCACCATGTTGAAAAGGACTCATGGTTCCGGGGTCGACGTTCAAATAGGGATCGAGCTTGACGAGGGTAATACTGAACCCGTAAGATTCAAGAATATTGCCAATAGATGCAGCGGCAATGCCTTTTCCCAAAGAGGATAAGACACCACCGGTTACAAAAATATATTTAGTTCGTTTCATTTTTTTCCTCGGTTTGTATTAAAACGGCGTGATGGGTTACGTGGTTTTGGTCTTAAGAATCTCTTCCACGCGTGCGATATCTTCAGGAACATCAACACCGATTGATTTTTCCTGGCTGAAGATGACATTGATGTCAATATTGTTTTCCAAAAATCTCAATTGTTCGAGTTTTTCGGTCTTTTCGAGCTTGCCCGGGGGCAATTGAATAAATCGTTTGAGAGCGGACCGTAAATATCCATACATACCAACATGTTGATAAAAACCGGTAAAATTATTCTGGGTAACAAAGGGAATGGGGGCGCGGGAAAAATAGAGGGACTGAGAATGAGAGTTCATCACGACTTTTACGACATGGGGTGAGATATAATCTTGATAGGAACGATTAAAATAAGCGGCGGTAACGACATCATGGTTTTTGGTATGCAACTGGTCATAAAGATCGGCAATCAGTTTCTCGGAGACAATAGGTTCGTCGCCCTGAATATTAATAGCGGCATCAAAGTCGTTTTTTTCCATGACTTCCCAGATACGCTCGGAGCCGGATTGATGTTCTGAAGAGGTAAAAACAGGGGTGCCGCCAAAACTCTTGACTGTATCGGCAATGCGTTGGTCATCGGTGGCCACAATAATATGGGTGAATTTTCCTGATTTTTGAACCTGGCGATACACGCGTTCAATCATGGTGACACCGGCAATTATTGCGAGTGGTTTCCCCTCAAAGCGACTAGACAAATACCGTGATGGAATAATAGCGGCGATGTTCATGTGAATGGGGTGATAAAAAAAGCCTAATCGCCGATTAGAGATTTATCTTCATTCGGGTTATGATTTTTGCTTTCGAGGGCTTTTTGTTCCATCTGGCAGGAGCCTTGAAAAAAGGCACCTTCCTCAATAATAAGTTTGGGGCAAACGAGTTTCCCGGTGACGCGACCGAGGGAGAAGATTTCAATGCGTTCTTTGGCATTGAGGGAACCTTTGACCCTGCCATTTATCGAGATGCTGCCAGCTTCGATATCCGCTTCTACCTCGCCGGTCTCGCCGATAATAAGTGCATTACCGGAAAGAATTTTTCCCTTGAATTTGCCATCGATCCGGAAGGAATCTTTAAAGCGAATATCGCCGGTGATTTCAGTATCTTTGTCAATAAAGCCGCTAACTCTTCCCAATGATTCGGTTCTTTGCATGTGTTACTCCTTTATTAATATATTATAAATTCTATCGAATTCTTCGACTTGATTGAAGAATATTTCAATTCTTCCTTTACCGCTTTTTGAATATTGTAATTTTACTTTTGTAGAGAGGAGACGGGCCAATTTATCCTCTGTTTTTCTAATATCTGGGTCTTCCAGTATTTGGGTAGTTATTTTTTCCTTGGTGAGGTTTTTAACCATTTTTTCAGTTTGGCGCACGGACAGATTATTCTTAAGAATAAGGGACAGGGCGGTGAGCATGCTGGAGTTATCTTCGAGAGTGAGGATAGCGCGGGCGTGTCCGGGGGAGATATCATTGGAAATAACGCTCTCTTTAATGGCCTCGGGAAGTTTGAGTAGTCTGAGGAAATTAGTGAGGGTGCTCCGGTTCATACCAAGTCGTTCACCGGCTTTTTCCTGGGTGAGTTCCATTTCTTTAATAAGAACTTCAATCCCCTCGGCGACTTCGATGGCATTGAGGTCTTCTCTTTGGATATTTTCCACGAGGGCACCGACAATAATTTCATCCTGGGTGAGGTTTTTAATAATGGCGGGAATTTTTTTCCAATTTAAATATTGGGCGGCGCGCCAGCGGCGTTCCCCTACCATCAGAAAATACTTTTCCTCATTTTTATACACGATGACGGGTTGGATCAAACCGGATTCATTGAGAGAATCGGCGAGTTCTTTGATTCGTTCAGCGCTGAATTTTTTCCTGGGTTGATAGGGGTTGGGGTAGATATTATCGATATCAATTTCTAGGAAACCGCTTTCTGTGGACACTTGCGGCTTGTTGGTAATGATGGCTTCAATGCCTTTGCCCAGGACTTTTCGCTTTATTGACATTGACTCAAAATCTCCTTTGCTAAAGCCATATATGCTTTTGATCCGGCGGATTTAATGGCATATAATTGGATGGGTTGTCCGAAACTGGGGGCTTCGGAGAGGCGGACGTTCCGTGGGATAATGGAATGGTATACCTTGGTGGTAAAATAATTCCGTATTTCCTCTTCTACCTGTTTGGATAGGTTGGTACGTTCATCATACATGGTTAAGAGTATGCCTTTAATTTCGAGTTGGGGGTTAAAGTTTTCGACGATCCGGTTGATGGTATCGACGAGATCGGACAAACCTTCGAGGGCATAATATTCAGTTTGGATTGGGATCAGAACGCTTTCAGCGGCGGTGAGGGCATTGATGGTAATCAAACCGAGAGAGGGGGGTAAATCGATAATAATATAATCGAAATGGTCTTGAATACCGGCCAACACGTTCTTAATGTGCAGGTGGTTATTATCTTCGCCTGACAGTTCCAATTCGAAACGGGCGAGGTTTCGTGAGGCGGGCAGGATTTTCATGAATTTTAATTCATGGCTGCGCAGGGCATCCTCAAGTTTACACTTGCCTTCGATGACAGAATAAATATCATATTCCACGGTGCTTTTGTCGATTCCGAGTCCTGTGGTTGAGTTGGCTTGGGGATCAAGATCAACGATCAGAACATTTTTTTCAGCAATGGCCAGTGAAGCGCCAAGATTGATGGCGGTGGTTGTTTTTCCAACGCCGCCTTTTTGATTTGCAATCGCTATTATTTCGCCTTTTTTCGTACTATTCACCTGCTGCATTCTCCATTTTTAAAATTTTCAAGTTTTCACGTAAGGGGACATTATATGTTTTTTTTCTGACACTTTCCAGAGGTAACTCATTTATTTTTATTTTATTATCGGAAGTGATTAAAACGGCTTCTTTGATGAGTCCTTTATTGATGAAACGAATAAACACGTCGAGATCGGGATAACCGCGGGCGATGATCGTGCGGTGGAATTTTTTCTCTTTGATGAGGTATTCTTCGATACTGACGGCTTTAACTTCGACATTATCAAGTTTTAAATCGTCCTTTACTTTTTGTAAGAATACGGCTTTTTTATGTTTGGGTTCAACGAGGATCATTTTCCGTTTGGGGTTTTCCAGGGCAATGGGGATTCCGAGCAAACCATTTCCGCTCCCTGCATCCACAATGATTTTGATTTCATTGGAAATGTATTGGTTCATTAAAAGGGATTCGCTAATCAGTTGTTCGACTTCTGCGGGTGTGATTTTGCGGGAGACCAAGTTAATCTTTTGATTATAGTCCAAAAGTATATCAATGTATTGAGCGAGTTTAATTGAAATTTCCATGGCTTTATTATAACATACCTTTGGACAAGTAGACAAATTTTTCCTTTCCTCAAATGAACGGCGTGGGTTCCAAACTGCGGTCAGCAATCATGTATTGACCATAAAAAAAAGTCTTCGGATTCATTGTTTCACGTGAAACATTCATTTACAGGGAAATTCTCATTTCAATAATGCTGATAACAAAGTGTTTTAAGGGCTATTTCTTTAAATAGGCCAAATTTCAATCATCTCTAGGCTGGCAATATAAAACTATACAAAAAAATTTAAGGCATATTTAGTGCCTTTAAATGATCCAAACGCTATATCTCTAAAAACAAAGGATATTTCTTGGTTTTAGGATGGTTATTTTGGGGTGTGTTATAGATTTTGTATAGGTTGCTTTTATTTTGAATTGGATTTAAGCTGCGGACTAATTAATGGGAAGAATGGGAAGTATGGGAATTATGGGAGTAATGGGAATATTTATATTTATCCCATAATTCCCATAATTCCCAGTCTTCCCATTAACTTGGCAGTGAATCCAATAAGTAATACAAGCTTGCAAACTTTACTATTATATATAAATTTCGTGACTTAAAGGGCTGTACCTATGAGCGCTTCACTTAGGCGCGATAGATGTCTGCCGAGATGTGGGTGGGTTATAGGTTAGAATTCTAAAATCATAGACTACAATACATCAAGTGATCGGCGATGAAGCGAATAATGATCAGCGATGGTATTCGAAAGCATCAGTGATGGTTTTCGAAAGCATCAGTGATGGTTTTCGAAAGCATCAGTGATGGTATTCAAAAGCATCAGTGATGGTTTTC
>CAZCVI010000046.1:0-54042 GCA_964502145.1 uncultured Clostridia bacterium
TCGCTGGTGACCATTGGGCGGAAAAAATAATACTAATAGGCTTGGCAATGCTTTTCTTCGCTTTTCGACGATTAAATATAGTTACTGTTCAGAATCCAAATAAGTAGACGCGACATCCTTGTCGCATTACCACGCACTGAAGCCCAGTAATGCGACAAGGATGTCGCGTCTACTATATTTGATAAAAACTCATTCGATAAACCGGTTGACTCTTGCGATTCATGCATAAAATACCTCCTCAAATTTAGTTATGGGGATATTTTACTCCATCTGAGAGAAAAAAAAGATATGGTTCCCTAAGCGCTTACGTTACTATCATCCGGCAAGGGCACCAGTTCCTGCATCGTCCATGTTTTCCTGGTTTGCCGGGGGGCCCAAACAGTGAAATAATGGCCACCTTCATCAGGGGTTTCTCCTATTAATTGGGTATACCCCCTTTCTATCAATTCTGTTCTGGGGGCATAATAATGTATTCTATCATTCACCGGACCATAAGATGAAAAACGTCGCATGGCAAACTCCTATGTTTTTCAGGTTTTTTATCTGGGCTTAGTGGACAATAGTAAAAGCTTTGGGAAGTCCAGAAACCCTTTTTCGAAAGGGTTTCTGGCCGCCGGAGGCATTGTTTAGGGTGAATCCGGGTTAGTTGGGTTGTGAAAAATCGAAGAACAAGTGGTACAGGTGGATCGGGGGCGTCAGTTCCCGGTCATGTTTGGACTGAAAGCTATGGGGCCACTGGGCGCATTTTTTTTCTAAAAGAGACTCATTGCCACTGGCATAATGGAATTGTTTTACTTTGTCTCTTAGGTTATCCACAATTCTTTTTATATCTCCTTCAATAACAAATCCAATCATCCCAGCCTCGGTGTCGTTTTGACTGTATTTTAACTGGACAAATCGTTTAATTCCTTTTTCAAGGTATTTAGAATCTGCGCATTTGAGCAGTTTGCATTCGATAATAAATTCAAAACCGGGCATAATCAGGGAAATATCTGCCCGGGTTTGCTCATTCATAGGAGCATTGATCATCTTTTCCCGAATAGGAAATAAAATTTTTAACTGAAATAAATCCTTCGTCAGTGGATTGACCCGCTCAAAATCAGCGATGAACATATCTCTGATTTTTTCCTCCAAGCAGGGGGTTTTTGGTATTCGTTGGTAGCTATCAATAAATGCGGCTAAAAAGAAATTCTCGATCAATTGCTTCTTGGTTTTGTATTTCTGTTGAAGCTCTTCAATAACTATGAATTGCCCTTTTTTAATCCATGTCATTCTCAATCCGGTAAGTTCTTAAGTAATAAGCCGATTTCTTCATTGGCGTCATCCGTGGCTTGAACCAGTGTCCAGTCTTTGAAGTAAGTGCTTTTGATAAGATAAAAGGCGTTTTCTTCGTAAATCTTAACTTTGTCTTCATTCAGCAACAGGGATAAAAAGCTCTCTTGCATCTGTTGGTGTTTTACAATATTCAAAATTGGAATTTCTCTTTTCTGGCTTTCCGTTTGAAAGTCAGCTTCTGGAACAATTTGCAACTCTAAAACAGCGCCAAGATGGCGCGAAATGGAATCCGCGGCATTCAGTTTAAATCCATCGGCCAAAACGAAGGCAAAATTTCTACGGAACCGTTCTACATATACCTGCATATCTTCATGTCGAACGAGCCCATCCTTCTTGTTTTTGCGTTCGACATTCACCCGGAAGAACTCGCGCACCATATCTTTCTCGAATTCTAACAAGCCGTATAAATCAAATACGATTTCATCTATCTCATTTTCAAGGGAAGCGGCAAGGGGAGTATTCTGAGGAGTTTGTTCTAGCTGTTCCACCAATGAGGTTAGTTTTTCTGTTCTACTGTCTATATGATCCAATACCGGTAATGGGAGACTTTCTATATCTATATTCCGTAATTTCCCCCGCTTTTCTTCACCTTTACCCCATTGGGGAGATATATGAAAAGAGTAGTAGCCCAGAAGCTTGGAATTTATTATCGCCAAGTAAGGGGCATAATTGTCAATATATTCCTTGCCTATTCGTAATTTAATACTAACAATATTATCTTTATGAATGACATATTTAAATAGCCTGATACCCTTTAATCTCATGTGGTGAGCTATTAAAGGACGAACAGGAATCAGAATTCTATTGCCAATAAATATTCTTTCATCTCTCTTTCTTTCTAATGTTTGATTCTTATTAAAGCTTTTAAACTCCCGTATTATAACATATCGTTGAAAATCTTCAGGTTCTACCAATGGTTTTACGTCAGATTCTCCAATACTCTTCATATTACTTTTAGGTTTGATACCGGAACGACATTCTATGGTAATCTTGGGTTGAATAGACAAACATTTCCTAATAAGCTGGAAATCATCGGGAGAGCCATTAACCAGTATTTTCCAGAGCGAGTCATATTCCAAGAAGTCTTTTTGCCCAATCTGTTTGATATCTTTCTGGGTATAATGGATCATTTGAAATGTTTCAGAAAATCCTGTTAAGCGGGGTGATATGTAAGTGGTTATGTGATCGGTGATTTCTGCTTGATCCATAATAACCACCGCGCACGGTTCACTGGAACCGATAAGAATCTCCTTTTCGTCAACTTTCCCAATAGATTGTTTTTTAAATAAATCTCTATTTAAATCTGACAGTTCATAAAAATACTTTAGCCTGTACTTTTCTAAGAGTTCTTTCCTGAATTCAAGAGCGTTGACATTTAAGAAGATTGAATTCTTAACAATTAAGGAAAAAATAGTCAGAGCATCACCCCATTGTCTCACCCGCAACAGAAAAGCTTGTGACCGTTCATAATTAGAAATACAGTGGTATTCGCTGTTATTATCTATCTGACTCCTTTCTTTTTGATTTTCATGGTTTTGGTCATCGGGAACCGATCCCCAAGGGGGATTGGAGATAATGTAATCAAAGGTTTTCCCATGGAAAATGAGGTGATCGGTCAACGCATTGCCGCAAATGAGGGTTTTACCAATTAAGGAAGGAAGTATAGGATGGGCGTGTTCGATTTGTTGGCGGATAAATTCGGGTTCTTCTGTTTCCAATAAAGCGAGATAAAGGCTAAACGCGGCGATTTGCAGGGCGTGGGCATCGATATCAATACCAAATAATCGGGATTCAAGAATTTCTTTCTTTGTTTCGTAATCGGGAGTAACGGGTAAAGCGGCAACCATTTGTTTGAAGCTTTCTACCAGGAATGCGCCGGAACCGCAGGCCGGGTCCAACAGGGTGGCGTTGGGATTCTCTTGCCATTTTCCCGCCACGGTTTGGGCTAACATGAACTGGACAATAAAGGCAGGGGTATAAAAAATCCCCTTCTCCTTTTTGTCCTCGGTTTTAAGAAAGGCTTCATACACGTTGCTGATTAATTGGACGGGTATTTTATCAAAGCGATAGGGAAATAAATAGCGCTGATCACTGCGATAATCAGAGCTAAAAAAACGTGCCAACTCTTGCAGGTAATCGGGGAGTATTTCCTGCGGGGTGATGGGTTCATCCTTAAAAATATCACCGTTAATCTTTTGTACTTCATTAAACGCCTTGATTATGGCTTCTGGCGATTGGCTTTTTAGAATATTCAGAAGATAATCTTTCGTATAAATGCCCCGGTCTTCCAGGTATTTAATAAATAAACAGCGCAGAATTAAGAGGTGAACCACGCGCCGCTCTCCTTTTGTTAACATGTGGTTTTGCAGGGCAATGAGGTTCAACAACAAGTCTTTATCTACTTCATGAACGGATTTTTGATGCTTTATTACAAAATCGAAAAAACAAGTGGAGTCCAAGGCGTCTTTCGATATTTCGTTTATGGTCTCTTTGGAGTACCCCGTGGAATTGATGCCATAATTAAAGGTTTTAATATTAATGGTGTTGTTTAGTGGGTCATCTTGATTGGGTTTTTCCCTGGCATTGATGATGTGGCATTTTTCATCGGAGACCGCTATAAATACACTCACATTGTTGCGGTTCCAATAATCGCTGTGGATTTCAGTAATCCAGTCTGTGGTTGGGGTATACACATAGTTTATTGTTACATGGTTGGAGGGAATCTCTGTGGAATCCGATGATTGTATGTTTATGGTATAAGGAAAATTAATGGTTTTTCCTTGATTGGTCTGGATTTCGACTAAATTGGCGGAGCGGTCTTTTTCATTGTAACCCAGCGTTTTCAAGAAGAGGCCAAATTTATCATAGGGTAGGCGCACGTTGTTTTCCTCCATTGTATTCGTATGAAAGGATAACATAGAAAGATTAATAATGCAATACCTATTGAGGGGGAGGCATTTTTTTGAACAAGGCCTCAGATATCCAATGGCGGTTGCTACCCGCGTTGTAGCTTTTTTCTCTTACCGACAGACTTGTATTGCAGGACTGGTTTGTTTGGGTCCTGGGCGATTTGGGATAAGATGCTGGTATAGAGAATGGCGATTTTTTCGATGGTGGCGGGGTGGAACAACTGCTTATAATAATTGCACATGATGTTAATACCATTCTTGAACTCCATTAAATAAAACACGAGATCAAATTTGGCTTCTTGGACGGATTCGACATGATGGGAAGCGAATTCTTCGAGAGTGGCCTGTTGGCTCTCACCGGTATTTTGAAAATTAAAAAACACGGATACCTTGGGATACGGGATGTCTAAAAGTTCAAAGATCAATTCCATGGGGAACACTTGATAATCGAGAATTTGCATGGTATCCTGATTAATCCGTTGCAAAAAGTCCACGAAGGTTTCTTCCTCGTGAATCTGGGTTCTCATGATCAGGGTATTGACAAACATGCCGACCATATCTTTTAAATCTTCATGGGGCCGGGCTGCTCCGGGTAATGCTAAAATAATGTCCCGCTGCTCCCTTAAAAAAGAGAGGAGTAAATGAAACGCGGCCAATAAGAGTGTAAACATGGTGGTATTGTGCTGGACTGCCAGTTCCCGCAAGAGGAGGGTGACATCGGGGGGAATTACCCACTGATACCCGGCACTCTGCGCGGTGGTGCGTGTGCTCTGGGCAGCATCATAAGGTAAATCCAACACGGGCAAAACTCCAGCCAAACGGGGCTGCCAGAATTGCAACACGGGTTGGATAGCCGCGGGATTCTCCATTAATTTATTGTGCCATACGGCATAATCGCGGTACTGAAGGGTTAAGAGCGGTAGGTGCGGTTCGGTTCCAGCGGCTAACGCTTCATAAATCTGCGTGAACTCACGCTGGATAACGGCCAAGGACCAACCATCGGAAATTAAATGAAACATGGTAAATACCAAATACTTTTCTGCTTCACTGCACATGACCAACAACAAACGCAACAACGGGGCTTGATCCAATTGAAATAACGCCTGACCTTCTTGAAAAATTACCTGGGCTCGTCTCTGCTGCAACTCCTCACCCTGAAAGGCAGAGAGGTCTGTGCTCGCGAAAACGGGTTTTACTGTTCCCACTGGCGCGATATGTTGCACAATTTCCCCGTCTACTTCACGGAAACTGGTTCTGAGACTCTCGTGACGATCGACCAAGTGCTGCACCACGGCGGGGATAAGTTCAGTATTGATCTCCTGGGGGAGCTTGGTTGTTTCGGACATGTTAAAGACGGCGCTATGAGGATTACGGGTATGGAGCACCCATAAGCGTTTTTGGGTATAGGATAATTCATAATAGGGCTGGACGGGTTGCTGGGGAATACAAATAAAAGGGGTTAATTCCTGCTGGGAAATCTCACGGGCCAACTGGGCGATAGTAGGAAATTGGAACATGGTCTGCACGGGCAAACGAACCTGGAGCTTTTTGTGAATACCATTGATTACTTGGATAGCTTTTAATGAATGACCGCCTAATTGAAAGAAATCACTGGCTGTACCGATCCGCGCGGGTAATATACCCAACACATCGCTCCAAACCTCTACCAGGATGGCTTCAATTTTAGTGCTGGGGGCTTGATAATGTTCGGCCACTTGTTCGCTGGCTTGAGGGAGAGGTAAGGCACGGCGGTCAACTTTGCCGTTCGGGGTCAAGGGAATCTGTTCCATGGGCACAAAAAAGGCGGGAACCATGTAACTGGCCAAACAACTGGATAAATACTCCCGTAATAAAACAGTGGTCTGGTGGCTGTCCGTGGCGGTGGTGGTAAAGTACGCGCACAGATCATTGTCTTTCTGGTGGGTACGAAAAATGACGACTGCTTCTTTTACGAGGGGATGAGCCAATAAGCGGCTTTCAATTTCACCCAATTCCACGCGGAAACCACGAATCTTGACTTGTTGATCCATCCGCCCCAAGTACTCCATTTCCCCATTGGCTAACCAGCGGGCGAGATCGCCGGAACGATAATAGCGGTCAAGATGGTCGTTGAAAGAGATAGCGACAAAACGTGCGGCGGTTAATTCGGGGCGGTTGAGGTAACCACGAGCGACTCCAGCTCCGCCCACGATCATTTCTCCGGGCACGCCCAAGGGCACCAATTGCAGGAACGGGTCGACGATACGGACGGTTAAGGTAGGAATGGGCACACCAATATTGCTGGTATTGCTGCGCATCTCTGTTTCGCCGATCTCTTTGAAGGTGACATGAACGGTAGTTTCGGTGATGCCGTACATATTTATCAGCCGGGTCTGAGGGTATTGTTGGTGCCAAGCCAGTAAATTGGCGGGCTTTAGTGCTTCGCCGCCAAAAATGACATATCTTAAATCATGGGCGGGTGCGGACTGCTGCAAGGCTTCGGCAGCGAGATTGTAAAAGGCGGCGGGGGTTTGATTCAACACGGTCACACGCTGGGTGATCAATAAATTTAAAAATAGCCGCGGGTCACGGGTAATGGCATTGGAAACGATTACTAACAGACCACCGCGCAACAAGGCACCGTACATCTCCCACACGGAAAAATCAAAACATAAGCTGTGAAACAAGGTCCACCGATCAGAAGAATCAAACTGAAATTGAAAGCGATTGTTAAACATCAACCGCACGACGTTGCGATGCTCAATTAAGGTGCCCTTGGGTTTGCCTGTGGTGCCTGAGGTGTAGATGACATAGGATAGTTGGGTAATGGGTGTTATGGGAGGAATGGGAATTATGGGAGTTATGGGAATTATGGGAGAATGGTGATGATTGAGATGAATTGTGGCGCCACTGTCTGCGAGCATAAAATCTTGCCGGGATTGGGGGTAGTCGGGGTCGATGGGCATGTAGGCGCCGTTGGCTTTTAAGATGGCTAATATGCCGATGATCATGGCGAGGGTACGTTCCATGGTGATGGCGACAATAGAATCTGGCCTGACCCCTTTTTCTATTAATGAATGGGCGAGGTGATCGGCCCGTTCATTTAATTGGCGATAGGTGATACAGGCATCGGCTGATACCACGGCGATATTGTCGGGAGTGCGCTGGGCTTGTTCGGTGAATAGGCCGTGGATGGTTTTGTCCATGGGATAATCGGCGGTGGTGTCGTTGAAGGTGACCAATAACTGCTGCTGCTCTGCCTGGGATAAAATGGAAATACGGTACAATTCCACTGGCGGGTTGGCGATGATGGCTTGTACGATGTTCTGAAAGTATTGGATGAAGCGCTGCATAAACGCGGCAGTGAAAAGGGCGGTGCTATATTCGATGATAAAAGTTAATCCCGATGGCGTTTCTGTACCGGTGAGGGTCAGATCAAAACGGGCGACACCGGGTTCGAAAGGGAAACTGCCGAGGGTAAGACCGGGAATCTGCAATTGGCGGATATCCATGTTTTGCAAGACTAACATCACGTCAAACAACGGGTTCCGGCCCGCATCCCGTTTGATTGCCACTTGTTCCACTAGTTCCTCGAAAGGGTACTCCTGGTTCTCGAAAGCCTGCAAGGTTTTCTCTTTCACTTCTGCTAAGAACGCGGTGAAAGGTTTTTCGCCTGCCGGTTGGGTACGGATGGCCAGGGTATTGATAAACATGCCGATGATGGCTTCCATATCCACATGCACCCGTCCGGCAGAGGGTGTGCCTACTACAATATCTTCCTGACCGCTGAGTTTGGCCAGTAAACTGCTAAAGAGTGCCATTAACACCATATAAAGTGTTGCATCGCACGTTGTAGCCACTTGTTTTAATGCCTCGGTTTGTGGGCTTTCCAATTCAAAGGTGATGGTACTGCCGGTAAACTGTTGCACTGGCGGGCGCGGGTAATCGTAAGGGAGTTGTAAGACGGGAATATCAGCGGCGGGTGAATACTGGTTGAGCCAGTACTGCTCCTGCTGTTTTAACTCGTCACCACGACGTGGGCCCCGCTGCCATGCGGCGATATCTTTGTATTGGAACTTTAACGGCACGGGTTCTGCCCCACTATAAAAGGCGGAAAAATCACGGATTAAAATATCGGTGGATACTCCATCCGAAACAATATGATGCACATCCACCACCAACAAGAACTTCTCTTCTGCCAATTGAAATAACCCGACCCGCAAGAGCGGTGCCACTGCCAAATCAAATGGCTGGATAAAGGAAGAAATTAGGGGTGCGGTTGTGTTCTCAATGTTTTTTACCAGAGCAAACGGCACCTCCCCGTGAATTTTCTGGACGGCTTCTCCAGCAACCATAAAAAAGGAGGTACGTAAACTCTCATGGCGGGTGATTACTTTCTTAAAAGCCGCTACAAATAAATCTTGTTGCAAATGCCCTTCCACCTGTAACGCCGAACAAATATTATAGACGGTGCTGTCCGGGTCCATTTGTTGCAACACAAACATCCGGCTCTGAGCGGGCGAACAGGGATAATACTCCCGCTGTTCCACCGGTTCAATCGAATGAAACAACGTGCCAATGGCTTCTTTCAGGTAGAGAGCCAATTGCCGGACAGAAGGGTGTTTGAAAATAATGGCGAGGGGTACACGCACGGCAAAGGTTTTATGTATGGTAGCGGTTAAACGAGTGGCTTTTAAGGAGTGACCACCCATATGAAAAAAGTTATCTTCCACGCCAACCTGGGCGTGACCTAATATTTCTCTGAAAATACTTAACAGTGTTTCTTCCGTTTTATCGCGGGGCGCGGCAATAACCCGCGTGGGCGCAGGGAAACAAGGAACCGGCAAGGCGTTTACATCGGTCTTGCCAGCGATGGTCTGCGGAATGGAATTTATGGGGATGATAAAGGTGGGAATCATGTAATCGGGCAAATAACGGGTAAGATACTCTTTTAATTCAGTGTCTAATGCGGTAGCGTCGGTATTCTTGGCCAGAACAACATATGCACATAAACTGGATTCAATGTGTGCCGAGGCGGGGTGAGTTGTTTTTTTAAGTACTACTACCGCCCTTTTTATGGCTTCATGGGACAACAAACAATTTTCGATTTCACCCAGTTCAATCCGGTAACCACGGATTTTCACCTGCTGATCACCCCGGCCACAGAATTCAATGGTCCCATTGGCTAACCAACGGGATAAATCGCCGGTTTTGTATAAACGGTGCGTTTTGGCCCCCAACTGGATGGTGATGAATTGAGTGGCGGTTTGTTCTGGATTGTTTAAATACCCGCGGCCCACACCGACACCGCCAATATACAGTTCTCCGATCACACCAATGGGCTGCGGGCGAAGATTGGAATCCAAAATGTATATTTGAAAATTGGCTAACGGGGCACCAATGGAAACAATCAAGCTGGGTTCCGCGACAATGTTTTGGTCAAAGAGATAAATAGAAGCAATCACGGCACATTCGGTAGGACCATACATGTTAAGCATACGAAAGTCCCTGTGCCCCTGTTTCTGGAAGAAAGAGACCACAGGTTCCTTGGGCAGGGCTTCGCCGCCCACTATGATGCGTTTCAGATAGGGACAGAAGGGACGTTCCGAGGCGGATTCGAGCATAATCGACAGGTGAATCGGTGCGCCTTCCAAAAGGTCAATGGCAAATTTGTCTAAAGCGTTTAATAATAATGCACCATCAGCGCGTACTTCGGTGGGTAATACAATCAAGGCATGACCAAATAACAAGGTACAAAAAAGATGCAACAAGGAGGGATCAAAAATAAAAGACGACAACAACCCTACCCGCCACCCAGTGGCAGATAAGGGGAAGATGATTTGGTGCGCGCCGAAAATGGTATTCAAAATAGAAGCATGTTCCACCACCACACCCTTGGGACGACCGGTGGACCCGGAGGTGTATATGATGTAGCAGGGGTGCGTGGGGTGGGAGTTATGGGAAGTATGGGAATTATGGGAATTATGCGAAGTATGGGAGGGAATGGGAAGGGTATCAAGTAATATGGCTTGGCTGTCATTTAGAATGTAGCGAATGCGATCGGGGGGAAGTTGCGAGTCAAGGGGAAGATAGACGGCACCGACTTTTAAAATAGCGATGAGAGCGATAATGTAGTCATAGGTCCGGGGAAGTTGAACGGCCACAATGGTGCCGGGCCTTATGCCCTGCTGAAACAAAGAAGCAGCAATGCCATCGGTGCGGATATCCAATTGCCGATAGGTGAAAACATGCTCGCCCAAAAGAGCGACACGGTCTGAAAACCGCTGGGCTTGCGCAACAAAAAATGACGGGATGGTTTTTTCACCGGGGAAATTAGCGGCGGTGGCATTCCATTGATAGAGCAATAACTCCTTCTCTTCAAGGGGCAGGATATTTATCCCGGCAATGATTTGGTCGGGATGGGTTGCCAGCTCAAGAGCGGCCTGTTTGAAATAACGGATAAAACGGGCAATGGTCGCAACCGTGAATAAATGAACCCGGTACTCCAGTGCCAACGCGATACTGTCCTGGTGTTCAAAGGCGGTGAGGGTGAGATCGAATTTGGTCACCTGCCTTTCAAATTCATAAGGCCCCAGTTTTAAACCCGGTATTTCCAGACGGGGTAATTCCATGTTCTGCACTATTATCATCGTATCAAACAATGGATTGCGACTGATATCGCGGGAAGTAACCACCCGGTCTACCAGTTCCTCGAATTGATAGTCCTGATTCTCGAAAGCTTGCAGCGTGCTGGTACTGACTTCGGACAGAAAGTCAGCGGCGATTTTATTGGCCACGGGAAAGTGACGTAAGGCCAATGTATTCACAAACATGCCAAACACGGGATGAAGCTCGGCAAACCGCCGCCCGGCAGTGGGTGTGCCCATCACGATATCTTCCTGGCCACACAACTTGGACAAGAGGATGGCATAAGCGGTGGCCAATACCATATATAATGTCGTGCCATGTTGCTGCGCCACGGCATGTAACGCGGCACTCTCGTCCGGGGTAAACTGGCCACGCACCTCGCCACCGGCAAAATCCATCTCCACGGGACGGGGGAAATCCAGGGGTAAATTTAAAACAGGAATCTCCCCGGTAAAACGTTCCAGCCAAAAAGTGGCTTGTTTCTCCAAGGCTCTGGTGTTGTGCTGCTGCTTTTGGTACACACAATAATCCTTGTACTGGATACGTAACGGTGGTAATGCGGCGCCGCCATACAGGGCGATAAAATCCTTGATCAATATGCCCTGGGATGTGCCATCGGAAATAATATGATGCATATCCAATAACAACAAGTGGCTCTCGGGTGTCAGTGGCACCAGTCCCACCCGTAACAGGGGCGGCTGGGCCAGATCAAAAGGCCGAATAAAGGCCCGGATAACAGAATCAGAAAGTCCGGGCTGCTCAACCTTGAGAAACTCCAACTGAAACTCCACGCTATCATAAATCACTTGTACCGGTGTTTCATCCTTCAAGATAAATCCCGTGCGCAAACTTTCATGACGGGCGATCAGTTTTTCAAAAGTCGCTGTGAAACGCGTGATGTCCAATTTCCCGTCCAATTTGACCACCAGATACTCGTTGTAACCCGTGTCGTTGAGAGCCATCTGCGCCAACACGAACAGCCGTTCCTGCGCGGCAGATAATGGATAGTACTCCTGTTGCTCGGCTGGTTCCAGGGTTGGAATGGTAAACGCACGGGCATTTTCCAGAACATAGCGGGCCAAAGCTTGGACTGTTTGCCGCTGGAAGAATTCCGCTACCGGGATATCCACCCCCAGCTCTTCCCGGAGCAGGTTGGCGATGTTCATCGCTTTTAAAGAATCGCCACCCAATTGTTGGAACTCATCCAACAGGCCAATCGGCTGGATGCCGAAATAGTTTTCCCAGATATGAATAATAGCCCGCTCCGTTTCGTTTTCCGGTGTCACATAGAGAGTTTCGCGGTCAATAAAACGTAATGGCCGCGCTACCGTGGCACCCGCATCTGTTTGTACTTCAGCAGGGTTAATTTGGATATTCATTGTCCCGGTAAAAGTGCCGCTTTTTAATTGACGACCCAAAGCCGCCAATTGCGCCATTCCCGCGATACCGTACCGTTGTTCTTCAAAAGGGTAGGTCGGTAACGAGACCCGGTGCGGTTTGACTGCCTCGTAAACCCCCTGCCAATCTATAGCCACGCCCCAGCCCCAGAGATACCCCAAACGATTCAACAGGTAGTGCCGATCATTCTCCTTCTTTAACGGGTTACGCATCAGATTCAGTACATGTCTGGTGGGAACGGCGCCTGTTTTTTCTTCTTCGTCAATATACCGTTTCACCATCGTGGATAAATCCAGACCCGGCCCCACTTCCACCAACAAAACGCCGGGAATTTCCACCAACCGGCGAATACCCTCGGCAAAGCGCACCACCCCGGCCAGATGCCGCCCCCAATAACCAGGGTCCAACACATCCTCGGCAGTGATCCAATCGCCAGTGACATTGGAAATATAAGGAATCTGTGGTTCATGAAAAGAAATCTGCTGCAACCCCGCCACAAATGGCCCGATAATGGGAGTCATGGCCGTGGAATGAAGCGCGTGGGTCACCCCGTTCACCCGCATACATAATAAACGGCGGGCCTTTAACGCCGTTTCAAAAGTTGAAATGTCAGCGAGAGAACCGGAAATAATACAGGCAGAACCATTATCTATGGCCAGCGCAAGAGTTCCTCCCCGCTGTGCGGCCAACAGTGGTTCCAGTTCTGTCGCTGTTAATGGTACACTGGTCATGGCACCACCGGGCAAGCTGTTAATTAATTCCCCCCGTCTGACAATGGCGCTTAATGCGTCGCGCAACGAAATAACCCCGGCAATAGCCGCGACAGCATACTCGCCAAAACTGTAACCAATCATGGCATGGGGTTTAATCCCCCAGGACATGATTAATTTGGCCAGGGCGTATTCCACGGCAAAAAGAATGGGCGCGATATGTTCGCTTTTTAATGGGGGACTGGTGCCATCACTGGGATACAGAACCGGTTTGAAATTTTGTCCACTTAAAGGGGTTAATAAGCGGAAACACTCGTCCATTTCCTGGCGAAACACCCGTTCTTGACAATACAAGTCCAGACCCATATTCACATACTGGCTCCCCAAACCGGGGAACATAAAAATCACGGGGCTTTTTTCACTGGCACGAAATACGCGCTCTTTGGCTGGCCCGGTAGTAAACGTGGCCATTGCCTGGGCCACAGTCGTACACACCGCCGCTTTTCTGTATTTGAATGGGGCACGTCCCACCTGTAACGTGTACGCTGCATCCCCCAGATTGAGGTCCGGGTGTCCGTGCAGATGTTCCACCCAGCGGCTGGTCATCTCTGCCAATGCTTTTTCGCTACGCGCCGACAGAAGAATCAGGGCAGCGGTTTTATTCTCTTCAGTTTCTTCAGTTTGATTATCAAGCGGTGGTGCTTCTTCCAGTATGACATGCACGTTGGTGCCGCCGATTCCAAACGCGCTGACCCCGGCCCTTAATGGGTCCATACCATTTTGACCCGTTCGCCATGGACAGCATTCCACCGGCACAAAAAAAGGACTGTCCCCAAAATTGATTTTAGGATTGGGCGTCTTATAAAACAAGCTGGGAAACAAACATCTTTCTTGAATAGAAAGCACGGCTTTAATAAAACCAGCCACACCTGCGGCGCTATCGAGGTGTCCGAAATTTGTTTTCACGGAACCAATACCGCAATAATGTCGTTTCTCCGTATTAAAGGCTTGTTTTAGTGCCTCGATTTCAATTGGGTCGCCCAGCAAGGTTGCCGTGCCGTGGGCTTCAATATAACCGATACTATCCGCCGCCACTCCCGCCATTTTTTGCGCCGCCTGGATTACCCCGGCCTGTCCCTTAATACTGGGGGCCGTGTACCCTGTTTTTCGTCTGCCATCGTTATTCACCGCGCTACCTTTGACCACCGCGTAAATGTGATCATGGTCAATAAGCGCGTCTTCCAATAGTTTTAAAACCACCACGCCGCAGCCATCGCCGCTCAATGTCCCGCGGGCGGCTGCATCAAAGGCACGACAATGACCATCCGGTGAGCCCACCATGCCTTCCCGGTAGATATACCCGGATTCCAGCGGATAAGTAACGGTCACCCCACCCGCCACGGCGATGTGGCACTCACCACTTAATAATGCTTGGCAGGCGACATGGATGGCAGTCAACGAGGTGGAACACGCGGTCTGCAAAACATAGCTGGGCCCCTTTAAATTAAGTTGATAGGAGACCCGCATGGTGAGGTTGTCCTTGTTGGTTAATTGGAACCGCGAGAAATCATCCAACTGCTGGGCCCCAGGAGAAAACATACTGGCCATCTGCCAGGCGGAATTGGGGGACGCCCCGCCATACAAACCAATCAAACCATCATAGTTCCCAGGATCATACCCGGCATCTTCCAACCCTTCCCAGGTGCAACGATGAAACAAACGGAGCTGCGGGTCCATCACCGCCGCTTCTGCGGGAGTGTAGCCAAAAAAATCAGCATCAAAGTATTCGGCCCGTTCCAGATACCCTTTGGCTGGCACATACCCCGCATCCATTATTAATTCCGGGTCCACCCCGGCTTCTGTCAGTTCAGTGGGTGTAAAAAAGCGGATGCTTTCTTTGCCTGCTTTGAGGTTCTCCAGGAATTGCCTGACATGGGCTGCACCAGGGAAACACGCGGACATACCAATCACAGCAATTTCAAGGCCCGTTAGGGTTTCGCGGTAGGTTTCCAATTCGTTCATATTTATTCCCGCATCTTGCGCCGTTGTGCCAAGCGGGATTTCCCTTTATCCATGGTTTCGTTCCATTTCGCCGCCACTTCTTTTTCCCGCGCATCACTACCCGTGTTTGCCCCGTTTAAATAACCCAGTAACGCGGCGATATAAGGGTATTCGAAGAGTTTCACCACCGGAATTTCCCGGCCCATTTCCTGCGACAGGTGATTGGCTACCTGGACAATTTCAAAAGAAGTTGCACCCAGCTCGAAAAAGTTATCTTCCACTCCCACCCGCTCCACGTGTAGCATCTCTTTAAAAAGAGTGGCCATTGCCACCTCTTTTTCATCCGTGGGGGCCACGAATTTCACCGTAGCCGAGAGTCGTTTGCCTTTCGCTTCCGCCGCGACCAAAGCCTTGCGGTCCACCTTGCCGCTGGGGGCCAGTGGGATATGATCCACCTGCACGAAGTACGAGGGAATCATATAATCCGGCAATAACCCGGCCAGAAAACGACGTAATTCGGCAGCGGTGAGGAGATTTTCGGAAACCAGATAACCGCATAAATACGTATTCCCATTGCCGTCAATTTTATCCAGTACCACTGCATCTTTAATGGTCGCCTCTTCATAGTACCCGATCTGTTGCAACACCCCGTGTACCTGTTCCGGTTGCGCGTCAAAAGTTGTTTCCGCAATCCCTTTTTCCCGGTCCAACACGCCGAAGCGCACGTCCCAACTGAGCGGTGCTTCATAAAAATGAATGCCCCGCGCCTTGAGGTGCATGTAAATGCCGGTATCATTGATCATACAATTGGAGGAACAAAACCCGGTGTCCGCAGGTTGCACCCAGCCTTTGGCGGTCAGATACTCCTTGATGCGGGTGGTGGGTGTGTCATCATAACGGAACAGGTCTACGAACAGAATCTGTTCCACCATCTCGGCAGTCAGTCCTTTGCCCAGAATGCGGGAGTACTTGTTCTCCAAACCATGAAAGCTCTTGCGGAACAAAAGCAGTTTTTCCTCGATTTCATGCTCATTAAAAATGCCGTTTTGAAACAACGAGTGCAGCCGCATCTCGAATATCTGACCGCGGGATAACCCGGACACCACGAGGTGAATACCCTGTTCATGGGCCACGGCCACGCCGTAGGTATTGAGGGTATGCCAGCAGCCATGACAGACGCTCTGGTTGGACTGGAGGCTTTCGACAAAAACCTGGTTCATATATTGGGCGTTACCGGTAATATGATCGACGTGTAACAGGCTGGTGGTGCGGTGAATATTCTCAAACGCGGCAGGGGAAATAAAACCGTTGTCAAAGGTAAAGGTCAGTACTTTTAGCCCCATGTCAATGAGCCGGTACAGCGCGTAGGTACTATCTTTGCCACCGCTGAAGAGCAGCAAACAATCGTATTTGGCGCCGGGTTGTTTATGGGTCGCAAAGAGTTGTGCCAATCCGGCCTGGGTTCTGAAGTAATTTTTCACATGGTCCGCGTAACTCTCGTATTCCCGGCAGACATTGCACACGCCTTGGCTGTCAAAATGGATGCCGGGTTGATTGGCTGTCAGTAGACAGCGGGTGCAACGGACTACCTGCTGTAAATCAGCGGCTTGTGGAATCTTTTCTGTTAATATAGAAGTGGTTTGCGCCTGTTTCTTAAAGTGTCGCAGGTGGTGTTCGATTTCCGCCAACTCCACGCGGAAGCCGCGAATCTTGACCTGCAAATCACCCCGGCCCAGGAACTGGATGTTCCCATCGCTGTAACGTACAGCCAGATCCCCCGTTTTGAAAACTCGTTCATTCTTTAATAGAATAAACTTTTCCGCTGTAAGTTCCGGGCGGTTGAGATAGCCCCGGCCCACACCTGCCCCGCCAATATAAATCTCCCCTGGCACGCCCATGGGCACCGGGTTTAAATCCTGGTCCAGCAGGTAAACCCGTGTATTGGCAATTGGTACACCGATAGACACTGCGGCACGGGTATCCAGTATCGGATCGAAGCGATGAATCATACTGCCTACCACTGTTTCAGTCGGCCCGTATTCATTGTAAATCTCAATATTGCCCTGCCATTTATTGAATACTTCCAGTGCCGTCCGGACTTCCAAGTTCTCGCCACCCAGAATGAGTCTACGAATCGTGGAATCCCCCGCATTGGGTGTATAACCCAGTAACTTCAAATGGGCTGGCGTTAACTTCACCACCCCTACCCGATTATCGGCTAAAATCTTATCAAGCACCGGTTCCCGTTCATCGCCATCATACACATAAACCGTGTTTCCCGTGACCAGGGGCGTAAAAATGGAGGTGACTGTCAGATCAAACGTGATACCCGTATAAAAAGGAAAAGCCACACTCTCCCCGTTCACATAGGTTTGCGCCGCCCAGGAAATATAATTCACTACCCCGCGATGTTCCAGAACAACCCCCTTCGGGTTGCCGGTGGTGCCGGAAGTATAGATAATATAACAGGCTTGGCGGGAATCGCCTTCAGTGGGCGGGTTGTGAACCGTAGCCGCATAACTATCCGGCTCATCCACCATTACTATGTTTTCCCGGTTTAGGCAGGCCGTCATTTCTTTTTCCTTGGTTATTAGCCCCGTGCGACTCAGCAGCCATTTTAAGCTGCTGTCTTTGATCATGTATACTTTGCGCGAGGCTGGTAAGTCCGCAGAAATCGGTAGATACGCGCCACCTGCTTTTAATACTGCCAGTATTGCGACTATCAGGTCTACTGAACGTTCTAACAAGATGCCTACCGTGGTTTCTGGTGGCATGCCTTTTTTTATTAGATAGTGGGCCAGACGGTTGGCGCATTCGTTTAGTTCCTGGTAGGTTAATGAAAGGGGGGTTGTGGGAATTATGGGAAGAATGGGAATTATGGGAGTGATGGGATTTATTTCTGCTGGCTTCCAAGCAGCATCGCTTGTACCTATTACTGCTATTTGGTGCGGTGTTTTTTCTACCTGGGCTTCGAACAGGTGGTGAAGCTTTTGTTCTTCTGGAAAGATTGTCCCGCTATTATTAAAATCCACTAACAAGACATCCTTTTCGCACTCGCTCAGAATGGTTATTTCTGCAAACGGTTTATCCAACGTAAACAGCACCTGTTCCAACAGGTGCAACAAATGCCCCACCATCTGCAACACGTAACCCGCCGAATAGGAAGCCTCATCGTATTCCACCCGGCCACGGATACTCTTGGAATGACGCAAAAAGGAGAACGTCATATGGTGGGGAATATGGCGCAAGTACTCTATATCATGGATATTTTCCAACAGCACCGACACATCAAACAGCGGGAACCCCTCCGCCAGATCAAAACCACCGGGAAATAATTCTTCCGCCAGTTTTTCTATCGGGTAGTTCTGGTGTTCCACTCCTTCCAGTAGCGTGGTTCGGGCTTGCAACAGCAGATCCTTAAAACTACTCTGCCCCGTAAAACGAAGCCGTAGTGGTAACACCGTGTTGACAAAGTCTGCGTTTTCCCTTTGCTGATAAACCGGAACACCCACAATAATATCGCGGTTACCGCTGTATTTGCCCAGCAAGACTGTTACTGCGACCAGGAGAATAATGTGCAGAGTAGGTTCATTGCCCGTGCTCAGTGTTTCCAGGCGATCAAAAAGCGGGACCGAGATTTCAAACTCTGTCGTACCAATCGCTGTGTGTTCCGTGGAGCGCGTGGTGATATCATGGGGGAATATACTTTTTACCGGCTCACCCGCTAGCTTTTCCAGCCAGTATAACCGTTCTTTAGCATAGTGCAGTGTCACATCCGCGATTTTGCGGGTTAAATCTCTATCCATGATGGTTCTCCTTGGTTATAGACTTTGTTTTTTTATAATGGGTGGGCTAGGTGGGCAGGCAATATAAAATGGACGGCGTGGACAGTGGCATGTGTTTTTCATGGGTAAAACCTGAAGGTAAATTCTGCAATAGGTCTTCGTAGCGTACATTAAATGTATATGATAAGCCCCAGCATTTTTTTTGTCAAGACTTATACGGGAAATATTTTTAAAGCCAGTATGAAATGAAGCGGTCAAGTATTTATTTGCTGGATGAGTACTGCCCTCCCGATGCACTTTACCAGAACGGGATAAATACATAAAAATGATTTTTTCACGTGTGGTGGTAGAGGGATAAAAATAAAACACTCCGGCCCGGCATTTCTATTGACATGGTATCCAAAATTTGGTATTGTCAAGTTGAGGAAAAAATAATGATTACCCAAGAACAAGCAGTATACCTGTTGGCTTTGCAGAAGGTACTCAAGGATACCCACACTTCCGAAATTGTTTTAAAAAATGAACGTACCAATCTTGATTTAATGTCACCTGAAGACCGTAAATGGGAATTTAAAGTGCAGTACTATTCAAACAAGCGGGTTTCTTTCAAAATATCCATCCATCATCTGGAAACCAATACAAACATCGGTTTAATGCGGGTTTGCTATAATAGTGGACATAAAAATCCTGAAATTGCCAGTACAAGAGTGCCGGATTTTTTAAAGCCTTTCGCTGGGGCTTCTCTGGATGATTCCCATATTCATTTTTTCGTACAGGGTTACAAAGATTTGGCATGGGCGCTCCCGTTGAAAAGTCATGATTTCCCCGCCAAGAAAATAACATCATACGATGAGTATATGGAAGCAGTAAAGAGCTTTAATAAAGCAATCAATCTGATTTCCCCGATTTCAATCCTGAAGCCAATACTATGAACTGGATAGATGAGTTGCTTGACGAATATTTACGCTGGTTTAAATCCAAAACCATAATAACCACAGATGACCCTACCGGATGGGCTGCCATCCGCACCCCTTTCATTGGCTTGTTTAATGATTATATAGAAATTTATGCCAAAAAAGACGGGGACCAAATTTTCCTGTCAGATAATGGTGAAACATTAAACAATCTGGAGTTATCCGGGGTAAAACTGACAAAAGGGGGCAGGCACGATATCAGTAGCAGGATTCTATTGAACTACGGGATTAAAAGAAACAGTGACGAACTCCTGGTGGAAGCAACTGTAAAAGACTTTCCACAAAAAAAGCATAATTTGATCACTGCTATCATTGAATTCAGTGATCTCTATCTCCTCTCAAAAGAAAAAGTGGCCACTTTCTTTATCAATGATGTCAGAGAGTACTTAAGCCATAACAGTATCATATACACGCCGGATTTTATATCCAAAGGGCGTACTGGCCTTGAATTTGCCTTTGATTTTCAGATCGCCCAGAAAAAAAAAGAAGTGGTGATTAAATCCTTTTCCAGTTTAAATAAATCCAATATTCCTAATTTCCTCTTTGCCTGGGAAGATATCCGTCCAGTGAGGCAAGAAGCCACCCAAAAGGAAGTGAAAGCCGTGGCCATTATTAATGATACGGAGGGCGTTAAACGTGAGTTCCTCGATGCCCTCAAATCACACGATGCCGATTATATCTTGTGGTCAAAACGGGATAACAAAGAAAACCTGGACAAACTGGCCGCATAACTGAAGCTTTCCCCGCCTGTCCCTAAATTTGAATTTGTCTTTGAATTAAATGGTTGTGTTACAGCCATTCAGAATGGGTCTAATAAAAGCCAGAAATAACAGGGTGCCGTTTTGTTCCACAAACTTCAGATCTTTTTTGCCGTAGCGTTCCTTCATAAAGTGCTGGAACTTCAAAAACACCTTTTCTATTGACAATGCGCCCGATTCATCCAGATAATTGGCCGTGAAATGGCCCGGGGTGGTTTTATAGAGCAGGCTCCCTGGAGTCACCATCAGATTCGTGAAAAATATCTCCTAATTTATGATGCCCTTCAAGGGCGTATTTGTGTGTGTGGCTGAAGATAACGATTTTAGCCTTATCATGTGCGAAATAGTATTTTTGGACGCGGGAGAAAAGGGGTTGCGATGCAACCCCCTTTAAATATGCTTTTTTTTAAAACTTTTAACTGCTGGCCACCCCATAGGGATGGGGTGGCCATTAAAAAACAGTTCAATCTGGGCAGAACTGCGGACTGCCTGATACACAGTAACGCGGAGCGATTGATAGACATCCTGTTGTGCATTGTGGAAGGTAAGTGGTGCATCCAAAGTCAGGACATGAGTTGGTGATGTTTCCTCCTTTAATCACTTTCTGTTCATTGGAATTCAGATTGCTGATGGTAAGTTTTGCCAAGTGAAGCTTTTTTTTGTTCTTGATAATCATAATTCTATCCTCCTGTTATATTTTTATGGTAAATAGTATTATATTCCTTGGATGAAGTAGATGTCAACATCAATGGATAAAAAAATTTATTTTCCTTTCTTGTCTAATATTCATCAATTATAATTTCCAGCAAAGATATAAAGTCATATAATAAAAGTATTTATGGATAAAAATGGCTGCCAGATCAGGTACGGTTTATGGTTAAAATGTTTGTGAACAAAACTTGCGCCGCAATGGGTTATTGACAATTCATTTTACTTTATTTTTAGATAAATTCCTATAAATTTTACTGGCCTATCCCCTTTCACATTATTATGATCGGCAATTGGCGGTAAAAAACAGTAGGAAGAGACCCCCACCAACATCGCTGGGCACCATGGGATTATTACCAGAGAGAAACTCTTGCAATTCGAGTTTATGGGTAGCGACATCCCCAAGGAATTTTGGGGACAGGCCGGTAAATTGGCCACACTATCCTCCTTTTTTTTCAAAATAGGTTGACAAATCCTCTATATCTGTACTACTATACTACTATGTTATATTTAGAATTCAAAATATGGAGGCTATTATGAAAAATTTTAGAACCATTCTTGTTTTATGGAGTATACTACTATTTTCTTTTACAACGGTATTGGCGGGAAAAGTAATGACTGAAGATATCTTTGCGCCAATAAAAAAGGGAGACCTGGACCAAGTCAAAGCGCTCTTAGAAAAAAACCCTGACCTGCTGAACACACGCGGTGAATATGACCGGACACCATTAATAGAAGCCGCATTTTCTAAACAAACCGCTATTTTTAAATTCCTGGTGGAAAAGGGCGCAGATTTAAGTTTATCCAATAAAGAGGGTTTTACACCGTTTGATTTTGTTATTTTTCTGGGGGAAAAAGAGTTGGTTGATCTGGTGATCTCGAAGGGTGTTCCCATTGATTCCAATAATAATGTTATGAAAGTCACAGGGCTGGATTTGGCAGCCAGTCTCGGGCACAAAGATATTGCCGAACTGTTAATAGCCAAAGGAGCTTCGTTAAATTTAAAGAATAATAGAGGTAATACTCCATTGTTAACCGCTGTTTCAGCCAACCAGCCGGATATTGTCCAATTATTGCTGGCCAAAGGAGCTTCCATTGATGAAAAAGACCAAATGGGCAGTACCGCCTTGCTCTTGGCTGCTTTAAACGGCCAAAAAGAGATGGTGGAATTATTGCTCGCAAAAGGTGCAGATATCAATGCAAAAAATTCACGGGGCAGCACACCGGTGGGCGTCGCGACCCGTGAGGGACACCGTGATATTGCGGCATTGCTCATCGCTAAAGGCGCCAATAAAGAGTATGCCAAACAAACTATCCTGAAAGGAAAATACCTGGGACAAAAAAAACCTGGGCTCAGCCCTGAACTATTTGCCCCGGGTATCGTGTCCACTGAAAAACGCGAATTGAATTCGGTTTTTATGCCAGATGGCAGGGAATTCTACTTTACCATGCAAACCGCTCCAATGAAATGGACAATAATGGTGATGAAACTGGAAAAAAATGGCTGGACAAAACCCGCAGTGACATCGTTTTCCGGGGAATACAGTGACGTCGATCTATTCATCGCGCCAAATGGCAAGAAACTATATTACTGTTCCAATCGCCCTCTGGAAGCCAATGGAAAACCTAAAAAGGATTTTGATATCTGGGTAGTGGAACGAATCAAAGATAACTGGTCCCAACCACTGAATCCAGGAAATCCAATCAATTCTGAAGAAATGGAATTTTACCCCTCCGTGACCCAGGATGGTACGATGTATTTTCAATCCACCCGTCCTGATAGCCGTGGTGCAAGGGATATTTATCGTTCAAGACTGGTGAATGGTAAATATGAAAAAATTGAAAATGTGGGTGATGTCATTAACACTGAATTGTTTGAAGGCGATGTACTGATCGCACCGGATGAAGCGTATATGATCTTTTCTGTCAATCGTCCTGGGGGTTTTGGGCAGGGGGATTTGTACATCAGTTTCCGGGAAAAGAATGATTTATGGACCACTCCTAAAAATATGGGTGATAAAATCAATACAGAATACAATGAAAATTGCCCGATACTCTCGCCGGATGACAAATTTCTTTTTTTCACCCGCCACGATGATATCTATTGGGTTGATGCCACGGTCATCCCAAAACAACCATAATAAAGATTTGCCTATGAATTATGAATTATGAATTAGACGAATTGCATTCTATTACTTTATAATTCCCGTGCCGTTTTGGGCAACTACTTTTTTTTAAGGTGACTGGTATCATTCCAAATGTCGACAACCACGTGACGTCCCACGGGGTAATCGTAAACCAGCACTTTGGAATAAGCGCAGTTATCTTGGCGGAACCTGCGGGCCAAGTTTGGGGGCATGCCAATGAAATGACCCAAAATGGCACGGTTCACCATGGCATGGGCGACAATGAGAATGTTTTGATGGGGAGAATTCAGGATTTCATCGCAACCGGGTTTGATCCGGTCATACATCTGGGTGAAACTTTCGCCGCCAGGAACCTGCGTTTCGGGATTGGTGGCCCACGCTTGATCCACATCGGGAAAATTTCTGACCACTGTTTCGAAATGTTTTCCTTCCCAATCGCCCAGATCCATTTCGATAAGATTGTGTATGACCTGAAGTTTTGCTCCATGGTGTTGATTGATAATTTCGGCAGTCTGGCGGGTTCGGGAAAGCGGGGTATGGTAGATGATGTCCAGTTTGATGTCTTTAAACCGTTCGGCGACCATGCCTGCTTCGGCGATGCCTCGTGGGCTCAACAAATTGTCCAGCAATCCCTGTACAATATCTTCATCGTTGTAGCTGGTGGCTCCGTGTCGTGTTAGATAGATGGTTTTTGTTATTTTCATGAAGTGAAATTATAGTACAGCCGTGGGTTTTGGTCAAGTGCTTTTGAGGGTTTAGTTCATCTTTATTTGTTGATTGGCAGTTGAAATTTTATGCAAATAGAGTTATAATTTAATCAGAGGTATTAAATATGCAGGTTGTAAAAGCAGTGTATGATGGCTTTGATATTAAACCCATTGAACCAATAAAAACGAAACATAAGACCGAAGTACTGGTCATATTTCCAAACAACCCGGAAGAAATCAGCCCTTCTGAAGCCAGACGGTTGCTTAAGGGTATGGGTTCAGGATACCATTTGACTGAAAAACTTCTTAAATCAAGAACCGAAGACATCCAGCATGAATCAAGATAGAAAGATTTATATTTTTGATACCTCTGCTCTCCTAACATTTATCGAAAACGAGGATGGGGTTGAAGGCAAAGCATCGAATATCCTTGGCAGACTCTTTAATCGCTGGCTTATGTAAAGCCTACGATGGCATACTCGTTCATAAAGATCCGGAGTTTGAGCAGTTAAGTTCAAAAATCAAGGAATTCAGGCTCCCATACAAATAGTAAATTTTGCCTGTCCCCCTTTTCGACCAATCCCAAGGCCTTTTAAGAAACTCGTTTTTTGCCTTTCAAGCGGGACGCTTGGGCTACATTGAAAGAACTGGGCACCGGGCAATAGTGCGACATTTATCGTTCAATTGCCCTTAAAAAGCTAACCCTGCATTTATTCCTCATCATCTTGGATTCAACGTTAGTTCTTTCAGAGTATCGTAAAAGAAAGTGGGAGGAATGAAATACAAAAATAAATTTCTCCTTTTTCAAAGTATCCTCTTGTAAAAAAATTCTTTTTTTTATAAAATAGTCTATGAAAGATTCAACGTCACCCCGATCAAAGAAAAAAATGGACAATGAACGGTAGGCACGGCAGTCCGATTCTACCTGGAAATATCAATATATCACAACAGAGGTAAACTATTATGAACTGGACACAAATCATATTTAATACCTTCGGCGGCTTGGGACTGTTTTTGATGGGCATGAAAGTCATGTCTGAAAGTGTACAAAAAATAGCGGGCGATGGCTTGAGAAAGGTACTGAGTTTTTTAACATCCAATCGTTTTATGGGCATATTCGTTGGGTTTTCCATTACTGCCATCATCCAATCCAGTAGCGCCACTACTGTCATGGTCGTAGGGTTTGTGAATGCCAGTCTCATGACTCTGCAACAAGCCATTGGCGTGATTTTAGGGGCCAATATTGGGACTACCGTGACCGGTTGGCTGGTTACCTTGTCTGTTGTGGAGTATTCCCTTCCTATTATTGGGTTGGGTGTGATGCTCCGTTTCTTCTGCAAAAGCGAGAAATGGCGCTATATCGGCGAAATTATGTACGGGTTCGGAATATTATTCTTAGGCATGGAGACAATGAAGAATGGATTCTCCCCATTAAAGAATTCCCCAGAATTTATTGCGCTTTTTACCAAAGTAGATGGCTCCGGCTATTTTACAGTTATTTTAGGCGTATTAATCGGAACAGCCACGACCTTAATCGTGCAATCCAGCTCGGCTACTATGGGTATTACGATTGCCCTGGCTTCTCAGGGCCTCCTTAATTACCATGGCGCAGTCTCCCTCATTCTGGGTGATAATATTGGCACTACAATCACAGCTATCCTGGCCAGTATCGGCGGCAATTACCAAGCCAAACGGGCAGCAGTAGCCCATACTCTTTTTAATGTGTTTGGCGTGCTGGTGATTTTGACTATCTACTATCCATTCGTAAAAATAGTGGACAGCTTGGTGCGCGGTATGCCAGATATGATTATTACTACGGCTACACAAGCCGCCAAGTTTGGTTTAGCTATCGGCGATAAACCCTTTATCGGCCAACATATCGCTATGGCCCATTCCATGTTTAATATCATCAACGTGATTCTTTTCACGGGATTTATTCCACTTCTGGCCAAACTGTGTGAAAAGATTATTAAAACTCCAAAACAACTCCAAGAATACAGGATGGTGGAATTTTCCCACATGGATTCAGCACTTATCAATACACCAGCCCTGGGCATTGCGGAAACAGAAAAAAAACTCGTCCTGATGGCGGAACGAGTAGCGAAAAGTGCGTTGATGGTTCAAGATATCATAATCAGTGAATTATCGCAAAAAAAACTGTGCGACGAGGTTCTCAAATCGGAAAAAGTAATCGACGAATACCAAAAACACATCACTGAATTCCTGGTAGGCCTCTCCTCTACCTCCCTTTCTGAAAATGACGCCAACCACGTGGGCAATTATATGACGATGTCCCACAACCTGGAAAAATACGGGGACCACCTGGAACATATCGCGCTGATTTTCGACCGCATGGATCAGGACTCGTTGCTACTTTCCGAAGACGCCCGCCACACGGCTATCGAGATATTCAAGGAGATTTCAGGGTTCTTTAATTCCTCTTTTAATGCCTTTACAGAAGATGTAGAACCACAAACCTTCATGGATGGTGCCCAAGTACATAACCGCCGGGTAAAAAATTTGATTAAAACAGCCAAAATGGAACACTTTGAACGATTAAGCCAAGAAAAATGCGCCAACCCATCAGCAATTCATTTCATGGATTTATTGAACTATCTGGATGGCATGCGCGCCCAAGCTTATAATATCGCAGAAATCTCCACAGGCACGAAATACCAGTATTAAGAAAAAGATTAGCCCACGAATTAAAAGAAGACCACAGATTACACAGATTAAAATGATTGACACAGATTAAAAGATGACTTTTTTTAAAAAACCTTTTCTTTTTCTTTTAATCCGTCTAATCATTTTAATCTGTGTAATCTGTGGTCTTCTTTTTATTTCGTGTTAATTCGTGTAATTCGTGGGGTTCTTTTTCTTTTATTTAAACTATTGTTTATCCAACTGGGCAATCAATTTGTGGATTTCATCTTTCATTTCTTTGGTTAACGCTCTTCCCAGTGCTTTTTCCAATGTATCCAATGCTTTGTCTTTCTGTCCCATCTTGACATACACCCTGCCGATATTAATTAGATAGGTGGCTTCTGGTTCCGTTAACAGCGAAATCGCCCGCCGATACCATTGCAAGGCTTCATTGTATTTCTCCTGGTTTTCCAACACAATACCCTTTAAATTACTGAGGGGCGGAAAGCGATCATTTTTGACCAAACCTTTATCTATATAACGCATGGCCGTGTTGTATTTCTTTTCGCGGATTTCTAACATCGCCAGATTGGCATAGGCATTTTCTGGCGTCTGGTATTTAGCTCCACTGGCCGCAGTTAAGAGATTTTCTTTGGCCAATGTATACTCCCCCATCTCACTGTACGTGACGCCCAGATAATTATAGGCATCATAATACTCGGGATTGGTACGCACGACCTGGGTAAAATAGTCGATTGCTTTTTTAAAATCCCGCTTGTTCAGGTAAACAATACCCAACGCATTAATAGCCAATGCCATCGTAGGATTCTTCTTCAATGTTTCCAATAATTTCTTTTCCGCCATCTCCATATTTCCCGAATTGAGGTAGAAAAGCCCTTCATTCAAGGTGAACTCGGCGGTTCCTTTTTTTAGATGGGCACCATATTGACTGGGCGCTTTTTTCTTGGCACAACCCGCCATAGGACCAATTAGCAACAGACTGGCCAATACAAACATAATGGTAGTTATCACTATATTTTTGTTCATTTTAAGCATCATTTTAAGCATCATTTTATTCTTCATTCTGTGCCCCTCCGGGTTAATACTCTGTAGGCTTTAACAGACTTTGACAAGCCCTGCAATTTCTTTTCTCCCATTAATTCGAAGTTGAACATGTTCTTGGTATATTCATAGGTATCTTCAGAGACGACAATATCATTGGATTGTGCCACTGAAGACTCGATACGGGAGGCAATATTAACGGTATTCCCAATCACGGTATAATCCAAACGCTTGGGGGAACCAAAATCTCCGGCTACCAATTTCCCCGAATTAATACCGATACGAAGTTTAATCTGATCGGCAGCAGCGAGATGTTCATTGATTTTCTCCAACTTTTTCATCATCTCAATGGCGGCACGAATAGCCAGTTCAGCATGATCTTTCATTTCGAAAGGCACACCAAAAACAGCCATGATACAATCCCCGATATATTTATCCAGGGTTCCATTAAAAGAAAAAATAACATCGGTCATTTCAGAAAACAAATTATTCAAAAAGACGCCGATCTCCATGGGGTTCATATGTTCGACCTTGGTAGTGAACCCGACAATATCCATAAACAACACGGAAGCCTCGGTTACTTTATAGGTGTTCATCTCCAAGGTGCTGCTGTCGTGTCCTTCCATGATGCGGGAAACAACAGCAGGCGAATGGTAACGTTCCAAACGGGCGCGAATCTTCTTTTCCCGGTTCAATTTATTCAAATTGTTGATGCCCTCAATCGAAAGACCGACAAAATTGGCAATTACAGTCAGAATTTGCAAGTCATCCTCTTTGAACAATTTCAAGAATTCGGTAGTATCCAGATAAATCAAACCATAAATAGAATTCTTGGTCCAGATGGGCACGGAAATAGCCGAGGTAATACCATACATGATAATACTCTGCGCCCCATCAAACCGCTTATCATCCATAGTATTGGAAGAGAGAATAGCGACTTTTTCCTTGATAGCTTTCATAGCAATGGTTCTGGAAATATTGACGGATTCGACGTTTTTCCCCTTGCTGGTCCGGTAATACTTTAAATCCAAATCATCCAGTTGTTGATCATAAAAAAAGAAAAACAAACGTTTGGGGGTCACGAATTCGTAGATCAGGTCACCGACTTTTTCAAAACAATCCTCCAAGCTCTTGGAGGCAATCAAGTCTTTTCCCAGAGCAGTTAAAGACGCGAGAAAGTTGAGACGGGAGACCTCGATTTTTTTCTCCTCCTTGACCAGAAAACTATCAGAGAGAGGAACGACCATAGATATCTTCTGGTCATCCACATCGGTATAACTCTCTTTTTTGTCTACGATCAGGAATTTCAGGATAGTGCGACCTACAGTAATATTATCGCTCAATTCCAAGGGCGTGTCAGTGATCCGTTTGCCATTGACATAGGTGCCATTGGTGCTGTTAAGGTCAACGACTTTATAGGTATCTTGAACCCGCACGAATTTGCAATGGTTTCTGGATACCGAGTTGTCGTTCAGTTGGAAATCATTGCCGGATAATTTACCTACTGTGATTGTATCTTTATTGAGGTAAAAGGTATTCACCTCGTCATTATTGATATATTCTAGCTTAAATTCCATTCTGGTTTTAAACTCCTTTTCATAAGGCTTTTTAAGGCTTCCCTGGGGTTCTTTTTATTAAAAAGTATCTGGTAGACCTCGTTAGTAATTGGCATTTCCAGTCCTAATTGATCGGATAGTTTTTTGATTGCTTTCGTGGTTTCCACTCCTTCCGCGACCATGGCGCTTGATTTTTCAAATTGTTCCAGAGTTTCCCCTTTGGCAATGCGTTCGCCCAGTTGAAAGTTACGTGAGAGAGGTCCAAAACAAGTGAGCATCAAATCACCAATCCCGGCCAGTCCCCAAAATGTCTCGGAACGGGCGCCCATTTTAATTCCGAAACGTGATATTTCGACGCTGGCGCGAGTGACCAGTGAGGCGGTAGTATTGTACCCGTAGCCAGTGCCCTTGACGATACCGGAAGCAATAGCAATAACATTTTTCATGGAACCAGCCACTTCAATGCCAGTGAGATCATCGGTACGGTAAATGCGCAGGGAATCAGAGGAAAAAGCATTCTGAATCTCTTCGAGGATAATGATGTTTCTGGAACTGGCGACAACCACGGTAGGGTGATTCATGGCCAATTCCAAGGCAAAGGAGGGACCGGAAATAGTGACCCAGCGATCCAATATCTTTTCACCCAATACTTCGACTGCCAATTGACTGATTGTTTTCAGTGAACTGGCTTCGAATCCCTTGGAAAGGTTAACAATGATTTGGTCGGTCAACACATCTTTTAATTGTTTGAAGGTTTCCCTGATAAATTTAGAAGGGACTACCGTCAGGATAATATTGGCTTGGGTTGCTTCCGTTATCAGGTCTGTGACTGGAGTGAGCAGGGGGGAGAGTTTGATACCTGGGAGAAAGATCGGGTTTTCGTGTCGTGTTAAAATGGCTTCGCGGACATCTGCTTCCCTGAGCCAGATTTTTATTTCATGTTTGCGGGCCAGTGCCAGGTAATTGGCAAAAGCCGTGCCCCATGAGCCGCCACCGATAACCAGTATTTTTGATTTATTCATGATGCTTCCATGTCAGTTTATTTTCGGTACCCGCGACCATGCGTCGGATATTCCCGTGGTGCTTGAGGATAATGGTAGTGGTGATGAGAAAGACAATCATGGACACTTCCACGACCTGGGTAAATAGAATAAAAAAGAAAACAGCGATCACGCCAGCAATAGAACTGGCAGAGACATAGCGAATAAAATACAAGGTAAAAAGAAAAGCAATAGCAAATATCAGGGCGGCACGAAAATCAAACACAAGGAACACGCCTATAAAAGCGGCGATTCCTTTGCCACCTTTGAACTTGAGGCAGAGGGGAAAGAGATGCCCCAAAATCACGGCAGCACCGCCTGCAATTACAATAATCGGGGAATCAAAGTGTTTCAGTCCGTACAATACCGGCAGTAAACCTTTGGCAATATCTAAGGCGAGGGTCACCGAGCCCGCCGATTTTCCCTTGGTGCGTAGTACATTGGTAGCGCCGATATTACCACTGCCTTCTTTGCGGATATCTTTTTTTTCCGTCAGATAGTAGAGTATAAATCCAATCGGAATAGTACCCAATAAATAAGAACAGAGAATAAATAATAATTCATGCTTGGCCATGGGTCAGTGGAATCTCCTTTAATATAGTATAAATAGGTCCATCAGGTTTCAATGCGCTTTTAAATAACTGGAAATACCCCGTGGAGAACTGGGCGATAGGTGCATCTGCCAGTTCTTCTACCCGTGTGAGCAGGGATTTGAAATTATAATTTTTTTTATTTCGCCCCACTGTGATATGGGGTGAAAAGGGGCGGGTTTCTTTGGGAATTCCAATTTTAAAGAGGGTGTTTTCGATGCTGTCATAGAGTTGTTGCAGGGCGTGGTTGGGGCGGAGACCGATCCAGAAGATATTAAGTTCCTCGTTTTTGCCGAATTTCCCGCAGCCTGCCAGTTCGATTTCTAGAGGTTGGGTTTGCGGTTCCAGGTGAGTTAAGCGTTCCGAAATCTGGTTGTATTGTTGTTCTGCAACTTCGCCCAGAAATTTCAGTGTCAGGTGTACATTCGCCCCTTTGACCCAGTGGATAGGCGTGGATATTTTTTTAAAGGGTTTTAGGAACGCTTCAATCTTATCATGCACCGCGTGATCCAGTTTAATACCAATAAAAATTCTCATAAATGAATTATAGAATAAATGATTATGTTTGTAAAGGTGTTTATGGGATTTCTGAGACTTATGGGAATTAGGGGAATTAGGGGAGAAATTAAATAATAAGTTTTCAATGAACCCTTGATTCCAAAATTCCCAGGTGCCAGACCTGAATCCACCATCAGATTCCTGAAAAAACATGGACGACATGGACAGAGTGGACGATATGGACGATGTGGAGCAAAAATAAAAGCATATTTTTGTCCATATCGTCCATGAAGTCCATATCGTCCACAACGATTTTAGATACTTGGCGGTGAATCCAGGCTTTGGAAAAATAAAAGAGAGCTGGGCGTCCATATCGACTGAGTCCGCAAGGTTTAAATAGACCACAGATTCACGGGATTAAAAATGATTACTCAGATTAAAAAAGAATGGGCTATCTATTCCTTGTGACGGCTTGCTGTTTTCCCAGTTCCAGTAAAAATTCCGGGGCAAGGCCCGCCTCGTTTTTCCAGCAGATGGTATTTAATTGAAGAGAAAAATCTTTAAAATAGTCTTTTTCCAATTAGGGCTTAAAGATGTTTCGTTTTTCCTTCAAGAGAGTGGTTTCCAAATCTACCATGGCTTCATCGCCGGTATTAAATTTCAGATGCACCACGTAATCCCGGATATATTCGGCTTCAGATACCTCTAACAGCATGGTTCCTCCTTACTCCAACGGGGGACGTGTCAAATATTTCGCCCCTAGTTTTGCTAATACCTGTTGGGCCGGAATACCTGTTACACTACCCCTTTTAATTTCCAGAAGGCGTTTTTCCAACTCTACATCCCAGGCCAAGGATACCTCTTCTTGGAAGGAAAGTGCCAATGCATCATGGGTTATTTTTTCTAATACTTCTGCCATAGTATTTAAGATAGCATGGATATCTATAAATATCAACTTCCAAGCTATGGGAAAATAAAAAAGAGCGGGCATTGAAAACTTCGATATCGACTGAGTCAGCAGGGTTTAAATAGACCACAGATACACGGGATTAAAAAGGATTACCAAGAAAAGATTAATGGATAATTGAGAATGGTAAATTGAGAATTGATAACGGTAAGGGAGGCACTTCGTGCTATTATATTAAGTGCCTTTGGCACGCCTCATTTTTTTCTTCACTTCTATTTCTTCGCCTGTGGTCAATAAGACCTCTTGTTTTACTGTGATCAGCAATGAGCCCCATGCTCGGTGCGTGCCAATGAATGAATGTTTAATCGTTAATATGCAACGCACTGGGGCGAAGTCCCATAAATTTTTCTCAGATTCTTAATGTAAATTGACACCCTTTTGAATATGGCATATAATAGCCTCATGAACAGAGAATTTATTTGCCTGGATATTTTTTGCAGATTATGGGAATCCCTGGGATTTTCTGATGATGATCTAAAAGAATTGCAGGAGCACTTGAGCATCCATCCCGAAGATGGTGATATGATTCAAAATACCGGCGGTGTCAGAAAAATCAGGTGGGCACTCAAAGGGAAAGGAAAAATTGGTGGATACGTTAAAGAGTGAACTCAGGAGGAATGCCCATGAAAAAGGACTATAAAGACATGACTGTTGGAGAAGGATTAATAACGGCTCTAAAACAAGCCATCGAATATGAACAAAATAGAAATGTCGCAGGGGTGACTTCCCGAAAAATAGCAGTTGCTCCGGTTCCCCATTATGAAGCACCCAAAATAAAAGAAATTCGACTCAAACTAGGTATCTCTCAGTCTACCTTTGCAAATGTTATTGGCGTGTCTAAGAGAACGGTGGAAGCTTGGGAATCCGGTAGAAATGAGCCACAAGGACCCGCACAAAGAATCTTGATGTTTATGGAAAAGGACAATCATTTTTTAGAAAAATTCAATTTGATCAGAACCCTGTAAAAAATTAATGGCTAATTGATAATGGAGAATTGTGTGCGTAAGCGTCCTGCTGGCCATCTGTTTACGCCTGGGGCGGGAAAAACCGCCCATCTGGGTAAACAAGATAACTCCAGTACCATATAATACCCCATAGATAAGGTGATAATATGCAGCCATTGGCAGGTCACATCAGTGTTGTGCAGCAATGTAATTTGGAAGAACGGCTAAACAATGAAAACGACACTGATTACCTGAACAGCATCCCCAGTATGGCAGAAATGATCATCAAAGAAGCGGAAAGACCTTTAAGTGAATACTCCGATACGCTGGACTGGTAAGTCTACGTCCCCGGGGTCTATATGGCTATTCGCTGGTATAGTGCCTCGTCAATCTCCCTTCGTCCATCAAAAACTGCCATAATAAAAACTGTTTTATCTATGATTTGATAGATAATTCGATACGGATGGCATATGATTTCCCTATAATTGTGGATGCTGATTTCTTTTAATTCGGGAACGATCCGCCCCTGTTCTGGAAATTCCGTCAAAGTAAGGATTTTGCTCTTAATTTTTTGGTATATCTGAACAGCCCTATTTACCGTATCATGTTCCGCAATATAAACCGCAATCTCATCAAGATCACTCCCTGCCCAAGCGGAAAAATCTATGTTATACCTGTTACTCATATTTTTAATTTTTGCTCAATCCCTTTGAAGACTTCGTCAGCGGGTATGGTATTCCCATTTTCGATCTGTTTTTTACTCATCAAAACCAGTTTGAGCATACTGATAGAGTCCTTCAATTTAAAATAGGATGCCGCATCCTGTATCACCATCTTGGCTTCGCCGTCCTGAGTGATAATAATGGGTGTATGTTTTTCTGTTACCGTATTTAAGACGTCATGGGCATGGCTTTCAAGATATGATATGGGACGAATGGATTCTTTGATATTCACATGTCCTCCTATATGATTCAATATGCCTGAATTTTTGGAAATTGTCAATACTCGGCAGAGAAAAACGTGAAAAATATACTCCGTCTCAATTGACCACTGATTCGTTGGATTAAACGGCTTGCTGTTTTCCCAGTTCCAGTAAAAATTCCGGGGCAAGGTCCGCCTCGTTTTTCCTACAAGTCTGTTTCCAAATCAACAGTGGCTTCATCACCGGTATTAAATTTCAGATGCACCACTTAATCCTGGATATTTTTGGCAGTATATTAAATAGAGGAGAGGCCACGTTTACAATAACTCCCAATGAATATGGTGTGTTACGCCACATTTTCTTCCATTTAGTAAAAAATAGTCGCAAAATTACGGCGGTTCCGCCTTCCTGTACTGAAAATTGGAACTATAGATTGAACGTTCACCTTATTTTGTAGAACCGTCACCATATTTTGCTCTCCGTTCACCTTCCGACCCCGGCCGTTCACCATATTTTACTCAACCGTCGCCCTTTTAGGCGGCCGTTCACCTTCCAAACCTCTCCGTTCAGCATTTTTTGTAGAATTGAGATTCTCCAAACCCGGAAGTTGATTTATTTTTTAGAATCGAGAACTTCCAAACCGGAAAGTTGAATTTTTTTTGGAATCTGGTCATATATCGACTGGATTGGTTGAATTTTTTTTCTCTCTGTTCACCTCGCCCCCCGGCCATTAGAAGTATAAAATCAGTAAGTTCAAACGCATGGGGCTGGAATCCTAGCATGTTCAACGTCCCCAGAAAAAACTCCCATAATTCCCATAATTCCCATAACTCCCATAATTCCCATTATTACCACTGCCCCCGATGGGCGAGTTTCTTGAAAGAACAACAAAGTAAAAATTTTACTCGTATTCCACTTTGGCCAGCGTAAGACCACGGGGCGGAGCGGTTTGACCGGCTTTACGGCGGTCTTTGGCCGCGAATATGGCCGGGATGTCCTCGACATTTATTTTTCCTCGCCCCACATCAATGATCGTACCCACAATATTGCGAACCATGTAGCGCAGGAAACTTTTACCTTTAATAGTCAACGTGATCTCTTGACCTTTGACACGCATGGTAAATTCAGAGATTTCACGCTGCCTTTTTTTCTGCGGTTCATCCGAGGTGAAGGAACTGAAATCATTTTCGCCAATAAAGAAAGGCACGGCCTTACGCATTTTGTTCAGGTTGAGCGGGTAAGGGAGATGATGCACGAAACGATAAACAAACGGGGAACAGACCTGGCCAAAGAAAATTGTATACACGTAGGTTTTGCTTTTGGCTCCGAATCGGGCATTGAAGGATTTATCCACCACTTCGCAGTTCATGATCCGGATATCTTCGGGTAGTAAGGAGTTGAGAGCTCTCTTCAGCGATTCGGCGGCGATAGGGATTTTAAGATGAAAACTGGCGGTCATACCAGCGGAGTGAACCCCCGCATCAGTGCGACTGCTGCCTGTAACCACCACGCTCTTCTTGGCGATTACTTTGAGCGAGCGCACCAGTTCACCTTGGATTGTTTTTTGCGGTGGGGCTTGAAATTGCCAACCCGCGTAACGGGTGCCGTCAAAATGAACAATGATTTTATAATTGGTGGATGGTCCAGACATGGATTGGGGGGTGGCTGACGATTTTAATTTATTGAAAAAACAGGTTAATCCTGGCGATGACATCTTGGGGAGTATTTTGGGGAATCACCCCTTCAATATCCCAGGTATTTAAACCAAGAACCGTGCGCTGATACATTTTGGCATAAGCGATTTCTGAAAGAGTACCATAACCGCCATCAATCGCTATTAAGATATCTGAATTGAGGACAACCATGGCGTTTCTCATATATCCCAAACCCGTGGGTATAGCAATATCCAGATATTTGTTACCCTCATCTGTCAAACCGGGAAGAATACCAATCACGAAGCCACCAGCTTCGTGGCATCCTTTGGCGGAAGCGGCCATAACACCTTCCATCCCGCCATTAACCAGGATATACCCATTTAGAGCGAGTAAGCGGCCCATACATTCCGCATTTTTCAAGGCGGTCTCATCCGGCTGATTACCACCGATGATACCGACCCGTTTACGCTGACGCAGGGCCAAATCGCTTATTTCGGTTGACATTCGTGAAACTGAATTCAAGAACCGTCACTTACTGGGTTTACTTGGATTTCAGAATTTTCTCGGAGCGAATGCAGGAAGTACAGACTTTGATCCGTCTGAAACCACCACCATCCACTTTCACTTTGACTCGTTGCAAATTAGGAAACCATCTTCTGTTGGTAGATTTATGAGAGTGGCTGACCTTATGACCGCTACTTTGTTGTTTTCCGCATACATCACATATTTTAGACACGTTGAGTTCCTCCTATACGAATAGTAAATTGTATTTTACTAGATTTTTCCCATAAAATCAATGTGTTATCTGAAATTATCCTGTTTATGACCATTTTTTATTTTTTCCACACCCCCAAAACAGGCTTTTCAAAAAATTTCCCAAAAAATTTCCCTACCAATTAGAGGAATGGGAGTTATGGGAACTGGGGGAAAAATGGCGGTTTGCTTTCGCGATAACTGGAAAAATATGCTGGAGTGTGCTAAGATTAATAGATGTTATGTTGGAGGATAAAGCTATGATTTCATCAGTGGATTTTTCGAAACAACTGAGTCTGTTGGAATTTGATACTGTTGTGGGTGTCCCAGATTCCACATTTAAAGGATTGATTTCTTATTTTAGTTCACAGAATATGTTCAAACATATCATTGCCAGCAACGAGTGCGAAGCCATGGGCATTGCCGCGGGATATTATCTGGCGCAAAACAAACCGGCAGTGGTGTATATGCAAAATTCGGGGTTCTGCAAAACCCTTAATCCCTATACCTCGATGTTATCGGCAGATGTTTATACTGTACCGGCCCTGATGCTGGTAGGTTGGCGCGGTGAACCAGGGAAAAAAGACGAACCACAACACAAAATGATGGGACGCATCATGGAAGACGTGTTCAAAGTGATGGAACTGGAATACACGATATTGGACCCAACGCAATGGCAAACGCAGTTGCAACAGGCCCGGGATTATATGAAACAAACACAACGTCCTTTTGTTCTGGCGATTAGAAACGAAACCTTTGACGATTTTAAAATCCCCACTACGACTGGAACAACCAACCCATTGCCGCTCACCCGCGAACAAGCGATTCAATTGGTAGTGGAAAATACGTCTGACCAGGCGGTGTTTATTTCTACAACGGGGAAATGTTCCCGCGAGTTGTTTGAAATCCGCGAGAAACAGCACCTTTCCCACAGCCATGATTTTTATACTGTCGGTTCCATGGGTTGTGCCTCGGCTATTGCTTTTGGTGTGGGCTTGGCCGATTCGACGCGGCCCGTGTTTATACTGGACGGCGATGGAGCAGCCTTAATGCAACTGGGAACAATGGCCACGATGGGACATTATCAAAACCCACGGATCAAACATATCCTGCTGGATAATAACGCCCATGAATCAACCGGGGGGCAACCCACGGTTTCGAACACCGTTAACTTTCCAGAGATTGCCCGTGCTTGTGGTTACCAGTATACGGAGATTGTAGATAACGCGGATGATTTGCAGAGCTGTCTTAAAAATCTGGAATCCAACGGCAAGTTGTCTTTAGTGGTAGTAAAAGTAAAAAAAGGGGCACGCGCGGACCTGGGCAGACCCACCAGCACCCCAAAAGAAAATCGGGATGTCTTCATGAGGAGTTTCCCAAATGCATAAAACAAAACTGATCTTTCAAGGAAAAGGGGCGTTACGGAATCTGGGTGTTTTTCTGCCCAAATATAAGGATGTACTGGTCTTCACTGATAAAAATGGTTTCGTTCCCAGTGGCGCGTCCGCTTATTTTGAAGAGTGGGCAAAACAGATGCAGGGAAACATTAGGTTCCATTATTTCCCGTATGCTGGCAAGGCGCTTCCGCTTGAAGATATCGAACGAATTTACACCGAGGTACGACTTGTTTCTGGCGCCGATTTAATTGTGGCAGTGGGTGGTGGTACAGTGATTGATCTGGCCAAAATTATTTCCATTGCCTATGCGAACGGCTGCCTTGGGGTAGCAGAAATTCTGGACCAACCGCACTTGCAAAATACTCTGGATTTAATTTTTATTCCCACGACCTGTGGCACGGGCAGTGAAGCCACTTCTTTTGCGGTGGTATATCGCGATAAGGTTAAATTATCCATTGAAAATCCCAGTGTGTTACCAGATTATGTGATGCTGGATCCATTTTTATTAAGAACATTGCCCGAACCTGTTTTGAATTCAGTGATATTGGATGCGTTGGCGCAGGCAGTGGAGTCTGTATGGGCACCGAAAGCCACGTATCAATCAAGGGATTATGCCCGCGATGCGATCCAAGACATTCTTGATTTTTACCCCGGTGATCCCACACCGCGACGGTTTAGCAGGTTATTGTGGGCCAGTTATTTGGCTGGTCGAGCCATTAATATTACCCGCACTACCTTATCTCATTCGATTTCTTATCCAATGACCGCTCATTTTGGCGTGCCCCATGGCATTGCGGTGTTTTTAACGCTGCCCGAAGTCGCCCAGTTCAATTATTTTGCCACTGCCGAGTCCTTGCAACCGGGTCTTTATATGACTGATATCGAAAAAAGTTTTGACTTTCTCTTTGATGTCTTTGATGTCGATACTATAGAAGAGTTTACAGCACGATTGAAAGTGGTGATGTCGCGGTTGGGATTTGGGTTGCGGTTACAGGACCATGGTATCACCAAAGAGGCGCTGCCTTTCTTGGCGGATAATAGTTTGAGCCAGGGTCGTAGCGATAATAACCCGCGCATTATTGATAAACAGACGGTCTTGGAAATGTTGGAACGACTCTTTTAATAGATCAGGAGTAAAACAAGCACTGTCACTAAAAAAACAATCTTAACAACAATCAATTGGATAGGCGTAAGGCGTTGCGGCTTATATTCTTTCTGATATATCAGGAAATAGTAAAGCAACCCCATGCCTATTATTGTACCCACGACGACCAAGGTGTAGATGTTTTCCACCCCTTTCCAGCCTTTAATTGATAAAAAACCCATAATTTTGTCTAACATTAAAAATCCTCTTTTTACATGAATGAATTTTATTGGTAATGTTTTTTTATATCTTTGAATAAATAACGATGGAACACCCTGCAACCATCTCTGGATAAATGGGAATTGGTTTTTCCATAGCCGCCGTCAAGGAAGTAATCTGGATTGGATAGGGGGAATTTCCTCGGGTCTTCGTAATCATAGATAACGACATTGGGGTAAGTGGCGGTAAGTTGATTAATATCTTCTTTGAAAGCATCAGTCTGGTAATTACTCTCATAAGTACCGATATAGTCGGGAATGTATATCAGGATAACCTGCACGCCGTCTGTTTTAAAATCATCCAGTAACTTCTTGAAGTAGAGACCTTCCACCCCTGGATAACCAAAATACTTGAACTGGGTGAAATGAGTCGGGCGGTGGGTATCAAAGGCTACCGTTTTGGGGTAACCGATGAAGGAGTCTACGACACTGAAAGGCGGGGGATTTTTTTTTACCGGTAACAGACGATCCATTTTTTCCATGAGCTTTCCCAGATAGAATTCGAAATGCTTTTTGTTGCTTACCAACAAGGAGAAACCGGATTTATATTTGATATCCTGTTCTTTTGTATTCTCGACGAACTTTAGATAGTAGGGTTCTGAGTCCAACTTAAACATGAAATAATCCAATCCGAAAACAACCACTTTGGGGATACCGGCCAGTCTTTTATAGTGTTGATAAAAATAGTAATGAAACCGGAGACGCAAATCACCATTGGCAACTTTGAATGCTTTTTGTTTCAACTTTTTATAAAAGTAGTAGGGATGGAGACCACGGAAGGTTCGGGATGACCCCATGATCAGGGTGCTGTACGTTCCTTTGGGGATATCCGGGAATCTCTTGTTAAAATCACCGCGCCAGTGGAAAATATGGGTCAATTGTCTCTCTTGGTACATTTTTTTTTCCATTACACGGATGAGGTGAAATAAACCACGGTCAAACGCCCATAAAAAAACCAAAAACAACAAGCCACATCCGATATGATAGAAAACTTTTTTTTGTTTTTGGGGCGCGTGCTCAATCATTGGCGAAGAATATTCAGGCTGGTTCTTCCTATTTGAATTCCAGTAAATAGGTAGGAGAGAACTCACTGCTGTTGCCGTCTTTATCTAGGGCTTGAATTCTGTAATACAATTTTTTGCCAAAGGGAGCGGCATGGGCCGGGGCGATAAAACGATAATTGGCATTGGTAGTGTTGACATAGCGATTCAATGTGGTGGGGGTGTAACCGAATTCAATGTGATAAGACCCGATATCAAATTCCTGGTTGATATCCCATTGAACCGTGGCGGAGTACGTATTGTCCGAGGTGGAAGTAATGTGGGCGGGTGTGGCGGGTGGGGGTGATAGGATGTGTTCTTTGAATAATTCCGCGATGATCTGATGGCCCAAGGGGTTGGGATGGTTGCCTTTGTAAGGTTCCAAGAGGTCCTCCCAATAGGATTGGCCGTTAAAAAAAGCATTGTACGTGTCAACACAAGGAATACCCAGACGAATGGCCATTGCTTTGATGCTGGTATTCAATTCTTCGGTTATTTCTTTGTGTACTTGGAAATGAGGGTCATAAATCAGATTATTTTTCTGCGGCGGCACAGTAGAAATGATGGGGACCATGTGGTAATTGGAAAGCAGCGTATTAATAATATAATCGAGGTTTGCAATGGTAGTATCTAAATCGAAAGTATACCCTGTAACGTCATTGGTGCCGAACATGATCAAGCAGAAGTAAGCATTAACGTTTTGAAAGTCGCGGCTCATTCTTTCAATGGCATCCCGCGTATAATTGCCGGGCACCCCCAGATTAACCGTGGCAATGGTACCGTAATCCTTGGCCATTATTTGTTCCAACTGTTTTAAGTACGCCCATTCCGGGTGATAAAAATCGTCATCCGGGTTCGTAACATCCAGTCTCATTGTTCCCCAGGTAATACTGTCACCGAATCCAACCACTGTATTTATTGGCAGTACTTCCGGGGTCTCAAGAGGTTCCCGCCACTCCCGCTCACGTTCAATTGCTCGTTTTTGCAACCGTTTGCTTTGGAGCTTTTGCGTCCAGCGTTGTTCCTGCAAGCGGTGTTGGTAGTGAAAATGAGTTGTGCTGGTCTCTAACAACACGCCCTTCTTGGTCTGAGTGATTGTCCATCTTTGGTCTGATTCCGGTGTATTGGTAATATTTTTAATGTGCCCATTTTCCAGGCTGTAATAAAAGATATCCAGGTTATTGGAGTTATTACCCATAAAAAGCAAGGTGGTTGGCTCGTTATCTTTAAAAATAACGTGCAGGGGGTACGCGGTTTTGAAATCATGTAATGGCAATAAGCGGGTGAAGCCAGTTTGAGAATCATAAGCCAGTAATTGCACATTGCCCCGTTGGTATAAAAACCAGGTAATCATAAACCGTTGGTTATTCTGCGCGATATTCACGACCGGGCCCAGATTTTGACCCGGATGATTGGCACAAAGATTGATTGTTGACCCATCCCCTAATGTTAACCATACAGTCGTACCCATCCCACCGGTCATATCGGGACGAACAGTCACCCAATGTTGGAAGCCGTTACATTGAAACACGATGGGAAGATTTTCCTCAGCGGCAAAAAGAGTGGTCTGGATAACCAGTAAGATAAGTGTTATGACCACGATTGAAAATATTTTTTTCTTAGGCATTTTTTGGCCCTCACCACTTCCAGTTTATCACAAAGGTTTCATGAAATCAATGATCAAAAATCGAATAGTGAATCCAGCTTTCCCCAAAAAAAACCAGCTATTATTGTTTTAAATCGTTAATAAACATTGTATCTATCCAGTAATAGTCGCTGTTTGAATATCCCTCAGCCCCTGGATATCCTCCACAGAAAAAGAGATACTTCCCATCATAGCTCAATGTGGGGAACCAGATGTTTTCAATTTTCAGTTCATGACTGATGCACCTTGCTTTTGTCCAGCCGCCAGTCGGGGTTCTGAAACTCACATAGAGATTCATCCGGCTTGAAAATCCACCGGGGCGATTGGAGATAAACAACATATAGCTGCTATCGGCAGCCACAGTAGCTTCAGTTTCCCCGTACTCCGAGTTGATTTCAGCTCCTAAAAGGACTGGTTGCGCATATTTGCCATTGGCGTATTTCGCATAAAATATATCTGACCCACCCGCCACTCCCTTGACGGCAGTTTTGTTGTCCCTGCAAAAAAAGATACTCCCATCACTGGCTACCCAGGGTTGTGATTCATCTTCGCTCGAATTAACCGGTTGTCCAACATTATGGGGTGTACTCCAGCTATCGCCACTCGTTTCCCTGTACCAGATATCTATATCCTTGCTTGCACCATTGCCGGATAAAGGAGCTCTGGATTGATAGTATAACCGTTTACCATCCGCAGAATAACAGGGGCCGTTTTCATTGTATTGTATCTTCATAAAGGAATCCACTGGTGGTGCCCACACCCCATCACTCTTTTGTTTGATCAACATACGCTTGTCAATGACAGAGGTCACGACCCAGAAAACCTCCTTGCCATCTGGAGAGAAGACAAGTTTGCCATGCAAGTATGTGTACATATTAAATAATTCCGGCAAAAAAACTACCGGGGTTGTCCCCGGGGGTTTCTGTCCAAGATAAGACCCCGTGAGCTTTGGGAATTTCTCTGATTTTGACTGCGCCAAGAGAAACATACACGATAGAACGAGTAACACCGATAAATAGATTGTTTTTTTCATTTAAAAAAGGATTTAGTCCCCAGGGATGTTATTCACATCCCTGGGGGCAAGGTCTTCTAAATATTAGACCGTTTTGTGGGGGAAAGAGCCAGGTTTAGTCGATAGGCGGCGGATCTTCAATCGGGGTTCCACAGGCACATGTACAACCACCTGCCTGAGTATACGATTGGAACCATACGTTGTTTCTATACCAGTCAACTCTTACTTGACAGTTGCCGATATAGGTTTCAACTACATAATAATAATACCCGCTTTGATACCATCCACCTTGTGATACTACCTGTCCGACGCTGTAGCAGGGGCAATTACCAGCCGGTGGCGTACCACCGCCGGGCTGTTCAGCAATAACCTGTTCCAAACCAAATGAAAACAAAACCAATAACACGATGGCTAAAATTTTAATCTTCATGTTGCTTCCTCCTTTGGAAGTTAAGATTTTAACTAAATTTTCAGGACTTGTCAAGTAGATAAAAAAGAAAAAAGATACCCCTCATTGCCGTCAGTTATGATGAATATAGCGTACTTCTGTTTTAAATTGCAATTTAGAACCTCTTTTAAGTTCTAAATTTCAATTTCAGGCGAAAAACAAGAGCGGATGATTTATTATATTGATGAGTAAAAAAACTCGAAAAGAAAATAAAGAAAAAAAACAAATCTAAAAAAAGGAGTGACACAATGAAATTGAAACATGTAAAATCTTTTAAGGGAATGACCATTATATTTGGTTGTATGGTGTTCGTGCTTTTTCTGGGGCTCCAGCTTAATGCTGCGGAAAAGCAGGTTGTGGAAAAAAGCTTTGCTGCTAAAAAAGCAGTTGTCATCAAGACGGTCAGCGGTGACTGTATAATTGAAAAAGGGGCTGGCGATAAAATTACGGTGAAAGTGGTCCACACCTTTTCCACACAGTATTTCGAACCTATTTTTAAAGAAGAAGGCGATACCCTGGTATTGGAAGAAAAATTTAAAAAGCAAGGCGAAGAGGGACATTCCAGTCACCATGGCGAATCCACTTGGACGGTGATAGTGCCTGAAAATACCAAGCTTGAAAGTTCATCTGCTTCCGGCGATGTGACGGTAAAAGGCACGAAGTCCGATGTGCGTGTCAAAACAGCTTCCGGCGACATCCATGTGGAAAATAGCAAAGGGTTCTGCGTCATCAAAACAGCCAGTGGCGATATTGATGTACAAAAAGCAGAGGGGAATATCTCCGTGGGTTCCGCCTCTGGTGATGTGAATTTATCCGCGGTTACCGGGACTTTAGAAATAAATGTCGTCAGTGGTGAAATTCACGCCGAAGGTATTCATGTGGGCGGAAATAGTGCGTTTAAATCTGTTTCTGGAGATGTCGAAATCAAACTGGTCAAAAGTAGCGATTACAATATGGAACTCGCCACTGTTTCGGGTGATATTCAATTGGATTATGCGGGAAATACAGTTAAAGGCTACTTTGAATTCAAAGGCCAGAAAGGGAACATAGATTCCGATATCGCTCTAAATGACCATGAGGGCACCAACAAGTACAATCCGTTTGTCACCCAGTACTTCAAACAGGGCGGCGACAGTCCCAAGGTAACGTGCGAAACTGTTTCCGGTTCAATATCTTTTAAGAAATAACAGTATAAAATGAGTGACCTCGTCCAGGGGCATATTTTTGGAAAATGCCCCTGGATGGTCAACGTTTACCCCAAACTTGCCACTCCATTATAAATTCCCCACCTCCTTTACTTTAAAAATTACAGGGTTGTTATCATCAATGGAGAGTCCATAAAACAAGCCGTTTCTCTTGGCCTGGAAAAAAGCTGGACGCTCGAAATTTTGGATTATGCAGATTAATTTCCCAGTCATGTCGAATTGATAGAGAAAACATGGCTTTTGGGAATCGTTTAGTTGCAAGTAAAAGTACGGGGCGTCACGGTCCAAAAAACAGGCGTGAAACATGTTCTTTCCCAACGAAATCACCTCGCGAGACGTATTTTTCTTAATCTTCTTCATAGTATCTTGCAGAGATTTTTTGTACTTGGGTAAAATCCTATCTATATAGATGCTAAATTTTCTGACTAATTTGTCATTTTTAAAAAGGAAAGCAGTCACCGAACGATGCAAAAAAATAAAGAGTTGGCCATCTTCCGTGACGTCATACATGGTATTAAATAGATTAGGACTCAAAAATCTTTTACGCTTGGCCGAGGCATATTTATTGTCTTCAGAGTAGGGCAATGCTGGCTGGTACACCACGAAGTTCCCGTTTAGATTAATATCCAAAAAACTGGCAATCGTGTTCATCTTTTTATCTTTTTTTTCAACAATGGCATTGTTCAGCGAATAGGCATAAATGAATCCCTGGTTGTCGATAACGGGCGGAAATGGCATGGCGGTTTGATGTATCCGATTCATTTTTACCTCTCGTAATAGTTTACTGGAAGCCGAAAACTCAAGTATTTTATCGCCGAGGCCATCGCATATGAGTAACGAACCATCACGGGAAGTGGCGATCAGTTTATTTCGTGGATGGGGCGTCTCCCCCGGTCCCCGCCCGACTTTCAGGCATTGCCCCACACATTTGTATTGATTGTTAAAAATAAAAACAGAAGCCATCTTAACGTCATACACAAAAAGATATCCCGCCTTGTTTACGGCAAGTGACTGTGGGACGGCAAAGAACAGCTCGTCATCAAAATCGAGTGATATTTCTTTCACAAGGGTCAATTGGGAACATTTGACCCCCACCTCTGTCAAATTCGGCTTTGGGAAAGCAAGAAATTCCTGCCCCCAAAAATACATGGGCAACCACAGAATAAGAAATAACACGGGGATGGGTGAAATAGTATTTTTTCTTACAAGATTCATTCGCGCACTCTCCTTTTGGTTTTTGCTGCAATCAGAGAGACCAGAAGGGTTGCTACCCTACACGCCTTCACAGGCAATAATTTCCTTTTTATCCTTTGGCTGAACCCACTGATATGTCTCATTTTAGCAGTCATAATATGTTGTCTCCAATATTAATAACTATTGATAAGCACTACAATTTAGTGGTAAATTGAATCGCGTTATAGATGTCGTTCGCCATAGAGGAGTAGTTCCATGTGCCATAACGACCAATCGAATGGATGTCTAATGCCGCCAGTTTCGCCAGTAACGGTGGCACCAGCCCCTGCCAGTGGCAGTCGAAGATAACATATGATACAGGGATAATACGCGCATCAAAGTAAAGGATTTCATCTTGATGCACGATGACCTGCAATTGTTTGAGAGTAAAGACGATGTCTTCCAACAGCCTTTCTTTATTGATCGTGGCCGCACTGTTCGGGGGGACATTTCGCTCCAAATAACAGACCGGATTACTTTGCCCCGCATATAACCCGGCCCGGTAAAAAGGGAACTTCTCTTCTGCCAGATAAACCCAATGAAACCGCTTACGCTTTTGTTTTAATACCACATTGCTCAACAACGTGGCCGTGTGCCGCAATAAACCGGGGGCAGGAAAGTCATTGTTTGCCGGTAGGATGGTTAACAGATGGTTTAATGGCATCGTCGTAATTAACCGATGATAGTTATAGCTTCCAGCAGTTGTTGTCACCCTTTTTCGCCCTGGGTCCAAGGCAATCACTTCTTCATTAAAGTGAATCGAAGATAACAACGGGCGCGCATAGTTTTCTATAAAGTGACGGAGCGACCGCGCTGGATAATAGATGACTGGATTATATCCAGCCGCGGTAAATGTTTTTCCCGCATAACCTGCTTGCACCCGTTGCAAGTCTGGCACCGGGATACTCCCTTTATCCATATTGGCCGCAAGAGTTTCAATGGCTGTGTCGTAATACTTCGTCAAGAAAGGTTGAAAAAAAAGCTCTGTCAGAGTCACGCCGAAATGGTGGCGTAAAAAATCCCGCAGATTGGCAAAAGGGTCAGCGCTGCCAGTCTGTGCAGTTGAAAGATGGACCAACATCTCCTGGAAAATACGCGCCCGCAACATGCCGGGTAAATGCGAAAGATGAAACTGCACCGGAAAAGGAATGTAACGGTTTAATAGGAACGTTTTACTCTGACGCTGGTATTCCCGGAACCTGCTGAATTGTTTTAGATAATCTTTTACTCCGGTTTGATCTTGAAAGTGAAAGTAATGCCCCCCATAATCGAACCAATAATCTCCCGATTGAAACTGGGTGGCCAACCCACCCGCCACCCCGGATTTTTCCAAGATAATGTATTGTGACCCCTGTGGCAAGTGATGGGCCACAGTTAGCCCGGACAGACCCGCGCCGATAATAACCGTTAAATCCCCATCCTTTTCAGGCATCCGTGGCACGCTCGTACATGTTGATCCGGGACAAATAAATACCCAGAATCGTAAAAAAGAGCAACAAGAACACGGAAGAAACAATCGTCACCATGGGGTTGGTATAAAAGTTAACGATCACGATCAACGAGATAAAAAGCTGGATGAAAATAACAATCGTCACTGTTTTGGCGGCACTCAGGTTGAATCCTTTTTTTAAGCGCAGTGTAAAATGGTCCGGGCTGCCGAAGAATGGACTTTTCCCCTGAAGCACCCGCAAAATCATCACATAAACCAGATCAAACAAAGGTACTGCAAGAATAAAAATACCCGAAATAAAAGCCAGGTCATTGTACTTGCTATAATCCCCCATGATCACCAATGAACCAATCACCATGCCAATGAACATGCTCCCCGCATCACCCATATAAATGCGGGCTGGTTCCCAGTTGAATTTCAAAAAGCCTAACAAAGCTGCCGCCAAGCTGATCGAGAGAATAGAAATAAGGAAGTTGCTGTTGTACAACGAGATGATAAAGATAGTCAGCGAACAAATTAAACCCACCGATGACGCCAACCCGTCGATAATATCAATGATATTAAAGGCATTGATCACAGTCAGTATCCAGAGGAACGAGAGCCCCGCATTGAGCCAGTACGGCAAGAGGAATAGATTGATATAGATACCGCTCTTTAACAGAATATAGGTCGCTACGACCTGAAAAAGGAATTTGATGCCCGGGGTGATCGCTTTTAAATCATCAAAAAGTCCCACTACCAAGAGAATAGAACCCGCAAACAGAATACCCAGCAGTTCCTTGTTAAATTGAAACAGCAGGCTCACCGGTGAGATAAAGGAAAAATAAATAATCACCCCGCCCATATACGGAACCGGGTTTTGTTGCCGTTTTAATTTCCCATCTGGATGGTCCAGAATCCCATACCGTTGCGCCACCTGTTGCGTCACTGGCGTGCCATATAAACTCAATAACAGTGCCAGAAAAAAAGCCAATGTCAATATAATTTCATTCATGTTCCGTCCATTTTTCAATCACGTTTTTTATTCACGCAGCCTGTTTTATGACCCGTTCTTCATGCGTGAATCAATTTCTGCTCGTTTGATGAAGGCACGTTTAATATATTTTCCAGATTTCATCAAGCGTATTATAATTTTTGGGGAACTGAATGTCAACAGCAAAACCCACACGATATCTTTTAAAATAACAAAAGGAATGTGACGGTAGTTGAGACGGAAGCGGAAATTTTTAATCAGCGTCAGATAGCGGTTCTTTACCAGGTGGTATTTGATAAAAGCCGGTCTTGTCAGAGCTAAAGAGAAGCGACTAAGAAAATTCCGTTTTAGCGTGGCACTGCGGAAATGATAAACCAAGGCATCGGGAAAGAAGATTGTTTTGATACCCAGCAAATGCGCCCGCCACCCTATATCGAAATCTTCCCAGAAGATAAAAAAGTCCTCGTCGTAATACTCCTCCCCCATCTTTAATGCTTCCAGCGCCCAGCGGCTGAACACTGTGGCCGCACCGCACACGGAGAAGACTGTTCTTTCGTGAATATCCACGTTCTTTTTCGGTTGGTTGTAGCCGATTTCTGCCGGATAGAGCGCACGGGAACAGGCTTGCCCAGCCGAATCCACTGTGTCGCGGTCAAAACGCAGGATCAGCGGCGAGAGCAAACCAATCGCCATGTCCGTATTGAATTTTTCCAGAACCCGCGCATTGAAGGTTGGTTCCAGAATAATATCGGCATTCGCTACCAATATCAAGTCCGATTTGGTCGCGCGGATTCCCATATTAACTGCTTGTGAATAGCCGCTGTTGTAATCCAAGCGGATCACGTCAATGGCATGATTAAAAGAGTCTAACACGGCCAACGAGTCGTCAGAAGAAAAATTATCCACGACCACGATCTGCTGGAACCGGACACTCTGTTCCAGCAGTGAGCGAATATTATTTTCCAGAAACACCCTGGAATTGTAACTGACAATAACCGCCGCGATAGTCACTAAATAATACCGATGGCTTTCCCGCCTTTTTTAAAGCCATCCAGAATGAAGTCCAGATCATTATCCGTGTGGGTGGCAGTAAAAGAGGTGCGGATCAGACTATCTTCCACGGCAACCGCCGGTGCCACCACCGGGTTGGTAAAAATACCGAACTCTCTCAAGAACTGCCATAATTTAAAGGTTTTAACGTCATCGCGAATAAAAACCGGGATAATTGGAGTTTCAGTATTTCCCGTATGATAGCCCATATCCGTCAGTTCTTTATTCATTGTGCGCGTGATATGCCATAGTCGGTGTCGTCGTTCCGGTTGTGTTTGGATGATTTCCAGCGCTTTGTTCACCGCGCCCAGCGAGGCTGGTGTGATAGAAGCCGAGAACATCAAGGCACGCGCCATATGTTTGATATATTGGATAAGCGGACGTTTTCCCACCACGAATCCGCCCAGCGAGGCAAAAGATTTCGAGAAGGTTGTCATGATCAGGTCCACTTCATCCATCACATGGAAATGTTCGCAGGTGCCTTTGCCTTTTTCGCCCAGAACCCCTACCCCATGAGCATCGTCGACCATGATCCGGGCACCGTATTTTTTTCCGAGACGCACTACTTCTGGCAGGTTGGACATATCCCCTTCCATGCTGAATACTCCGTCCACGATAATAAGTTTGCCTTGGTCTTCTGGGAGTCGTTTCAATTTATCTTCCAGATTGACCATATCATTATGCTTAAATTTCACCACGCTGGCATAAGAGAGTCGCACCGCGTCTATGATCGAGGCATGAACCATACGATCAATAATAATGACATCGTTTCGGCCAGCAATAGCAGAAATGACACCCAAATTGGTTTGAAAACCAGTGGAGAAAGTTAATGCTTCTTCGCGGTCCATAAAAGCAGCCAATTTTTTTTCCACTTCCACGTGGAGCGTATAGGTACCGTTTAGGAAGCGGGAGCCACATGTCGAAGAACCGTAAGTGTTAACTGCATCAATGGTCGCTTTTTTAATCTCCGCGTCATCAAAGAGGCCCAGATAATTGTTGGAACCCACCATCAAGATTTTTTTTCCTTTTACCCAGACATAATTCCCTTCTACCCGTTCGATTTCCGTAAAGTAGGGGTAAAGTCCCACTTTTTCTAGCTCGTCTGCTCTTGTAAACTCGCTGCATTTCTTGAATAAATCCATTTAATAAACTCCTTGATCTTTTATTTCCTGTATTTCCTGTATTTCAAATCGAAATCAACTTTTATTATTATAGTACTTATTATTATAGTACTTATTATTATAGTACTCTCTACACCCCATTCTATTTATTTGCCGTTTGTATTTTTTTCCAGAGAATTCTGTGGAAGGAACCATAGAGACCTGATATTACTTCTTGGGTTTTAAATTGCTGTCGCGAAAGGAATTAAAATCAATATCGAACTTTTGATAGGTTTTTAAGGACCAATTATCTTTAAAAACCGCTGTAAAAATAACCTCGCCACTTATTTTTTGTTTGCCGATCAGACTATCCGGGTGTACTTTAAAACGGATATCCACCTCTTTTTCCAGTTCCAGAAAAACCGCCCCGTTCTCCTGTTTTGTTTGGAAATCCAGTTCCGAGGCGGTAAAAAAGAGCTTGGAAAAGGAGAGATTGGTGTTGGTATCCAGGCGAATCACAAAATCGGGGTGGGGTGAAATGCGGATGCCATTTTTGGGAGTGATTCTAATTTTCAGGGTTCCTTCATTGCCCTGTTTTATATATTGCGGAGCCACGTTGGCCGTTATTTTTAAATAATCATCCTCTGTAGTTTGAAAGGATGTTAACAAAGCAACGGCAATCATAATCAGAATAAAAATAATCTTTCTTTGCATTATCGTCACTTATACACCTTTTTCAGTTTTTTGTCAATACAGAACTCATCCCCAAAATAGGCCCCGCAAGCGTGAAGAATAGAGTTTTTACACTGAAAACTTTTTTTTATTTAAGATTTCTTTCAATTTTTTTTCTACTTTGGAAAAGGTGCAGCCGCAATAATCTTGTTGTTTGACACCCAGTTCGACCGCCATTTTTTTGCTGATATTATAACCGTCCTGTTTCTTGAAATTTTCAGATAAAAAGGGAATCCCGTATTGGTTGGCCAGTTGTTCCCCTATTTCATTGATTTGACGGGTGACCTTATAAGGACTAATTGAGAGCGTGGTAGTCACTGCATCAAAATCATACTGCCGGGCATACGCAAACGTCTCATTTAATCTCATCTTAAAACAGATCGAGCAACGTTCTCCCCGTTCCCTGTCTTTTTCATGACCTTTCACCTGCGCGAACCACGTGTTGAGATCATATTCCCCATACACCACATTCCACTGGAACAGTGCCGCAATCCGTTCCAGTTCATTTTTACGGAACAAATACTCCTTTAACGCGTGAATATTGGGGTTATAGAAAAAACAGGTGATGTCATACCCTGCCACTTCCGCCATTTTTTTATACACATAGAGCGAACACGGGCCACAACACACATGGAGCAGCAGTTTCTTTTTCATGCCAAGCCAAACTTTAAAGGATCGTCAGTTTTGATCTGTAAAATCAACCAGAAAATGGGAACCATCACAGAACGGTTTATTTTTAGAAGCGCCGCAACGGCAGAGTGTATAATGTTCCGCGCTTTGTGGCGTGGAGTTCATATCATCTTCCAGAATAATGCCGCCCTTGACTTCAATCGGGCCATCTTGGGCGATTTTAATTGTTGGTTCGCGGTCCAAGGAGTCGTACAAGACCCCATCAAGCGAATAACTCAACGCGCCAGACGGGCACTCGTGGATGGTGGCGATAATTTCTTCTTTGGTAGCTCCATCCGGGTTGATCCAGGGCCTGCGTCCTTTAATGAAAACCGTGGGCGACAAATCCATGCAGGAACTATCGTGCGAACAAACGCACCGATTATCGTGGATAGTGATTTCCTTGCCTTTAAAACTATGGACTTTATCTTTTAAACGTCCTGGTAATTTATCACCTTCAATACCTGTTGCCGTGTGGCTGCCATCGCAGCACGGTTTCTTTTTCGATTGACCGCACCGGCACAGATGCATCACTTCCCGTGTCTCCAGTTTCTCACCCCGTATCCCGATGTAATTTTCCAGGTTTAATACCTTGTAAGGTGTCGTTGTCGTAAACACAATCCGGGGAATTTTTTTGGGGGATTCATTATTATCATTATTTGCCATTGTATGATTACCTCCGATTGGATTGTAAATAATCGCGCAGAATCTCCGTGCAGGAACGAACGTTTACCAATACTTCCAGGGCTTTGGGCAGCACTGAAATCTCCATCTTCCCATCCGCTTGAATCACTTCGCCATCCACTTGGAATTCAAAAGGGGAGGATGCATTGATCGTGAAACGATCATCCTGCACCACTTCCACTTTGTCGTCGATTAGATGTTTATTGCTCTTGATTTGCAAGGCTGTTTTGAGAAAGTGGGCGAACGTGGTGGAATTAAAGATGCAGCAGTCCAATTTGCCATCAATAGGACTGGCCCAGGGGCTCGGTTTGAAGCGTGCCGCAAAAAAGGAAGTATTATTAAAGGTCAGAAGCGGGGAATCAATCGTACGACTGTCCGTGGAAGATTGCAATTCCAATGTCATCGGAATAACTTTCGATTTGAAGGAGTTGTAAATTCCCGCCATGCCAGCCGTCATTTGCGCCGAGTTATGGAAGCGCGAAGCAATTGTATGTTTTGCCATCCATTCGGCGACATAACGATTAACTGCCACGCCCAGTCCCAGACTTGCCTGTGCCAGAAAAGTATAGGGTTCCCCACGACTTCCCGTGACAATACGCCCCACATCAAGCTTCCGTGTCACACCTTCAACGATTGCCGCGCACGCGTCAGTCAGTCTTTTTGTACCGATTTCACTTGCCAGATCATTGGTAGAACCCATACTGATCACACCCAGTATATTCCCTTGGCCCGCGCGAATGATTTCATGGGCGATCAGGTTGATCGTTGTATCGCCACCCGCGCCGATGATCACACCGTACCGGGGAATACAATGAATAGTTGTCTCCACCAAGTGGGCTTCATCCTGGGTTTCAAAAAGATCATATTCAACCCCACGGACTTTTAATTGTGCTTCTACTTTCGTTTGCTTGCGACGTGCTTTTTCCCGTCCCGCAGAAGGATTATAAATGATGGCTATCTTCTCAGCCATGCCCGACCCGCTCCGTTATTATTCACGATTATGTCCTCGATTGTATTCTCAGTTTTCTTTTCAGTTTTAGTAGTAAATGTATTAGTAATTGGTTTTAATTGTCTTCTCAATTATGTCCTCAATTATGCTTTTCGTGTAGATTCATGTCGCTAATAAAAAAAAACCTCTAATCTTATATTGTAGCGGCTATTGATGGATTTTGCAAGTTTTTTCTCACCGCCCAGGCTTTTTCCCAGAAAAAAATCTTTTCTCTATGCACGATCTCGATTCATCCCCAGTTCTTTCAGCGTATCATAAAAGCAAATAGGAGGAATGCAAATATATCTCATTATCCCATACTTCCCATAATGATTTAGAGTTTTCGCGTCGCGAAGCCAACTTCC
>CAZCVI010000047.1:0-53936 GCA_964502145.1 uncultured Clostridia bacterium
AGGGACGCTTGCTGTAAAAAAAATTTAGGAGGGGGTGGTTCCCTAAGCGCTTACCTTTCATCATCGCCTGCTCTAAGTCAATCTCCCACAGATGATTTTTCCCAATCACCAGAAGTTTCTTCTCCTTTACCATCGCAGCCAATACCTCCGTATCCTTTGGCAAGCGCAACCGATTGGGCTCTGTTGCTCCATAGAGCAAAAACTCCACATCCCCACGATTCACCTTTACCCGCATCCAGGGCGGTTTCGTGCCAAATTCGTCACGATGGCTGATATACTTGTCAAACAAACTGAGATTCACATACAAACAATTAAACTCCTCTATCGCCGCACCCGATAGGGGTTTTACCAATGTCCAACCCCGCTGGGTTCCCTGCTCCCACACTACCCGCAGAAAATCTTGCGGACCATCTTCTACGGCTAAAAGTTTCCCATTCGCCGGGACATTAGGGAAAAAACTCTTACCCATGGAAACGGCACCGGGTACGGTCGTACCAATGGGCTTGAACCCATCGGCTGCCAAATAAAATGGTAAAGCTGGTTTTTTAGCAGCATCCACGTAAAGAATCCCTGGTTTTGGGTTCCCTTGCGCTGAGGACGCTATATTGACGTAAATGTCAGACACTCGTAACTGGGCATCCATCCTCAGTATTCCCGCTTGCGTCGGCACCATATAATAATTACCTTCCTTGTCACTGGCTGTAATCGGCAAACCCAAGACCATATCATCGGTAAAACGACCCGTGTCCAATTGCCGCTCCACTGGCCCATTACTACCGGTACTGCGGGACGCGGTAATCACTACATTACCGGAACTGCCATCCTGCTGATACCGCCAAAACCCATCGCTGCCCAGATACTGGGAAAACTCAAGGGTCTTGCCACCCATGCCCTCTTTACTGATACGGATATACTCGCGACTGCCCATCCGCAAACCCAGAATCATCTCCCCTTCAGGACTGATTCCACGACGAACCTCTTTAACTTGGGCGATATTTATACCGGGAACACCGGGACGAGACATATCAGAGACATTGATACTGCCACCAGTGCCATAATACCACCCACCCGAATCGGTGGCGATTTCTACACGCGTGTCTCTATAAAAGGCCAGGGAATTAATGGTGTCAAAAGAAAAACGACCGCCCACCAGCTCTATGGTCTCACCTCTTAACTTACCTACCAAATGACCGGGATTGTAATTTTTGCGGTCCTCTAACACCCACTCCCAAAAACCACTGGCCTGCAACGATACCTCAACACGACGGGCAAAGGGGTCAATAGGCAAAAGTGCAAAATGAGCGGTGCCTTTTTGCCTGTCCGGGATGCCGCTGTAAACACTGTCACTTTTACTGTCACAACGGAACGTGATACGCTCGTTATTGGCTTCCATATCCGTGATCACTGTGGATTTTGGCGTGGTACTGGCGGGAATGGGCAGAACGATGAAGCTATCGGGGTCCAACACGACGGGCCGGGCGGCTCCGGAAACAGCGGCGGCACGGGAGAATTGGACCAGACCAATAGGCGTGGCTGCCCATAACCGGCGATCGGCTTCAATGAACTGCGACCAATTGTCTAAGGCTACCCGATCCCCTTCCCAGGGTATATCACGCCACTCCCCGGCTACCGTTCGGTATTGAAACACGAATTGCGGCTGACCCTTGGGAATCTGACCTTTGTATGGGGCCAAGAGACGCAGGTTCTTGCGGTTGACAATATAGGGCTGATCGCTTTGCTGCACTAAACCGTTTAAGATATCCCCGTTGGTTTGCTCCTGCCAGCGGTGATCCGGGGCTCCGGTATATCGCCACAACCGATTGCCCCGCCCCTGGAGATATAAGCCGGCTCTGGCGACTGCGGTGGCGAAAAGGATATCATGGGGCACAGGAATAAACCGCTGCGGCTCATAAGCGGCGGTATTGGTGTTAAAGACTTGACCACTGTCTTTTAAAACGGTGCTGCCATCAGCAAAACGACTGATCCAACCATTAACCCACAAGGTAAACACCTGACCACCATAAATAACAATGTCGCGCAAATTATCATGGGGAAACCGCCCGTTGGAGATAGTGATCGGCGCCGTGGTGAATTTTCCTGTTTCATCTTTGTAATGCGCTTCCAATTTGCCACTGGTGTTGAAGAATTGCCAGAAGGAATTGGAATTGCCGAAACGCCAGCGACGGGTCAAAGAGGACGGGGTGACACTCTGCTGGAACGTCCCACCCGAAGCTTTTTCCCAACTTGTACCCGCAGCCGTTACCACGATCACATTACGCCTGTCGGCAGGGATACCCACCGTTTCCACCGGGACCATGGGGGTCGTGGTTTTTAGCGCGTAACAATGGCCCAGTGCGCCGAGGTGGGTGTCCAGAGTGCCGTTATAGACTTGCAGACCTGCGGCGGTGCCGATATAAAGTTCTTCTCCCTGCGTGGCAATGGAGGTGACGATATCAAAGGGAAAACGCTGTTTATTAAAAGTGAAGGGCACCCAATGAGAAGTGCCATCAAAATGGTCAACTCGAAACTCCTTGGTAATACGGGTTAACCCGGCAGCAGAACGGGAACGGGTGAAACGCAACCTGGGATTGGCAACTGGTATGGCCAAACGCTGACCAGAGGAGTGCAAAGTGCTGTTGCGATTCAACGATTCAAAATGGCCGCTGACCTCGTTCCAGGTAGAATACTGGGAACCAGCAAGGGTGATTAGATTCTCTATACCCTGTTCATCGGTCACGGCAGATAATCCGGTTACATCGGTCTGGGGCAATGGGAACCGGGGGGCTTTGAGCTGGGCGAGCTGACCGCTATCACTGGGCGCGGTGATCTCGGTAAACGCATCGCTGAGCACGGCGAGACGGGTGTTAAAGGCGACTGCATCGCGCAAAAGATCACTGGTGAATCCGAGCCCGGCCACAGTCCAAACGGGCCGGAAACGAAAACTGTCCCCTTTTAATTGAATGCGGACATCCCCGTTTTGCAACTGCCATTTCCAGGTGGCATTGTCCAGCAACACCCGGTTGGCGATAGGGTCGGTGATACCGGCTTGCCACTGCCCGGGAGCGGTTCGCTTCCACCAGGACGTGCCCTGCTGGTAATAGATAATACCGGTCTGCGGGGAGTAGAGACGCTGGAATTCAAGAGTACTGGCGCCGGGAAGACTTTCAAAACCGGTGTAACCATTAACGGGATGGAGCCCGGCATCACTGAGAATAAGGAGACCACTGGCCTGGGTATAGGCCAACCCGCGCTTATTGTGGTCCCAGGTGAACCCACGGGGCGCAAAAACGGTGGCCCCATTTTTTAAACGCCCGGAAATCTCACCTCGGCGGATATCTTCCCGCAGGGTGACATCACCGAAAGTGACGGCATGAACAGCGGTGGTTTGAGGCACGGGACGGCCATCGGCTTCAATACGATATAACGTGTCTGGGGCAATGAAACAACCATGAACGGCCTGGCTGGGAACGGTCCAGGTCATAGGTCGGAACGTGACACCGGGATCATTGAGCCGTAGATCGGGGGTGGTGTAGGTCCAGATGCCTTCCGGGGTAGCGGCATAGAGCTGGTTGTTATTTTTAACCAGTAGCGCGTTCATCGCTTCAAAGAGCAAGCGGCCATCGCGTACAAAGGAGTCCCGTCCCATGGTCACCACGCCCTTGGGGGTTTGCACGGCAAAGGTTTTGTCCGTGCGGTTCCATTTGAGCCACCCCGCGTCCAGGGCCGGGGGCAGACGGTCGAAACGGGCGGTGGCCAGGGTGGTGAGAGGATCGCTACCACCCTGGCGCCGCGCCAACAAACGCCCGTTACTGTCGATCTCCAGGGCGGTGAAGGTCATGGGGTACGGGGCGGCAGGGTCACGATAATCACCAGCATCGGGCAGGGGCAGACGATACAAACGACCTTCAGCGGTTAAACGCCAGATGACGCCATCCACATCGAGCACGGTCTGTTCGCCCGACTTGAGCGCATAACGGGCCAAACTGGTGGGATACAATCCCTTTTGTCGCCCGATGAGCCAGACACGCCCGTTGTCGGAAACGACAACGGCACGATCACCCCACTGGTAAAACTGGGGGCTATCGACAAGACCGGGAAACATGACATCGGGCAACCATTGCCGCTTCTGGGCCTGGTAATATTTGAGACGATCTTTGAGCAGGAAGGTCCAACGCTCATTGTCGCGCTGCTGCACGTCCACGATGTCGGCACCACGGTTGTTAAACTTCTGACCGGGTACAAACACCGGGTTCATTACCACGGTGGCAGGGTTCGTGGCCAGTAAATCGGTGACACCAAGGTAAAAACCACCCGGTTGGGTTTTGACGGTGATCCATTGCTGCACGCCGGAAACCTCGCAGTTGCTGTCAGCAATGATGGCCTGGGGCGGCAGGTTGAGGGGGATAGGGGACCAGTAATGCCGGTCCAGATTGTAACGGAGCACGCCGCTGTCTGTGCTAAAAGTCAGGGTATTGCTTTTGCCCGCCGTGTGTTGGAAGACCCGTTTTAAAGTATTGGGGACTGGTTCTGTACCTGGGGAGGGTAGGATTTCGAGTTCTACTGGGCCGTGCCATTGGTTTACCGAACCGTTGGGCGCGATATAGGCCAGTTGTTGCAAGGTGGGTTCCACCACATAGGCTTTGATGGCGCGGGGTTTGGGTTGAATGATCACGGGGTCTTCTGAACCGCTGTTGGGCCAGGGTTGGGAGTCAAGATTGACCACGGTTAATTGGGTGGCGGCTGGGTCGGCCAGCACGAGATGACGGCCCAGGGTATAGAGCCGCCCGCCACGGGGGATGGGGTCGCCACTGACGCGCTGGAACCAGGAACGGGCCATGGGACTGTAAAAACGCAACCCGCCCTCGGTGGCCACGGCGAGCATGTCATCGGGCAGGGACACAACATCGGTGATGCGCCGGGTGCCGCTACCGGAATAGGGATTGTAAAAGTAACTGCGACTGAAGGTGGCCATGTGATTGAGGATGGGATACCGTTTTAAAAATTTCACTGCCGGGGCACCGGGCACATTTTTTTGGCGGACAGTCCAGATGTAATCGTTGTCGATGGACACATTGAGCACGCGCCCGGTGCCGGGGTCCAGGGGCTGGTTGCCGATATAGGCGGTGCCCCCGGACAGCGAGAGGGGCTGGTCAGCCACGGTGCCGAGGAGGGTGATCTCGGGATTGCCGGGAATCTGCCAGCGGTCGGACACACCGCGCACATCAATGTCATAACGATTGATGAAACCTTTGCCGGCGAGGAAGAGTTTTTGATTGTCCAGCCGTACATCGCTTAGTTCGCTATCGCTCATATCGAAGCTGGAAGCGCTACCGATCCGGTTTTGAAACGTGCCGGTGAGGTCCATTTCCAGCAGGCGGCCATCGGTGGTACTCATGAAGAGGCGATCATTGCAGGCGGTGACTTCTTTGGGGGAGGCGTTTTGGGTGAAACGGTGGAGTCGTCCCCAGCCACGGGACTGGTAATCGTAGTCGCGTAGTCCCGAAGGCGTGGCCAGAATAATGCCGTTGAGATAGGGGGCCGCATCAAGGAGGGGTACGCCGTTCATGTCGTCCAAGCCGGGCCCGGTTAATTCTTCCCTGCCGGAAGCAAAACGGAACAGGCGTCCGTCCCCTGGTCCGGCAATCACACCGATCCCCTGGCCATTCCAGTCGCGGATACGACCCACAGGGCCGGGAACAATAGCCAGCAGGGTGGCGGCTTTAAAGTTCCCCGTGGCTGCATCCACGGTGGGAAGGCGGTACATGTGGGTCTCACCTTCTTTGTGAGCGGCGGCGTAAACCTGATCGCCGGAAGAGACCATCTGTAGATAGGGGCTGGACAACCATTCGGGCAGGGTGGAGGCGGGGATATCTTTATAGGTGCGGGACCCGATATCATGCACCATGGCCTGTTTATCGCCGACGAGCAACACGATGTTGCCAAAGGCAGCCACGGATTGAAATTTGGCCGGGTCAATGGTAGTACGGGTGCCGCTGGACACGGTGGTCAGATTATCTTTGGTTTTAGCGGGGTCAAGTGCGAATAGTTTGCCGGAAAGACCGAGGGCGAGAACGGTGTTGGTGGGGTTATTTTTACGACCGGTTTGACTGTAATGGAGCGCGATGAGCCGTTCATTAAAATTCATACCGGGTAACAGCCAGGTCTGGCATTTTTGATCGGCTCTATGCCAGGGTGGGGCCTGGGCGGAGACGATACCCAAACCACCGGTAAAGCTGAAGTAAAATCCTTTTTCGTGATTGGGGAAGGGTAATACATCGAGAATAGTGCCCCTGAAATGGCATATCCAGTTGTGCAGGTGGGTGTCATAGGAATAAAGACCAGCGTTTCCTGCTACCAGCAGTCGGTGTTCCTCTTTCCAGTAACGGGCAAAGTGGAGGTCTTCCAGTGTTAAATTGGGGAAGGAGTTGATCTGGTCAACCAGTACACGGGCTGTAGCGGCGGGGGTATCAAAACGGGTGAGGCGTAAGCATTGGCTCCCGCCGGTATGACAGTTGATCTGTTCAATCACCCACACGTTACCCTGGGGGTCGACATCCATGTCCTTGATGGTGCCGGTGATATGGGGGACGCCGTCAAGACGGGGTTGTTTCTGGGTCATGTCGAGGCAGACGAGTCCATTGGGACCACCGAGCCAGAAATGGTTTAAGCTCCAGGCAGCATGGGTGATCTTTGGGGCGGGCAGGTGGTTGAACAGGGTAGGGGAGAGGCGGAGCCAGTACTTGTTTTTTAAATCATACATTCCAAAACCATCTTTCTCGGTGCCTACGAGCAGCCATTGCTGGGGCATGGACAGCGCGGCAGCGGTCAATTGGCCCTGGGTCACGGGTAGACCGCGACTGCCAATAAAGAAAGTATCGCCTTTCACTATTTCCCAACCTTCATTTGTGCGCCGAATCAGTCCACCACCGGCGCTGAAGCCCCACAGGGAAAGAGTGTCCCAGCATTTCGGGGAGCGGTTGGCAAGGGGATCATTACCGCTACCGGAACGTAGTAAGAGTATATCGGGGTTTAATAAGCGGGGTCCGGTGCGGAAGGGGGTTTCTGTGGACCAGAGGTGGGTGTCGGGGTTGTAGCGATGGATTTTGCCGCCGTGTTGGGAAAGATATAAGGTAGCTTCGGGTTCATGAAAGACGCCGTCTAACAGGGGTTTTTTGGCGATATCTTGGTATACGTTTACGAGGATGCGGGCATCTTGGATGGATTGGATGGGGGGCGGGTCAAAAATACCGAGGCGATGGCCTATGAGTACACCGAGTAACCCTAAGATCACAAAGACAAACAGGCCGGTAAAAAACAACAGGAGCCATATGGCATCCACGCGTTGACGGAAGGGGAGTTTTAGTGCTTTTAACTCGGCGTTGATGCGGTCGGGGCCCGTGCGTTGGGGATTATTCCAGGTGGTTTTCATGGTTGTGGGGCTGGACGATATGGACGATATGGACGATATGGACGAAATGGACAATATGGACGATATGGACAATTAATAAAAGCTTTGGGAAGTCCAGAAAGGGGACTGCGTCCCCCGAGCCTTTCTCGAAAGGGTTTTTGGCCGCCGGAGGCATGGAGGGTTATGGGTGTATTCATTGTTCCTCGCTTTGGAAATCGGGGCCGGCGGCGTGGTAGAGGGCGGTGACGCGGGAGCGGGCGAGGTGGAAATCGGCGGCGGTTACTGGGCTTTCGGGGTCAGGGGGCATGTTTTGCCAGGCGTGTTCGTAGCGGGTTAATTCTTCTTGGGCCAAATGGGCGCACCAGCCGTAGTCAGGGGAAGCGGGGTGGTCGGCGAGAACATGGACCATGCCGGCGTCCCATACTTCGGGGGGCAAACGGGACAATTGAAAATCAAGGGCTTCCAATGATTCGCTGTAACCAAGAGCCAACGAGGCAGAGGGCAGCATACCCGCCAGATCAAAGGCAATAGCCAAGCTGAGAGTGGCAGCCAAGGAATGAAACGGCAGGTCACCAAATAAAAGAGGCCAGGACTCGGGATTTTCATTTTTGGCAAAGTAGAGCGCATCAATTTCCCCGTTTAACATTCGTTCTACCTGGATACGGGTTTTGTCGATTTGGTGTTGTCGGGTGGTGGTGGATTCGGCCAGACGGGTGGCCACTATCGTGGTGATATTTTGGGGAGAACTCTGGATGATGGGCGTCAGGGTGGGGTTATGTAAGGCGGCAAGGTAAAAAAGATCGACGAGGATGGAGGGGAGTTCAAAACCAGGGGGCGTTGTCATACAGGTTTTGAACTGGGCTTCGTTACGCCAATCAACCAGGGGGGCCAACACGGTTTCGGCCAGTTGGGCCAATTGGGTTGAACACTCTTTTAGAATTTCGCTTTCGGGGTAGCGGGAAAGGCGGTTATGGAACTGTAGGTAAGCTTCATGCCACACGTGCGCGGCTTCTAGGTATTCAGTCTTGGTCACAGGGGGCTGAAGTAGCAAGCGGATATGGAAACAAGTGAGCTGGTAGAGGCGCTTAACAGAGTCTGGAGGCACAGTGGAAAAGGGCAGGATTTGCAATTGGAGCAAGGCTTTCCTTCGTTCCTGGTTGGCGATTTCCCGCATTAGCAGACCATTCAGCTTCCATTTTCGTAGCCGGGCAGTCGTGCTGAGTAAAATAGCGTGCCACGTGGGGCGGGACAGAAAAAGGCGGAGCAGTTGACCGTGTAGGTCCTTGGTGGGACTGACCATGGCTAAATAGGCGATAGTCCAAACAAGAATAATAATGGCAATGGGTCCCCACCAACTCAGACTGAAGGGATAAAACCAGGTGTAAGTATACCCTTTAATGGGCAGGTACAGGGCATCGTGAAGCCAATAAAACAGACGCCCGGCCCCGTCTTTGGGAAGGATACGGGTGACAATAATAAAGATAGGAATAATAAAAAATGCAGCCAAGCCACACACGAGGATAAAACGTTTGGCCTGGGAAAGTTTCCGCTTGGCGGATGATATCCTGACGGGCATGGCTTTGAGTAAAAAGGAGCGCGGGGCTTTTTTCATTATACAGCACCCACCAGTTGCATGAGAAAATAACCAGCTAAGAATATAACGCCGAGGACGAAAGAGATGATGATTAAAATACGCAGGATATTAAGGACTCTTAATAACCCTATGGACGCTTTTAAGTTGAACCCGCTCCAACTGTAAATGGCAGGATACTTGGAACGGAGCAGTTGTTTTTTTTCCTTCCTGTAGCGTTTGTAATTCTTTACAGGCCGGGCCATTTTTTTTAAGGCAGTGAGCCACTTTTGCATGGGGTTTAGCACGAGTTGCTGCAACTTTTTTTTGCGGTCGGGCCAGAGACGAATCAATTCGATGTTTTCTTCGAGGCGTTGGGAGCCACCATCCAATAGGTCTTGTCTGTCCTTGAGGGATTGGCGGAAGGGGGTGGCTAGTTTTTCCTGAAAGGTGGGGGGAGGTATGACTGGACTTACTGGACTGTCTGGACTTGCTGGACTAACTGGACTTAGTGGGGTTGCGGTGGACATGGGTTATAGTTTGATCCGGCTAAGACGCTTGCGGAGGGTGCGGTTGGTGAGTTGCATTTTTTTGATCTCTTCTTCGAGAAGAGTTTCCATTTGCTGGCGGCGGGCGTCAGCCGTGTCCAATTCGTGCTGGATGTCTTGTTCGATTTTTTGGAATTCGTTTTGGGTTTCGGTTTTTTGATGCTGGGTTTCTTGCCATTGCTGCTGCACTTGCTTGAGAGTGTCTTCCATGTCCGTGCAGACGTTGTCCCATTCCTGTAACCGTTGGTCGGTGCGCTTGATTTTTTCAGCCAAACGAAAGGTGTCCCGCACGACGCGGTTGATCTCGGTAGTGAATATCCCGGTGATCTCGGTAGTGGTTTCAGCCATGTTACGGCTCGCCGTGTGCGCGGCCTCCTCGAACTGGCGGTGGGTTTCTTCCAAGTTGGCTTTGATCGCCTGGGCCGCTTGGGTCCAGGTAATATCTTTGGCCATTTCTTTGATCTGGGACTCCTTTTCCAGGGTGTGGGAAACGACAATATTGTCATTTAACCAGCCCAGCCGGGTGTGCAGCGGTTCAAAGCGGTCCTGGTCCAAGATGAAGATAGATATGGGCGTTTGGGGTGTGGCTGCGCCATCAAACACGTAGATGGGTCGTGCCGGAATAGCGCGTCCAGCCAATGGGGCGGCAAACCAATCGGACATGGTTTCCCGCAGGTAGAGGTCCATGCTCTCCTGGTGCCAGGAGTGCAGGGGCGGGTAAATAGTGAAACCCTGAGGCACAAAGACCATGGCTTGGGTCAAACCACCGGTATCAAAATAGTAATTGGCCCAAAACGGATCAAGACGAAACGACATGTGGGGCACATCGAGGTCGCGCCACAATAAAAAAGGGTCGGGTTCAAGGCGGGTGGTAGTGGCAGGGTCAATGAGCAGGAAGTGATACCCGGCAGGTTGTTCCTGGCTGGCTTGAAACCCATATTTGACACTCCCTTCTAATATCGTATGAATCGGAAACGTGCGAATCTCGGCAGCCAGGGCGGGCAGTTGGCTCTGGGTAAACCGTTTCAACAAGGGCCGGGGTCTGGCAATACTCTGTAAATAAGCCAGATTGTATTCAAGCCGTGCTTTTTGTTCTTGCAACCGCTGGAGCGTATTATTTTCCATGGTGGTGGTGTCGCGTAGTTCCAGATGGTAACCCACCGGGGGTTCAATGAGCCGGATAGCTTCCTCAAGACGTTTAAGACCCTGGGGACTCTGCTGCAAATCCAGGTATTGAAAGGCAACAGCCCGGACTTTTCGCTGGGTGAAACGTTCCTGGCCGTAAAAGTGTAAGCCACCCAGATAGAGAAATTCCCGCTGGGAGGGCGGGGCGTTTGTGGCGTTATAGATTAGCAGGGCGGCAGTGAGGGTAGTTTTCTCCTTTTCGCGGTGGCTAAATAAGAGGGGGGCGACTTCGACCAGTTGGCAGAAGTACCGCAGTGTTTGCTCTTCAGGAGTGGATAGGGCAGGGAAAAAAGTGGTGTAACCATCAACCTCAAAACCACTGAGAATAGCGCAATCCTTAAATATACCGGCGGCATTGATGGCCTGAAAAGACGATTTCCGCTGGGGGTCGTCCATCACATGAAAGAGGTAACGGGAGAAAGCGGTCCCGGAATCCACACTGGTGAGACGTGTCGCCGTGGCATGGAAGAGGAGGTGTCTGAACAGCACCTCGGCATCGTTTTCATTGATGGGCGGGGTCACAACCAGGAGTTGTTTGCCAGTGCTGGGGGCGACATGTTCCTCGCTACCGGGCAGGCTTTCAGTTAAGAGCCAAGCCAGTGCTTCGGGGAGTTCCCTGGCTTCACCACCGGGGAAACGGACCAGGGGGCTGCGGCGGGTGAGCTCTTTGAAGGATTCAACAAGGGTGTTAAACAGAGTCTGATAGCTGGGTGTTTCGCCTGTTTGGTCGGTTGCAGCAATAGTGCGCGGGTCGGGAAGTTCGAGGGTGACAAATTGGCAGGGCGGGCTGGGAGGAAGAATGAGGCGCAGACGATTGAGGAAACGCCCGCGGGAAAAGCTGGCACCCTTGATGAGTAATTGCAACACTTCGGGGGGCGACAATTGGTCGAGGTAGAAAGGTTGGGTATCATTCATCCTGCAACTCCTTGAGCAAGCGAAAACGCCAGGCCTGTTCGAGACTGGCTGCGATTTTATAGGTAGTATACGGGTTATTTATATTGGGATTACTGCTTGGCGGGGGAAAAAGCGGGGTGGTGTGGCTTTCCTTGCAATCAAACGCCCACTGGTGGGCAGCGGTAATAGTCTCTGGGACCCAGGTGATACTGGCAGAGTAGCGGTGGCCGCTACCCGCGATCTGCGATTGACCGATACCAAGACCACTATACAAGGGACCGAGCCGGGTGGCAGCAGAAATAGTCTCGCCTTTTTCGGCTTTTCGTTTGGCCGCGGGTAAAAAAAGCATGATGTGCAGATAGGCATACGTTTCAATAGCCAGTCGTTTCTCATGGTCACGGGGTGTGTTGCCAATAGCATTTACGGGGTCCTGCATGCCCCACAAGATATTTTCCCGCTGCGAGCGCCAAGCAGAATAAGCCCATTGCCGTTGACTTGCCGTGTCCAGTTCACCCGCGACCTTTAATTGCGGGGTGGTAGCGTGGTACTGGGGCACCTTTTCAAAGGGTCGGCGGGTGTCGAGAAACTGGGGCAGCCAGCCCAGGGCGGCCAGAAATTCGCGGCGAAACACGGGGGTGAGGTCACCAGCCACGGGAATATCAAGAGCAGGCAATTCTTTTAATAAAAACTGGCAGCTAGAGACGCGCCCGAGAGCATCACCCTCCAGCCAGCGGAACTCGCTTCGCAACAAACGACTGCGGTACAAGAGGAACCCAAAACGGGCGATAAAATCAAACCAGCAGGCTTTAATAAAATCAGCGCTGGGTGCGGGCTCTATTCCTGCGGGCAGCAAACCGACAATAAGAACATCCCGCAATTGTTCGAGCTTGGTCTCCCGTTGCAAGGTGAGGTAACCATTATTAATAAGACGATCAGCCAGTACGGCTGGGGGATTGAGGAATTCACTGAGCAAGATATCGCCCATATCTTCTAAACGGCGCGAAATATGGATACCACTAAACCCGCCCTCTGTCATACGCTGGATTTCGAGGTTCTTAAGCGGGGTAACCCGGGTTCTGGGATGAATGGCCAGGGAATCGGCACCGGTTAGTTTGGGGTTAACTCCCAGCAAGAGAGAAAGCGCGGGGGGGAAAATTTCCGCCAGTCTGGGAGCGGTACAACCCCAGAGCGGGGCGCGTCGGGAATAGGAGGTGAGGGTCAGAGCCTGTTCTTTCCAGAAGGTTTGCAGAGGGTCTGTTTTCGTGTCTGTATTGGCGGCCAAACCATGGATTTCGCTTTCCAGTTGTTGGGCATAGTGTTGGTACGCCTCGGCAGTTGCGCTGTTGGAGATTTCATCCCTACAGAAGAGGGTGCAAGCATGGAGGCGTTGACATGCCGCCTGGATCACGGGGCCAGCCAGTCGCAACAGGATGTACAGGGGCACCCGCGCAGGTAAAATAGCAACGGCACGCCGGGGAGCACCTGATTCTTCCAACAGTCGTTTGATCACCGCGTCCCAGCAACCGCTGCTGGTTCGCGAACCGGGTTGGTGTTCCAACAGTTGGGCCAGTTCCGCGGCCAAGGCGGGGGTAATGCCGATGTGGCGGTTTTGCAGGGCGGTTAAAATAGCCTGGGCACTGTTTTTAAGGGAGCTGGTTAATCCGGCATAGACCGATTCCTGCATCTGCTCCCAAATGGACGGGGCCACCAGTTCAACCAATAAGGTCTGCTCCATGATCAAAAATTGGCAGCAGCCAGCATCTGTTTTTCGGCTTCTTCATCGAAACGGTCGAGGAAATAGAGGGGCAGGAGTTCCAGTTGCGCGGCACCAAGGGTAATCTCCTTGCCTTCCTGCTTGAATTCCTCGTTACAGGAAGCATGATAAATACGATCCACCAGCATGACGTGCAGCATTTTGACGAGCCTGCGGTTGGATACCTCGGAAAGCTCGTACTGGCGGGCATAATGGATAAGGTGGGTCAAACCTTTATAAAAGCCGTTGGTCTCCTGGGGTTCGAGGTGGCCTTTCATGGTAATATCGCAGATAGTGTCCCGGAACTTTTTTAAATCTTTTAAAAGGGAGTGAAATTCACTGTATTTGGTATGCATGCTATAAGTTTCGCGCCACCCCTTGCGCATTAAGGCGCTGATTTTAACGGGTTCAGCAGTGACATTAGCAAGGTGGCAACGGAGCAGAAAGCGGTCGAACACGGCTTTCATCTCTGGACTCTGGGGGGTGTGGTTGGAGGCAGCAAAAAGACATTCCATGGCCACGGCTTGCCGTTCATTGCGATCATGAAAAATCCGTTCGTTCAGAAAGGCGAGCAGGGAGTTGAGTATGGCACTGGAACCATTAAACACCTCGTCGAGGTACACGACCTTGGCATGTTGCATCATGCCGTTATCGAGCCGTTTAAGTTCTTTGGCTTCCATGGCCGAGCGGATATCATAGAAGCCGAAAAGTTCGCCGGGTTCAGTAAACGGGGTGAGCAGGTATTCAAAATAGTGGTGGTGGTCAAGCGCGGGGTTATCTTCATCGAGAAGCCCGGTGAGGCCACAAAAAGCACGGATCAACCGTGACTTGCCTGTGCCAGGGGGACCGATCAGCAGAAGGGGTTCGCCACTGGCCACGGCCAGAACCAGTGCCCGCACAGTGCGTTCCATATCGGCAAAACGGTGGTTTAGTATTCCTTCGATCTGGTTCAATTTGATAAACATATGATGGTACTTCTCAGCCAGGAGTTTGAGTACTTTGGGATTAAACATATTGGGTCTCCTCATTTTTCCCGCTTTTTGGGGGCGCGGGTTTAAAAAACAGCGGGGTCTGTGTTTGCCAATCAGGGGCACAAAAAGCGCTGTGTTTGATGATCCAGGGATCGTTTAACGTGGGTTTGGGGCGCTTGACACCATCGCGGATATCAAACCATTTTTCGACTGCCCGTTGCCAGCGGGGTATTTTTTGACGTTGGACGCTATAAAGGGGGGAATCAAGGGGCGTGTTTAATAAAGGCAGTTCGAGCAGGTTGGTACACATGTAGCGGTCCAGTTGCGCGAATCCGGCAGGCCAACGCGAGACGGCTTGTTGGATGAGCCATTGGTCCCAGAAGCCAGCCCATTCATCGACCCTGATCTGGGCGCTCCCTGCTTCCTTTAATCCTCTGGCCAACCGGACACGGGCCCGCTTTTTGGCGGAAAACCAGCGGTCAGTTAGGGAAGGTTTTAACGTGGTGAGAGCGATGAGCACCCAGAAGGTATTAGGAGAGAGTGTAATGATAGCGGGTTCATAGGGAGCCAGTAGAAATATCTGACGTAACCGCTCATAAATCTTCAAGGTCACCCAGAGTTTAAAATGGGGGTCCTGCCAAGCCAGAATACCAGCCAGACCCCAGAGGTCATCGGGCAGGCCGTTTCGTTTACTGGCGCCGATGCCACGGGTAATATGATTGTTGGTGGCTAATTGCCAATGTTTGGCATTTAATTTGCCAGTGATGGCTTTGTGGAGTAATTTTTTTAAATTGGAGGTGTGGCGTTGGATTCTCCAGATGCGGGGGTGGGTTAATGAATAACTTTCCTCTTTTAAGAGATATTTTAAGAGATCGGGGGATGTGGGAGGAATGGGAGTGATGGGAGGTGTGGGAATTATGGGAATTATGGGAATTATGGGAATTATGGGAAGTATGGGAGGTGTGGGAGGTGTGGGAGGGGGATCGAGGAGTTCGGTTAGTAATCCTTTGGCGAGGCGACGTAATAATAGAGAGGTTTCGCGGATGGGAAGGGAGGTGAAATCTATGGGTTTGTTGGTTTGGAGAGTGGCTTCTAATTCGAGGCGGTGTAGTTTTTCGGGGGGTACTTTTTCTAGGGGTTCCATCGTTTTAAGGTGATTGCGGCCAAATAACAAAAGACGGCAATTACTGACAATAGGGGCCATAAGGGCGAGCCATCTTGGGTGGCAGGCCTGTTTGTAAAAAATGGGGTTCCTTTGGGCGGGTTGAACATACCACCACCAGCTTCAGCGATTTGTCTGAGCAGGGTACGGTTTTGCCCGTAAGAATAGGCCTCGGCTGTGGGAGAAGCATTGACTGAGCCTTTGGCAGGAATCATAATGGGAACGCGCTGTTCCCTGGCTATGGCGTCGGGGCCGGATTCGCGCAAGACGAGGAAAGCGTGACGGGGCCGGTCTTTTCGGTCGACGCGGATTTCTCCCTGAAACGTGCCGGGCAAGGTCTGGTCAGCACGCAAAGCGACACCGGTTGTCTCCTGACCGGGGAATTGAATAACCCCGGTCATTCCGGTGACATCGGGGAGTTTCCCTGATTTAACCACCAGGGAAACACGGATGTCAAGCGAGTCGCCGTAATCTTCAATCAAAAAATCGTAGCGGTCACGTTCCATAAACGGTACAAGACGCCCAATCCAGGCGGAGATAGCGCTGCTCCCCTCTTTTTCCTTGAGCCAAGGACCACTAAGTGCGGAAGCGAAATAGCCGCAAAAGCCTAAACCCACCTGCTTGAACGCGAGCACGGGATCGATGAGTTTGGGGCGTACACCGATAAGAATAGCACCTTCCCGCAAGTAGGAAACAGCGGAACCGTCCAACTGGAGAGTGGGCACAGGCAAGCGCAGGTGTTTGGGCAGGTGTTGGCCCATAGCGAGGGGAGAGAAGGATTGGGCCTCGTAGAATTTATTCCTTTTTTGGGGTTCAAAGTAGGGGATAGTAATGGCTTTGGGGTCGAAATCCCCGGGCACTGGGATAGGATCGGCCAGTTGTTTGAGGGCAGGACTTTGGGAAAAGGTACTGCCACCGATTTCAAAAACAGTGACGCGGCAATCAGGGCGGTAGCTGATCAGTTCAAATTCACCATCAGAGATAAAGATCATGCCGCATTGGGACATTTGCCGATTGCCAATCAGTTCCAGTGCTTGCTGGGGATCGGTGCCGCCGCCACCCTGGATGCGGTCGATGCTTTCAAGAGCCTCTTGTTTACCCTGATCATTCATTTCACGGTCAGTGATTAATTGACCCGCACCGGTGGTAAAAGTAATGACATCAAGGCGGTCCTTGGGGCGAAGCAGGTACTGAATAATATATTTGGCAATGGCAATACTTTTATTGATCTTCCATCCCACCATAGAGCCAGAGGTATCCATCAGAATCACCACCTGTCGTGGTGGTGGTTCATCCAAAACGGGTCGTGGTCCACCCACAACCGGGAGCACGGCGGCCAGGGGGGAATTTTTATAACTCATGATAACCGTCGCCGTTTCAGCATCTGCGCCCTGGTGGTTACCGTTAATAAGCAGGAGTCCTTTGCCGTCCTTTTCAATAGCTTGTTGGATAGAGATCATGGATTGCAGAGGTAAGGTGTCGGCAGGAATACCACTGATCACAACCGCATCGATTTCTTTTAAATCCTCGGGCAGGATGAGGTCTTCCGGTGGCACGGGAATAATTTCGGCCACATCGCCAGAAACCGCAGATATCCAGCGGTTATCGCCACCAATGGCAAGTAGGCGGGGGGGACGTTTGGCATAAGTGAAAAAGCGCCTGCTGTGCAACGATTTTTCGCCAATAGGAGTGAGCGCTAAATCAATGAATTGCAACCCGAAAGAATCAAACTGGATGGGCCAACGAAAACGCACCCAGACATCGGGTTCCAGGGTAACGCGGGTAGTGCGAGTAGTGGTGGTGAGGTCGGCAATTTTATTTTTATCGAGGCGATTAAGGAGCAGGCCGCGCAAGAAGGTTTCGGCTTCGACGTGGGTTTGGCGGGGCAAGTCGGCATCGGTGATAGCCACGGCAGGGCTGCGGCTGGTGATCGGCAGAACATGGATGGGAATACCCTGGCGGGCAAGTTGTTGGGCGGTCAGCAGTGCATGGCCTGAGATTTCGTTACCGTCACTGATAAGCAATACCGCACCTTGGCCACCCGCGCTTTCTAGGGCGGTAGCAGCAGCATTAAGTCCTTGTTCGATATCTGTACCCTGACCACCAGCGAAACTGTTTTTATCCAACTTGATAAACTTTTCGGGCAGGTCTTTGAGGGGGTGTTTCGTAAGGGCTTCAAAGCTATCATCTCGGAAAGTGGTAATCCCAGCGGTGCATTTCTGTTGGATGAATTGAGGTGTGGCAGCGATACTGGCCAGGATGTTTTGATAGGAGGTTTGGCGGAGACTTTCCCAGCCACCTTGGGAGCGGAGCACGCTGTCAGAGACATCCACAAGGGTTTGCAAGTGAAAGTGCGCGCGCGCGGGTTTATCGGTCCAGATGGGGTTTAATGCGGCTACAGCGAGCAGGATGGACACGAGGAGAGAGAGCGAGAGCACTGCTATGCGGGTGATTTTGCTGCCGCCGAGAACAAGCCAGAGAGTATTCTTTTTTAAGTAGTCGAGCAGGCCCCGCAATAGCATAGATACCCCTGCCACGAATGCGGCTAGGGCGGCGATATAAGACCAGGGCCAGATGGGTTCGAATATGATCATTTTTACAGATGAACATCATTATTAGAAATTCTTTCTGGTATCATGGGTATATTATACCAAAAGTTTGGGGAAAGGTCCAAATAATTAATAAATCTGTCAACAACTCTCATTATGGCCTTTCTGGCTAGGGTGAACACAAAAAGCAAGTCGATTTCCAGCCAAGGTAGTTTATTTCAAATATTCTTTTTAAAAGCAATGATAAGATACAGATGAAGACGTGGGAACGCACCCGTTTTTCCAATCTGTGACGAATTGGACGAATGTCCACGAAGTTTTTTAAATCATCAAACAGCATCTCCACTTCCTGCAAATTTTTAGCGGAATGCTTTCTTTATTCCTTTTCTTCTTGATTATCCCAATCATTACACAGCACTTCGGCTTGTTCCAAGACCGTATCCGTGGCTTTTTCTTGTTTATCCGGGGGATAACCGTACTTGCGTAAAATTGCCTTTACTTTCAAGCGGATTTTGGCGCGGGCACTATCGCGGATAGTCCAATCAAGGGTAATACTTTTACGCACCGCTGTTACCAATTCCTGGGCAATCAGTTTTAATTTTTCATCACCCATTACTTTGACCGCACTGTCATTGATCTCCAATGCTTCATAAAAAGCCAACTCATCCGCGCTTAAACCGGTCTCTTCTCCACGCCGTTGCGCTTCATTCATATTTTTTGCCATTTCAATCAACACTTCAATGACTTCAACTGTCTCAAGACTATGATTTTGATACCGTTTGATAGTCTCTTCTAACATGGCAGCAAAAGAACGGGCCTGCAGGGGTCGCTTACGAAACTTTTCGGTAATGTCTTCAGCCACCAAGCGCTGCAATAGTTCTACAGCTAGATTGGGATACAAAAAATGACGGATTTCCTGCAAAAAAGACGGGGAAAGAATAGAAATGTCAGGCTTCTTAAAACCAGCCACGGCAAAGATATCAATGACTTCATCAGAGGTCACTGCACGGGAAACCAATTGCTGAATGGCACTATCCAGCTCCTCGCTGGTGGCCGGGGTTCCGTTTAGACTGTCTTTGGCAATGGCGGCACGTAGTTCCTGGAATAATCCGAGTTCATCGCGAAGCTTTAAAGCCTCTTCATGGGGCACGCAGAGCGCAAAAGCTTGGCTCAATTTAGTGACTGCCGCAAGGAATTGTTTTTTGCGCTCTACTTCTGAAAGAATAAAATTTATCGCGGCAGCTATGCCTTGCAAACGGTGGCGGGGATCGACATGGAGGATAGATAAATAATCAAAACCAGCCAATAAGGCGACAACGTTCTGGTACGCCTTGTGCAAAACGTCAATAGCGACATCTATATCAATGGAGGGTTGACCTGTTCCCCCGGCCTGGGTATATTGCGCGAGTGCTTCTTTAAGTTGTTCGATAAGACCGATATAATCGACCACCAGTCCACCGGGTTTGTCTTTGTAAACACGGTTGACGCGGGCAATGGCCTGCATGAGTCCATGACTGCGCATGGGTTTATCCACATACATGGTATGTAACGGCGGACAATCAAAACCAGTGAGCCACATGTCACGTACAATGACCAGCTTAAGGGAATCATTGGGGTCTTTAAATCGTTTGGCGAGGTTTTCCCGTTCCAGTTTGCTGTGAATGTGTGGCTGCCAAGTCGGGTCGTCGTCTATAGAACCGGTCATGACAATTTTAATACTGCCCGTGTTAATGTCCCGGCTGTGCCATTGGGGATTTATCTTGACAATGGTCTTATACATGTCGACGCAAATACGCCGGCTCATACACACGATCAAACCTTTGCCATCGAGAACCGCGTTACGCTGGGTGAAATGATTTACGATATCGGCACCAATTTTTTCAATGCGTTTCGCCGTGCCGACCATCGCTTCCATGCGGGCCCATTTGGATTGCAGTTTAAGTTTGCTGGATTCTTCTTCACCCTCCGTGATCTCTTCAAATTCAGGATCGATCTTGGGTCTTTCCGATTCCAACAGTTCTATTTTAGCCAGGCGGCTCTCGTAATAGATCGGCACGGTGGCGCCATCCTCAACCGCACGGAGTATGTCATAGGTATCGATATATTTTCCAAATACATTTTGCGTGTTGATATCTGCGCTTTCAATCGGTGTGCCGGTAAAACCAATAAAAGAGGCATTGGGGAGAGCATCGTGAAGATGGCGGGCAAAACCGTCGATAAAATCATATTGACTGCGATGGGCTTCATCGGCAATGACGATGATGTTCAAACGGGCGGAGAGTTGCGGGTAACTGCTGCCTTTTTGATCGGGTTGGAATTTTTGGATAGTGGTGAATATGACGCCACCACCCGCCGTGTTTAATAGTCCTTTTAAATGATCCTTGTTTAGCGCTTGGATGGGAGTTTGGCGTAATAAATCCTTGCAATGGGAGAACGTCGCAAAGAGTTGGTTGTCCAGATCGTTTCTATCCGTAATGATGACCATGGTGGGGTTTTTCATGCCTTTATGGCGGATGAGTTTGCCAGCGAAGAAGGTCATGGACATACTTTTGAAACTGCCCTGGGTATGCCAGATGACGCCGATTTGACGGTGGTTGAAATGATCGGGGGCGGGGGTGTAAGGACTATAACCGGCGTGAACGGAATCAGGAGTATTATCGATGAAACGGGGAAAGCGTCCGTTTAATTGATTGGGATCGTAAGGGTAACCGCAGGCGGAAAAGGCAAAAGCGACGGCTTTATTGACGGCGTGGAATTGATGATAGGCCGCAATCTTTTTAGAGATAGTTTGGCCGTCATCATCAAAGGCAATAAAATTAAGCATGAGATCAAGGAAGCGGTGTTTTTGGAATATGCCTTTGATTAGAACTTCCAATTGAATGGCGCTTTTGGGTTCTGGTTCTAAGCGGTCGATGGTGCGCCAGGGCATAAAGCGGTCCCAATGGGCGGTAAGGGAACCGATGCGGGCTTGAAGACCATCGGAAACAATGAGCAGTTGATTGTATATAAAGAGGCTGGGGATATTTTTTTTATAATCTTGTAATTGGTCGTAGGCGTGGGTGATGGTGGTTTTTTCATCCGTGGGGTTTTTTAATTCGATGATCGCCAGGGGGAGGCCGTTGACAAAGATGAGGATATCGGGGCGGCGGGTGTGGCGATTTTCGGTGATGGAGAATTGGTTGATGACGAGCCAGTCGTTGTTATCGAGATCATCGAGGTCTAAGAGCCAAACTTGATCGCCTTTGTGGCGGCCATCTTCGAGATAGGAGACATTGACGCCTTCGGTTAGCATGCGATGGAAGGAACGATTGTTATCAATGGGGCTGGAGTAGTAGGTGTGGGTGATGTGTTTAATGGCGTCTTGGATAGTTTCTTCGGGAATGGTAGGGTTGATATTTTGGAGGGCGAGGTGTAAGCGGCCTTTGAGTACGACGTCGGAGAAATCCTTTCGTTCGCTACCCGGTTCACCCGGAGACACTTTGGAGCTGTTTTGGATTTGGTAATCGAGGGATTCAAACCAGGTTAAGGCGGTTTGTTCTAAAGCGGCTTCAGTTAATCTAATGGTGGACATGTGCTGTTCTCCTTGATAAATTTGTTCACATCCGGCACGCGAATCTCCCCGGAAATGAGTTTGGGAAGTAAATAATCCCTCAATTCAATCAATAAATTCGATTCTTTTTTATTCTCGTCTATTGTTTTATAAATCGTGCGAATATGGTTGCAAAACTCAAAAAGTATTCTTTCATCCGGGATAAGTATCTTTGACATATAAGCTACATTTCTATTAAGTCCTGGTACAGCAGAATCTGCCGATAACGATGGAAGATTGAGCCTTTCTAGTGCATAAAAAAAATAAGGCATTGATGTCACGTATTGTTTTAGTGTAATGTAAAAAGCTGTATCGATAGGATAAAAGTCGCTTTCACTCCATGTTACAATTCCTGGATTGCCCTTTCTTCCAATTATTATGCCAGGTCCTCTTACAATTGAAGTATTATGAAATCCAATTTGGCCATTTGACCCAAACACAGGAATATTCCCTAAAATGCGATCGTTTGCTTTTAATGGTTTTCCATATGAAAACTCGCAGATTTTGTCAATTGTAAATATGCGCCATCCTTTTGGTATTTTTCCCAGTTCTGAATTCTCAAAGCTATCTTGGAAAAGGGTGGCGATATCGGGCGGTAAACCGGGATCGCGGCCTTCCGCTTTGGCAAACACCGGGTCAAAGTCTACGAACCAGCTTTTAAAGATGGTTCGTGCCATTTCCTCTAAGGTCTCATTCATCTGCCGGTTAAGTTCGATCTTGTCGTCAAGAGAACCCAGAATGTGGGCAATGGCGCGTTGTTCGGAGAGTGGAGGTAAACATATTTCATACCTACTTATCGAAACACTCGGAACCCTTTGACGCCCGGATGAACCTTCCATGTGTGAAATAGCATAAGCACGAAATTCAGGATTTCTTGCCAAGTAATAAATAAATAAATTATCCGATACATTAACTATATTAGATAGAACAATAAATTCAGTGGAGCCATGAGCAGTTTCTTCTTCTTTCAAAAAATCAACAAACGCTGTTTTTCCGTTTTCTAAACAAGGTGTAATTCGTGCAATTAGCGTATCTCCATTTTTAAATTTAGAGCCAGAACCTTTGAATTCTCTACGTTCAAAAGTATTAATGTCCCGCCTGTTAGTTTCAAGGTCTTGCATAGAGACATAAATAGAATTTGTACCACGCGGCAAATTGCGATTTGGATTTATCAAGACCTTTTTGGATAATATAGTTTTTTCCCAATCAGTTTTCATATAAAAAAATCTCCAAATTCTTTTTGATAGTATCTTTTAAGTTATCTGATTTTTCAAACTGTTCAAAAAGCTTGGCAGATAACTCGGTCATCTTTTCTTCATAGGGGATACTGTCATCTTCCACTACTTCCGCGCCTACAAAACGCCCCGGCGTCAAAACATAACCGTGCTCTTTTATTTCGTCTACATGCACAGACTTACAAAAACCGGGGATATCTACATACTCTCCCGCCTCTTTCTCACCCCGCCACGCATGATAGGTGGCCGTTATTTTCGCGATATCGTCCTCCGATAATTCCCGATGCACACGATCAATCAATGTCCCCATCTTCCGCGCATCTATAAACAGAGTCTGCAAACTACGATCACGAAACTTCCCTTTCTTCTTAAAACGCGTCAAGAACCACAAACACACCGGTATCTGCGTCGTATAAAAAAGCTGCCCAGGCATGGCCACCATACAATCCACCAAATCCGCTGCGATGATACTCTTGCGAATCTCGCCCTCATTCGACGTATTGGTTGACATCGACCCATTCGCCAACACAAAACCGGCCATACCCGTAGGCGATAGATGAAAAATAAAATGTTGTATCCACGCATAATTGGCATTGTTTACCGGCGGCAACCCATACTTCCAACGACTGTCTTCCGTTAACCGCTGACCACCCCAATCACTCATATTAAACGGTGGATTCGCCAGAATAAAATCCGCCCGCAAGGACCGGTGCAAATCATTGGTAAAACTATCCGCGTTCATCGCACCCAAATTAGCATCAATACCACGAATCGCCAGATTCATCCTCGCCAAACGCAACGTCGTGGCGTTGGATTCCTGTCCAAAAATAGAAATATCACCCATATTCCCACCATGCTCGGCCACAAATTTCTCCGATTGCACAAACATCCCCCCACTACCACAACAAGGGTCAAAGATTCTGCCTTTATAGGGTTCAATCATGTGTACCAGCAGTTTGACAATACAGCGGGGCGTGTAAAACTCGCCGCCACTTTTGCCTTCCGCTGCCGCAAACTTGCCCAGAAAATACTCGTACACCCGCCCCAGAATATCCTTGGACTTGGAGGCTTCATCCGCCAGACCAATTTTGCCGATAATATCAATTAATTCCCCCAGGCGGTGTTTGTCCAAGGTCGAATTGGCATACTCTTTGGACAACACCCCTTTCAGAACCGGGTTTTCTTTTTCAATCGCCACCATGGCATCATCCAGCAGTTTGCCAATAGTCGGTAGTTTCGCTTGGGCAGCCAATGTCGACCAGCGGGCTTCTATGGGCACCCAAAAAATATTTGCAGCCACATATTCGTCGCGGTCTTCGGCGTCCCGATTCTCCGTATCCCTGGTCAATACCAATTGGTCGTATTTCACTTGGAAGGCATCGGAGATATATTTCAAAAAAATCAAGCCCAGCACCACATGTTTGTATTCCGAGGCATTCATATGCCCGCGCATTTTGTCCGCAGCCGCCCACATCTGGGATTCAAAACCCAGATTGGCACCATTATTTGTATTTGCCATGCAACCTTCCTTTTTTCAGTTAATCAATTTCGCAACATGCCCCAACCCGGGTACAATGATTTATAGACCGGGTATTTATTTTATTACTAGCTTAATAAATACCATATAATCTTATAAAGATCAACTGGGTGAATCCCCCTGGATTCACCAGCAAGTTTTTGAAATCGTTGTGGACGATATGGACTTAGTGGACGATATGGACAAAAAAATGCCTTTATTTTCGGTCCACATCGTCCACATCGTCCATTCTGTCCACATCGTCCACGCGCTTTCGAGAATCTGCGGGTAAATCCATGGCCTCCTCCTTTAATTTTGGATTTAGTGAGATTTATTCTTTACATTGCCTTTGTCCCTCAAACAAAATCATTTGTCCCTCAAACAAAATCATTTGTCCCTTCGACAAAACCTTTTGTCCCTTCGACAAAACCTTTTGTCCCGCCAACAAAATCATTTGTCCCTTCAACAAAATCATTTGTCCCACAAACAAAACCTTTTGTCCCTCAAACAAAACCTTTTGTCCCACCAACAAAATCATTTGTCCCTTCGACAAAGCCATTTTATTTTAATTTTAATCACATGTACCACTGTTTTTCCGTGGTTTAAAAAAATTTTGTGTCATTGAAACAATAATAGGCTCCATCACATGCCGCGTCTACGTATTTAATGGCAATAAATTCTTGTTTTTTTTCCTGGTCATTGGGCTTGTGTGAAACCCTATTTTTTGATATACTATCACGTAGAGCAGGTGACACGATGAAAAAACGATTCAATATCACGGGCGCATGTATCCCAGAAAGACATTATATGGCAGATATCTCCAACAAAATAATGGCTATCCAAAAAATGATCGATCTGGGGGATTATTTTGTGATCAATCGCCCTCGACAATATGGGAAAACCACTACCCTGGACACGTTGAACGAACAATTGCGAACTTCCCCTGAATACTACCCCATGCAAATCAGTTTCGAAGGCATCGGCTCGGAAGTGTTAGAGAATGCCACAGATTTTATTTGGCAGCTTATTCGGTATTTTAGAAGAGAAACAGGGTAAAACCCGGGTTCACAACCGATTATACGAACAACGTATTTATAACTATATGGCCTCCAAACTGGAGACATCGGGGGCGGTAAAGGTCACCCATTTCACCGCCAATTATCTTGATGAATCGGGTCACCTGGATATTCAAAAAGTGTTCCAGAAATTCCAATCCTTCATGAAGGAACATTACGGGAAAAAGGGCCGGGATTTTGTGGAACGAAACGGGACGCTCCTATTCTTGGCTTTTATGCGTCCGATTCTAAATGGCCGTGGTTATGATTTTAAAGAGGTGCAAATTTCGGAGGAAAAACGTCTCGCCATCGCGATTACCTTTGATACGGAGAAATTTATCATCGAACTGAAAATATGGCACGGCGAAACCTATCACAAGAACGGCATCCACCAATTGTGTCAATATTTGGATGCGCAAAATAAACTTTCCGGCTACCTGTTGATCTTTGACCTGCGCAAAAAGAAAGGCCAAGCTGGGAAAATAGAAACTATCGAAACAGAAGGTAAAACCATCCTAACTGCCTGGGTATAACATAGGTGACATTTGCCCTAACGTCTCATTGCCCGTGCGACCACTTCCACCCCACCCAATTCACTCATCTTACTCAACCCATTCATCACCTATTTCCATAGTAGTTGTTCATGAGGTTTGCAAAACCTTGAAGGAATGAATCGCCCCCACATATCTTCAGCAAAACTTACCCACAAGCGTTTTTTTGAATTGATTAAAAACAATATTTATCGCAATGAATTGGTTATTTAACCGCAATCACCACCTGTTTGGTCTTGAATTCTTCAGTATCTAGGAGAGTCAATGTGGCGGTCTGCCTATCCGAAGAAATTTCCACGGTATAAATGGTTCCTTCTTTATAAAGCTGTGGATAAAGAGTCACTTTTTTTATCTGCTGCATACCCCAATCTGAAGCAGAAATGGGAATATAGGTTTGGGATCTGAGATCAATGGTTTTACTAAAATAATCGGCTGATGGGCAGCTAAACTTTATGGACTTTAAAAACCCACCTTTCAGAATGCCCTGTTTCAGCAGATTTTTTTCAGAATCTACCATATAGAAAAGCGAGTTCACCTTTTCATTCAGCTTGGATATCAGGCTGGTTAAACTCACTCTTTCTCTATTTAACCGTTCCATCTCCATGGTTATTTCTGCTTTTTGTTTTTCCAGACTTTTGATATCGAGAGCCAATTGATCCCGCTGGGACTCGGCATTTTTACGGGCCTCTACCAGTAATCCCTTTTCCACACGAATCAAATTATTGGGTGAGATCAATGCCTTGCCCTGGGTGACAGAACTGAGAAAAACCCCTTCTAAATAAAAATTCCACACTTTGAATCCCGCCTTTAATGGCTCCATCAATAAGGTATTGTCAACCAATTTCTGAGCCAGTTTTTTATCCAACCTCTTTTGATTGACTAAAAAATCTATGGCGATTTGGACGTGGGTTTCACCCTCTTTGGCAATGTGGGGCAGCGGCAGTTTGTTTTCTATTTCTGCAATTTTGGCGGCTAACTCCTCAATTTTTTTATTCTTTTCAAGAATCTCTTGCAAAAAAGATTTTAACGAGACATCTTTCTCCTTCTCAATACGAGCCTTAATCAGTTCGCTTTGTTCAGGCGACAGGTTCATCGGGCTACCTCCCAATGGATCCTTGCCTGTTTTCTCTTTATAGGCTTCCACCGTAGTGATGAGTTCACCCTGTGCTTCTCGTGTTTTTCTTTCCAGCTCAGTAATCTTCTGAAGTTTCAGTTGATCATCTATCCCTTTTTTGGTTTCATTACTGGTAACTGGCTTGGGTACGACCGCCTTACTTTTAAAGAACATAAAATATCCTTGTAGGGCCAACATCAGCACCAGTAACCCAATTATGATAAAAATATACGGTGGCGTGGAACGTGGTAAATTGGTTGTGTTTTCTTGATTCATGGTTAACCTCCCAAAGTGTGAAATATACTGATTTTTTCTACTTCTATCTATTATTCATTTCTTAATGCCTGTATCGGGTTCATTCGTGATGCTTTTACTGCCGGGTATAAACCGGAAAGTATCCCCACGATTACGGCCAAACTGATGGAAAAAAGGATAATCCATAAATTGACTACCGTTTCCCACTTGCCCAAGATTGAAATCAACAGTATGATAACCAACGCCAGTACCAACCCCAAAAAACCGCCAATTAGGGAGATAAAAACGGCTTCCAATAGGAATTGCGATTTGATATGCTCCTGGTTGGCACCGATGGCTCTGCGAATCCCAATTTCCCTGGTCCGTTCGGAAACATTGGCCAACATGATGTTCATGATTCCAATGCCGCCAACCAACAATGAAATAAAAGCAATAGAACCCAGAAATATACTCAAATTGCCCTGTGTCTGTTTTTGCTTGTTAAGTAATTCCAAGGGGATAACCACCTGATAATCCTCGGCGGAAAGATGGGACTTATCCAAAATGGCATTTATCTGTTGAGCCACCAGAAAAATATTATCCTTGTCTGGCACCCTGATTTTAACTTCCGAATAACACTGGCTCACGGTTCCCGGTTCCACGTATTCGACAGTACTTAGTGGGATGATGATTAACCGGTTTAAATCTCTGATATTAATCACGGGATTATCCTGGGAGTCAAACGTTCTGGGGCTTAATACACCGATAATTTTGAACATTTCATTTTCAATCCGCAGGTACGCCCCGATTTTCCCAGCGGGGCCCAATTTTTGGGATAACTCATTGCCCACAATGCAGACAAAATTCCGGTTGGATATATCGAGGTCGGATAAAAAACGACCTGCGGATACAGACATATTTTCCACACGGTGAAATTCCGTGGATACAGCTACGACTTCGGGGTATAACTCTTTTGAAATGCCAATAATAGAGGCTTTAACTTCTTTCAAAGGGGCGGCGATATCAATGAGGGGTATGGCCGATTGGATACGACGGATATCGTCCGCGTTAACCCCGTTGGAGAGATGTTCCCGTGCGTTAAGTGCCTGGGCCTTGGTTAAGTTAACCGTTTTAAGGATAATGTTGTTAATACCGAGCTGCTCAATTTGTCTCAGTATTTTCCGCTTGGCCCCCTCACCCACGGAAAACATGGTCACAATGGAGACGACTCCAAAAATAACACCGAGGGTACTTAAAAAGGAACGTAACTTCTCCTGTTTTAAGGAGCGATAGACAATATGAAATTGTTCTTGTCGGTTCATGGGTTCTCACTCTTTCTCAACAATCCAGCCGTCTTTAATATAAATAAAGCGACTGGCCACGGCAGATAATTCCATGTTATGAGTCACCATAATGACTGTAGCGCCCGCACGGTTCAACTTCCTAAAAATATCAATGATTTCGTTACCGGTTTTGGAATCAAGGTTCCCGGTAGGTTCATCGGCCAGCAATATTTCGGGGCTTGTGACCAGTGCCCGGGCAATGGCAGCCCGCTGTTGTTCGCCACCGGACAGTTCAGCGGGATAATGATTCAAACGATGATCAATCCCCATCTCTTCAATAACGGATAGTGCTTTGGTGGTAATATCTATTCCACCAATGGCCTCTTTATCAAAATAGATAAAAGGCATCTTGACGTTTTCCAACACGGTGTAGTTGGGCAAGAGGTTAAAGGTCTGGAAAACAAAACCAATTTTCTCTGCCCTTATTCTGGAAAGTTCCTTGTCACTTTTTGTAGAGACATCATACCCGGCCAGGAAATAATTCCCATGGGTGGGGCGGTCCAAACAGCCCAGAATATGAAGCAGGGTGGATTTACCGGCACCTGAAGCCCCCATAATGGCCACAAACTCGCCCTTTTCGATGGTTATGGTAATATCTACAAGGGCTTTTATCTCTAAGGCGGATTTATAATATATTTTGGTGAGCCCTTCGGTTCGGATGACTTCTCTTTTTATTAGGTGCTCCATTTATTCTTCTTTAAAGCTGGACGGTTTTTCGAGGCAGACCATTTCGCCTTTTTTTAAACCTTTGCGAATTTCAACGGATTCCAAATTTTGCATGCCTATCTGCACGTTTCTTCTGTGATAATTAAAAGGAGTGGATACATATACGACATTATTGCCATCCTCTTGGAATACGGCATTAATGGGCACGGTCAATACATCGTTATTGCCACCCTGGATTTCTATTTTAACCCTGGCCGTCATGCCGGGTCTGAGGGATTCCTCTTTGCCCAGCACCAGGATATTAACTTTAAAATATTTTTCACCTGCGCCCATTAGTTCTTCCCGTCGTTCAGCCAATGACCCGATCAAAGAGACTTTTCCGGTCAATTTGAGATCGGGATAGGCATCAACTTTGATTTGAACCTTTTTGCCGACCTTCAATTTACTGAGATCGACTTCCCGGATGAGGACTTTCACCATCATGGAGGAGATATCCGGCAAGAAGAGGATGGGGTTATTGCTAAAAACAATATCTCCGACCCTGGGTTTCCGGTATTCCCCCTTTTGATAGTTTTCTTTCATCACCACGAGACCTTCCTGGGGGCTTTTGATTACCGTTTTTTCCAATTCGAAACGCGCTGATTCCAATTCCTTCTGATATTGCACTAGTTCTTGTTCTGCCTTGGAATATTCAGCCATGGCTTTGCCAATTTTGAACCCCACGCCTTTCTGGGTTTGTTGGACAATCATTTTCGCCCGTTCGACTTTGGCATTGGCGGTTTCAATGGAGGTGGGTAAGAAAAAATTATTATAGGTATCAAACTTCTTTTTGGCGACCTCATACTCCTTGTTCAGTTTCTCTATTTTATTGAGAGACAATGATATTTCACCGGGGTAATCGTAGCCTTTTTTTTCCAATGCCCGTAAATCTTTTAAGTAACCGGCCAATTTATCCAGCTCTGTCTTTTTTTCAATGACATCGCCTTCCAAGCGGGAAATTTCCAGCGGCCCATCTCCTTCCACCAGTTTTTGCTGTTCCAGTTCAGCCACGTTAAGATCGAATTCAGAGGTTTTGATTTCTTGGATGGCCTGGTTTTTCTCCCACTCCAACAATTGTTTTTGGGCATTCACCAGAGCCTTGCATTCTTCTATTTTGGCACTGAGGGTGGTTACCCTTTCTTCAAATGATTTGGAGTCGAAGCGCACCAGGATATCGCCAGCTTTGGCCTTGGTGCCCTCTTCAATGAGATAGATAATTTTAACCTCACCTTTTAATTCGGAGCTGATGGTTAAGGCATTTACGGAATCCAGTTGCCCCACGGCTTCCACATCCACTTTAAGGGGTTTTAAGGTGGCTGCCACCAAAGGGATTTTTGTGCTGGTGGGCATGATGACTCTTTTTACCAGAACAAGAGTTAAGGCGATAGCCAGCACTGCTCCCAGAAAAATCAGAAGGGTTCTCTTATTTACTTTTGTTATTTGTTTCTTTAAATCCATAGTCGTCCAATAATGTTCCTATTACTGCTTTTAAACGGTAGCTTCCTACAATCGAGTCGATCACTGCGGAGATATAATCCACTTCCGCTTGCCGGTATTGGGCTTCGGATTCGATGATCTCAAAGTTATCTGCCATGTCGTGGGAGAATTTTACTTTTGAAAGTTCCAGTTTGCCCCGTGCTTCATGGCTTTGTTCTTTTTGGATGATAATATTTTTCCCCAGCTTTATCAGGGTTCTGAGTGCATTTTTGACTTCCCGTTTAATTTCATCCCGGCTCAAACTGAGGGTTCTTTCGACGCTTCTTAGCGCCATTTGACTGCGTTTATAATTCATACGATCTGCGGTTTGAGAGAGTTCCCCGGAGGAGGATATCCGGGCTTCTACTTTCCCTTTATTCAAATTGAAGCTATCCCAGAAACGATTATTGGTATCGGTGGTGGAATATTTCACTTCAAGGTTCACACGGGGCAAGATGTTGTGTTTGGCTGCTTTTTCTTGCATTTCCATTATTGCCATCATGTCATCCAGTTGTTTTAATTCCACCCTGTTTTCCAATGCGGATTGAATGGCCTGGGTTTCATCTATAGGGAGTGGTTTAAAGGTGAGAGAGGCATTTACGCGAATATCCTGTTCCATAGGGATATTTAGGATTATTTTTAAATTATCCGTGGCATCTTGAAATTGTTCCTGACTATTGGATAGCATGGTTTCGGCCTGTTTCAGTTGGATATTGGCACGATAAACATCCAGTGCGTTGGCGAATCCTTGTTTCTCTTTTATTTTGGCCAGTTCGCAGTACCCCTGGATACGTTTAAAGGATGCCTCCTGAAGTCCCAAGATTTTTCTCCTCAAGATGATTTCATACACAGCCGCCACGGTTTGGAGTATGACATTCATCCGGGTTAATGTTAAGCTTCGTTCGGCTGTTCTCACAGAGAATTCGGATTGTTTAACGGATAGCATATTGTAATTGGTGGAAAGCCCTTTTAGGAGGGGTTGGGAAAGGAGGATATCTATACCGGAATTAAATTCACCATTGGATTTTTGGACATTGGAGTTAATGGAAAGGGAGGTGCCAAAGGAAAATTTTTTTGAAACCAAGAGACCTCCTCCCAAACCATTGTTCCCTGAAAGATTGGTAAACAGGTTGGGTTGGAACTTAAACTGAAATTCCGATTCCGCCACAATCAAGGAGAATTGGGCACTTAGGACATTGTCCAGATCGCTTTGTATCGACCGGTTAAGCACCAGTGCCCGATTTATGGCTTGCTCTAGGGTTAAGGAAATCTTTCCAGCATTGCTATCACTGGCAAAACCGAATTGAAAAAACAGAACTATAAGCAAAAAATGAAAAAATAATATTTTAATTTTCATAAATTAATCCACATTTCCAATACAAAACAATGTATAGGACACACTGAAAGCAGCTTCTTCCTAAAATGACATTCAATTATGATATTTTATAAGTGAAAATTGCCGAAATGCTGTACCCCAAAGATTAGTCCCATATTGGTTCGATAACAAAGTGACAAAGTATTATATGGTTAAGATTTTCATCCCAAGATTCTATTTGATTGAAATAAATTTTAAATGGAGATGAAGGAACTCCACTTATCATTTCATCCGACCATCCGCATCGGGTTTTAAAAAAGAAAGTATAGCCGTGTAATTTTTTTTTTGGTATATTTATAATTCTATTTTTATTATATTCTAAAATACTTGATGTCATGTATTCTTTCCCATCTATTTTAAGAGAAACGATGTCGCCCGTATTATTGTGAGATAAATTCCATAAAGTAAAACTATAATAGCCGCCCTCTTCTTCCGATACTTTTGAACCAGCAATTCGAGCCGTCAATGCACCAACAGATGCAATACCTGCGCCAATTATTATGGGTTTAAGTGGAGATTTTGGCTTTGGTGGTTTCTTGCTTATTTCCTGCGTTTGTGTAGTCGAAATAGGAGGAAACGCAGATTCTATCATATTTACAAAAACATTCATCATTTTTGTATTAATTTCAATTACTTTTATTAAAATCTCTGCTTTTCCATAAATATTTACAGCACTTCTTAAACAGGGAATAATCTCACCAATAAAATGCACAAATCCACTATAATTTATTGAAAATGGGTCAAAATTAAATAGATTTTTAGTTTTATAAAATGGATTATCCTCAAGCAAATAATCTATGCCTTCATTTCCTACGGTTTTAACAAAATCAACCATTGGTTTATTTGCTTTACACCAAGTATGATATTCTGTATATGCATCATTGATTGCATCAAGTTTTTCTAAAGCATTATTGTAAGTCTGATTCCAGATTTCTTTAAGTTTATCAAGCAAAATTTGCCAACCATCTTTTACAATTGTTTCAGCAGTATAACCAATAGTGGCTATTCCTATAGTGGGATTCGTTCCCCTTTCCCCAATGCCAAATCCTGCCGTTGAAGATATTTGTTGAGCGAGAATACTTTGCAAAGCCCAACCGGGCAATTCGGCTTGATTTTCTACCTTTATAGGTCTCTCCGCCAACGTCAGTGTCTTGCACACATCTAAAATTGGGATAATTGATTTTGCATTGTTGTTTGAAAGATATCCGAGTTCCTCAACCAAAATTGATTCACCATTTAGATCGGCTTCAAATTTAAATGTATGTTGATACAATCGTTCTTTGTCAAGAGAATAGACCGCTATTCCCTTTGAATGGCATTGAACAAAAGAAACGTTATCCTCTAATGATTTAAATGTAAAGGGTGATGATTCATATTGAATAATTAGAACCAAATTATTATTTCCATAATCAACAATATTACTAGATAAGTTGTATTCAAAATTCTGAGGTAAATACTCTCCTGCAAAATTAATGGCTATTTTTTCTTTCCACGTATTTTTTCTAGGATTGTATCTTTTTACTTGAACAATTGTCTGATTTAACACTTGCTCAATAATATAAAAACCCTTTGTTTTAAATGAAACAATTTCATCATCTAATTTTCTACTGAATTCGATAGGACCATAAAATGATTTATTATCATCCATTTTTGGTTCCATAACTTGTCCCATGATCCATAATTTGTAATTTGAGAGTCTATTTTCATTGTCAGTTTGCTTATCCATTGCTGAAATATTTATAGACCTTGTCCTATACTGTTTTCCCTTGCCTGCATATTCTATTGTTTGAGTCGTGATGTATTTTTCCGTGAATTCACCTGGATTATCGGGATTCTGGACAACTGGTTTCAGGTTTTTTCCTACTCCATTCTCAGTTTTTATACTCCTTGCGACTTCAACTTGTTTTATTATTAAATCTTGCCCAATTCTTCCATAACCATCAGTAATCAACGAAGTTTTTCCAAAAGGATTCTTACCCCAAAGGTTTTTTTGGATGGTATTCTGAAGATTTCCCGCAAATCTTGATACCGATTCTTCAATTCCAGAGTACTTCCCCTGGCTATCCCGTTTTAATAGTGCCCAATTATCTTTATTGATTGCCAATAAGTCTCCCTGCAATCCAGAGGCATCTCCTCCAATTTTTGAATAACATTCAAATACAGACGGATCAATTATCTCTATCTGCGGTGCGGTTCCAATCCACCCTTGGGTGTCTTTTTCCCCCTCATACAGGTTCCGAATAAAAGAGATCTTCGAATCTAAGAGCCGGTTGGTGACTTCACTGACTGGCGCATCCTGTCGATTTCCGGTAGCCAGCTCTTTTAAAAAAGAAGATGTATTAAAGGCTAGCGACCATAAACCATCTATTATATGGCCTCCCACACTGGTGGTAATGGTAGCGAAATCAGAGCTTTTATCTGCTGTGAGTAATGTACTGGCTTGCAAGAGTCGTGACATACCCAAAACCTTTCCCATCCAGTCCGGCAGAGACAGCGCCTTATCTCTAAAACTCCCGGAGGAAAGATTAATCATCGGATACCCATTTAACAATTGATTAAAACCACCTTTATCAATAGAATCCAGTAGTGCTTTCCCATTTTCAGGATTGGTCAGATAGCCGATTTGTTGACCGACAAAATGGTCTGATTGGTATCCATTTTCATATTGAGAGCAATCGCCCTCATATCGAAAAACGGAGAAATAGACTTTTTTATTCTCTGCCCCGACGATGGTAAAACCTTTCATATTTTGTTTTATGGAGCTATTGGATTTCAAGCTAAAATCGAACGATTCACTTTCAAACGAAATTCGGAAGAGTGATTTGTCGTCTTTAATCGGTTCGGTTTTAAAACGGACGGGTACTTCAAAGCTCCGGATTCCGGTGTATTCCTTCAGGGATATGGTTACGTTTTCTTCCCAGTCACCTTGTCTGATCACATTATTACTGGACAGTCTGGTCAATGTTTGGTTTATAGCCTCAGTCAAAATGGACTTCCCGTCAGGGAGTGACAGCTTACCTGTTAAGTTATCACGATTAACAGTCTGGACCTTGGCGCCCTTGTTTATAATGGTATAAGTGGGTGAAATCCCACTACCGGTTAAACTGAAAGCAATGGGCGTGGCGTTAAAAGCAGTTTGATTATTCCCCTTTTCCTGCTTGGATAACTCAGATATAGCAAACAGTGTGAACCAGAACCCTTTATCGATTTTGAATTCTTCAATGACAGCGAAGTGCTCCTTGCTTTCATTAACTGAACTATCCTGCACCGAATCCGAAGCAACCACCCCCTTATCTGGTTCTATTGGAGTAACTTTAACTTGGCTTGGTTTGGCCTGGGTTGCATCAGGATTCGGAGACGAAAAAACAGAAAATGGAAATCCTAAAAACCCAATCAGGACAATCAAAAAACAGCTTGTGAACTTCTTAAATCTTTCTTGCTTACTAATGGTTTGTATATACATAAGATACTCCTTAAAATTTAATGTGAGTTGGAAAACGCAATTTTACTGACGTTTAGCAGACCATTTACCATAGTATCTTTCAGTTGCCCAACTCCATTTAAATATACCTTCTACATTGCCACTCATATTGTTTTCATCATTAATTTCTCCAGTAAATATCCAATTAGCATCCACAACATCTCCAGCGGGTGATTTCCAATAGGGAACATGTAGTTCCATTCTAATATTACTTCCATTAACTGTGTAAGTCCAAGTCGAAGTATCTGAAGGCCATTGAATGGTTCCATCGCTGTTGATAGTCATAACTCCCCTTGACCATTGAACCCCCAACGAACGAAAGTCTAAATTAAATTCAAAATTCCATTTACCTGTGATATTAATCCCACTTTCTCCAATTGGTTTATCAAGTAAAGCCCCTATTCCACCCGCAGCTACAAGTCCAGCAATAATTAGAATAGTTTTTTTCGGGGATTTTGGTTTCTTTGATTTCTTTTTTATAGGTTCTTCCTTAATTGGTTCGGGAACTTGAGATGGAGGAGGTGGATTATTTACAAGGTCATCATAGGCAAGAATGAAATCGGGTAAAATTTCAATCAAATCTTGATAAACAGTCATCATTTCATATAAATCTATCAGCGAAGAACAAACTTGCCAAATTACACCGAATACAGGCAAATCTGAAAAAATAATTTCTTCAGCACCAGGCTTACCATAATTTTTAAGTCCTATTGATCCAACCTCGACCACAAAATCAATTATAAGTTTGTTTGTTTCATAAAACTCTTTGGACTTTCGTTGATTTTCTTTACACCATGCAAAAAAATTTCTATATGCATCGTTTGTAGCCTCAAGTGATTCAGAGATTTTTAATGCATCCAAAAATTCTTTCCAAGCCTCATCGAAAGTTTTCAATGCATTATTCCTCTGGGTTTTCCATGGGTGCGCTTCATACATAATTGATAACGCTGCTGCTGGGTTTGTTTTTTGTTCTGCTGCCCCAATACTTGAAGTAAATGTTATCTGTTTTGCCATTATACTTTGTATGGCCCAAATGGGTAATTCAACCGGATTTACTACCATTAGGGGCTCTTTTTTAAAAATAATTTCTTCTCGCATATCAAAAAATCTACCAATTGGCCTTGCATTTTGGTTCGATAGATATCCGAATTCCTCAACAATCAAAGAATCATTATCACAATACGCCTCAAACTTAGATGTATGCTGATACATTATATCTTTTCCAAGCGAATAAACAAAAAATCCAACGGACTTAGCTTTTATTATTGGAAAATTATCCGCCAAAGATTTGAAAGTAAATGGCTCTGAAATATATTTGACAATAAGCCCCGAATTATTATTGCCTATGTCTACTACCCTGCTTTCAAAATTAAACTCAAGATATTGCGGTAAATACTCTCCTACAAAATCAAGGGATATTTTATCTTTCCAGTATCCTTTTTTTGCATCGTGCTTTTTTAAATTCGCTATAGTATGATTTAAGACCTCTTCGATAAGACTATAACCTCGGGTCTTAAAAGATACCATTTCATTTTCTATCTTTCTGTCAAATTCGATGGGACCATAAAAAGATTTATTATCCTCAATTTTTGGTTCCAAAACTTGTCCCATAATCCATAGTTTATAATTTGCAACCTTTTTTTCATTATCAGTTTCCTTTTCCACGGCAGAAACATTTATAGACCTTGTCCTATACTGTTTTCCTTTGCCTGAATATTCTATTGTTTGAGTCGTGATGTATTTTTCCGTGGAATCACCTGGATTATCGGGATTCTGGTCAACTGGTTTCAGGTCTTTTCCTACTCCATTCTCAGTTTTTATACTCCTTGCGACTTCAACTTGTTTTATTATTAAATCTTGCCCAATTCTCCCATACCCATCAGTAATAATTGAAGCTCTTCCAAAAGGATTCTTACTCCAAAGGTTTTTTTGGATGGCATTCTCAAAATTTACTGCTATTCTTGACACTGATTCTTCAATTCCAGAGTACTTCCCTTGGCTATCCCGTTTTAATAGCGCCCAATTATCTTTTTTGATTTTCAATAAGTCTCCCGGCAATCCAGAGACATCTCCTCCAATTTTTGAATAACATTCAAATGCTGAGGGATACATTATCTCTATCTGCGGGCCAGTGCCGTTCCATCCTTGGGTGTCTTTTTCCGCATCATACAGGTTGCGAATAAAAGAGACCTTCGCATCGAAGAGACGGTTGGTGACTTCACTGATTGGCGCATCCTGCCGATTTCCGGTAGCCAACTCTTTTAAAAAAGAAGACGTATTAAAGGCCAGCGACCATAAACCATCTATTATATGGCCTCCCACACTGGTGGTAATGGGAGCGAAATCAGAACTTTTATCTGCCGTATGTATAATACTGGTTTGCAAGAGTCGCGACATGCCCAAGACCTTTCCCATCCATTGCGGCGGAGACGACTCCTTATCTCTAAAACTCCCGGAGGAAAGATTAATCATCGGATACCCAGTTAATAATTGATTAAAACCATCCAAAGCAATAGAATTCAATATTGCTTTTCCATTTTCTGGATTGGCGAGAAAACCGATTTGTTGACCGACAAAATGGTCTGATTGGTATCCATTTTCATATTGAGAGCAATCGCCCTCATATCGAAAAACGGAGAAATAGACTTTTTTATTCTCTGCCCCGACGATGGCAAAACCTTTCATATTTTGTTTTATGGAGCTATTGGATTTCAAGTTAAAATCGAACGATTTACTATCAAACGAAATTCGGAAGAGTGATTTATCTCCCTTAATCGGTTCGGTTTTAATACGGACGGGTACTTCAAAGCTCCGGATTCCGGTGTATTCCTTCAGAGATATGGTTACGTTTTCTTCCCAGTCACCCTGCCTGCTCTCAGCATTCTTGGGCAACTTGCTCAATGTTTGGTTTATAGCCTCAGTCAAAATGGACTTCCCGTCAGGGAGTGACAGCTTACCTGTTAAGTTATCACGATTAACAGTCTGGACCTTGGCGCCCTTGTTTATAATGGTATAAGTGGGTGAAATCCCACTACCGGTTAAACTGAAAGCAATGGGCGTGGCATTAAAAGCAGTTAGATTGTTCCCCTTTTCCAGCTTGGCTAACTCAGATATAGAAAACAGGGTGAACCAGAACCCTTTGTCGATTTTGAATTCTTCAATGATAGCGAAGTGCTCTTTGTTTTCAGTGACAGAACTATCCTGCTTTGAACCTGACACAACCACGCCTTTATCTGGTTCTATTGGAGTAACATTAACTTGGCTTGGTTTTACCTGTGTTGCGTCGGGATTGGGAGACGAAAAAACAGATAATGGAAATCCTAATATCCCAATCAGGACTATTAAAAAACAGCTTGTGAACTTCTTTAATCTTTCTTGCTTACCAATCTTTTTTAGATACATGCCATCCTCCTTAATAGTATTCTCTATTCCGTTTTTTCTTTTTTAAACGATTCTATTTACGAGTTGCTGACCATGTCCCAGAATAATTTTCATAAGTATGACCATCTAGCCAATCATATTTGACTTTTGCATCACCACCCATATTTTTTTTGTCATATACCTCACCAGTCAATGTGTAATATTGAGCTGCATGTAATTCGTCTTCACTATTAATAAAATGAACAACTAATTCTATTCTAATACTATCATCATTTACTGTATAACTTCCAGAAGTACTTGAAATTGGGCCTACCGTAGGAATCCAATAAACAGTGCCATCACTTTTCAAATTAATATCTGCTCTAATAGCACGTGTTCCCCATCCTCCAGAATTAAAAGTTGCATTTAATGTCCATGCACCGGTAACATCACTACCACTTTTCCCCTTAAGTAGAAGACCAGAAAGAAGACCGCCTCCAGTAGCGGCAGCTAAAATTCTAATTATGTCAGAGATGCCTGAATGACCGGTGTCCGCGATATCATAAAGTTCCATTATTTTTTTAATTTTCATTGTTTTCCAGATTTTCTCTTCACAGTATAATAATCGTCCTAAAAATTTATTAGCTCCTTTTTTAAATAAAGAGCCATATGCTGAAGCTCCAAATGCTTTTTGAGGGGAAGTTACCAACAAACCTATATCGGCTGGTAATTTTAATAATCCAGCCAACCCATCTGAATATAGTTCAGTCTGGTTTGGATCTATCCATCCTAATTGGGCAAGTGATGTGATAGCTCTTTTAGATACAGGATTATATAGAAATCTATTTAATAAAGATGCATCATCATTTGTAAGACGTAAAAAAATATTTTTTGTTGTTATCTCAGAGGGTTTTAGTTTTCCAGATGTGATGTCTTCAGAAAGGGAATAGACATTCTGAACGAATGTCAAATAACCGTCAATTACATGAACAACTAACCATATGACAACGATGGGTAGCAGGTTAGTCCTCTGCTCAGCTATGGTAACTACATTACTGTCTATTAGTCTGGAAATTCCTAATACACTTGCTACCCAATCAGGAGGGGTAATAATTTTATCATCAAAACTACCTGGCACATTATTTATTGTGTAACATGAATCAAGCAATTTAGCAAGAGATTTAGCTTTTGAAGTCATTAAAATTGGATTCTTAAAATTAGAATCAACCATATAAATAAATTGTTGCCCTACAAATTTATCAATCTTAATCCCATTATCTAATACATCACCTTCATACCTATAAAAAGAATAGTAAGTATTCTTTTTATCATTTCCCAAAATAGCAAATCCACTAACTTTTTGAGAAACCTTCCTATTTAAGTCTATCGAATATTCAAATGGATAACTATTAAATGAAATTAACAAGTATTCTTTTTTATTACCAAAAGGTTCTACCTTAAAGTTAACAGGTATGATTAGCTTATCTTCTACTCTACCTGCTTGCGAAAATACATTTATTGATTCTTTCCACTCACCTTTTCTTATTGATTTATTTTTTGACAATAAATCCAAAGTATTGTTTATTTCTTCAACAAAAATAGTATTTCCATCAGGACTATTAAGTTTCTCCGTAATATTGTCGCGAATAACACTTAATGTCTTTTTTACTTTTTTGAAAACAGTGGAAAAAGGAGATATGCCACTGCCAGATACAGTAAAGCCTTTGGGTGTAAATTTATAAACAGTTTGGTCATTCGCCAATGATTGACGAGCCATATCAGCTAATGAAATTATAGTGTACCAAAATCCACTGTCTGTTTTAAATTCATCAGAAGTCAAAAAGTGCTCAATTTCACTTTTTCCATTTTCTAAATTATTAGTAATCTGATTGTTTTGGAAATCCTCAGTAGTTACAGTTTCCTTGACTTCATTTTTATGCCTGTCTTGGGAAGACGTCTTGGAATAGAAATTATATCCATCCTTAAATAATGTACTTCGACCAAAAGGGTTATTGCCCCAGAGGGATTTTTGGCATATTTGTTCAAGATTTCCCGCCATTCGTGATAGGGATTCATCAATTCCAGAGTTTTTCCCTTTTTTTGTGCGCAGAAAAATACCTCCGCTCTCCTTGCTCACCACGAACCAGTCTCCCGGTAACTGTAAAAGTTCACCGCCAATCCTTGAGCAGCTTTGAAACATCCCAGGGTCAACCAAACCAATTTTTTCGCCAACTCCCACCCAACCTTTACTTGGTTTTACTGGATCATAAAGACTTCTGACAAATGAGACCTTCGAATCCAAGAGGCGGCTCATAATTTCGCCCCCTTGAAAACTCATTGGTTTTCCAGCAGCCCAATCTCTTAAAACAAAAGAGGTATTCAAACCGATGGCCAATAAACCATCTACAATATAACCTCCCAAGACTGAAGAAACAGGAACAAAATCAGTACTTTTTTCGACCGAGGCAACAGTCTTGGCCTGGACAAGTCGCGACATTCCCAAAACCTTTCCCATCCACAACGGTGGAGAAGACTCTTCATCCCTAAAACTCCCGGATGAAAGATTAATCATCGGATACCCCATTAACAATTGATTAAACCCACCTTTATCAATAGAATCCAGTAATGCTTTCCCATTTTCAGAATTGGTCAGATAGCCGATTTGTTGACCGACAAAATGGTCTGATTGGTGGCCATTTTCGTATTGAAAGCAATCGCCAACATAGCGGAAAACTGAGAAATAAACCTTTTTATCATTTGCTCCGAGGATAACAAATCCATTAAATCTTTGAGTGATTGAGCTATTTGATTTTAAACTGAAATTGAACGAATCACTTTCAAACGTAATTCTGAAGAGTGATTTATCGCCGTTAATCGGTTCGGTTTTAAAACGGACGGGCACTTCAAAACTGCGGATTCCAGTATATTCCTCCACGGATATATTAACGTTGTCTTCCCACTCACCCTGCCTGATCTCATCATTCTTCAACGACTTGCTCAATTTTTGGTTTAAAGCCTCTATTAAAATAGACTTCCCGTCAGCAAGTGACAGCTTACCAGTTAAATTATCACGATTAACAGTCTGGACCTTGGCGCCCTTATTAATTATGGTATAAGTCGGTGATATCCCACTACCGGTAAAACTGAATGCAATGGGCGTGGCATTAAAAGCAGTTTGATTGTTCCCCTTTTCCTTCTTGGATAACTCAGATATAGAAAACAGGGTGAACCAGAACCCTTTATCGATTTTGAATTCTTCAATGATAGCAAAGTGCTCCTTGCTTGCATTGACTGAACTATCCTGCACCGAATCCGAAGCAACCACCCCCTTATCTGGTTCTATTGGAGTCACTTTAACTTTACTCGGCCTTGGCTGTGTTGTGTCAGGATTTGGCTCCGAAAAAACAGAAAATGGAAATCCTAATATCCCAATCAGGACAATCAAAAAACAGCTTGTGAACTTCTTTAATCCTTCGTGCTTACCAATCTTTTGTAGATACATACCATCCTCCTTGATAATAAAAACCCCTTCTCTTTTTTATTTCGGTTTAAACTCGTTGGCCATTTGATATTGCGTATTGATAGACGTTTCGAACTATCTCGCTGGTAGCATCAGGGATATTTCGCATATTTGGTAGCGTTAAATAACTCACAGGTTTCCAATGGAATTTTAGTCTTCTTTTTTTTACTTCCAAACCCTGAATAGGTTAAAATAAGCTACCGCCCTTAGGGGATCGCCTTCTTTTCCCTACCCTCTTACCCAGCCGACTCGGATAGCCACAATTCATCCACTTTCTCTTTTCAACCAAACTCTCTATATAATTAAGCTATCTTATATCACAACCTCGGGAAAAAATCAATACCTTTAAAGCTTAAATCCCCATTCTATTATTCATCAGTGTCCAGAATCCCCGTTGCTTTCGTGAGTAAAAGTTTTTTCTTCTTTGGCAAGAGTGTTGCAACCCCTTATTTTAATGGGCACCGGATAAAAAAGCAAGAGGAAGAAGAGAGTCTGAACCGTGATTCGTCGTATTAAAGGAAAACCAGAATTTATAAATTTATAAAAATAGGGATAGCGCAAAGACGTCGCTACTACAATTCCATTCTTTTTGACCAAGAAGACACTCTTTTTTTTAAACAGGGGTTTTTTTTTTCTGGATATGTTATAATGCAAAGATGAAAATAATATTGGTTGAAGGTAAACTCCCGTGAATGTACAACAAGCCTTGCTCACTGCCATCTCATCAATATTAATCACTATTACCCTGTACCATTTTTTCCTGTCTATCACCATCGCCTATACACATAAACGGTATCTCTATTATTCCATTTCCACTTTCGGCGGCGCTTTGTTCTCGTTTTTTGCCCTGCTGATGACCTATCCCTTTGCCCCGGAAACAGTACTTTGGTTCCATCGACTACGCATCGGCGGATTAATGATCGGAACACTGGCATGGTTTTATTGCATCTATGAAATATACTTTAATGAGAGCCGGATTCCCCAGATATACCTCTGGATTTGCCTTATTACGATCCTCACCGTGCCCACCCCGGTGTTTCTTTCCCTGCCGATTCACCAATTAAAAATGACCATGGCGGGCATTCCCTTTACCTACCACTATGCCACGATGAAGCCCGCTTATTCCCTTTATGCTGTTTTTATGCTGGCTTTTTTCTGCTACTCTTTCCTGCGGGTAGTCTTTTACCAAAACCCAGTCATCAGCAAACGATACGGGATACTGGCATTTCTTCCGGGCATTATCGCGGGACTCAATGATTATGCAGTGATTCACGGCTTGATCAGAAACATTTTAATCAGCGAATATCTGGTTTTTATGTACTTGCTCTCGGTTTTCACCCTTTTCTTACGACAGGAAAAAATGGCTTACCAATTACTGCAAAAACTGAACCAAAAATTGGAAGCCGAAGTGTGCGCACGCACGGAAGAACTAACGCTCACCAATAACCAACTGCACACCAAAATCGCGGAAAGCATAAAATCAGAAACAGAAATACAACGGGCCAAAGAGTTCCTGGATAATATCATCGAAACCTCCCAAGACTGCATCATTATGGCAGATACCGGCGGCTTTATTACCAAGGTAAACACGGCATTTCTTGAGCTGGTAGGATACGGGAGAGACGAGGTACAGGGCAAACATATGTCCATTTTTGTTCCACAAGAACCGGGAATATTCACCGCAACGACCGGGGAATCGGTGCAGTTAGACGAACCATTTTTCCAAAAAAGAAAAGGGATGATCGAAACACTGCGCACGACAGGCAAGTTAGAAAACTGGACCACCTATTATTGGCGCCAAGATCACGCGATTATCCCCATGGAAGCCAATGTGATCGTTCTATACCACGAAAATGGTCAACCCATGGCATCGGTAGGCATGCTCCGGGATATTACAGAACGGAAGAAAGCGGAACAAGAAGCGCTGATCGCCCAAAAAATGGCGGCAGTGGGCCAGTTAGCCGGTGGCATATCCCACGATTTTAACAACCTGCTCTGCATCATCATAGGCAATGTATCCCTGGCGAAAGATAATATGGAGCATAACGCGTACGCCTTAAGGAAGCTTGATCACGCCGAAAAAGCACTGTTCGAAGCAAACCTCTTAACCCAGAAATTTATCACCTTTGCCACGGATGGGGAATCCGTTAAAGAAGCCACGAAAACACCGGCATAATTCCTATTAACTCTGCGGTGGATTCAGGTTATATGAGATTATATGCATTACTGTTTTTTATATGCTATAATATATAAATGAACAATATCATAGATGACTGGATGCGCCCATGAATGTGCAACAAATCTTGCTCACCGCTATCGCCTCAATTCTGCTGACCATTTCTCTGTACCATTTTTTTCTATCCATTTATGTGAGTCTCAAGCATCGCCTCTACCTGTATTTTTCTTTCTCCGCCTTTGGTGCATTCATGTTTTCGTTTTTTGCCTTGTTAATGACCGCTCCCAATACGCAAGAAACATGGCTGCTATTGCAACGGCTACGCATGTCCGGGCTGATGTTATGCGCGGCAGCCGGATTTTTTTGTATCTACGATCTATACTTTCAAAAAAGCCGCGCCCCTAAACTATTTCTTTGGCTGACATTGATTTTCGCATTAACAGTGCCCACGCCTTTGTTTCTGTCGCTACCCATCCGCGTGTACCGGATAAAATGGGCGGGGGTATTGTTTGAATATCATTATGCGTCCAATCATATCGGACATTCACTTTACGCGCTCTCGTTAATGCTTTTTTTCTGCTACTCCATCGGACGAATTATGCGGTGTCATCAGCCAAAGGTGAGTAAAATGTTTGGCATAATCGCTTTATTACCGCCTGTTATCGCCGGGTTCAATGATTTCGCAGTCGCATACGACTGGCTAAAAAGCATCATGATCTCCGAGTACATGATTTTTATGTTCCCATTATCGATTTTTATCCTTTTCTTACGCCAGGAAAAACAGGATTACGAGAGACTGCAAAAACTCCACCAGAAATTGGAAGAAGAGGTGTTACTCCGTACCAAAGAACTAACAATAGCCAATGAACACCTGCAACTAAAAATCGTGGCGGTAAGCGAGTCGGAAGCCGCCATGCAACAAGCCAAGAATTTTCTGGATAAAATAATCGAAACCTCCCAGGACAGTATCGTCGTGGTGAATATGCACGGTTTTATCACGAGGGTAAACGCGTCGTATCTTGAGCTGGTCGGTTACCCGGTAGACGAGGTCATAGGAAAAAAAATCACTGATTTTACACCGCAAAAACCGGGAGTATTCGATTCAACGGCAGGCGAGTCGGTGGCATTAAACGAGACATTTTTCAACAGCGTAAATGAGATGATGCACACGATGCGCACCACTGGCAAAATAAAAAATTGGACGACCTATTATCTGCGCCAAGACAACACGTTGGTCCCACTGGAAGCGAATATCATCCTTTTATTGGATGATAAGGGGCAACCAATGGCATGGGTGGGATTACTACGGGATATCACGGAACGAAAAAAAGCAGAACAAGCCGCCATTGTAGCGCAAAAAATGACGGCAGTGGGCCGGTTAGCGGGGGGCATAGCCCATGATTTTAACAACCTGCTCTGCATCATCATGGGCAATGTGTCCATGGCAAAAGAATACGTGCTCCATGATCCGGTCACTTTAAAAATGCTAACGAATGCAGAAAAAGCATTGATGCAAGCCAGCAGCTTGACCCGGAAGTTCATCACCTTTTCGACTGGCGGAGAACCAGTCAAAGAAGCCACTGAAATGCACGGGTGGATCACAAATACAGTTAATAAAGTTCTGGGTGATGGGCTGATAAAATGCCGCTTTTCTTTTCCAGAAAATTCCTGCTGGGTCGAAATCGATCAGGAGCAAATGAGCCACGTGTTTCAAAATATCGTGGAAAATGCCATGGAAGCGATGCCCGAAGGTGGCGAAATCGTTGTTTTTACAGAATTAATCCCTCCGGGTTCACCATTGGCTCCCAAAAACCTGCCGATGATGCAAGAAAAATACCTTAAAATTGGCATTGAAGATCATGGTATCGGCATTCCGGGTGAAAATCTGGGAAAAATATTTGATCCCTACTTCTCAACCAAAAGCAAAGGCACGCAAAAAGGAATGGGCCTGGGACTTTCGACGGCCTATTCGATTATCTCGAAACACGATGGCTACATTCAAGTAGAATCAATAGAAGGTGCGGGCACAGATGTTTATATCTATCTGCCTGTGATGGAAAAATAGCAGCTAGGAAAAAGAAAAAAACGGGGTCACTGTTCAGGTCATAGGTTATGGGACTACAATCAGAGCGGATTTAATAAAAGACCCCCACGAATTGCACGAATTTACACGGATTAAAAGACAACTAAAATCTTTTTTCGTGGATATTCGTGATAATTCGTGAAATTCGTGGGCAAATCTTTTTCATCAAAATATTAACGGAATACCTCCATGCAGGCGGGGTTTTCTTTTAATAATTGAACGTAAAGCTTAAAGGCATTCTCCAGGATGGTCTTACTCATGGTGCAGAATTTCTCTTTTTCTGCACCCTTAAACTTATCAAGGTCGCCAACCATGATCCAGCATCTTTCACAATAATTGAGGGCCCAGCATTCCTTGCAATCCTCTAGAGCGGCAGCGAATTTCACGTAAAAAGCGGCAATACGATCATAATCAAAGCCTGTTTCCAAGTTACCGATCAAGTAATTATTTCCCGATCTTTCGCAGATATAAAAATCCCCGGATACTCTCACAAAGACGCGTCGTAACCCGATGTGACACGCGCCAATGGGAACAGAAAAGTCATGTACTTTTTGAATGGGGTTCCGGGCAAGGTTCTGAAGGGACGAAAATGTCTGCATCTTCTCAATTGTCAAGCCACTTAAATCCTTTTTTAATATGGCGCTTTTTAAACGGGCGGTTAGTTTCTTCACCACTTCAGGAAAATGGTCCCCTTCGTTTTCCATGTGATAATCCTCTACAAACGTCGTGTCACCTGTGCTGACAGGGTTGGAACGAATAGATTTCCTGATTTCCTTCAGGGTTTCGTGGCTGGAATAAAAATCGAGAATATCGTCGATCTGATGGAAAGGGGGGGCCAGGACACCGGATATGGAAATCCGACTGGAGAAGTATGTGGGGTTTTTTTCTTTGATGGCCGCAAGACTCTTCATAATGGTGGTATAGGTGCCGTTGCCATCTTTAAATACGCGGTATCTGTCATTGACCGACTCGGGACCATCGAGGCTGATTCTGAGCGAGATATTGTTCTCTATGAAATAGGCCATTTTTGCTTCGTTTAGGAGTGTGCCGTTGGTGGTCAGATTAAATTGGGTATTTTGTTCTTGATAATGTTCTCTGACATAGGACACGGTTTGTTGGATCAAGTCGAAACGCAGTAGTGGTTCGCCGCCATAAAAGGTAATCGCGGGTGGTCTTGAATTGCCCGCCTGTTTACAGAAGAAATCGACCGCTTGTTTACATTGCGACCAACTCATGTGAACTGGTGTGCCTTCAGCCCTGGTATAATATTTCCCCGAGGTGCTGCAATATCCACAATTCAGATTGCATTCGCGGGTTAATTCAAGGATGAGTTGATTCAACCCGTAATCACGATGAAGCTTTCTCACATCATTGGCTTCTGAGAGGCCCAAGGATACCACGGAAGGCCGGAAATCTGAGAATAAACCATTTTGAATATGGGCCTGTTTGATCTGATCGAGGTAGTGCGTGATCTCTTGTTTTGAGTAAGTTGTGTTGAGGGGTGAATCATCTGGTGGTGTATCCGCCCCGGTAAAGAAGTCAATCAGGTCATAGATGGGTTGTTCGACTTCGATAATCTGGTTGGTGTTGACGTCAAAAATATACAAGACGCCGTCCTCTTCAAACTTCTTGATAAACGGTTTTTGTGTTTTTGTTTTATTGTGATTTGTCATGGGGTTCCTGTTTTAAAGATCATCTTGTATTCTTGTATCCACTGGTTATACTTCCCATCAATGAAAAAAATCCGGTCGCCATGGATGTAGAGGCTTGGGTGATAGGGTGATATTTTCACTTGGGCAATGATCTTTCCGTTGGGGCTGAATACCAGGAGTTGGAGGAAATCACTGTTTTCCAGTTCTTCCCAATTTACCTCTGATCTCAAGTAACTCTCACCGGTGTTTGTAATAGATAAATTCTCCCTTTCCTTATCTGTCAGCATCCTTTTTTGATTGGTAATATAAATCCTGTTTTGGGAGTCTGTTGCCAGATCGTTGCAGATCGGAGGTCGACGCTTTGCATTCTTGGAACTAGCCTGGATAGATACAATGGAACTTTTACGATTCACATTAACTGTTAACTCTTCAACTTCCCCGGTTCGTTTTATTTCATCGCCCTGTTCGTTCAGGAATATTTCATAAGGGGATTTATAGGGAGTTTCAAAGGTGAAGGCCATGACCAATTTTCCCTCACTGGAGTATTTTTTGATCACCGGTGTTTTACCATATGCCGCGATAAAGTTATCTTCAGAATCGATTGCAAAGACGACACCTTCCCTATTTATGGGATCTTTTGCTGCATCGTAATTAAGACCGATCTCTCTTTTTAATTCCCATTTTTCGTTACGAACGGCCAATAAGCTCTTTGAAACCATTGTAGTCCTATAGATAGGGACAGCAATCTCATTTTTTGAATTCACCCCTATCCATGGGACGAAATTCTCAGTTTTGAAGATGGCTTTGCTTTTTCCCATGGGATCGAAACGTTGAATTCTCCTCCCCATGAGTTCAGAAACCCATAGCCCGCTTTTTGGGTGAAAAGCTATAAACATAGGCGCAAGCAAATCGCTAGGCCCCTGGCCACGTTGACCAATCGTTCGCAGGTATTTCCCTGTTTTATCAAACACCTTTATACAATGAGTAAATCTATCAGTTATAAAAACCAGATTCTCATTATTGATGACCATAGCATCGGGACATTTGAAAAATTTGTGTTCATCCTCTTCCTGATCTCCGCCCCATGTTTTAATCCATTTTAATTCCAATTTACCCTTGCTGGCTTCGATTTCTTGCAAGGTATTGCGAACCAATATGGCCTTCCCAGCCACTGGCAGGATTGAGCCCAGAAATAATAGTAGCGCCAACGATAATTTAACCATTGTTTGCATCACGTTTTTCCTCCGTTGTTTTCCATTTTTTTGTTGAGAAAATCTTGCCCTCTATTTGAGAGAAAACAATATAGAGGGCAAGAAACAAGTTAACTCACCATACCCAAATATGACGACTTGCGCTAAACCAGGTGTTGGCATTATGCAAATCATCACCAGGTTCACATGCGCAGAAGCAGTCACCTCCATGCGACCCCCCGGTGAAAGGGGAAGACGAATTCACACCTATACCACATCCGCAGGCGCACATCGCGCCTTTGGTTTTTTGCATCTCTTCCGGTGTCATCTCAACACCGCTTTTAAGTACTTTCATTTAACACCTCCGTTTTATTTTTTATTTAATCTCGTATTGTGCAAGATAATCAAGGTCTTTTGGGTTTTCCGCCAATAACGTAATAAAAGAACCCAGAGAAAGTTCCAGAGCGTTTAGCGTCGCATAACAATGCTGATGCTTTTGCCTTAAATCCAATTCCCCTTGTTCATTGAAGGCATGGCAGTAGCACACATCACACAATCTTAATGCCCAACACCGGGAACAGGTTTCCAGACTTTTCGCGGCATAGTTTTCAATGTATACTTTTTGAATGGTATCAAAGTCGAACCCGGTTTTTACGTGGCCGATGGACGGACACTTGCTGGAGACTTTCTCGCAGACATGGACGGAACCATCCGTCGTCACATAACTTTTTCTCTGACCCGGTAAACAGCACCCATTGAGAGCGTAACAATCCATGGGTTCGGATAAAATCCCCCGTTGCAGAAATGAGGCAAATTGCTTTTCCAATTGTTGCTTGGCTATGGAAGAAGAATCCTGAAAGGATTGTTTATATTCATTAACCGCCCACTGGGTCAAATGCGCTTCCTCTTTTATATCCTCTGGCGGGAATAACCCTTTTATAGAACTGTAATTGGCATATTGCACGGTCACACTGACATCGGATAACCAATCCTGCTCGGCCACAAAACGATCAAGCGCATTCACCTGATTTAATGTGTAGGGCGGCGTATAAACGGCATTGATGGCAATTTTACCACTGCCCAGTTGCTTGTTCTTTTCCACCAGCAGTCTAAGACCTTTAAGGGTGGCTTTAAAACTTCCCTGCCCTTTTTTGTCTACCCTGAACCTGTCGTGGAGTTCTTCGGGTCCATCCAGGCTTACCAATACTGAGAAATTTTCCTTCATGAGGAAATCGGCCATCTCGTCATCAATAAGGGTGGCATTGGTGGTGATATTAAAGTTTAATTTTTTCCCCGCCAAAACGTGGCGGGCAAAATGAACACACTCCTTAATAAACGGAAACCTCAGCATAGGCTCGCCGCCATAAAAACCGACCGCTACAGTATCTTCGGCGGTGGACCGGTCTTTAAGGAACCGAATGGCTTGATACGCGATATCAATGGGCATATGATTCTCGCCATGATTTCGTTGTGTTTTGAATTGGTCATTATATAGGCAGTAATAACAGCGGAGGTTACATTGTTCTGAGACTTCCAGGGTGATGGACATCATCCGTGAATCCATGGTTTCTTTAAAATGATGGAAATGCGGGGATAAACCGAACTGGGTGGCTCGTTTGGCCAGGAGAATTTTTTCTGTTTCCACGGCTTCCATGATCTCTTGGGCCACCTCAAGGAATTGGTGTTCGCCATAGGTGGCAATGAAATCCGTTAGCGCACTGTTTGTGTCTTTGTTGTAGAGGTTATTGATCAGCTCTACTATTTCCTTTCTGCACTCCAGTATCTTATTGGTGCCGGTATCGTAAAGAAAGTACCCTTTTTCCGTGCGAAGTATTTTAGCAAGGGGTTTATTCCCTGGCGCGAATATCGTTTTTAAAGAATTGGTATAATAGGCTTTGTTTTTCATTTCACCCCTTTAAAAAAAAGCGAACCCCTTGGAAAGCCAAGACGTGTGACACCCAAACTGCCAGTACATCGCCACCGAGAATGTCATATTTATTATGCATCAATATCCAACTCATCCAGAGACTCGATCTGAAATCACATTTACATTATATCTGGCACGGGCCGTATTAAAATGGTAGTACAATGCAACTATTTAGTCAAGCTATTTAAAAATTTTTCAGCCAAGTATAGTTAGTGGAAAATACCAGCAATGAAACCCAATACATCGAATGAAATTCAAGGGCAAGTAGGGCGGAACCTTGTGTTCGCCCTTGCCCGGTGCCCCATTTTCGATATTTTGTAGCCATTGCAATCCCCTTGCCAATATGGTAACCTGTTACTTCATAAGAAAAAACGCTACAATTTCTTTTTAGGAGAATAACCCATGGATTTTACAGATAAATACGTGTTGGTGACAGGGGGTTCGCGAGGTATTGGGCGAGCGATAGTTAAAGCCTTTGCAGAAAAAGGGGCGACTGTGGCGATTCATTATAATCACAATCGCAATCAAGCGGAAGAGACACTAGGTTCTATTCAAGGCACTGGACACATGCTGGTACAAGCAGAAATCACGCGCGCGGATGAGGTTAAACTCATGATCGAAACAGTGACAGAAACATTCGGGGCACTGGATATTGTAGTAAACAACGCGGGGATTTTTGTCCAACACCCGCTGCAAGAAGTGGATTATATGCACTGGCAAGAGGTTTGGCAGCAGACGTTAGCTGTAAACCTAACAGGACCAGCCAATGTCTGTTATTGTGCGGCGCAATACATGATTAAAAAAGGCGGGGGACGGATCATCAATATTTCTTCCCGTGGCGCGTTTCGTGGCGAACCAGAAGCGCCAGCTTACGGCGCCAGCAAAGCGGGATTAAATGCCATGAGCCAATCCTTGGCGCAACAATTGGCCAAACATAATATTTTTGTGGGGTTAGTCGCGCCAGGGTTCGTGGAAACAGATATGGCCAAAGAAATGTTAGCAGGTCCATTAGGCGATAGCATCCGCAACCAAAGCCCACTGGGCCGGGTAGCAAAACCAGAAGAAGTAGCACAAGCGGTTCTGTTCTTAGCAGCACCAGGTTCTGAATTTATGACGGGTGGCATCATTGATGTGAACGGTGCCTCGTACTTACGTTCATGAGGAAGAACAAACAATGAATCCAATAGTTCTGGCCCATGGTTTTTTTGGATTTTCTGATATCATCGGTATCCGTTATTTTCGTAATGTAGAAAAAGATTTAAAAGCCCGGTTCCCAGGCTTAACCGTTTTATCCCCGGAAGTAGCGCCCAATGATGGGATCGAACTTCGGGCCCAGCAACTCTGGGAACAAATCGACACATTAAATCAAAAGGTTCACATCATCGCCCACAGTATGGGTGGATTGGATGCGCGCTACATGATCTCGCCGCAGGGAATGAATAAAGCAGAGCGGGTGTTATCCCTGACAACGCTATGCACTCCTCACCGGGGCACTCCGGTGGCAGATGCGATTATCCATGCTTCAGAAATATTTAGCCCGGAAGATATCAAACATATGATTGAAAAACTACCGGCTTTGTACAAGATAGAAAAAAAGATCATCAACGCCTTAAAAGCAAAAGGAGAACTGGTGCAATTTCTCCTGGAGTTTTTCAGCATCGGGGAAAAAGGAATCAAGAATTTAGCTCCAGCGTATTTAGCAACCTTTAATAAAGAGATCATGGATGCGCCAGGGGTTCAGTATTTCTCTTATGCGGGGGTCACTGGACCGGGTGAACAGGATTATTTGCCCGTGTTATTCTTTTTACCATGGGCAATTATTTTTAAAAACAAAGATACGATCATCGGGGGTCGCAACGATGGTTTTGTAGCGGTGGAATCAGCCAAGTGGGGCACTTATAAAGGAGAGTTGCCCGCAGATCATTTTAAAATTTCCGGCCATGATATGTCCGCCTGGGGATGGCTGCGAAAACTATTACCCTGGGTAAAACTATTTAATCATTATGCCTTCTACCGGGAATTAGTGGCAGAGTTGATAAAAGTGAAGTTATGAAGAATATGACGCACATTTGGGAGACCCATTTACTAAAGTATAAAGGTATTAAAAAGCTTCCACCCATTATTCCCCTGCTCATCTATCATGGCAAGAGCGCCTGGGAAACAGATAAGAGTTTTGTGGCCATGTTTGATGTCCCGGATAGTATGAAAAAACACATCCCGGATTTTGACGTGGAGTTGTTTGATCTCTCTCACATGCCAGAGGAGGGGATAAAGGGTTCGGTGGAAGTTCGCATCATATTGACGGCATTTCGGT
>CAZCVI010000048.1:0-52948 GCA_964502145.1 uncultured Clostridia bacterium
TGTAGTCCAATTTTTTTGTGGAAGTTGGCTTCGCGACGCGAAAACTCTAAATCATAATGGGAAGAATGGGATAAACAAAAAAATACCCGCACGAATTTCACAAATTTATCTTGTATTTCGACTGGTTTTATGATATTGTGTGGGCATGAAAAAAGAATTAAAGAAATGGGACCTATTAAGTAGCGAGTGTGTTTTTTCAACGAAGTGGTTCAAAATAAGAAAGGATAAAGTTAGACTACCCAATGGTGAGATTTATTCCGAATATTATGTCAAAGAAAGACCCGATTGGGCACTTCTTTTCTGCTTAACCGAAGAGGACCAAGTTCTTTTGCTTAGAACCTACAAACACGGCAGTCAAAGTTTTGTCTACGAGTGTCCTGCCGGTAGCCTTGAACCTGGAGAAGTTCCCACAGCAGGCATTTTACGTGAGCTCAAAGAAGAAACCGGCTTTTCTGTGACAACAGAGAATTTGTTTAAAGTGGGCACGGTGTTGGTAGACCCCGTGTATGTCCAAGCCAATCTCCACATTTTCCTCGGCGTAAAAGCTAAAAAAATCTATGAAACAGACTATGATCCCAAGGAAATATTCGATATTCACTTCCTACCCCAGGGGGAAATCATCGATTTTATCCATGAAAACATGGCGTCTTTCCCAGAATCACAGATTGCCGGGATATTCCTCGCCCTTGACTTTTTAAAAAGAAATAAATTGCCATGATCAAAAAAAACATATTTGCAACGGTTCCCCTTGACCAGACCTATTGTCACGGGGGCGAAGGAACTATCAAATTCCGGCGTATTTTGGAGAAAGAATTCAATGCCAAGATTTCTTTCCTTGACTATACTATATTACCCCCCGGAACATCCATTGGCTTTCACCAACATGTCCACAACGAGGAAGTGTACATCATCTTGAAAGGGAAGGGATTGATGGCTGTAGACGCGGAAGAGACTGAAGTAGGAGAGGGGGATGTCATCCTCACTCCTTCACAAAGTTCTCATGGTTTAAAAAATCACACTGCCCACAACTTGGAAATCCTGGTTTTTGAGGGGCGGTTTTAGCAGACAGTTTTATAACACGCTATCGGGCAAAAGCTGCAGGAGGCTATTATGGAAATGAATCATATTCACTTTCCCAAGATCATCGGCGTGGATATCAGTGGCTCACTGATCTCCGCGTGTATTTGTCAGTACTTACCAGATAATCAATCGGTCCATTGTTGTAAACCTCACTTCGTCAGGGCCACCCCAAAATTCCAACCGAACAAATATAATAATTTTGCAGAATACCAGAAGGATTTTATACAAGCTGTACAGAACATCATTCTGGAAGTCAGAACCGAATATCTGATACGGGATGAATTCAATAGAACCGCCGAGTGGGATGAATTACCAATTGGCATATCCTTTTCTGGCCAAATCAGCACGGATGGTGATATATTTAGCGCCTCTTCTATTTTTGGTGCGAAAAAACCAAAAGACCTCAATTTGAAAGAAGCCATAAAAACAGAACCGGAATTAAGGAATAATGAGATCTTTGTGCTCAATAACATCAGTGCGGCCTCTTGGCAATACAGCGCGGAAAAATCTTCTTATCAGCGATTCATCGTTCTGCATATCGGTGCGGGTGTGGGCAGCAAGATATTTGATAACAATAAAAAAGAAGTGATTATCGACTCGCAAGGCATGGCTGGCGAATTGGGGCACATATGCATCCCGAAGTTAGAGCATTTGAAAGATTTTAAGTTTATATGCAACTGCGGTGAGGAAAATCACTTGGCTGCGTTTGTTTTACCCGATGGCCTGAGACAGTTATATAAATGTTTCAGCAAGGGCGAAGATATTCATGAAGATATTTTTGCCGATATTAATAAAAACTTTGAAAAATTCGGCAAAGCCATTATCCAGCAATTGGTTGAATTGATTGGGCGCGTGATCTCACATGTCATCCTGGCTATTGGCATTGATAAGGTCATCATCAAAGGCGCACAGTTTTACAAATATGATGTCACGGTAAGGAAGTACTTTGTCGAAAAATTAAATGAAATGATTTATCAATACCTCAAGGATTTCTATCATGCGGCAGATTCCCAGGATTTTATCGATAGCACCTTGATTTTTAAAACCTCTGAACAAAAAGTGCCGCTCCGTGCCGAAGAGGCGGACGAAGAAGACAGACTGGACAGCATTAAAGGCATGCTCAGGTATATCACTCATTGTTATACACACGATTACCGAGTGGCCAAGGTTTATTATTATTCGCATCCTGCATTTCAATACCCCGCGTTCCTACTATCTTATAAATATGATATAGTGTATTCTGTCATCCGCAGCGAGAGCATTTTTAATAGCGAAAATCCTCTTTTGGACGAGTTGATTGGTCCACGAAAGGTGCTGGTCGTTATTGATGAGAACTATATCAGAAAAATCAACAATGACTTTTATGCCCGGATAGCGGAATACTTCACCACTAAAAAGAAAAAAGTCTGCACAGATAAATACCACAAGGAATCAGAGGATTTTGAGAGCTATGATGTCATTATTGAGATGATTACACCGGTTTCGGACGGCAATGCTGGGGCGGAAAAAAAAGATATGGACAATGTCATAAAAATCATTGACTGGGCGCAAAAGTACCAGTTGCCCAGGAATGGTCTCCTGGTTGCCGTGGGTGGCGGCGTGGTGTTGGATACTGTCGGTTTTGCCGCCCAACAATTTCGCAGAAGCATCGACTATATCAAAATCCCCACCACGCTTATTGGCCAAATTGACGCGGGCATTGGGGTCAAAGTCGGCGTTAATTTTGGCGATAAAAAGAATCTCATCGGCGCGTTTTATCCCCCTCAATACGTGGTCAACGACATTACTTTCTTGTTCACCCTGGGCGATAAAGAACTGATGTGTGGCATTGCCGAGATTCTCAAAATGGGTATTATCTGCAACAGCCAGATTATCCAAGGACTGGAAGAGATTCCTCTAATCAGCGGCGCGGCATTAAGAGAAAACGTTCCACTGCGGGAAATTCTGCTGCAAGTTATGGATAAAGCAATTGAGACCATGCTGGAAGAGCTCCAAAAAAACCTGTTTGAAAAGGAATTAAAGAGAATCGTTGATTTTGGTCATACGTTTAGTCCTATTATTGAATCACTGTCAGATTATCGCATCCCCCATGGTTTTGCTGTGGCCATTGATATGTATATCTGTATTATCATAGCGAAAGAACTCAATCTCATCAGCCCAGAAATTAATGACCGCTATGTGGCTCTCTTAGAAAAATACCACTTGCTGATTAATCCCATCTTGATCGCCAATTCAGGAAAAGCTGAGGAAGAACTATTGGCCATCCATCAAGAGAAAATATTTACCGAGTCCATAAAAAAAATCATCCAGCATCGGGGTGGTAATTTAAATTTAGTTGTCCCCCACGAAAAAATCGGGCAATCCACGTTTGTGAATTTAATCCAATGTGCGTCCCAACATCCGTGCGATTATGTTAAAATCATCGCGCTAGATGAATTAAAGTCCATGTACGATATCGCGGTGGGCTCATTACTCAATAATAAATCTATTAAAAAGAGGTTTTGACCATGAATACCATGTGTGTAATGGATATTGGCGGTACCACTTTTAGGTGTGGTCTATACCAGGATCAGGCAATCACCCATATAGAAAAAATTCCCACGCCCAATTTTTATCGCTACTCTACAGCGCCGGAAATTCAACGGGAATTAATCAGGGCGATTATCAAGGCTTTTTTGGATAAGAGAGCGGTTCATGCGAATATAACCCGTCTTGGTATCGCTTTTGCAGGGCCAATGAATAACAATGGCGAGGTGATTGCCAGCTCCGTGATTTTTGGGCAGGCGCTGACCCAACCCTTTCCTTTAAAACAGATGTTGGAACACGAGTTAAAGCAACTGGGTATTTCTCTCGAAACCATTATTACTACCAATGATATCACTGCTTCCGCCTGGCGTTACTGCGACCGGGGGTATGACCCGTTTTGTTTGATCACGGTCAGTTCAGGGATCGGTAATAAAATATTTGCTGGAGGCCAAGTATGGATCGATGAGCGGGGCACTGCCGGGGAGCTTGGTCATTTTGGTATTGATTTGCCAAATATGACCATCCCGTGCAGTTGCGGGTGGGGAGTCAACCATATTGGCATGATCGCTTCCGGCAGGGGAATCGAAAACATGGCCAAATCGACTGGTAGCGAAAATGGAGATTTTCGTGCTTTATTCTTATCATCCGCTTTAGCCGCTGATCCCCGTGTCAATAAGAATCATGAGCTGATAAAAAGCGAATGGATTGCTGAATATGCCGACCGCTTAGACCTGTTTCCCCAGAGGGTCATTGATTTATGCACCCCTGCTCTGGGCAATGCAATCTGTTTATTATCTCTGGCCATGTGCTTAAAAAAATTTATCATTATTGGTGGGTTTGCTTTAAACTGCGATTATTACCTGCACTCTTTAAAAAGAAGTGTCATGGCCAAAGGTATTTACAATTTTAGCGCCCATGAAATCGAAGAGATGCTTGTCCTCGGTGAAAAAGATGATGACCACGCGTTGCTGGGTCTGGGAAAAATGCTGGAAAAGAATTAAGCCAAGATTACCTAAATTCAAGGTTTCCCGGTTTCCCCGTGGTACAACCTTTCCTTTTCTGTGACCGCTTGCGTAAGCACAGCGTGCGCTTTTTTCAGGAAGCAAGGTATAGCAATATTTTCTGGGCAAATATGCAGACATTTGCCGCATTCTATACAATCATTGCCATGCTTCTTTAGCGTATGATAATCTTCTTTTGCCCGGTGACCGGAGCGATAAAGTTTAGTCATTTTTAACAATTCAAAGATGGTTGAGATAGGGATGTCGTTCGGACAAAAATCGTGGCAATAGGCGCAATGTCTACAATCCGGGATATCCATATCCAGTAATTTTTTTTGGGAACTTTTGAGCGTGCTTGTGTCCATAGTATCCGGGTTCATGTGACAGGCAAGAATGGCATGGTCAACAAAAACATCCAGTTGCATGGCTGTCTTGGCCCCTGTTAGCACAAATGAAAAGGGATGTGCCACCACAAACTGAATGCCTTCTTTGAGAGCGCAGATATTGCCACCCGCCAGTAATTTGATGGCAATCGTACCCTTGTTGTTTTTATTGGCTAATTGTAGAACCGGTTTGAATATCTCCGCGTCAAAAATATTGTAGGGAAACATTAAGATTTCGATATCTTCATGGGCTGCTGCCAGTAGTAACACATCTCTGGCATGACTGGAGAGCATAATGTGTGCGACCATACCCTGTTCTTTTGCTTCTTTTAAGGCACTTAATGCGCCATCTTTGCCGATAATCCGGTGGTACTCCGCGAGGGTTTGCACATGGTGAAATCCGTAAATATGAAGCTGCCGCACTTGCAACGCGGTTAAGCTTTCCTGCAAGGCGATCCAAGCAGCACCGTAGTCGCGGGCCATTGTTTTTGAACTGAAGATGAACCGTTCTTCCCCCAATCGTTTTTGGGCCTTACCCAGAGCGGTTTCACTGTATTGGTAGTGGCGCGCAGTATCGAAAAAACGTATGCCTTGGGTGATGGCGTGAGAGATCAGTTGAAACGCATCCTCTTCGTTTAACTCCCTGAGCACCAGGCCACCGAAGCCAACGATTGGAACATCCAAACCTGTTTTACCAAGTTTCCTCAGAGGTAGTTCGGTGGGTTTGGCATTCTCCATTATTTTACTATCTCCTACAATAAACGCTCATTATTACTTTGATTCACCGCCAAGTTAATGGGAAATATGGGAAGTATGGGAAGTATGGGATAAAAAGAAATATTCCATTCCTCCCATAATTCCCATTTTTCCCATAATTCCCACATTGCCTCACCATGTTTTCAAGAATTTGATGGTGAATCCAGGTATTACTTGCCATGGGAAGGTGATTTTCCTACCTAGGTGCTTTTCAGGCCAGAGTTTTTTTCTTCCATTATCTATGATTTAAACAGTTGTGCCACCTGTTTAAACTGCGCGTCCGCCTCTGCGACCAAATCTTCGATGGTTTTTTTGACACTTTTTACTTCCGAGACCAAACCCACACTTTGTCCTGCCATAAGTGAGCCGTATTCGATATCTCCATCTTGAACTGCCCGTCGCAGAGCGCCGACCCAGTACAGTTCCACCTTGTATTGGGCGTCTTGTCGCGTGATCTCGTTTTTCTTTAATTTTTCCAGCAGGTCCAGTTGCAATTTTCCAAATTCCAATGTGCCTTTATTTTTTAATGCCCGTACCGCTACTACCGGTAAATTGGAATCATATTGCGGCGTGGCAAATGCTTCCCTGGAGCGGGCTGTTTTGAATCGTTCTTTAAATTTCGGATGGGCTGGACTCTCATCCGTCATGGCAAAAATAGTTCCCAGTTGCACGCCACACGCACCCATCAAGAAAAGGTGCGCGATCATCTTCCCCGTGGCAATACCTCCCGCCACAATAATAGGAAGCTGCGGGAACTGGAATAACACCTGTTGCAACAACACGACAGTCGAAACATGGCCGATGTGACCACCGGCTTCACTCCCTTCCAACACCAACGCATCCGTACCATAATCAATCATCCGTTGGGCAATCGAATCAGTCGAAGCAAAACAAATGGCTTTGGCCCCGGAATGTTTCACCTGTTGCACCTCTTCTTTCCTGGGAAAACTACCGGCAAAAAAAACAATGGGCACTTTTAAGTCCGTGACCAGTTTTAATTGCGCCGCGTAATTGGGGGCAATAGTGATCAAATTGACGGCAAATTGAATGCCTGCTTCTTTTAAAATAGTGATTTCATTGTGCAGGAACTCCACCGGCATGTTGCCACCTGCCAATACTCCCAGACCACCCGCTGCACTAACCGCTTTAACCAGCTTGGAATCGCTGATCCAGGTCATGGCACCAGAAACAATCGGGTATTTTATTCCCAAAAAATCCTGCCCGCATTTCCAATAACTTAAATCTTTTATGCTAGTCATGGCTTCATTTTAACAAAAAAGGGTTTGTTTGTAAATATTGTGCCCCGGTTTTATTCAGTACATTCATCTCAAGGTAGTTAAAACGCTATTTACTGGACGAACTGGATATGCTGGACGAACTGGACATACTGGACTTTCCAAAACATATGATTCTGTCCAGTCAGTCCATTTTTTTAGAAGACAGGCCAATGTCTCCCACAGCGTAGGCAATCAAAGGTGACCTAGTAAATAGGGACGAAGTCCCCCGTATCTATTCAGTTTTTTGGCAATAGGAATCTTATCAATTCCTATTGCCAAAAAACTGAATAGATACAATTATTGCTATAGGCGGTAACGCGAGAATGTGCTATAATAAACAACCGGAGTTGCGATAAAACCGGGCACAAATTAAAGAGTAATAGGTGGTAGCAATGACTACTGTGGCACATTCCGCTCTGGGTCTACTGGGTTGGCAATTATTTGCGGAGGAAAAGAGTAAAAAAACCCTGCTTTTATTTTTTCTTATTGCCAGTATGCCGGATATTGATTTTGCACTTTTCTTTTTTTTGGGCCGGGCGGGATTGGCATTCCATCAGTACTACACTCATAATATCTTTTTTGTTGTTGTGACCGCAGTCTTGTTTTGGCCGCTGTTAAAAAGTACCGGTGCTAAATTCGCTTTTTTGGGGGTGGGATGTTCCCACTTAGTGCTGGATTTTTTAACGATTGACGGTTCTGTACCTTTTGGCATTCCCCTGTTTTACCCTTTTTCAAACCATCGCTTTAACTTCGGCATTATGCCCAACATTCATAAAGGCACTCCCACCGAAATCTTCTCGCTGCATAACCTCTGGGTGATCGGCTTTGAAATCGCTATTTTCTGGGTCCCAATACTGCTGGCTTATAGAAAACCGCTTACCACCTATTTTTTTCAAAAAAGTTTTCTAGAAAAAGTAAGGAGTCAATGATGGAGAATATCGTGAAAAAAAACGAACCGGAAGCAATCTATAAAGAAAACATTGCCAGCTTTGACCACCAAACGCAGGGGCTTAAAAAACGGGATATGATCCTGGGAGTTTTGAAGTTATTGTGGGTGATTGCGGCGGTCCTCAGTCTCTTTGACGTTTTCCCCATGAGCGTGGGGTTGACTGTGGGGTTATTTACCTTGTTTTTATGCCTTTTTATTCTGACTGCTATTTTGCATGAGAACGTGATTGCCCAGCAAAAGGTTTTGCATACTAAACGAGCCATTAATGAGAAGGAACTGGGGTTCCTTGAATACCGCTTTCCTGTTGGTGCCGATACCGGCCAAGAGTTCCAGAATGGAAGCCATAATTACAGTTCAGACATGGATATTTTCGGCGAAAAAGGGATATTTCATTATATTAACCGTGCTGTCACGGCCATGGGCAAACAGTGCTTGGCTGAAAATCTGCAAACTCCAGCCACAGCCACGGAGATCATCCAGCGGCAGGAAGCCGTGCAGGAACTGGCGCAACAGGTGAACCTCCGCCAAACCATCACGGCCCACGGGATGTTTATTGATGATTCTTCTGCAAAATTGGATGGCTTACACCGGTTCCTGCAAGAACCCTACACGCTATGGGGTAAAAGGGGTATTCGGTTTTTGTTGGTCGTGTTGCCGTCAATCACGCTGGGTGCCGCCATTTTGATTGCCTTTAAAATACCTTACATCCTTTTTTTGGCGCTGGTATTGGTGCAGGTGGCGGTGAATAAAAAATATTTTAACAGTATTTCGCGACTCTATAAACTGACCACCAAGAGCCACAAAATTCTGAAAGCCTATTCCCGCATCATGGCAGAAATTGAAAAGGAAACGTTCAGCAGTCCGCTATTAAAACACGTGCAACAGGAGTTGTCCGCCCATTTGGATGGGGTTGAGCAGAAAGCTGCCTCCGTTTGTATCCAGCGGTTATCCACGTTGTTGGATTATTTTGATAGTCGCCGGGGAATGTTTCATTTTCTGCCTGCCAACACCGTGCTGTGGGATTTGTTTTGCATGTATTATATTGAAAAGTGGCGGGCCCAATGTGCGCCGCATGTGCAGCGGTGGTTTGCCGCTATTGGGGAATTTGAGATGCTGGCCTCGTTGGCCGCAGTGCAATATAATAATCCCGGCTGGACTATGCCACGTATTACTCAACAGCCCTTCCGTTTGCTTGCTACAGCCATGGGACACCCGCTTATCCCACCGCAAGAACGAATCTGTAACGACGTGAACTTGTCTGCCGCCGCTCAGAGTACAGAGAACAGCGGTTGTATGATGGTGGTCACCGGGCCTAATATGGCAGGCAAGAGTACGTTTTTGCGTTCGGTTGGAGTGAATATTGTGCTGGCCTTAGCAGGTGGCCCGGTTTGCGCGACGGCCTTCGAAATCACACCGGTAAAACTCTATACCAGCATGTTAGCCAGTGATTCATTGGACAAACATCTCTCGCTTTTTTATGCAGAACTACAGCGTCTAAAAATGATCTTGGATGGCATTGCTTCCGGTGAGCCGGTGTTTTTTATGATTGATGAAATGTTAAAAGGCACCAATGCCTTGGACCGCCAGAAAGGCGCCATTGCGCTATTAAAACAATTGGAAAAACATCATGCCAATGGCATAGTGGCCACCCATGATCTGGAACTAACCAAACTCTCCAATGCCAATTACCATTTTGACGGTTATATTGAAGAAGATAAACTGCTCTTTGATTACCGTCTCAAAACTGGGACCTGCCAGAGTTTCAACGCCCTGGTACTGATGAAAAACATGGGCATTGATGTCAGTTAAAAAGCTTGGTTAAGTGAAATAGGTGAGTAAGGTTAGTGGGGGCAAACTCTGGAGGGGGGTTGGTTGTATCAATTAAAGGACACTTTCCCCATCCCAGATTGGAAAATAAAATGCTAAATATGAACCTAAACTAAAATATTAGGAGGAATAATTATTATGAAAAAAATTATCTTGGTATTAACCGTTGTTTTATTGGCAAGTATCTTTTCAATGTCGGCTTTTGCGGCCAATGAAGAGAATAAAGAGAAAAATCTGGTTTTAAAATTAGGTATGGGCGAACTTGGATTCGAAACCAAGATCACCGGGAATTACACCTTTGTGGGCGGCGTTGGAATAGCTTACGATTTCCATGAAGAAGCGTTTTCTAACTGGTTTGGAGCCGCAGTGAGATATTATTATAATCTTGAAAAGCTCAAAAACAAAGGAGAACGAATAAATAAGTTTGCCGCAGATTATGTCACATTGGAATATAAACGCAGGACTTATCCTTTTTTGGGGGATGATATTTCAAATGCCCACTTCATTGGCATTGGCTGGGGATTTCAACGAAACCTTGGAAAAGTGTTTCAATATGGCATTGAAGGTTTATGGGGCGTGAATTTTCAAGACCACTCAGGCAAACTCCACGCGAATGTAAACGTCTTCTTTGGACTGGCCATGTAAAGAATATTAAATTCCCTATTTTTTCTAAAACCAGGAGGGTACAGGGTTTTGTTTTCTATGACTGCTTCCTGCTACTTACTTGTTAATATCTTTTGAACGATTTCAAGTCGTTGGGTATCTTTCAGTAAGGAAGCCAGATCATAGAAGACAACCCCCTGGGAGGGCTTTTTTAAAGCGGCGCGCAAAGCTTTTTCAAATTGGGCAGGGCTGTACTCTTTTTCCCAGGAATACTCTTTTTTTACCTGGATACTGGGAAGAATGCGAACGTGGGCAGTGCGATATATTTGCTTGATCACGGTGGCCACCCATGCGGGAGTATTACCAGTCATACTGGAATAACACATGGGGGAAAGATAATCGACCTTCTTTCCTAATAAAACGAAATCCTGGCCAACAATCCGGCGAATACCCTGGTTAAAATCTTTTGTCCGCCACGGTATGGCATGAAGATTAAATAACAGGTCCGGTTTCTCTTGGCGACCAGCGGCCACGATTTCATCTACCATCCCGGCAATGACGGTACACTTCCACGCGGTAAATTTCGCTAAAACATGCTTGCTTATCCAGTCCGCCCTTAATTGTGCATCCTTTATTTCATGGGGAATTTTGACCTTTGTGTCGGTTTGAAACTTCTCCATGCATACGGGACAAAAACAGCTATTTTGCAATTTAGCGGCAGGAGTTGACGGCAAAACAGCCTCCCAAAAAATATAAAACCGGATAAAATCAATGCTGAGCACATCGGGTTGAATGAGTTTAACTGCGGCCTTCACTTTTTCTATGGTTTTTTGCCGCACAGTCTTATTATTGGGACAGGCGAAATTAAGCCAACTGCCTTCCTCGGTTTGATTATAGGTCAGCAAGCCATTATCACATACTCCAAGCAAAGAATCTATCTTACTATCGAGCAGGAAGGCCCGGATCACAAGAAAAAGCTTCATGCCGTTTTGTCGCGCCATGATCCGAAAGGATTCGTCTGCCATGAGGGTTTCATCGGCAAACAGGGCATTGATGCCAGCGTTTTTTAGCAGTGCAAAATTTTGCGCGTAGGGCTTGGGGTCCGCGATCATCTTGACACCAAAAATCAATGGCTTACTTTCCTTCCCCGTGGCGGAAATCGCCAAAGATAAAAAAACCACCCACACCACACAGTAGAATACCAGATATTTTTTCCATAAAGGGATTGTTTTGTTGTAGTTGCTCATGTGGGCATTATAGGCAGTTTAAAAAAAGAAGTCAAGCTCTAATGGATGTTTGGATTCACCAGCTATTTTTTAAAAATACAGTGGACGATATAGACAAAAAACAAGAACTTTATCTTTTGCCCACGTCGTCCACATTGTTTCAAGAATTTGATGATGGATTTAGGAATGTAGTTAATTTTTTTTGGATTTTATGATAATGTCGATTTTCTTTTTAGAGCATAACCCATTGGTGTCCGTCAAAACAAACACCAAGGAATACTTGCCCAGAAACCCAGGACCGGGCGACCAGGAAAAAGTGCCGCTTTCGGTGTCCAGGGTGGAACCGATAGGCAAATTATTTAATTCATTGTTATACACCAAATACCCCTCGATGTCCGCATAACTTTTTCCCAATTGAATTTCCACTCGTTCCAGTTCTTTGATTTGCAGTTGATTTTTTCCTGTTTCATCTGGTAGTAATTCTTCACCGTTGCCTTTGGATTTAAAACCCTTTTTAAAGGTAATCGCTTCTGAAAACTCTTCCGGGAACTGGGCGATTTCCGTAATATCCCGTTTTATCGCTGCACTATATGTTTCCTGAGTATTATCTGGTACTGCATTTTGGATAGTAAAATAACGACTGCCAATACCATCACTGTTGCCACCATTATCTCGTGCTGTCCATTGGATGGTATGCACGCCATTCTGATACGGAGTGGTATTTAAAGTAAAATGACCCACAGCCCCATTACTGTTGGCATAACCAGGAAAGAGCGTGGCAATATCGGTGCGATAGACATTATAAACAGGATGGCCCAGGTTCACTCCATCCACCCAGACATCTATAGTCGAACCATTTGTAGGAATACTGTTGGGTTGCGGAGTTAAAACCCAACCCCAATTAACAAAACTACTACCCGCTGCAATTCCGCCTTGAATAGGCGTATCAATAGCCCCAAAAGGTTTAACCGCATGGGCATTGTCCACATGGATAGTTTTTGTGCCCAGCGTGGTCGTTTTTCCTACGGAATCAGTGGCCACAGCAGAAAGAACGAACACACCGTTTCCTTGTTGCGGCAAGAAATTAGTCAGCAACATATACCCCCAACCCGCGCGTGAATGGAACGGATAGCTCGGATACATGGCGTTTACATCCGGTCTGGCACCTTCTACAAATAATGCATCACCAATGTAAAGCTGCGTGTTGCCCATATTCAGATATATTTTTACACTCTCAACGCCACTGTCATCCAATGCCCACCCAGTGACCGCAATACTACCCGATACTGCTGCACCCTCCACGGGTGAATCAAAGGAACCAAAAGGCGGATTTAATTCAGATACTGTGCCACCACATTGATTTTGAAAGTGTTCCCACCCTTGGTTCACGTTATCAAGCCAAGCTCTAACGGCTGGATCGGTTACAAAAAGACAGTTCACACTAATATCCAATACTTCTAGAGCATTAAGATTTAATAAATTAGCCGGGACAGTCCCAATCAATAGATTATAGTTGAGGAGCAGTTGTTCCACGCTAGTCAGATTACCCAATTCAGACGGAATGGTACCACTGATAGTATTGAAAGCAAAAGCAATCCTTCTGGCTTTTGAAAGATTCCCCAATTGCGAGGGAATACTGCCGCTTAGGAAGTTGGCAGAAATATCAAGAATGACTAGTTTAGCAAGATTGCCCAGTTCAGGTGGGATAGCGCCACTGAGCTGATTGTTGTTCAACCAAAATGTTTCCAGGTTACTGAGATTCCCCAGTTGGGAGGGGATACTACCACTAAGGTTGTTTTGATTCAGGTAAAGCATATTTAAATTACCCAGCTTGCCCAACTCAGGAGGAATAGCACCATTCAATTTGTCGGCGTACAAAAGCAGATTTGTTAAATTGGCAAGATTCCCCAGTTGCGACGGAATGCTACCCCCCAGAGGGTTATTACTTAGATTCATCACCTGTAACTTACTGAGATTCCCCAATTGATAGGGGATGCCCCCACCCAGTTGATTGTCTTGTAAATCGAGATGCTGCAATTGACTGAGATTGCCTAAACTCGCAGGAATACTACCCTCCAGCATATTGGTTGGCAATGCAAGATATTCCAAGTTTCCAAGATTCCCTAATTCCGGGGGAATACTGCCTATCAATTTGTTTTCTCCCAGATCAAGATATTGTAAATTGCCCAAGTTACCCAATCCCTGGGGAATGCTGCCGACCAGATTGTTGTGGCGCAGATTAAGCACTTCTAAATAGCCGAGACTCGCTATTTCTGATGGAATACTGCCTAGCAAGCGATTATTCTCCAGATTAATCACTTGCAAGCGTTCAAGCTTTCCCATGGTGGCAGGAATGGTTCCATTCAAGTTGTTGCTGGGAAGGAAAATCTTTACCACTTGGTCTACTGTAGGCGTAGTTAAAACAAAAACCCCGAACCAATTTCCCTCGGTTCCTGGCATGGCAAAGCCATCGGCATCCAAAGGGGCTGTTTTCCAGCCACTTTGATCAACCCAGATATCGCCGTTGGTGGCATTATACAAGGCGATTAATGCCGCACGCTCTTGTGCCGGAATTCCCCCCATTACTACACCGGAAAAAATAATCGACACCACTATAAATACAATACATCGTTTAAAAATCTTGTTCATAGTATTTTCTCCTATTAATCGGATGATTTTTTTGAAAAGCACAGCGGACTATCTGAACTTAGTGGACATAAGAAAGCAAAAGGGGACTGCGAAAGCAGTCCCCTTTTTTTATTATAGTGCTTTTTAGTTAAGGCGGTTGTGTTTGGATTTTATGATAATGTCGATTTCCTTTTTAGAGCATAACCCATTGGTGTCCGTCAAAACAAACACCAAGGAATACTTGCCCAGAAACCCAGGACCGGGCGACCAGGAAAAAGTGCCGCTTTCGGTGTCCAGGGTGGAACCGATAGGCAAATTATTTAATTCATTGTTATACACCAAATACCCCTCGATGTCCGCATAACTTTTTCCCAATTGAATTTCCACTCGTTCCAGTTCTTTGATTTGCAGTTGATTTTTTCCTGTTTCATCTGGTAGTAATTCTTCACCGTTGCCTTTGGATTTAAAACCCTTTTTAAAGGTAATCGCTTCTGAAAACTCTTCCGGGAACTGGGCGATTTCCGTAATATCCCGTTTTATCGCTGCACTATATGTTTCCTGAGTATTATCTGGTACTGCATTTTGGATAGTAAAATAACGACTGCCAATACCATCACTGTTGCCACCATTATCTCGTGCTGTCCATTGGATGGTATGCACGCCATTCTGATACGGAGTGGTATTTAAAGTAAAATGACCCACAGCCCCATTACTGTTGGCATAACCAGGAAAGAGCGTGGCAATATCGGTGCGATAGACATTATAAACAGGATGGCCCAGGTTCACTCCATCCACCCAGACATCTATAGTCGAACCATTTGTAGGAATACTGTTGGGTTGCGGAGTTAAAACCCAACCCCAATTAACAAAACTACTACCCGCTGCAATTCCGCCTTGAATAGGCGTATCAATAGCCCCAAAAGGTTTAACCGCATGGGCATTGTCCACATGGATAGTTTTTGTGCCCAGCGTGGTCGTTTTTCCTACGGAATCAGTGGCCACAGCAGAAAGAACGAACACACCGTTTCCTTGTTGCGGCAAGAAATTAGTCAGCAACATATACCCCCAACCCGCGCGTGAATGGAACGGATAGCTCGGATACATGGCGTTTACATCCGGTCTGGCACCTTCTACAAATAATGCATCACCAATGTAAAGCTGCGTGTTGCCCATATTCAGATATATTTTTACACTCTCAACGCCACTGTCATCCAATGCCCACCCAGTGACCGCAATACTACCCGATACTGCTGCACCCTCCACGGGCGAATCAAAGAAACCAAAGGGTGGATTTAATTCAGATACCGTGCCACCACATTGATTTTGATCTTCCCAGGAGGCAGCGTAATGGTTTACCAGCCAAATCCTAACCTCCTGTTCAGTGATAATAAGACAATTCTCATAAACAGCTACCAAATATAGGGCGGGGAGCGTTAAAAAAGAAGCAGGGATAGGACCAATCAATTTGTTATGACTCAGTATAAGATATTTCAGCAGGTTGAGATTACCCAATGTTGAAGGGAGGCTACCGCCCAGAGTATTGTAAGAAAGATCAAGTTGCACGAGTTGGCTGAGATTGCCCAATTGAGCCGGGATATTCCCACTCAACCTATTGTTAGAAAGATTAATGTCTCTCAGTTGCGTGAGATTCGCTAATTCAGGGGGGATGTTCCCACTCAGAGTATTGTAAGCGAGAAAAAGATCGCGCAACTGGCTGAGATTGCCCAATTGCGAAGGAATACTTCCACTCAGCGAGTTCGTTGACAGATCAAGCAACTCCAGCTTTGCAAGATTGCCCAATTCTGCGGGGATAGTACCACTCAATTTGTTCGAAGAAAGATAGAGCTCCACTACATTTTCGAGATTTCCTAAGCTAGCAGGAATAGTGCCACTGAGAAAATTGCCATTCAGAGAAAACTCTTTCAAATGGCCAAGATTTCCCAATGGCGCGGGGATGTTACCCGTTAAACGATTTCCATCCAGGAAAAGATATTCCAAATTACCCAGGTTGCCCAATTGTGAAGGAATACTGCCTTCCAATTCGTTTGCTCTCAGTTCCAGATATTCCAATTGAGTAAGGTTCCCCAATTCCGCCGGGATGATGCCACTCAATTTGTTGTTGTGCAGATGAAGCTCTTGCAATTGACTGAGATTCCCTAACTCTTTAGGAATGTTGCCACTCAAAGAGTTGTAGAATAACCAGAGTTCTTTTAGATTACTCAGATTCCCTAGCTCTGAAGGAATCGTCCCCTTCAGATTGTTCTGGTATAAATAAATCTCAGCCACGTGGTCTCCAGAAACAGTAACTCCACACCAATTACCTTCCGTTCCCGATTGCGCAAAACCATCCGCAGCCAACGGCGCCGTTTTCCAACCACTGTTTTGATACCAGCTATCCCCGTTGGTCGAGTTATACAACGCGATCAAAGCCGCCCGCTCTTGTGCCGAAATCCCCCCCATGACCACACCGGAAAAAACAACCGACACCACAAAAAATACAATACATCGTTTAAAAATCTTGTTCATAATAGTTTCTCCTTTTAATTGTTAAACGCTAAACATCGTTTTGGTTCTATAATAGAGCAAGATATTTGCCAAGGTGATTGTCATTAATTATTATATAACTGTATTCCTGTTGCTTTGCCCTTTCCTGGGCAGAAAACGACTCTTCATCCCAATGAATTTATAACCTACTACCCTAAACCAAGCACCTCTTGTTTATAAACTTATATATAGATAGTGGACACTCAGATAAAAAATAGCTATAGCAGAAAGCGCAGGTTACTTTTTAGTGGTGGTTGGAATAATCACTTCTTTGACAGCCAGGTCCCATTTTCCAGTCAAGGGATCGCCTATCCAGATATAGAGGTCGTATACTCCCGCCGTTAAAACGGGAAAAGCAACTTGTAATCTGACCCGGGCTTTTTTCAACGCCTGCCTATCTATGGGGAACATCTGCACCCCATCATACAAAGAACGTGAATCCCGGTTGAACACTTGCAGGCGCATCGGTAGTTTTAAAATTCCAGCCTCTGGTTCCTCTTTTTTATCTGTTTTGGCCGTTTCCGCTGTAATTCGTGGATTAACAGCCGGTTTCTCCAGTTTTAATTGGAAACCCGATACAATAATAGACAGTAAATTCCCGCTAAAATCCACCTGTTCAATACGAATATGGGGGATTCGTTCCTGTTCCGTTCTCATCACTTTGCGCAAGTACGAACCACGACGTTGGTCGTCAAAAACAATTCGGTAATCCTTAAGATTTTTGGTTCCAGCGTTCTTGTTCAGTAGGACTTCGATTTTCTCATTATTATTCTGCCAGATATAGGTCATTGAATACACGATATCTTCCTTAGCCGTGATTTTTTCAAAAAACCCAAGCGCATCCCGGGCATTGACAAAAGTCCCACCGGTTTTTTTAGCGATCTCTTCCAGCAGATCGTATGCTTCAGAAAAAATCGGCACCAACGATAAGTCTTCCGCCAGCTCGTTTTGGACAAACTGGGAATCGTTTAATGCCAATGTATGAAACGTTGCCCCCGAATTGGTAAACAACTTTCCCAGGTCCTCCTGCGGCAATTGACGTGTAGGTTCCAAGGTATCATTCAGTCTCGCATACAAGCGTTCACGCGTCATAAAGTCGCCACCTATCAGACTTAATAAAAAAGAAGAATTAAATTTGGGTTTATAGAACTGTCCCACCTGGTAGAAACTCAACACCCACTTTTCAAGCTTCTGTTCCTTCAAGTACACCGCCAATTGGGCGTATGTCGCCGTGTTCAGGTTCAGGTAAAGAGAGTGAAACTCATTTAGTAACGCGGCATAGTCAAGAATAAAATCATTCCTCAGTGAATCCAAGGCAGCCGGCGCCATATCGGAAAAACTGTTCAAACGGGAGATAAACGTCCGCACCAAATTGGCCAGTCGCTGTTCCAACAACTTGATTTGTTTCCCCGTTTTTTCCGTTTCCATTTGCAACACTTTTGTCAGCTTGGCCTTCTCCTGTTCCAAGTTTTGAATCACACGGTCTTCAAAAAGGAAATTATTGGTGAATACCATGAGACGATCACCCACATTGAGAGTCCCGGAAAACAAGGTGTCTAAAACCCCGCTGAGGTCATCGGGATAATTGGCGATATTAAAAATTAATACAAACAACCGTGCTGGTCTGGTAGCTGTAGTGGCAGAATTAGTCAACATCGCAGGTTTAATCGTCTTGCGATTCTCGAAGAAACTGGCAATCGCCGTTTCCTTCCCATTCACCAGTAATTTAAAATCTTCTTTTTGCAATCCAGGCACAGGATTTCCATCATGAAACACCCGCACAGCCACCGCCACATGGGTGACATTCACCGCTTCAACAATCGGTCGATGTGGTGGTACTTGTTCTTGTTGTTCTTCTGCACCCGGCGTTTTTTGACCCAGAGCCAACGGGCCATTAAAATAAATTGAAATAACCATACAAATCAATGCACATTTGAATATAAATTTGCATATTAAAACCTGCTTTCCCCTTTTTCTCATTTTTCCTCCATCAAAAAAAAAGCCCCCCGTTTTGCAACAGGGGGCCTTTTTATTGTTAACGTTTTTATTTCTAAGAGTTAGAACTATTAGAAACTATACTTGATACCCAACAGGGCCTGCCAACGGGAAAGTAATGAGTTAACCGTGTAGCGGGCGTTTTCTGCGGTTTTGCCCCAGAATTCCATTTTGGGTTTGCCAGAGGCAGTATCATAACCTACAAAGGTCAGCGGAGAATCATCAAAAGCGATGTAACGATAGATGCCCCAATCCTTATCAAATATATTGAGTAAGTTTTTGACGCTGACATACAGGCTAATACGGTGTCCATTTAAACCTGGAACCGGGATATCCTGGTTTATTTTCAAATCCAAACCATGATACCACGGGTCGCGGCTGGCGTTTCTGGGTAAAATCTGGCCCCGGTATTTATTCAAGCCGGGATCATCGCTGATATATTTATCCAGATCAGCCCAGGTACCTTTGGTGAGGATCAATTCATCCGCACTTTTGGGTACATAGATCGAGTCATTTTGCGCGCCGTCACCATTGAGATCGTTATAGTATCGGGTGGAAAAACGTCTGCCGGAACGACCGTTGTAAACCAAAGAGATAGTGGTCGGAGCTTTAGCGAAGAAACGGAACTTCTGGGTGATGGCAATAAAAACACGATGACCCGGATCATGGGTAGACCAGCTCAAGCCCGGTTCATTGGGATTGCTCTGGACAATGTTGTACTGCCAGTTGGAAATAGCACGGGAAGATGTACCGCCATTCATATCTTTGGACTCGCCATAGGTATAAGAGGCATTGATCATACTACCACGGCCCCATTCCTTTTGAATCTGGCCGCTGAGGGTCCATTGATAACCTTCATTGGTATTGCTCAGCAACAGCACATTTTTAAACCGGGGATGTAGAAAATCAGGCACACCGTACCCAGCCGAACTGGATGTACTGCCTTTACCAAACATGGGACGTCCATCAAACGCGTTGGTCTTCCCATTGGGTCCCACATTGATGTTGGTGTAAAAAATCTCATTGAGACTCTTGGAATAAACAAATTCCACGGTGCCGGTAAAACCAAAGGGCAGCTTTTTATCAAAAGCAAAATTGGTTTTTAAGACCTGGGGGAACTTGTAATCTTTGTCGATCAAGTTGATGTCGCCTGAAGTATCCGGTGAAGGACTTTTTGGCTGACCAAATGCATCGGTTACAAAGAAAGAGGGGTTCGGGTTGGTTACATAATAACGGCCCAAATCCATACCGGTATTAGAATACTGGTTGGAAACCCAGACATAGGGTGTTCTACCAGAAAAAATACCTACACCGCCACGAACCTGCAAATCTTTGCCGGAAGAGTAGTTAAACCCTATCCTGGGTGACCAGAGGAGATTACCACCGGCATTTTGATTGGTGGGAATCCCAAAATCCGCAAGTACCTTCGGATTAGCAGTGGGATCCTGGTTCATCAACGGTACATCGGCACGAACACCGATGGTTAATTTTAATTTGGGTGATACATTCCATTCGTCCATGGCATAAAGACCAACCTGGGCCACGCTGAATTCCGCTGGCGCTTTTTCATCGCCAGTTAGCGAGTAATAACGATCATAGCGGTATACTTTACCTGCTGCCAGATCATCAATGCTCTTGAATTCATATTTTCCAAAGGCTCTCTGTACATAGACATTGTAGAACTTGAAGAATTCGTTATGAGTTCCAAAAATCAACGTGTGGTTCCCTTTAAACAGGGTCATGTTGTCGGTGACCTCAATCAAATCCTGGTTTAAGATGTTGTAGTGGCGATACTCTTCACTACCAGCGATAAAAGAACCGCCGGGAATACTGACCACCACTGTCGGGAAAGCCTCGCCCATATAGGTAGGATTGTCCCGAATGGTTTGATAGTTGATGAGCAACTCGTTAAAAAGAGTGTCGCTCAAGGTGCTGTTTAACTGTAAGACCGTGTTATTGGAATTGGTCTTGTAAACAATACCTCCATTACCAAAAATAAAGTTGCTACGACTGCTTCTCGACAAACTTTCGGAATCTGATTTCATGTAGCTGTGACGCAGGGTCAAGCGGTGAGAATCACTGATGTTCCAGTCGATACGGGCAAAGACATTTGTTTTGGTCCGTTCGTTTGTAACCACGTCGTAACCACCCGCATCGTAACCCTTGCCATTCAGAATACTGAGCACGCGATCGGCTTCAGCTTTATGACCGAAATCATAGGTGGAGCCAGAACCGTCAATATACATATCTGCCGGTATTTTCTTCTTGTTGTACTCGAAATTGACAAAGAAAAAGAGTTTGTTTTTGACAACCGGGCCACCAAGACTGGCGCCCACGGCACCTTCTGAAAACTTGCCGAATTTGTTTCCATCGACATCATCGCCCACGAGGTCCTGGTTCCTGCCTTCAAAAAAAGCAGAGCCAAAGAGTTTGTTTTTACCGCTTTTAGTGATTACATTGACACCACCACCGGTAAAACCACCCTGACGCACATCGTAGGGAGCCATCACGATTTGGAATTCTTGTACTGCGTCCAAACTGATGATTGTACCGTCTGCTTGGCCGCCGGGGGTACCGGTGGAGCCAAGACCGAACAGGTCGTTGTTTTGGGCACCATCAATCTGGATGTTGTTGTAACGACTACTTCTGCCGCCCGCATTAAAGGCTCCGGGTGCTTCTTCATCGCCAATAATTTGGGGGGACAAGCGGGCAAAATCGCCCAGGGAACGGGAAATAGTGGGTAAATCCTGGATGCTGGCTTCCGTGACATTCTGGGAAGCGCCGGTCCGGGATGGGTTGATCACGGGATCAGAAGCGGTAACCAATACTTCACCCGCATCCACTGTTGCCAGTTGCATGGTAAAATCTACCTGTTTGTTTTCTCCCAATTGGACGATCACGTTTTCCTTGGTCTCGGTTTTAAAGCCTTGATAACTGACGGTAATCGTGTAGGGTCCGCCGACTCTGACGGACGGAACATTGAACAGGCCATTGCCACGTGTTAACGTGGTGAACCGTGTGCCGGTTGGCACATGCAAAATCGTGACCTCTGCGGCCATCACCGGATTACCATCCACGTCAAGCACTTTACCGGTAAATGCACCGGTGGTTGAACCCTGGCCAAAAATCATTACCGGTAACAGCAAAAAAAGCATCAGGGTAATCCAATTACTTTTTCTCATGCGGTTTTTCCTCCTTATTAATTTGAATTTTTACAAGCAAACGAAAATGTGTTAAGAACTGACTTGTTTCCTAAGCTTACAGAGAATTATAGCACAAAACATATGTTCTTCAAATTAAAAAAGAATTAATTTTATATTTTTCCACCGTTGGGGCTGATTTTATTGTATAATTAACCTTAAAAAGGAGGCACACATAAATGACAACGAATATTGATGGTATTGTTTTGGCCGCTGGGTTTTCCAGTCGGGCTGGCACTTTTAAACTGGAATTGGATTTAGTGGGTAAGCCGCTTATCCGCCATACGCTGGACAGATTGAAGGAATTTTGTTCTCAACTGATCGTGGTGGGCGGGCATAATATGGAGCGGGTAGTGGCATTAACCCAGGACTCGCCCAATACCCGGGTGGTATTTAATCCCAATTTTGCTTCTGGTATGTTCAGCTCGGTCAAAGAAGGCGTGAAGCAAACCAGCACCGAATGGTTTTTTCTGACCCCGGCTGATCATCCGCAGGTATCCCCTAGCACCCTGCAAAAACTTCTGGATGCTGCTGCCGCTGAGCCGGAGCAGTCTATTTTCATCCCGATTTACAAGGGGTGGAAAGGGCACCCTATTCTGATGAACCAACGGATCAAAGAAGCATTGCTCAACGAACCGCAAGATTCCAATCTCCGCCACTTCATCACTACCCAGGGTTCTGTTTCCGTGCTGGTGGAGGATGAAGGGATTCTATTGGATATCGATACCATGGAAGATTTTCAAAAGATACAGAAACGGATGGAACAGGAAAAAATGTAGTTTTTCGTTTGGGGCGTATGGCTATATTTTGAGAACATAGCCATACGCCCTTACCTATTGTATAATTATCACCAACGCTACTTCACCAGCAAATTCTTGAACTTAGGAATGCTTCAAGGTTTATTTACTATCCCGCAAATTTTGGAATTATTAAGCCTGCCGTGACATGGTGTGAACTAAAGTACTTCCCCTTGAGGATTGCCTATTATTTCATATTCAACTGCTCATTGAATGTGGTTGTATCTTTTAGGTTTGTCGTGATTCAACCGTTTTTTATTTTCATAAGGAAATGTTAGCAAATGGAGTTCTGCCAATTTGATTTAATCTATTTAATCGGCGGTGATACTTTTGCCGAGGGAAATTTCCAATTCTTCTTGACGGGCCAAGGACTCTTCCCATTGCTGGTTGGATACGGTTAGCTCTTTTAGAAGCACCGCATACTCTTTTTGCAAGGTAACGGCCAAAGGGCCTTTTTCGTAGGTTTCGGAATCGGCCAATTTTGTTTCCAGTTCCGTTTTTCGCTGTTCCAATTGCTCTATTTTTTCTTCCAAGGTTTGAACCAGTTTTTTTAAGCGGTTACGTTCTTTACTGACGTTTTGGCGGGCTTCTGCTTCCAGACGTTTTTGTTCCTTGGACTTTTTTGACCCCGGGAGTTCTGACGGTGCAGCAGTGTTGACCAACACTTCCGATTTATTACCAGGCGCCGTGCCAGTTATAGACGGTTCGGTTTGATCGCGTTTTTGCAGGTAATAAGAGTAATTGCCATCGTATTCGATCATGCTACCCTCGCGAATTTCAACGACCCGCGTCACCAGTTTATCCAGAAAATACCGGTCATGCGAGATCAATAACAGGGTGCCATTATAATGCGTAAGTGCGCGTTCCAATGCTTCCCGGGCGGTTTTATCCAGATGGTTGGTCGGTTCATCCATGATCAGGAAATTAACAGGAGATAATAATATCTTGGCTATGGAAACACGGGCTTTCTCGCCGCCAGATAATACACCGATCTTCTTGAACACATCCTGGCCGGTAAACTGAAAAATACCCATGACATCACGAATCCTGGGCACTAACCCGGTGGCCACGGTAGACGCGATCTCTTCATACACGGTGGCATCAAGGTCCAATGCATCCACCTGATGCTGCGCATAATAACCGATCACGGTTCGCTCACCAAGTCGAACAGTACCTGTTACTGGTGCCAATTGCTGCGTGATGAGACGGGTAAAGGTAGTTTTACCTGCGCCATTGGGTCCAACCAACGACACTTTTTCACCACGGTACATGTTGAGATTAATATTCTGCAACACCCATTCGGTATCATACTTAAAAGACATATCTTTGACGGTCAGAACATCATTGTAACTGGTAACCTCCACAGAAAGGGTAAAATCCAATTTCGAACGGACAGGCATAGGGGGTTCCGCGCTTACCGGTTCCATTTTTTCCAATTGGCGGATGCGGCTCTGTACTTGTTTGGCCTTGGTGTTTTTGTAGCGGAAACGATTGATGAACCGTTCCTGTTTTTCCCGTTCATCTTTTTGTTCTTTCCATTTTTTTAACAGCAGTTCCTCGGTTTGTTCTTTTTGCGTTTCGTAGGTATGGTAATTGCCCGTGTAGTGATGCAGTTTGCCTCGTTCCAGCTCGACGATTTCCTGGGCTAAACGGTCGATAAAAAAGCGATCATGAGACACGGCGATCATACTGCCAGGGAAACTCAACAAGTATCCTTCAAGCCATTCCAGAGAAGGTAAATCGAGGTGGTTGGTGGGCTCGTCCAATAACAATAAATCGGGTTTGAGCACCAATAAAAGAGCGAGATACACCCGCATCCGCCACCCGCCGCTAAACTCGGACAAAGGACGGGCAAAATCGGTCTTACGAAAACCCAAACCAGTCAGAATGGTTTTGGCCTGGGTTTCTAAATGGTAACCGTCCATTGCTTCAAAGCGGTGTTCCAACATGCCCAGTTGTTCCAAAATGTCCTCGCGGTTCACCTCCGTGGTGGTTAAGATGTCGTGGAGTTCCGCGATTTTTTGTTCCAGACGTTTGACTTCTTTTTGGCCTTCCAGCACTGTATCTAAAATGGAATTGCCCGTGACGGCCAGTTCTTCCTGGGGCAGGTAGCCGATGCGGTACTCTTTGGGCGCGATAATTTTGCCGGAAGCGTATTCGAGGTCGCCGTTTAAAATCCGTAACAGAGTAGTTTTACCCACTCCATTGGGACCAATCAGGGCGGTACGCTTGCCGGGTTGAATCATCCAATCAATTCCATCCAACAATTGACGACTACCTATAGAATAGCTTAACTCTCGTATTTGCAGCATGATAGCACTTCTCTTTTATGGTTTCTGTATATATTTTCTGAATATATTTTCTGAATATGATTTCTGAATATGATTAAAGCAAGTATTTCACCTGAAAATACATGCGATGTTCGCCGTGTTTCTGGGTAAAATTTTCAATGACCCCCTTGTAATTAAAATGATCGTATCCAATGGCGAATTGAACATCGGTTTTGGGGAGACGGTAACCAAGATTCAAGTTATAAGAGAAACGCTGGTCCTGCAAATCAAAATCGTTTTGCGGGGGCATTGTTTTTTGGAAACGGTCGAGTCCTTCTATAGAATCATAGTAATGGTATTTGGCTTTGCCTTTTAATTGAAAGTTGGCGTAATCGAGTTGTAACGCAGAGGCAAGGGTGAGACCAAAACCATAATAATAACCATGATTCTGAAGGGTGGATTTGGTTTGGCCGATGGTGTGTAGCTCGGAGTATTTCTTATACGCATGGGACTTACTCAAAGCAAAATCGACGAATGCATCAGCAGTTAAACGCAGGATAAGACCTCGATGATAGAGAGAAAAATCAACGGTGGGTCCACACAGGTGGATGATGGAAAGTTTATCGGTGAGATATTCATATTGAGTCATATCAGGACTGTTTTTAGATGACGGGATTCTGTTCGGGTCCTGGGTGATGAGGTTAAACGCAGAGGCCGCACCAAGAAAGAAACTGTAACCAATCCTGTCGTCGGTAGATGTGTTGGCGATTTCATTATTAGAAGAATCCGGATGCGTGGCAGAACGGATGTTCTGCTTGAAATAACCGAAAAACACGGATTTGGCATAGGCGTCAAACTCATAGACACCCTTGGTACTCATGCTTATGGCCACGTCTAACTGGGTGAAAAAGGGATGATTCACACCCTGGCTGTATGCTCCCACAGAACCATATTCAGGGATTAATATGAACTGTGATTCAATGCCCATGTTCAGGTAGGAATTGGTATCATTGCCCAGCAAGGTGTCGAACCGAGGACTTAAATTAATACTACAATCATAAGGGTAATCCTCTGTCCAGGCATATTGGTTCGTATCCTTGTATTTCTTGTGATCGATCCAGTCACTGAAGGAAAGAATGGGGTTAGACGCGAAACGAGCAATCCGATTTAGAAGGGTGGGCTTTTGACTCCTAAAAAAACGGCCCAATTGAAAAAATGCTTCACCAATACTCACGCCACCAATGGGGGTACAAATCATATCATTGATGGATACAACCTCTTTGAATTCCACGAAGAATTCCCAGGCATAAGAAGCCGTTACTGTATATAAAAAGGATGTCAAGGGATTCAGATGATTGGAACGGGCATAATTATAATAGATAGCACCAGCACCAGCATGGGTCCAGTTAAATTCAAAGGTGTTTGAATCAAAACGCATGCCATCAATAAATAAGAAACGACGTTTCTGATCGGCCCAGGTAAACTGGTACTCCCAATCTTCTTTCATGACATCCTGGCGTATCCAGTAACTGGAAGTGGCGTAAATAAAATGCCCGATACCTTCCAAAACAGCGCGACCCAATCTTTTTTTAGGGAACCGGGAAAGCTGTAATGCGGGTAATTTGGTTTCTTTTAATTTTTTCACGTAATCAGGTGGGATAGGTCGCTTCGGGGAAATTTGGGATTGGTCCGCCGGGGCTTTTTGGGCTGGCTTGGTTTTGTCTTTGTCGTTGGTAGCCAACAATGCCGCTGAATTGTAAAGCATAACACTAGAAAAAAAAATGATTACCAGGAATTTTTTCATGTCTACTGAACCCCTATTTCTATTTAAGTGTATTCAAGGATGCAAAGTCTTATTTTAACATAGAGAGCGTGATTAGTCAACTTGACAGAAGGGGGATTGGATGATACTATAAAACACCGGGGCATGTTTTTGCAGCGATTAAAATTGTGATGAATTAGAAGGAGTGAAATACAGTGAATATGAGCAAATCGGAGTATGTGTTGGAGTTAGACGGCCTGGTCAAGGATTTTGACGGTAAACGGGCAGTGGATAATGTCTCTTTGAATGTGAAGCGTGGCGAAATCGTGGGCTTACTGGGCCCCAATGGTGCAGGCAAGACTACGACGTTACGCATGATTTTAAATATTATTGCCCCGGATGCGGGCACCATTAAAATTCTGGGCGAGAACTTCTCTGAAAAAATGAAGGATCGCATCGGCTTTTTACCGGAAGAACGCGGCCTATACCGGAAAATGCAATTATTCGAAACGCTGCATTTCTTCGGCGCGTTAAAAGGCATGAAAACAGAGACGATCAAGTCGCGAGGCTTGGAACTACTGAAAAAGTTCGACCTGGAAAAATATCAGGATCGCAAGGTGGAAGAATTATCCAAGGGCATGGCACAGAAACTGCAATTCATCACCACTATCATCCATGCACCGGAATTGTTGATCTTAGACGAGCCTTTTTCAGGTTTAGACCCGGTGAATATTGAATTGGTCAAGGATGTTATCTTGGAAATGAAACGGGAGGGTATTACCATTATATTCTCTACCCATTTAATGGATTATGCCGAGAAAATCGTGGATAGCGTGGTCATGATTAACCGGGGTTGCAAAGTGCTGGACGGAACATTATCGGCTGTAAAAGCAGATTTTGGAGCCAAGTTTATCCGCGTGAAATATGAGGGCGATGCCACGTTCGTCAAGTCGTTGGATTACGTGCGTAGCGTTAAAGACTACGGCAAAGAGATGGAAATTGAACCGGAACATATTGAGATGAAAAACCGCTTGTTAAAAGATTTGCTTGACCGGGTTTCGCTTAACGGGTTCCAAGTCACCGAACCCTCTTTGAATAGTATCTTTATCCGCAAGGTGAATGAAGGCAATGCAGAAAGTGCGATGACTGAGGCTGGGATCACAACCAATGGAGAAGCCCAATGAAGATTATAACTATCATTAAAAAAGAGTATAAACAGATTGTCAAGAAGAAATCCTTTGTGATCGTCACCATTTTAACCCCCGTGATGATGGCCGCGTTTATGTTTTTACCCGTGCTGTTGACCAAGATGGGACGGGAACAGAAAGTCATTGAGATCGCCGATTTTTCCGGTTTGATTTTGCAGCAGTTCCAAGAACGTAGCCAGCAGAGCAAGGAAGTGACCAGCGAGTTGAAGTTGAAGTTCCAACCCGTTCAGAACCTCGGCGGTGGCCAGGAAGTCTTGATCCAGGAGTATGAGAAAAAGGCGTTTACTGGCAAGGTCGCCACCAAAGAGGAAGTTTCGTTGCCGTTATTACCTGCCTTAAAGGCACGGATATTGGAAAAAAAGATTGATGGTTTGGTGCTTATTCCAGCGGATATAAAGGAACATCGGCGGATTTATTTTTGCGCCTTGAATATTTCTGATTTTAATACCAACAAGTACATTCAGTCTACTATTCAGAAGATTGTCTCCGAGAAGATTTTAACCGATTTGAACATTGATCTTAAGATTGTGACTGAAGCCGTGCGGGAAGTGGATTTGGGAACGTTTAAAGTAAAAGCCGAGGGCACGCAGAAGACCACGTCGGGCATGGAGTACATGATGTCGATTTTTATGTTGACCATTCTGTTTACTATTATTATGGCGTATGGTCAATTGATTATGCGGGGGGTGATCGAGGAGAAGAACAATCGTATTGTGGAAGTGTTGATCTCTTCTACACGGGCGTCCACTTTGTTTTATGGCAAGATCATTGGGATCGGGTTGGCTGGTTTAACGCAGGTCGCTATTTGGATCGTGTTATCCGTGGTTTTTATCGGGCAGTCCGCGTTGGGAATTGATCAGAGTATTATTAATTTCCTGACCTTGGAGTTGGCAGTTTATTTTGTGATATTTTTTGTTATCGGGTATTTTATGTACTCCATTTTATTTGCCATAGTGGGCGCGTCAGTCAATACTGATCAAGAAGCGCAACAGTACGCCGCACCTATTACGTACCTGCTGATTATCCCTTTTATTATTGGCATCATGGTCACGCAGAACCCCAATACGCCCGTGGTTTTATTGGCGTCGTTGTTCCCGTTGTTTACGCCCACGTTGATGTTTATGCGAATTAGTGTCGCGGTGCCCTCTTTTTTTGAGATTCTTCTTTCCATTGTGCTGAGTTCTTTGTTCACTATATTTTTAGCTTGGCTTGGTGCCAAAATTTTCCGGGTCGGCATCTTGATGTACGGAAAGAAGGCATCTATCAAAGAGATCATGCGTTGGATATGGTATCGCTAAGGGACGGCGTCCCATTTAGCAGGTCACCTTCAAATATAAAAAGTGTTTTAGGCTGTTCCACGGACAGGGGGGCGGTTTTAAAAAAGCCCCTTGACCGCTGGAGGCATTCGTTTATTTTGCTTGGTTTTGTATTGAGATGATACACCCATAAAGATATAAATCCTTTCACAACCCGTATTACATGGTATACCCTTGCAATTGTAACGTATAGATACATGCTTTTGTGATTTCCCTGGAGAATTCGAGTGGATACCGAAAATGGCGGGAGTCAAGGTGAATAGTGTAATGGACTGAGACATTGCAGTGTTTTTTTCAGTCGCTTGTGAAAGCCGTTTTAAATTTCTGCAAATGAATTGATAACACTATTATTCAACCGTTTCCGTTTAGACTTGGAATTACTCCTGCTTGGGAAAGGCGGAGGCTTTACCCCACGCTTTTTAGTGGGCAAACTGACTGGTATGAAACATGCGGTAAGTGCAAAAAATATACCTAAAGTTGTCTATGGCAAGATTGACATACGCCAGTATGAAACCAATCTGCCTGAAAAAAAGTGCGGGGAAAGTTCGGAGGTTTCGGAGTATAAGGGAACGAAGATGGAGAGTCTTGTTAGGCGGGACTGTCTTGTTAATCAAGTGGCGTTACTCGTTTTGGGAATGAAAAATGAAAGGCTTCGGGACATAAAAATAAAAGATTTATGCCGGGAGTTGCGGATTAATGCTTCATTTCTTTCTCGCAAATTCCATGAAAACAGGCAGTACACGTTATGCGAGTTTATTCAGCAGGTAAAAATTCAGCGGGCGGTATTGTTGTTGAGGCAGGATATCGGATTGGGAAACGGTGTGGAGATGGCACAAGGGAAGTCGTTAAGTATCAATGCGATTTCAGAACACCTGGGGTTTTCCAGTACCGAGTATTTTATCCGGTGTTTTAAGAAGCGCATGGGAGTACCACCCCATGTTTACCGGAAATGTCTGCATTCATACGGCAACAATCCCCCGCCGGATTTTTTCCAATAGCGTGAGAAGAATAAAATCGGTTCAATTCTGTGCTGGGGTTAGCTTGCTCCCCTCTGCGAACCGCACGTACAAATTTCCAGTATACGGCTCTCCATCAGCCTCTTTTTCATTTCTTCATCCATGGGCATGCACAGAGAAGTCTCAGGGTTACATCACAGCTATGTGAGAGGTCTGCTCCTCCGTTAACTTTCCTGCTTGGCCTCACGGTATAGTGTCCATCTCGACAGTGAAAATTTATTTCCGTGGTGAAGCGTTTTTCGCTCAAGCGGTTCTCACTCTCTTGTTGGCTACAAGACTAACGCACAGTCCCTTGGCTCCACGGAATTTACCCACGTTGAACTGTTTCTATAATTATTTATCTGCTTAACTTCTTATTTTAAAACAATAAAAAAAACGCCGGCTGGCGCGGGTTACTTGCTCCCGCACCAACCGGCTTTGATGTCCCCCCAGCAGGTTTAAAATTTGGGCGTGATGGTGACCAAAATGGTCTGCGCCAGCCACTTACCCAAACTATTTTTCCTGGCAAAAACCAACCGGTATTCTCCCAGGTATCCGGGCCCGGTTTGCCAGCAGAAAGTTCCGTTAATATTATCCAAAGTTGAACCGATAGGCAAAGATGTCATTTGACTACCTTTTACCAATCCGCCTGACAAAAGCCCCCCCTTGCCAAAACGGAACTCAACACGTTCCAACTCCTTGATACTTATTCTAATCACACCCTGTCGGTCTGGAAAAACTGTCTGAAATGCGCCGCTTTCAGTTTGGCTGGCATATCCTTTTTGAATTTGTACGGGCGCCAAGGTATTTGGGGTTAATTCTTTGCTTGATGGTCGCTCGCCATTGCGGCCCATTGTAAAACTTGTTTCCTGGGCAGAACGGGCGGAACCATTTTGAATCATAAAATATCGGCTACCAATACCATCGGTGTTTCCTGCATTGTCAGTGGCGGTCCACTGGATGGTATGAAGCCCATTTTTATAGAGGCTGGTATTGAAATAATAATATCCAACTGCACCATTACTATTGGCATAACCGGGAAAGACGGTAGCAATGTCAAGACGGTATTGATTGTAAACGGGATGTCCAAGTTTGATGCCATCGATCCAAACATCTATGGTGCTGCCATTGGTCGGTATGCTATTGGGCTGCGGTGTTAAAACCCAGCCGAAATTTACAAAGGAAGAACCGCTAGCAGTTCCTCCGGGAGCGGGTGTATCAATGGCCCCAAAAGGTTTTATAGCGTGGGCATTATCAATATACAGGGTTTTGCTGCCCAATGTGACTTGCTGCCCTTCAATATCAGTGGCGATAGCTACTATTTCATAGGTTCCATTGCCACCATTAGGCAAGAAATTGGTGAGCATCATATATCCCCATCCGGCACTGTAATTAAAGGGATAGTTGGGATAAGCGGCCTCAACATCTGGCCGTGCGCCCTCGACAAAGGTGGCATCACCGATATAAATTAAATTACCGCTGTCCAGGCGATATAACTTGACACTTTGCAAACCGATGTCGTCCAAAACCCACCCGGTAAAGGGCACACTACTGGCAATAGAAGCGTTGTTTGTAGGTGTATCATAGGTTCCAAATGGTACAGCAGAACCACCGGGCTGCAAAACGTTCAGGGTGACTTCCACGGTTTTAAACGCGCCGAGGGTGCCGGAAGAAGCGATTGTGATAGTACCGGTATATGTTCCGACAGCGAGACCGGTGGTGTTGACATTCACGGTAACGACTTTATCATTGGTACCGGAATACGTGGAACAAGTAAGCCAGCTTTTATTGGAAGTTAGTGTCCAACTGATGGGGTCAAGAGAGGGGTTACTGATGGCAAAGGTTTGGGCTGAAGGAATAGTGCCGAGAATAGCCCCGAAAGTTAAATGGTCGCGATTTAATAAAAGTGGACTGGCAGATGAGTATTCAACTTTATCAAGGTAGCTGAAATTATAATTATCATAGTACTCATGGCCTCTATAATAAACCCACTGTAACGTGTGCGTCCCTTCGGGGATAGTGGTTATTATGTGATTCCAAGCAGTACTGCCATTGATGGTATGCTGGACCTGGTTGTCCATAATGAATGTTAAATTACTGGTGTTTTGAGAGGTAATTTTCCACCAGAAGCTAAATTGCCCAGGCCCGGTGACTTTGGTCTGAATGTATGATGATTGTCCGTAAGCAACTGCGCCACTTTGCGCGGCATCGTTATCATAATAATAGGTATCTGTTTCCTCGAACCAGTTGGCGCTGCCTCCGGTAGTCCAGGTGAGGTTGCAATTGTCGACTGCGCCGCACAGAGTCCCCAATTGGGAAGTTAAAAGCTTGATCAAATAGGCATCCAAGCCGCCCTTATTGGTATTTTGATAGGGATGGCTGAGGGGGAAATCAGTGCTTTTGGTTTCACCGGTGACATAGATGTTTCCGCTACTATCCCTGACGATACTGCGTCCGTAATCATTATCGCCGCCGCCGATATAGGTTGAAAAACTCAAATCAAGAAGATTGCCACTTAACATGGTTACAAATGCTTCCATACCACCATTAAAGGATGTTTGATAGGCGCGTTTCAACGGGAAATCGGCGCTGGATGTGGTACCGGTCAAAAATACTTTACCTGAATCTGTAGCCAAAACATGTGCGGCAGCATCATCTTCTGTGCCACCAAGATAGGTGGAGTATTCGACGTTAACACCCGTGGGGGAGAATTTGGTCAAAAAGGCATCCTTATCACTGCTATAATGCCAATTTTTATAGCCGTTTAATGTAGGGAAATCAGTACTGGTCGTTTCTCCTACAACATACGCTTTGCCATTAATATCAACGGCAATGCCATAACCGGATTCAGTAAGAGTACCGCCGAGGTACGTGGAGTAGATGAGACTGCCAGTGGAGGATAATTTGCCTACAAAGGCATCGTAAATGCCACCACCGTAAACGGGTTGATAGGCATTTAGAATAGAGAAATTAGTACTGGAAGTACGGCCCACAATATAGGCATTACTATTTAATACGGTAATATCATAACCAATATCAGTTCCGCTGCCGCCAAGATACGTGGAATATTCGAGACTGCCACCGGAAGCATTAAACTTGGTCACAAAGGCATCATAATCACCGCCGCTATAGACGGATTTATAAGGGTTCTGTAAAGGAAAATTGGTGCTTTTAGTGGCGCCGATGACATAAATATTACGGTTACTGTCCAACGCGAGACCAAAACTGTAGTCGATACCATTACCACCGAGATACGTGGAATAAACAAGGCTATTGCCTGCCTCGCTGAGTATTGTTAAAAAAACATCGCTTATGCCACCCGCATGACTACCCTGAAACGGGGATAGAACTGGAAAATTGGGGCTGGTTGTAGAACCGGTAATATATATTTTACCGATAGTACTGACTTTAATACTCTCGGCTTCATCGTCACCGCTACCGCCCAGATAGGTGGAAAAAATCAAATCATTGCCGGAAGCGGAAAATTTGCTGACATACGCATCATGGGTGCCAGCGGCAAAGATATTCTGATATGCGTCTTCGGTAGGAAAATTACTACTGGCGGTTATGCCGGTAATATACGCATTACCTTGAATATCCAGGGCAACACTTGTGGACTGATCGTTGGCGCCGCCACCAAGATAAGTTGAAAATACAGCGACAACAGGATCAATAACCAATGGGCACGTTTTATTATACTGTCCGACTTGGAACCGGTATTCATTTTTGGCAACTTTGACGTATTCGACAGTCACGGTTGTCTTTTTTCCATTTTCACTCTGAAAAGCGACCGGGTGGTGATGAATGAACTCTCCCAGGGCAGTTTTTACGATCAGATTCCCTTGTTTGTCCAGGGCAGTGCTGGTGACATGATGGAATTGCAGGCGAATTTTGGTCGGGTCTGCCCCTGGATTGATTAGCCAGTCATATTCCACTTGTTTTTCCATGCCATATACCTTTAAATCAATGTTCTGATAGATGTTTTGGTATAAGACTGCCGTGGAAGTGGGAATACCTGTTTTCCATTCGCTGGGATCGTTTCCTTTTAAATAATTAACCCGGTGTTTGGTGGGTTGTTGGGCGATCAGGGTAGGATTTTTGTTGGCGCCGGGAAATGTTAAGCGCGTGACTGAGCGTGTTTGGTCAGAAGAACCGCCAATGCTGTCAAAAATTAAGGCGTCCTTGGTTAACCATAAGGTATAACGGGGGGTTCGCGCATAAAATCCTGCTTTGGCATCCACTTGACCCTGGTTAGGGATAAAATACAAGGGCAGCGTTTTGTAACTGACGACGGCAGGGATAGTGCCGTCTTTGGCTGCTGCTTCTAATACTGGGAGCATCCCTCTGGAACAAGGGACACCCTGATCATGAGATTTTGAATTGGGAGCCGAATACATAAGCCCCATAACTAAGATTACCATTAATAACATCAATAACTGTTTCATTGTATACCTCCTAAATTTTTATAATCTTATGATAGTATTATTTTAAAAATATATGTTAAGTTTGATAATACTTTACTCTTTTTAAAAAAGGAATCGGAGTACTGGGGGTCTTGGGATGTTAAGTATTATAATAATTAACAAAAATTGTAAAAGAAAATGGGAGGGGTGGGAATTATGGGAGGGGTGGGAATTATGGGAGGTATGGGAAGTATGGGAAATATAGGAATTATGGGAGAGGTGAAGATAAGAGCGGGATGGCTTAAACTTGGATTTGAGGTTAATCTTCGTCTTCTTCAAAGGAGTAGGGTAATGAGATGATGGCTTCGGTTCCTTGGCTGGAACTGGTGATGGTGATGGTGCCACCCATGGATTTCATCAAACCTAAACAGGTATAAAGACCAAGGCCGGTGCCATCTTCCTTGGTGGATTGGAAGGGTTGGAAGAGTTTTTCTTTAAAGGCTTCATCAATGCCAGGGCCGCTGTCTTTAATGGAAATATTGTACATCTCTTTGGAAGGGAGTTGATCATGACCGGAAGCATAAGTATGAATGTGAATCTGGCCGGGATTGGGTCCAATGGCTTCAGCGGCATTAAAAATGATGTTGATGACAACCTGCTGAAGATGTTGGAAATCCATGTTTACCAGCAAATCTTCATCAATATCTTTGATAATAGTCGTGGCTGGGGGAATCTTTAAACGAATCGACCCGAGCGAAGATTCAATGACCTCGGCAAGACTGAAACGACCCACTTTCCTCTGGGTGTATCTGGAAAAACTAAGCAACGATTTGATAATTTCATCAATACGTAAGATAGATTGTTTCATCGCCGTGACTTCTTCGATTATATCGCTTTTCTTAAAGTCATCCAGTTCGGTGAAATAGTTGAGATAGGTATAGATGCCAGCCAGTGGATTTTTGATCTCATGAGCCGCAGAAGCCGCGAGTTCTCCAACCATGGCCAAACGATCCATACGATAAATTTTATAGTAATTTTTATCATTTTCAATTTGAATCCGCCCAGACACAACCAAAGGAATCAATATATTCGCAATCAGTTTAAAATATTTTTCCAGCGCTTCCAGTTCCTTGTAAGTTTTGCTGCCCGCTTCAAGCACTACAAAACCGTGGAACTTATTCAACGATAACAACGGGACCACGAGGTCTACACGCAATAACTGGAACAGATCGGGATTTGATTGTTTAAGAAACTCTACCACCGCTGGATTTTCGTCTTTGAAAAGGATTGTTTTTTTCGCGTTTTTGAGATAAATAGCCAGGTGCGAGTCCGGCGTGATCGGTTGGAGTTTGAGGTGGCGGTATTTGGCGCCTAAATAAGGAATAAAGCGCGATAAATCATGGTTAAAAAAGAACAGCGACACGCGTTCCACAGGGAGATGCTGGGTGAAAAAATCCGGGGCTATATCAAGGAACTGATCGGGATAATTGAGGGCTTCGATGGCTTGGAGGGTGTGTTCCAACAAATGGTTTGACTCTTTTTTAAAAATCATGGTATTCACTTCCCGTTGTTTCTTCTGTTTCGTCAGTCAGATTGACATCCTTGAGTTTTCGATACAGGCGGTTTCTGGAGATTTTTAATAACTCCGCTGTTTTTTTGATGTTAAAATCATTCGCTTTTAAAACTTCCGCCATGTATTTTTGCTCGAACTCTTCCAGGGGGAGAAAATGGGTCTTAAATGATAGTCCGCGTTCGTGGCCCTGGTTGTGCAACGAAAGGGTTAAATCTTTCATAGTAATGGTATTGCTTTCGCACAGGGTGAAAATACTTTTAATCGTGTTTTTTAATTCCCTGACATTGCCTTCCCAATTGTAATTCTCCAGAAAGGATTCCGCTTCCTTGGTAATGCGGGAGATGTTCTTATCAAAGATATTATTATACAGCGTGATATAGTGCCACACCAGGGGCAAGATATCTTCTTTGCGTTCAGCCAGGGGCGGGATATGGATGCGGGTGCCATTGAGACGGAAATAAAGGTCCTTGCGGAACCGTCCGGTCTGCACATCATGCCAAAGGTCTCGGTTAGTCGCGGCAATGAGGCGCACATCAATTTTAGTAGGTTTATTATTGCCCAACTGGTACACCATTTCGTCTTCTAAGACGCGCAGTAGTTTCGATTGTAGTGCCAACGGCATTTCGCCAATCTCATCAAGGAAGAGAGTGCCATTATCCGCCTGGAGGAAACGACCCCGGTAGTTTTCATCCGCACCAGTGAAGGCGCCTTTTTTAAAGCCGAACAATTCCGATTCAAATAATGCTTCGGGAATAGAAGAGCAGTTGATAGGTAGGTAGGCGTTGTCCTTTCGTTTGGAGTGGGAGTGGATGAATTTGGCAAATACTTCTTTGCCCACGCCCGTGTTGCCATTGATGAGAATCGTGTTGTCAGTCAGCGCGAATTTCAAAGTCATGTCTACGACCTCTTCCATTTGTTTGCTTTTATAGATCAGCGTATCGGAGGAGTGTTTGGAGAACAATTCGTTTTTGATTGCCACATTTTTCTTCTTTAATTGCAGGATTTCCGCGATTTTGTCCATTTGAATGAAGAGCAGGTTCTCTACCAGGGGTTTTTCCAGGTAGTAAAAGGCGCCGCTATTAATCGCTTCTACCGCGTTGGTAATTGTGGCGTGGGCTGTCATCACGATCGTTTTCCCACCCATGTTGGCATGGTATTTTTTGAGTACGTCCAAGCCATAGCCGTCTGGTAAGCGCATATCGAGCAGAAAGAAGTCGTATTCATTGTTTTTTATTTTTTCTTCCGCTGTGATTACGTCTGGTGCTTCATCCACCGCGCATGTCCTCTTTAATTCAAGCAGTTTTTTCAGAGATTTGCGCAGCATCGGTTCGTCTTCAATGATCAGTATTTTTTCCATGGTAACTACTATTATAAAGGAATATGAGGATTTAGACAAGAGATTTATGCCCATTTATTTCACCTTTAATATCAAAACGGAACAACCCCCATTATTTTTACAGCAGTCAAAAAAGTCAGCCATAGTAAAGATTGTGTGCATCATGGCGACGATAAAAGTTGGAAGGGTATGCTCCAAAGAGGAACAAAACTTTAAAACACCAATAATGCATGGATAATGTACGTTGAGTGATTTCTGTAAAAAGTTTGTGCGCCAAAATGAAACAGGTTATTGGTGGAGAAAATGAATGGGCATGTGATGGCATGGTTTAGAGCATCTAACAATGATAGTTTCATCTTTTATATGAGCATGGTATTAAAGTTGCTTGGTATGTTAAACATGTTTTATTTTTGGAGGAATAAAATGAAAAAGTTTAAGATTTTTGTGTCGCATTTAGCCATCATTGCTGTCCTAATGACATCAATGGTAATTACCGGGCAGATCGTATTTGCCGATTCCGGCTACAAAGAAGGCCGCCAATGGATCGCTATCAATGGTCTTTCAGGGAAAGACCGCGAACCTGAAATGACAGCCATTACCTATGATGAAACCGGCATGCAAGTAGATCTGTTAATTCATGGCTTCTATATCGAACATATAGAAACCAAAGAAAACGGGTCGTGGGATCGGATATCCCTACCCGGACAAGCTTACCTCGGACAGATCGGAGCGCCAGATTTACCAGTATTGAGGCGTCAGTTTTCAATACCTGGAACCACCGATCTTAGTGTGGTTGTTCAAAGCGTTGAATATGTCGATTATAGTGGAATTAAAGTCGAACCATCGCAACCTTTATTGAAGGAAAATGAGACGCCTGAAAAATTCGAAATGGATGAGAAGATTTATGGTCTCAATGAGTTTTTCCCGGGCAACACGGCTTCTACTTCCATTTCGGGTATCCTTCATAGTGTACGCTTGGGTATGGTGGAGTTAAAACCGTTTCGTTTTAATCCAGTTACCGGGGTGCTTCAGGTAGCCAGCAGAATTCGCGTAAAAGTTGAATTCAAAGGCTATAATGGAGAGAATGCCTTGGCTAAAGAAGCCCGCATTATCCCGCGTCGATATGAAAAATTATTTAAAAAAATTCTGCTAAACCATGAGTTCACCTCTTTTGTATCCGCCGATTTGGATTGTGGCATTGATTATCTCATCATTGCAGATAATCCCCTGTATAACGCCTTTTCTCTCCAGCTTCTGAAAGCGTATCATGAAAGTCAAGGACTTAGGGTTGCCATTGTCGATGTGGCCACTATTGGAACCACGGCTGACCAAATCAAAAGTTATATTCAGACAGAATACGATAGCATCGTTCCGGCAGATTTGGACTATGTTCTGTTGGTGGGCGATGTGTCGGTGATTCCTTTCAAACAAAACGCCTTCCTGACCAATGAATCCGATATCTGGTATGCGTGGCTTGAAGGAAACGATATGTTCGGGGATGTCGGCCTTGGGCGTTTCCCGGCCAGAAACCTAACCGAACTCAACAATATGGTTATTAAATCGCTGAACAAGCACAAAAATGTGTTACCCGGCCTCTGGCAAAACAAAACCTGCCTGATTGCCCACAAAGAGTTGTATCCACAAAAATATACGGCGTGTAAGGAATCGATTTTTAATTATACCTATGCTCTGTACCCGCCGATTTTTGACAAGATGTATGGCGGTGACCCCAATTTTAACTGGACCAATGCCGATTTGAGCGCTATGATCAATGATGGCCGCGGGGTGATTAACTATCGTGGTCACGGCGATACCCAAATATGGTGGCATTGGAATCTTTTAAACCAAGATTATTCGGTGAGCGATGTGCAGGGACTAGCCAATGGTTTAAAAACTCCGGTTATCTTCTCTATTGCCTGCAAGACCCTCTACATGGAAAGTCCCTTGGAAACATTAGGCGAGGCATTCATGCGTCCAGATCAGAAGGCCGTGGCTTTTCTTGGCGCCATCCATCCCAGTTATACAACTATCAATCATGATTTTGATAGATTGCTTTATCAAGGGGTTTGGGACGAGGGCATCAACCAAGTCGGTGACTTGCTCAATTGGGCCAATGTGAATCTGTACCCCATGTACCAAAATAATTCGGTGCGGGAGAATATGACCATGTATCTGTGGTTAGGAGACCCGGCTTTGCCGTTGACCAACTATTGGACGGTTTACAACCCGGTAGTTCATCAAGAAAATTATGATGGAATTGTATGTTTGAGTCCCGCAGCCGTTAGTTCAATGATTATTAATAAAATGGCCGATATTAGCACCACCGATCCCGTCGTCCCAGCAACCCAATTGCAGGTAATTGATTTTATCAACAACCTCACTGGAACACAAATGATGACTTCGGGGAGTACGGCGCCACATGTCCTCAGCATATTGGAGCAATATACTGGAAACGGGGCTTGTTCCATTAATACCAATGGTGTATGGAGTAATTATTCAAACGCCACACCCACAGCCGTAAACGGGCCGTTTAATTGGGCTTTATTCAGAAAAAGCAATGTGAATGAAGTGCTCTATGATATCGCCTACTGGCAGCAACAAAATCAATATGTAGCGGCTGTACCCACCCGAGGCAGTTATTGCAAGTGGGTCGTCATTGAAGGTATTTCTTCAGTAGTACCACCATCTCAACAACCCGACCCCAATGCGTTCCCGCTCCGTGGTTTTTTTGTCGATGACCCGGGCGCAACTGGTGGATATCAAAAAAGTTTCAAAACCGCTCATTTCTGGAAAAATCCGACCTGGGGATACTATCTGCCCACCGATGGCAATAACTATGAGGCAGTCGTCGAACCACCAGCCACTTCTGGTCGTGTCTTGGTTGCCGTACCTTTTAATCCCCAACTAGTAGAACGAGATAATTGTAATCCATTTACTTTGAAGGCGCTGGCCACCAATGGCATCGCTGAAATGGAACTGACCCAAAACAACAATTTCTCCACTGCTTATCAAGAAACTACAGCCGGTGAACCGCTCTGGGTGACTCGGACGGATATTTCCGAGGGCTATTATCTGGTTCCTTTTTATAAAAACAAGGAAAAGGTGGTCACCGTGGTCGTCATGCTCACTGAAGAGGGCCAGTTTATAGAATCCGCATATAGTACGGATGACATGGGACTGAAGTTTCCCGTTGATGCGACTAAAGAAGGTCAAAATAGTCGCGAATTCTACTGGGAAAAAGATTTGAGTTCAAGTCCATATGAACCTTTAAGTAAATAATGTTTTCGTTTCAATATTTTACTGCCATACTGCGGCTCAATGCCCAGTAATGGTTAGATAGTAGCAAAAAAACCAGTAACAGGTCAGTTTAAAGACTGACCTGTTACTTCGGTTTTAAAAAGATCAATGATGACGTGTTTATCGGGTAAAGGTTTTGTTGCAGTTCCAAAAAGTTTTAGCAAGGAATTGGTTTCACTTTTGTTCTGGTCAACAGCAAAGAACGATTTGTCGAGGTGTTGGATGTATAAAACGGAAGATTTTTTCCTTTGGCGGGTACACAAGGTGCCATAACGTTTTGGAATTCTGCAACAGATAGGGAGAACCGGTTCATTGTGTCGGTGATATTTGTCGAGATAACCGATTTTTATCGAGATTTTACCGAATTTAAGTCAAAATCGGGTTGCTTTTAGTGTTTGCGAGACTGTTTTGTGTTAAAATAATGGTTCGGTTGTTTTTTTTCTTGCGTTTGTTGTCTTTTTTCCTGGTTCCCTTGTCGTTTTCTTGCGTTCCGTTGTCTTTTTTCCCAGTCCTGTTATTTCTTTTCTCTGATACCTTGTCTTTCTTCCCCGGTTTGTCCGTGTTTTTTCTTGTCCTGGCGTTGTTTTTCCTGGGACTTTCGTTAAATTCACCAAAACTACTTTTCTTGCTGTTGCAAGGGATTGTAGCCACTATTATAACCTTAATTATACATCAAAAATATAATTTATCAACCCTTGATTTGTCAATTCTTTTTTTAAAGGCCGACCATGAAGATTTTTTTATCGTTATAGGTGATCTCTTGATAATAAATCTTCTCAGCCCATTCTCCGGGCGTGGGATCAAATGCAATCAGGTATCCTTCCTTTAAACCCAATCTGTCAAGATAGGCAGATAGTTGCTCTTTGCCTTCGTTGATGGTGTCTTTATGCCGTTTGATTTTTAATTCCAGAGCAAACTGTTGAGTTTGGTGTGTCACCAGTATATCCAATCGCCCATTGCCCAGCGCCATTTCGCGGGTCACTTCCCCACCGGAATTAACCACCCGCTGTAAAAACGCCATTAACAATAATTGCTGTGCCGATTCTTTGTATTCAAATCGACCCAGCCAGGACTCGCTGTTTTCTCGATAAAACACTTGGAATTTCTGCAACAGCTTCTCCATATTTAACCCGCCCTTCTGGTCTAAAAAGAATTGCGGTTGAATTTCCTTGGGAATCGAGTATTCTATCGGAGAAAAATGGGGACAGGCGGGAAGACTTTATTGGAGACAGGCGCGAAAGCTCTTGACTTCTAAATAATTTGGTTAGCCCAAAGCCGTTCTATGAATTCTTCCCATGGTAGAATCAAAATATCATCGTTGGTTTTTCTGGGATACGGGTCCCGTGATACCAGGATACAGGTGGCCGAGTGTTCTTCTTTAAAGGCACGCAACCCTTTCAAATGTTTGTCAGAAACTCTATCCGTGGATTTTACTTCAATGGCGATATCTGTTCCCAGGATGATGTCCACCTCAAATTGAGACGCGGTTCTCCAGTAGGATATGGGATAATTGCGGTCTGAATAAGTGGCATGGGCGAGAATTTCAAGAGTAATAAAATGTTCGAAGGCTTTGCCATACAGTTCTGATCCCTCGTTCACTTCGCCCCTCCGGGTGAGTTGGGACACAATGCCCATGTCGAAAAAAATAAACCGGGGTGCAGTGATCAACCTTCGTCGTCCCTCTTTACGAAAAGCAGGAATAAATCTTCCGATGAGGGTATCTTCAAGGATTTGGAAATATCCTTTAACCGTGGGCGCACTCACGCCGCAATCCATTGAAATATTATTAAAATTGACGATCTCTCCATTGGAGATCGCCGCTACTTCCATGAAACGATTAAATGCGGGTATATTACGGGTTAAGGCTTCGGCGGCGATTTCTTCCTGTAGATAATTTGAAACATAGGCTTCCAATAACTTTTGGGGAGTTTTACCCAGGTAATGCCTGGGCAATAATCCATGGTTCAGTGCTTTAGCCAGAGAAAAATCAGGTATCTCCCGGGAAATCAGTGGGAAAAGTTCATACTTGATACCCCGGCCTCCCAGTAAGTTCCCGTGACTTCGTTTTAGTTTTCGTGGGCTTGAACCGCAAAGGACAAACCGCAGTCCCCTGTTCTCAATCAGCCAGTGAATTTCGTCCAAGAGTTCTGGGACCTTTTGAACTTCATCAATAATAATTGGGTTTTTTTGATTGGCTCTATTTAGTCCTTGGGCTTCGCATTCTTGCCTTAATATGGAAGGATCGGCAATAAATCGCCGGTATTGGTCCGAAAGCAAAAGATCATACACTTTGGCCTGCGGGAAAAGAGTTTTTAGCAATGTGCTCTTTCCAGTCTGGCGAGGGCCCCATAAAAAGCATGTTTCCTCGGTGCTCAATTTCAAATTCAATAGTCGTTCATACATGATAATCTAAAGTCCTGTTTTAGTTTATCATGATAATCTAAAACATAGTTTTACATTATCATGACATTTCAAAACAAGTTTACACTCTTTCCTGCCTTCTGTCAATATCACCGGAAGAAAAATGGAGACAGGCAATGGTGGAATTCTTTAGGCGGATGATTTCTTTCTCTGGGTTACCGGTGAGCAAATCCGCGGCTAAACGGGATAGGTGCGGCATATGTCCCACCAGGGCCATGGTATTGGCCGAATCATGTTCCAAATGCTGTTTGATGATACTTATATCGTCATTGGGACTCAAACCCTCGCAGATTTCTATGGGTGGGTTGCCACATATCGCCCCCGGCTAAAAGACGGGCTGTTTGCTCGGCCCGTGGCATTTCGGACTGCCCCTTTTTTTTCCTACAATCCGCTTTTAAGGGTAAGAATCCATTTTTTCTTTTTGAGCGCGAGAAGAATAAGATACGGGTCCGATTAAATGGGTGTGAAAGTCAGGGGAAAAGAAATCTTCCGCAAATGGCCTCATAAATTGCCTTGCTTATTTTCTGTATGCCTCTTTCCGATGCCGAACTCTCACAATTTCAACGATTATAGGTATCCATCTCTTTTTAACTGGATCAAAACTTGCTCATGGGAAATAGTGGGCTCGTGGATTCTTTCGGCCACCATCGCCAAGTCGTGGATATCTTCAAGGAGAACGTTATACTCTGCGATGGGCAGCATTACAGCAGTTTTATACCCTTGATTATCAATGACATAGCTGGGATGTAAGTTTTCAACAGCAATCATATTCATATTTACAACCTCGTTTACACCTCTTCATTTTATCAATAGGGATTCTAAATGTCAAGAACTTTTCATGGATGGTTTGGTTGTCTGTACCACTCACATTTTTAATGGATTCTTTTAATCCGTTGTTCCCGAAGCATGAGATCGGCCAACACAATGGCAGTAGCGTTTTCGTCTCCACTTGAATCCTCAAAAAAATTTGGTATTTTACAACGTAATATCTTACAGTGGTTGTTGGCAAAATAAATTACGGAACATTTTATTTATCTTTTAATTCGTGTAAATTCGTGAAATTCGTGGGGGTCTTTTCTTAAATCCGATCTGATTGTAATCCCATAGCCTATAACCTGAACAGTTACGAAAATGATTTTCCCAACTCGTTCTGGTGGAAACAAAAATAAACTTGCATTCATCAGAGGATTCATTTATGATATGATCTTAAACTAGTCACCGAGGAGTTTAGCACATGAAAACGATATGGACGGATGAATATCTGGCGAGTTCTTATGAAGTGGATGCACAGGGTAAATTATCCTTGCCGAGTTTGGCCAAGTTTATGCAAGAAACAGCGTATAATCACGCCAATCACCTGGATTTCGGTTACGAGCACCTGAAAAAGCTCAATCATTTTTGGGTGCTTTCCAGATTGCAGATTAAAATGGACCGGTATCCTAAATGGACAGAAAAGATACTCCTGCGAACCTGGCCCTCTGTGATTGATAATTTGTTGGCTTATCGGGAGTTTCAAATCTTGGATGAAAGCGGACAGCTCATGGGGGTTGCAGGGAGTGCGTGGTTGATGTTGGATTGGGAAAAACGCAGGCCACAACGGACGACACTGCTACAAGAGAAACTTCTACAGTTCCCCAAAGAGCGTGTCACGGAAGAACCACCGGCGAAACTTCCGAATCTGACGCACTCGCAAGATAGCCCGTCGTTTCCTGTGCGTTACAGTGATTTAGACCTCTATGAACATGTGAATAACGCGCGGTATATGCAGTGGATCGTGGATAGTTATGCAGCGGAGATTCATAAAACCTTCGAAATCGGGTCCTTTGAAATCAATTTCCTATCCGAGTCGCGCTTGGGTGACGATATCTTCATTCAAACGGAAGAGCTCGCAGAAAGCGAAACCAAAGTTTCCCGGTTGCACTGTGTCCGGCGTGTAGGGGATGATCGTGCGGTCTGTTTAGCGCGGCTGGGTTGGAAAAAACGTAAATAATAAAAACCCCAATCCTTAAATCTGTCTAATCCTTTTAATCTGAGTAATCTGTGGTCTTCTTTTTTTAATCCAACCACCGTTGATCTGCACTGCAAGCAATACCCATTTTATTTTTGAAATATTCTTTGGCGTTTATCTGGTTCACTTCATTAAACGCGGAGTTCACGTATTCCATCCAGGTGAATTTGATGTTTCCCTCGTTGTCAAGAATCTCAAATTCCAGTGTATCCGTCAATCCCTGAATGGTGGTCAGATTCTTTCCCTTGAAATTGGAACGAAGGATGGCACTGATATAAAAAGGATTACCTTCGGCCATTTGGGCAATCAAATAAGCGGTTTCCTCGGTAACTGGGACGCCAAAAAAACCGGAGTATTTAAATACCATTTCCACGGCTTCTTCTTTGGACATATTCTTGAAAATATTAAGTCTGAAGCGTGCAGGTAACATAGTGTTTAATTCATGCATCAGCCAGCCGACCCAACTGCCAGAAACAAGTAGGGGGGCGACTTTACTTTCGGCAGTACTCATGTAGCCGCCAGCCATTGTTTTCATCAGTTGCGATGGTGAGGTTTGTTTATCGCGAAAGATCATGGCGTTTAAGTATTGGAACTCATCGATCATTTGCACGATAAATTCACCGCGACGAGCCGCGATGGAACGCGGGGCATCACGCACCATCAACCATAAATTATCAATAGAATCTTGTTCCACTGCATTTTTTACACCACGAATAAAGCCCGATAAATAGCTTAATCCCTCTTTTTCTACCAGATGGATAGCTGAATTCAGGTCAGTCTTGTCCTCTGGTTCGAGATACTCTTTTTTCCGGGTTTTAAAAGCCATGTACTGGTAAATAAAGGTGAGGAAGAATTCTTTGCAAAAATCAACGACCCACATTTCGACTTTTTTGACCTCGTAATAGAATGGGATAACGCTGTCATTGTTATTGAAGGTGATGTTGAAAAGACGTTCTAACAGGGCGGTTTTCCCCATTTTGCGGCGGGCCAATATAGCTGTGCTCTGGGATTTCTTCGCTTTAATGTCATTAATCCATTGGAGAAAAAAGGCGAGTTCTTCTTTTCTGCCAGTAAACAATTCCGGATCACCGATTCGTTCTTCTAATGAATATTCCATAATTTATTTTATACCATAAAACAAAGTAAAAAACAAATGATCGTTAAAACCTGGATTCATCGCCAAGTTTCTGAAATCGTTGTGGACGATATGGACTTTATGGACGATGTGGACAAAAAAATGCTTTTGTTTTTGCTCCACATCGTCCATAAAGTCCACTCTGTCCATGTCGTCCATGTTTTTTCAAGAATCTGGCGGTGAATCCAGGAAAACCTACGGGGTAGCAAGGCGCGGGTGGTAGATGTTGCCTGCTACAGGGTAGCAAAAGGAAAATGGTTGATTAACAGCCTTCAATGATGGGGCATGAGATTTCATTCTTTATTTTTATATCGCTGATAATGCCCCTGAATTTAAAAGGCTTGTGGGAAAGAAGTTTGTCCATTTTCGTACCCTCTTTTTTGTGGGAGATGTGTGTGAGTCGATAAGGGTTGGAAACGAAATAAAGATGGATATCCTTGATTCGCTGATGGGGGTCAAAAAAAATATCTTGGAAGCGTTGGGACATAAAATCTTCAAGCGTGGTCTTGAATTTCCCGTATATATTAGAATGATCAAAACCACTTGGGCTCTTGATATTTTTTAATTCTACCAGATAGATAACAAATTGACCATCGGCACATTTTAAAACAATCAAGCAATCAATGGAGGGTGGGGTGTGGCAGAGTTTTAAAGAGCTATAGTAGCTATCTACCTTGATGATCACAAAAGAATCAGCAGGAATGCGGCTATCCATGGTGGCGGCTAAATCATTTTCCGCGCAGGTGGAGGTTATGCAACCCTTGCACTGTAAATCGGGGTGCAGTTTGAGTTTATTGATCATGGGAGGCTTTGTTCAACTGCTCTATAATTTGTTCTCGTTCATTATAAAGGGCATCGACGGTATCAATAAAGTTTTCATCTTCAATCCCCAACGCATCTGACTCCATTAATCGGCTGATGCTACCTTCTGGAGTCTCATTTAAGACAATGGGTGCGAATTGTTCGTGCGTTAGGGAGCCTGCCATCAACATATTGCTTAATTTGTTGAAAATGGTATTGCTGTGGGAAGTGACGATTACTTTTACGCCTGCCTTTATCAATTTAAGAAATACTTCCACCAGTAAGACCTGGGCTTGGGGGTGCAGGTGCGCTTCTGGTTCTTCAATGAAAATAACAGGTTTGGGTGTCTTGTCTGATGAGTTTGTCTTTTCCCCTAAAATATATTTGATGAAAGCAGCCAGGGGAGATAACTCGGATACCATAGAAGATACATTATTCATATCTAAAGTCAGATTGGAACCTGTTGGACTGTAAGTCAACTTTGTTTTATCCTTATCAAAGCCGATTTCACCCCCCAGTATTTCTTTCTCCATCATCGCAACGATGCTGTTTAATTTATTGTTGTCCGTGGGAATACCTGAAATTTCTGATAAGCGCAGGATGTAATCGGCGATGGGTTCCGACATTCCGGGTAACTCGACTTTGCGGGTGATGTAGGCCCTGTTTTTGGAAAGTTCTGTGATGATAGGAAGAAATGATTGCATGCCCGTATAAAGGCCGGAACGAGAAGCAGGGAGGAAATATATATGACCGAATTCGCGCGCCAGTCGGTCCAACATTTCATGAATTAAATGACTCATAAATGCATTTAAACTCTCCTTAAAGAAGCTCTCTTCTGTACGGACAGCTAAAGTGTATCGATCCGAAGAAGTTTCGTAACCCCTTTTTGTGTCCGGGGCTTTCAGGAAAAGGCTCCGATCCAGCGAGAACTCTTTGACCTCAAATTTGGTGCCTACTTTGATTCGGATGACATGGTTAAAGATTTGTAATTGAATAGAGGGTATTCCGTCAGCCTTAAAGTTTTTTAAGGCACTTAATGGGCCATAGGTGTTTTTGAAAGAGTTTTCAAGTCTTTCAGCCAAAGCGATATGTAGGATGTTTTTTATAGTGGCGCTGATTTGGCTAGTACTATTGTATTCTTTTCCTTCTTGAATTTCCTTTTGAAGTTCAAGATAATTTTCGTACTTAAACTCGCTGTTTATGATTTTCTCTAGTTGAAAACGATCTATTTCAAGAAATTGTTTCAGCAGTAAATAAACCACGGAAATAGCATACGACTTGCCAATATTATTTTTGCCATAAACAACAATCAAATCCTTGGACAGGTCCATGGTGAATTCCTTGATGGGACCAAAATTAAAAATCTTTATTTCCATAAAATCACCTTCAATCCTTTGAAATAGTGGTGGACGATGTGGACTTAGTGGACAACGTGGACAAAAAATGCGTTTACGTTAAGTCCACTAAGTCCACATCGTCCATAAAGTCCACATCGTCCATTTGCTTTTTAAAAGTTACGCGGGTGTCTCTGTGCCGAGTAAATTGACCTCCGCGCGGATGACTACTATTTTCAAATAATAACGCACCCATACAAACGCCTGAATCGCCACAAAAAGCAAGGTGGGATACAAGAAGCTGTCGGTGAGTTCCACGAAAAGAATATTACACAGATAAAGAATCACCAGCGCCAAAACATACATGAGGAAAATAACCAGCAGATTGCACTTGTTGGAAAAAACAAACTTGAACCCAGTCTTAAAAGCACTAACCGCGCTCTTCGCTTCTTTTATCTTGAATATACGAGAGAAATCATAAATAAACCCAGCGATTACCAATAACATCACAACCAGTGGAATCCACGAATAATAAAAAACCTTTAACGCGGTTTCACTGCCAGTGAAGGAATCATTGGCCATAAAAATACCCAAAAGCACAACGGGTAGAATCAACACCAATACTACATGCAAAAGATTGATGAAAAACATTTTAACCATATCAAAAAAATTCTCAATAGACATGGCAAAAAGATTGGTGAAAGACGTACCCTCATTCTCCACGAGGGTGCCATAAATCCCACCAGCCAAGAAACTGGACAAACAAAAATAACAGAATGCAGCCACAAGTCCAATTGAAAAAACCAACGAGAGTTGACCAGGAGACTGACGGGAAATATCACTGAGGAACGTGATTAACCCGATTTCATCCCCACCCCTGGCAGCAAGAACAGAGTTCCCGGCTGCCAAATCAAATACTTTATAAAATCCCCAATATACAAAAATGGAGAATATAAAATTAAAAAACCAGCTAAAATAAGCGGGCCTTATATTCTTAAATCCTATACCGCGTAAAAAAGATGTCGCACCTTTCATTATCATGGTTCTACTCCCACATTAAAACGCGAAAAAACTCAATACAGTCTGGAACATGAATCCCAGTTTTAATGCCAATCGTTTGATACCGGATTTTTTCGGTTTCATTACCTTGGAATTATCCAGGTAATTTTTATCCAACGGTACTTTATAATACGGATCAATAACGGCTTGCTTGATCGGCGAAGGATCATCAAAGACAATTTTTTTCCACTTCTCCTGCTCGGTCCAGAAACTTTTGATCTCTTTCCTGTTCTCCAGGATAATTTGCAACTCCACGGGGAAATACCCTTCCTGGCGGATAAAAATAACCTCGTTTCGATATAACAACGGTTTAGAAGAGAGTTTATGCGATTGGATACTCTCCACAGCATGATTCAACCCACCTGAACCACGGATATACAGATCAAAGGCCCAGGTATAATCCTCGTTCATAAAGGTATTGAAGGTCTCAATGAAATCATCACTGGTGGGATGCTTGAATTTGTATTTGTTCACATAATACTTGAAAAAATTATACATGCGTTCTTTGCCTACGAGATTACGCAGACTTCGTAGAAAAACAGCGGCTTTCTGATACACGTTGGAACTATATTGCATCCCGTTCATAAATTTCCAAGACTCCTGTTTTACAGGGTCAACGGGCTGTAACATGGCGTAAGAGAGACGGGAAACTTCAGTACCATTGACCTTTAAAAAAAAGAAATCCATGGCTGAACCCTGGTTCTTAAAATACTCGGACAAAATTTCACCTTCAAAAAAGGAGTTGACGCCTTCATCCAACCACGCTTCCCTGAATTCATCGGTGCCGACAATACCATACCAATATTCATGGCCAAATTCATGCACGGTGACAATTTCAGGTAACTTGAGGGCATCGGGCATTAAACCGATAGTATCGGTAGTAATCAGGGTGGGATACTCCATACCACCGGATTCCATGGCATTGATGGGAGGATCAACCGCGGTTATTTTTTTATAGGGATAGGGATACACATAGCGGGCGAAAAAATCCATGGCAAACTTAAGGGATTCCAGATGCCGCGACTTGTACGAGACATGACCGGGTGAAAGCAGTAACTCGATGGCCGTGTCGGTGTTATTACCGGGCAGTTTTATTTTATCCATCACCCGCGTGAAATTAGGGGAAGCAGTCCACGCAAAATCATGGATGTTTTTCTCTTCATAAAAATACGTGACTGTTTCGTCCACGTTTTTTTCTTTTTTGACCATATTCCCAGTGGCACCTATCTTAAATCTTTCAGGCAGGGTAAGCGCCACTTTATACTCGCCATAATTGGCATAAAACTCGGAAAACCGATGAAATTGATGGCAATGCCACTGCCCATCCTCCTGCAACACACCGATCTTGGGGAACCATTGACCAAAAAAGAAATAATCATCCTGCATCCCGGTTCGGGCAAAAATTTGCGGGATAGTTAAGATGAATTGGAACTTAAGCCGGATCGTTTGCCCAGGTTCCACCGGCGCATCCAGTTTGAGTTCCATGACTGTGCGATCATTTTCATTGCCATCATCCGGCGCAATAAATTTCATGGCGGCAGAGAGGTCCGCGCCATTGATGCGGCGAATCTCTTTGATCACAATTTCCCCGAATTTTAATTTCTTTTGTTCCTCTTTGGATTTAGTATAAAAACGACCTTCAGTGAGGAAGGTGGAATTGATGTTCCGAAAGCCATTGTAATACAGATGAAAGCGCAAGTGGTCAATGGCCTGCGTGGACGTATTGCGCCAGGACAAGGTTTGATTGGCCGTTAATTTCCTGGCTTCGGGAAGCAATTGGGCCTCAATTAAATAGGAAACAATCGGCCCGGTATCTAACTCGGCCACAGTGATTGGATTGTCTTGAACCTCTGGCACCTGTTCAACGGGTACTGGTTCCGCTGTTTGGGTGGTTGTGTTTCCTTTTTCTGTAGAATTTTCCTGCATTGCTCCCGGCATTGGAACGGGTAACAAACTCAAAAGAAATAACACAACGATACTTGAAATCCAATGTACCACTTGTTGTTTGCGTTTAATTTTCATCATCCTATCCTCCACTCACATGAACCATGTTATTTATTTTTCAGCTTTTTTTCCCACAACCAAGCTGTTTGAATAATATAATCAATGTCGTTGTACTGTGGTTTCCAGCCTAATTCTGTTTGAATCAGCGAGGCATTCGCCACCAGTATAGGTGGGTCGCCAGCGCGGCGGTCACAAGACGCTACTTTAAAATTTTCGCCGGTAACCCGTTTGGCTGCGGCGACAACTTCCAAAACAGAACGCCCGGAACCATAACCACAGTTAAATATGCGGCTCTTTTTTTCGCTTTTTAAATAATCCAGGGCCAACAAATGGGCATTGGCCAGATCATCAATATGAATATAATCGCGAACCGCCGTTCCATCCGGCGTATTATAATCAGTACCAAAAACACTCAATTGCGAATAATCACCCAGCGCAGCACGTAATGTCAGGGTCATCAAATGGGTTGGTTTTTTATAATTCTGACCAATGCGCCCTGCACTGTCTGCACCAGCCACATTAAAATATCGTAATGCCACGTAATTAAAATTGGGGTACGCCGCAGCAACATCACTCAATACCATCTCGGTCACTACTTTAGATTTGCCATAGGGATTAATCGGTATCATCGGGGCGGTTTCTGCGACAGGGATGCTTTGCGGTATGCCATACACCGCCGCAGTAGAAGAGAAAACAAAATTTTCTATACCTGTTTCAATACACGTTTTTATCAGATTAAAGGTATTGATGGAATTATTTTCATAGTACTTCAATGGCACACTGACTGACTCTTCTACCACGATGGATGCCGCAAAATGAATGACACTTTTGATCTGATAGGCTTCAATGGTTTTTTTCAGTAATGGGATGTCTCTCAAATCGCCCAGAATGAATTGACCGCACAGTACATTTTCCCGATTGCCAGTTGATAGGTTATCATAAACAATCGGTTCAAAACCTTTCTTACCCAGATCCCTGACAATATGACTGCCAATATAACCCGCGCCTCCGGTTACCAGTATGTTCTCTTTTTTCATGCTCATTGCTCTTTCACCTGATACAGTCGTTTTGATGTGATTTAAAAAAAATTATATCACCTTAACCCTGAAATAGCAATAAAAGAACAAAACCTACAGCAATTCTATTTTTGAACCGCTATGACGGTTCACCCCTAATGAAAATCAAAAATAAATCTGCGATGGCCTTGATAACTCTTTGGAATTACCCAATAGGG
>CAZCVI010000049.1:0-51923 GCA_964502145.1 uncultured Clostridia bacterium
ATTTTGTCCAACAAGGGACAATGATGAGTGATTTTCAGTCGTGGATGACCGATGGGCGGAAAAAATGATACTATTAGGCTTGGCAATGCTTTTATTCGCTTTTCGACGATTAAATATAGTTACTGTTCAGAATCCAAATAAGTAGACGCGACATCCCTGTCGCATTATTTTAATCCTCCGCCCATCAATGCGACAAGGATGTCGCGTCTACTATATTTGATAGACATATATATATGGTATCCAGTCTGAATGGACTGAGGGCTGGGATGGTTTGCTTCGTTTTCGCTTCCAATAATGAAAAAGACAATATTTAAGATCATTACGACGGCAATACGCCGCCTGACTTAAACCACTCTTTTCCCAACCCTTAAAATGATCATGCCAAAAAGATGGAATAACCTTCGACCTAACCAGCGGCGTTTCATTATTAGCCGATAAAAATTCCGACGATAAACCGGTTGACTCTTGCGATTCATGCATAAAATACCTCCTCAAATTTTGTTATGGGGATATTTTACTCCATTTGAGAGAAAAAAAAAGATGTGGTTCCCTAAGCGCTTACATTGCTTTTCCTTCAAATACTCCCACGATCACACGCGCCGTCCCCCGCCCCTTCATGCGCTTTATGGGTTTTATGAGGGCGTCTGATCAAGATAAAGAAAAACAGGGCAATCCCTTTTTTATTCTTAACCGGGACAACTCCTTTTGCTTTGATTCCTTGAAACGTTTGGGTTCCCACGTCTCGCATTTACCGTGTTGCGGGTTTAATCTGAAGGATATATGATAGACCTCCGGTTTTTTTCTGCGAATAGATACCTTGTTAATCGGAGACAGGAATTTTAGCTTGGTGGTGGCCCCCCGACCTGGATCAATGCAAACATACCGGTGCCATTCGTGCAGGGTATCCGCCAAGGCCAGGATATATCCAAAAGGATTCAAATCAAAATCAATGGCCCCCTCCTTGTGATGCTCAAAAATTCCCAATGCGGCCAGTTGATATATCTCGTGATACATCATGCGCTCCGCGCTCAATTTAGGGGTGTGATCCATTAGGAAATGGAGTAATTCCAAACTGCCGATGATGGGATGAAGCTTGCCACTTCCATAAAATGGTTCCTTCAGCAATCTATTATCAATACGTCTCAATTGTTTCTGAAACAAAGGAATCAAATGGGAAAATTGCTTGCGGAAATACTGCGGCAATGGTTTTACCTGAAAATAGTTTTTGCTGCTGGCATACAAGGTATCCCCGAGGTATTTCTTTTGAACCAATTCAATGGGGTAACCAAAATCATGCAAGATTGCGGTGATATACCAAGTGATGGTAATAAATTCCTGCCATTGGTTTTCATTCTTCAGTAAATTTTTGCATTGAGGGGAGAGTATTTGTTCAAGGTTGCTGCGTATAGCCGAGTAAAAGGGATCTTCCAGGTCAAAAATCAACCGCTGCCCGACCCAGCAAACATTGGCACAATGTAATATATGATCCCGGTACAATTTACCCGGCCCATTGGTTTTGATCCGGTGTTCCATCCACTCCAGATGAATCAACTCTTTAAACATATTACCGAAGCGCGGAGAAGGGATCAATAAGTCAAGGAGATGCAAAAAATCGGCAGTGATTGTTTTGATCAGTGTACCTTTTCCCTTGTCGTAAGAATCGTAGATATGGGTGATGAGTCTTTCTTCCGTGTTGTCAAGAGGCTCGGAATTGACACCGGAAATGTAGGGCTTCGGAATGGTGCTATCCTCTATGAATTCAAAAACGCTGTCAATAAAGGCTTTTAGTTGCTCAAATGTCCCGAAATCCATAGTCACTGGTTGCCACCTGACTTTGAGGTCTGCGACGAAATGAGACTCTTGGCCACCTGACGTAAGTCTGGCGGGATTTCGAGACTCAAGATTGTTTTGGGATTAATAATGGTCTCAATGTTGCGGATGTTTTCATTTTCCCCGATAATCATCAGCCCATTGGGCTTGCTTAAAATATCTTTTTTGATTGTAGCGCAAACCAGTTTCTCATCCGCAGACACGTCATTGGATTCCAATAATGTATCAATGGTTTGGGCCAATTGTTGCAGGGAGAAGTCCGTGGGTGTGCGGTTGAGTATGATTTTTAATGCCGTCATATTAATCTTCCAACTGGCAGCTCTTTCCAGGATGTCTTTAAACAGGCCCAAAAAGGAGACAATATTGTCGGTGGTGCAAAACAACGGGGTGGTGTTCATGCGTTTGATGATGGCTTCTGAAAGTAGAATCAAGCCCGGATGATCGTCGATAATGATGTTTTGAAAGCCTGCTTTTTCCAGATATATGAATAATTCCAGCAAGTTGTCCGTGATCTCGTGGGTATATATTTCATTGGCCAGTTTGATGTACATCTTTTTCAAAATTTCCAGGCGACTGGAGATGTCAGCTTGCGGTTTAAAGTGACTGACAATAAAATAAAGGTTTTCGACCTCTTTATGTTGAATGGCGATTTGACCTGCAATCTCTTTCTTTTTCTTGGTTTCCGATAGTAGGAAGTCTGAAAAATCATAAACCAAATTGTCTTCTAAATAGATACTACGCAACCCTTGGGCCTGGAAATCAAGATCAATCATGCAGGTTTTTTCTTTTTCAATCTGGGCGAGGTATTTGCCCAGGAAAAGGCTGAAGGTGGTTTTCCCCACGCCGCCTTTATGAGAGTGAACGGAATATAGTTTCATTAAGCCTCCTTTGCGCTGGATACCAGCATCTCTTTTTCTATTTTTACTTTTAAAGTGTTTTCTACCATTGTTTTGACCATGTTCAAAAAGCCACGGATTTCTTTTAACAAGCGGGGGCGGTCTCCCTGGGAATTGAGCTGTTCCAATAAAAGTCTCACGATGTTTTCCTGGTTAGGGAGGGTTATATTTACGAATTGGATGGCATAAAAATCCAAGACCAGCCATTGGTATGCTTCCGGCAATTCTTTGAAGATCCCATTCAATATTAAGATCATCTGCTCCTGTTGTTCCAGGTTTAGGACGGGGAATTGTGAGGTTATCTGAAAGATCAATGCTTCCAATCGGAGCCTGGAGCCGCATATGGTGGTAATTCGTTTAATGTCGTTCTCCTTCTCATCCAATAAACGAAGGAAAACATGGTCGGTGGGATGATGGATGTTTTCATTGATTTCCTCAACCAATCTTGAATCTATATAGTCGGGAAAGGATTTGATAAAAGATGAAACGGACAATTCCTTCAGCATAACCTGGTGAAGCTGGTGGATTAATTGAAAATCCTGACTGGAGTTCAATTTCTTTTTCAAAAGGGCCATTAAGTCTTGAACAATTAGATCCGTGCTATCATCTATGGATGAATCCTTAATCATATACAGTAACGTGGTCAGAAAAGCTTTTATCATCACTCTTTTTTGCGAAATTAATGCCAATATTATTTTTAAAAAATAAAACCGGTACTTGCTTAACAAATCCTTAAGGTCTGCGATTTCAATCTCCTCCAATATCTTTGCAGTATCTTGAATCGATTGGAGGTTATCGATCAATAGAAGATTTTCTACCAGCTCTAATTTTAAAACAACTTTGAATTCGTCATCTATTTCAAATTTAAGAGATATCTTCATATAGTTGATTGCAATTTCATAATTTCCCTTTTTTCTTTCTACCATAGCCATGAGGACCAATGCCTTAGGTTTCTCTGGATATTTATCCAGAATGCGCTTCCCTAATTGTTCTGCTTTCCCTATTTCCTCGTGGTATAGATAATGCGTTGCCAACTCAAATAACGAATCTTGTTGGTCCGGGTTGATGCGGACAATGGTTTTTAACGTTTGTGCATACTTTTCAAGTTGCGAGGTTTGCTTATAGAGTTCGGCCAATTTTTTCAATTTTCGAATATCCCGTTGCTTATCTCGTAGTGAGAGCTCCAACTTCTCAATGGCTTTTTGAGTTTCGCCATCTTTTATGAATTGCGCCACCTCTTCCAGAACAGAGTCCTTGATCATCTCTCCATCGATTAATTGCAATACACTTCTTTGGTCTGGTGTTAAATCTTTTGCTATTTTTTCGATTTTTTTTCCTTTAACCAACTCCACCACATATTTGAAGGTTTTTAACAGGGCACCTTTTTCTGGATTTTCGTAATGAACAGACAGTACGGTGTCAATCTCTTTCAAAAAAGGGTAAATCCTTTTTCCGTGTTTATTAAACAAAGACAATACCACAATATAATAAAGTCCCTGCACAATAGCATCGATAGGTATATTTGCAATAAATTTTAATGCTTTATTGGCCAACGCCAATGAATCATTAAAATCATTTTCCCGGAAAATATCTCGGCTTTTGGTCAAGTACTCAAGAAACAACACCAGCTCAATAGGCCCATCGTCAGCTTTCTCTTGCAATAGATTTTCTAAAAGAGTAATGGCCTCATCGCTTTTTCCTTCATTATGCAAAAGGAATGAATAGCTCATCTTGGCCTCGAAAGAGACGTCCCTCAAATCATTTTTTTCTGCTATCTCTATGGCGTGCTGAAAATTTTCTTCCGCTTGGGCAAATTGGTTTAGGTCTCCATAACACTTCCCGATATTTTCAAATGAGGTGGCTTCGCCTTTTTGGTTTTTTTCCGTTTGGTATATAGAAAGTATTTTTTTGCCTATTGCCAGTGCTTTTTCAATGAAGTTGATATCGTAGAATAATGCTGCGATCCTTTCTAAAAATTCTGTAGGCAAATTGATCTCTGTCGCATTTAAAATCATGGATTCAATTTCAACTATTACTTTTTCGATTTTTTCACGTTTATTCAAAGAGGAATACATCGCTGCCAGTCCCATAGCTGCTAGAATAATTAGGAAGGACTCATTTTTTTCTTTGGCGAGCTCCATGCATTTTTGGAAATAGTCCTCTGCTTCCAGAAATTGGTGATTATTCACAAGAAACTCCGCTTTCCAATAATAGAGGATACCCAAACCCAAAGTTGTTGACCTGTTATCCATCCACTCCAAGATTTCATCGATTTTATTTAATCCGCCGCTAATATCACCTGCCTTTTGAAATATTAAAAACATCTTGAAGAAAATGTCTTCCAATAGGTCAACGTGGTTTTTATTTTTACTCATCTCCAAGCCTTTGTCCAAATAATTCAAGGCTTTTTCGTAATCACTCTCTTCCAAATAAATATCGCCGATTTTGGATAAAACAAGAATGGTTTGCCCAATGTCACCTTCAAAATATTTTAGTGCCGTATCAAACAACTGGAGCTTTTGTTTGGTATCCGTTTCAGCATACCCCTGGAATTTATAAGCGTTCCCCACGTAAACATTAATAAGCGGGTTAGCAGGTTTTTCCCCGATGCGAATAATGGTTTGGGCAAAAGTTCTCAGCTCTTCCGTTCGATCTGTATCCGATAGAATGTCCACCAGTATTAACAGACAGCGGACTGTTTCCAGTGGTTCTGTTTCCATTCCCTGGTATATTTCGATGGCCCGACGGATATTCTCTTCTACCTGGGCTAAAAATGATTGCCCCACGCTTTTGCCCAGTTTAAAATAGCCCCGTGCTACAATACGAAATACATTGGCCGCTTCGTCCAGGCGATTCTCCGCTTTTGCTGAAAACGCTTTGTGAATTTGGGTCTGCAAAACCGTATCATCCTGTCTTGATTGGACCAATTCATAAATCATTTGTTCGTTTTCATCGGTTTTGTCCAGAAGTTCTTTCTGCCATTTTTCATAAAAACTTTTGTGCGGGGATTCCCCATCAGCCGTATAGTGCTTGATATAATTAAAATAGGGGGTATAGTCGGTGGTGTTGTCTTTTGGTTCTATTTCTTTTTTGGTCCATAGCTTGTTTTTTAATTCCGTGGGATCAAAAAAGAGGTCCACAAAATGGATAAAAAAGTCCAATATAACCCCTTTTCGTTGCAGCACGCTTTTTTGATACCAGATGAAAAACATCATGGGAACCATGATATAAATGTCCGATTTCTCCCTTTTTTCCTTGATATTTTGCACGAAGTTCTTCTTGCGTAATCGATTGAGCAGGGTGCGGACACTTTCCTCCGTATTGAAGGTATCTTCCGCCATCTCTTTAACCGTGGCATTCCCACCCCGGCGGGCCAGTGCGTTCAGAATTTCCCGCGACTCATAATCCACAAATTTTTCCAATATCCACTCGTACAAGGGCGTGGATTTGTTGATCATGTCATTTAATAGGTAGACCAACGTGTCCACGTTTTTCTCTACCAGACACTCATAGAGATGAATCATCAACCGGGTATTGCCGCCGGTCAGGTATTGGAAAGCCCTGATCTTGTTCTTTAATTTTTCCTGATTTGCCAATAAGAACAGGTTATTGTCATACTGCGCCCGTTTGATAATCAGTTCATAAAAATCGTCCAGCGGTTTTAACTCTACCATCACAAAAGATCGGTAGCCATAATCATGGGCCGATTCGGGATCTTCCAGACCAGAACAAATCAGAATAATGTCCGGGTCTGCCACCAATTGGGCAAAGATATCCTGTGAACTATTTTTTCCCGCATTCTTTTTCCCTTTTTTTCGCAAGACCCGGTACACGATGGCATCGAAATTCTCAAGGAAAAGCACCAGCTTTTTCCCTTCCGCCAGCAAACAGCTTTTTAAGATATCAAAACTGGTGGTGATATGCTCTTTAAGCTGTTGCAGATTTTTTTTCCATAATTGGGTTTGCACCAGGGATATTTCTGGAGCGCTCTCTTCCAGGATAATCTCAAAGGTACGCAGGATTAATTTTTCAACGGAATTAAAGTCTTCCTGTTCATTAAAAAAAACCGGGATGATTTGTTTTAACAACCCTGCCCGTTGAGCCTTTAACTGGTACTTGGCAGCCAGGAACAGTGACGTTTTCCCAATACCACGCTCGGCTTTGATAAAAAGATTTTTTTTATTCTCTGCCAGGGCGGAGGGAATCATATTATTATAGATATGGGAAAAGATCATTTCCAGTTCTTTCTCTCTACCGATAAAAGTTTTTAAAAACATCTCTTCCGGCATTTGCGTCGGTCGGTAAGACCATTGGGTGGCATGGACACCATTCATTTTTCACCTCTATCGAAACGTGCATGTTTTGTTGTTAGTGATAGTAGACGTCTTTTTGGTACAGTAATGAGATGATGTGGCGTGAGTTGGGGTGGCTTGCCGAAAAACTCCCGGCTGATCACTAAAAAAAGCCTCAATACATAACTTGCATGTTTCATGAACCGATTTTGCCACAACATCCATGTTATGTCAAGAGGGTTTTTAATTTTTTTTTAAATAATTGCACCCGTTTAATTAATATGAATGGGGAGGGGTAATAAAACCGTATTTAACACAAAACGTAGGCAATACGCGGCACCTTGTTGACCGTTCCTTTGGGTTCTATTGGATTGGTAATTTATCAATGGGAGTAACTGTTCGGGCCATGGGCTGTGGAACGAAGTCTGACCTCCCCCGTTGCGGACGTGCGGGCTTGTTTATGGCCAAAGGATATCTCTCCATGTTTAACACGCACCCGGTTTCCTGCTTCTTATGGATGGGTTTAATGAGATTACCGTGGAAAAACGACCATTGCTGCTGGAATTAAAACACTTGTAGGAGTGTTGTCTCGGTATCCAACTGGTGTTGACCAGTCGTTATGATATGCGGGGAGTTTGCTTGTGAATAATCTGATGGAAGGAATCCATAATCGCATTCTCCAAACGCCAATCATCAGTGAAATCATTTTTAATCCGCGCAATCTGTGGTCTCTTTTCCTTGACTTTTCCCCATCCTAGTGGTATCTTTAAAAATACCGGGTTCCATTGATGGCTCTCGGTAAGGAGTATGCAAGTATGAATAAAAGAAAAAAACTACCCATCAGCATATCCACCTTCTCCAATTTAATTAATGGCAATTACATTTACGTGGATAAGACCCAATATATCTATAGAATTGTTAACCAGGGTGGCGCATTCTTTCTCTCCCGGCCCCGGCGTTTTGGGAAATCCCTGCTGGTTTCCACGTTGAAGGAGATTTTTCTGGGCAATAAGGAACTCTTTAAAGATTGCTGGATTTATGACAAGATTGCGTGGGAGACGTATACCGTATTGCACATGGATTTCTCCGAGGTTTTCTCCCAAGCCACTGGAATTTATCAAGCGTTAACTGACATGTTGCACAGACAAGCCAGAGAAAATGCTGTGCAAATAGAAGGGAATAGTATTCCCGGTTTATTTCTGGACCTCATTCAAAAACTGTCCAAAAACAAACCCATTGTGATCCTTATTGACGAATACGACAAACCGATTACCGATTACTTGGATAACCCTGAAAAAGCCGAGGAACATCGGAGTGTCCTCAAGCCATTTTTTGGACTTCTCAAAAGCCAAGAAAGAAATATCCGTTTCCTCTTTATGACCGGGGTCTCCCGCTTCAGTCGCTTATCTGTCTTCAGTGATCTGAATCATTTGGCAGATATCAGTTTTCATCGTGATTTTATGAAACTGCTCGGTTATACCTCGGAGGAGATTGAATTCTATTTCGCTGACTATATTGAAGAATACTCGACCACTGTACCCGATTACTCCAGGGAAACCTTTTTTGCGAAACTCAAAGACTTTTATAATGGATATTCCTGGGATGGTGAGACATTTGTTTACAACCCCGTATCCATCACCCATTTTTTCTACGAATATCAGTTTAATCACTTTTGGTTTGCTACAGGCACGCCATCTATGCTGATTAAAATGGCCCGTTTAAAAGGATTGGATGTCAGGAGCTTGGAATCCTTTGTGGTAAACAAATCATTTTTTGATACTTTTGATATTTCCAATATAGATTTGGATTTATTGCTTTTTCAAACCGGGTATTTAACTGTCAAAAGACGTGAGGAACAGCGTTTTTATTTGTCCTACCCCAACCGGGAAGTAGAGGATGCATTTATAAACAATCTATTGCAAGAGTTCTCTGGCCAAGCCCCTAAATTTTTTGAAGATTTCAGCCCAGTGATTCAGGATGCGTTGTTTACCAACAACATCCCTCTTTTGATTGAGCAGATGAAAACGTTCCTGGCCGCGATACCTTATAATCTGGTCACCAGCGATGCGGAAAAATACTATCACTTGGTTTTCTATTTGGTTTTAAAAACCGCCATGGGCAAAGTAAGCCCAGTACATCCCACCAGTCGCGGACGCATTGACATGGTTGTGAAAACAGATTTATACATATATATTATAGAATTCAAACTGGGCAACGGCGAAAAAGCGCTACAACAAATCAAAGATAAACGCTATTATGAACAATACCTGGGCAAAGGAAAGAAGGTTATCTTATTGGGTATTGGGTTTTCCCCGGAATTGCGGAACATTGACGATTATACCCAGGAAGAGGCCAACACAATTTCTGCATAAATCCTCTGGCGGGATAAAAACAGTCCGGTGTCGATTTATATTGCTTTGAACAGAATCTCTTGCCCCAAGAGCATATGAATGCTGTAAATAGCGCGGTGTATAGCCGGGATGAGCAAAAAATCATCCATTATAGAAATTGGTGTTTTTAATCTTTGAAATCATTTTTAATCTGTCTAATCTGTGGTCATTTTTTTCATACTTGTTGTCTATGAGGCTACACCACACCCGGAGTTGAAAAAAAATGCCCATATATAATTCCCAAACCCAGAACTTACACTCCACACACATTACTCAACTCACTCACTTATTTTCACAGCATGCGGGCGATGAATTCAGAATTTTTTCTGGTTGAAAAATTCTTGGATTGAAGTTATAATAAAGGGTAGAGCAAATATAGTTGTTGGAGGTTTTATGAAAGCAAGATATTTTAATCCTTATACTGATTTTGGTTTCAAGAAGTTATTCGGGGAGGAAGCAAATAAGAACCTGTTGGTGGATTTTTTAAATGAGTTACTCCCCATTGAGCATAAAATTGTGGAATTGACCTTTAAAAACCCCGAACAGCTAGGCATAGTTAGAGAAGAAAGAAAAGCCATCTTTGATATCCACTGTCAAAACAGTAAGGGCGAGCGTTTTATTGTGGAGATGCAGAAAGCCAAGCTAAATTATTTTAAGGACAGGGCGGTTTTTTATGCCACGTTTCCAATCAAAGCGCAGGCGGAAAAAGGGGAGTGGGATTTTAAATTGAATCCCGTCTACTGTGTGGCCATCTTGGATTTTATCTTTGATGATGACAGGGAACAAAAAGAGTGTATTAGCAATGTGCAACTGAAAGATCAATTCTGCCAGGTATTTTCCAAGAATCTCACCTTTGTTTTTATTGAGATGCCAAGGTTCACCAAGTATGATGGTCAACTGGTCACACATTTTGATAAGTGGCTCTATTTTTTAAAATACCTTGAGGATTTTGAAGACATCCCGGAAGTATTAAAAGAGGATGTTTTTGTCCAGGGGTTCAATATTGCCGAGATATCCAATTTCAATGAGAAAGAATTGATGGCTTATGAAGAGAGTTTAAAAACCTACCGGGATTTTAAAGGGGCTATTGACACCTCTTATGAAGATGGGAGAATCAAAGGGAAAGTTGAAGTTGCAAAAAAGCTTAAGGAAAAAGGCTTTTCAATTGCTGAAATTACAGAACTTACAGGGCTTTCACCCGATGACTATCAAGAAACTCGTTTTCCAGCGTAGGGGCGAACCTCGTGTTCGCTATGCCCCAAATGGCCATCAATCGCTACGTGTCGAGTAGTCATATTACGAAGACTAATGGAAGAAAAACGCGAGGAGAAATAGATGGGACCACGTAGTCAGGGTAGCTTTTTAAATGGACGGATGCTTTCGGTTCTGTCGCCGCACCGGTCGTGAATGAAAAAAGTGGGATGCAGGGGGATAAAAATTTCCAACTGCCGTTTTTAGGTTAAAAGCCGCTTGATCAATATGGGAAGAAGGTGGAGAACGGGGAAAAAGGTGACTGCTTGCCTGAGTTGAGGTGCTTTTCAATGGCAGAGCTTAAAATTGCTTGAAAAAAGGGTGCAACAGAAAATTAAAACGATGATTTAAAATTCCAAGAGGCGAAATAGTCTGGCAAAGAGGTAAATCCTAGAAAAAAAAGGCTATTTAACCACGAAACACTCAAAATACATGAAAAAAAAATATCTGCCGTCTCTTTTAATTCACGAAATTCATGGGGAAGTTTTATTTAGTCCAACCAGCGTAAATCTTCACTGCATGCGATGCCTGTTTCTTGGCAATACTTTTCCGCTTCTTTGGTAAACCCGGTCAGGGAAAAAACAAAAGGAATCACGCGTTCCAGATTCTCGCGGGTTTTTAATTCCGCGTATTTCTCCATAAACGAGATGGCTTCCTCTCTGGAGAATTTCTTCGCTTCCCTATGCTTGACTTCCCCGATGATGGCATAATCGGTATTCGATTTCGGCAGGGCGAAGATATCGACATTAAATTCATGGCCAAACTCCATGGCTCCATCATAACGCCACACGCGCCTGTATTCCCCAAAATTAAAATCAACGGGTAAATTACGGGTGACGGACTTTAAGAGATCATTGAGCTTGCGGGCCCGGTTCTTTAATAAAATTAAGATCACATATTCGGCGAAATACCCTTTTTGATAATTGAATTTGCCCAGCAAGCTGTGATATTTTTTCTTTAATTCATTGAAGGTGGCGTGAATCTCCTGGCCGATCACCTTGGGATCAAACTCCTGAATCTCTTTCTCATAGACTCCGCGAAACACCTTGTCGAAAATATTATCGGGTACGCCTTGATATTCGGAATTGGATCTCCCTTTATTGATGATATCGGCTTTGATCAAGGCGTTCATTTTTATTTCCAAATCCCTGTCGGTCATATCTATTGATAGTTTTTCTAACAGTTCTTTGCGCGTGACTTGCCGGTTGTTGTGTTGGCATAGATAAAGAACGATGTTCTTGGCGTTTAGCTGGTTCACTTCATTAAACGCGGCGTTCACGTATTCCATCCAGGTGAATTTGATGTTCCCCTCGTCGTCGAGGATTTCAAATTCGAGTGTTTCCGTAAGTCCTTGAATGGTGGTCAGATTCTTTCTTTTGAAATTGGAACGAAGGATGGCACTGATATAAAAAGGACTGCCCTCGGCCATTTGCGCAATCAGATACGCGGTTTCCTCGGTAACTGGGACGCTAAAAAAACCGGAGTATTTAAATACCATTTCCACGGCTTCATCTTGCGACATATTCCTGAAAATTTTAAGTCTGAAGCGTGCGGGTAACATGGTGTTTAATTCATGCATCAGCCAGCCGACCCAACTGCCGGAAACAAGTAGTGGGGCGACTTTACTTTCGGCAGTACTCATATACCCGCCAGCCAATGTTTTCATCAGTTGTGATGGTGAGGTTTTTTGGTCGCGATAGATCATGGCATTTAAGTACTGGAACTCATCAATCATTTGCACGATAAATTCATCTCTGCGGGCAGCAATGGAACGTGGGGCATCGCGCACCATCAACCATAAAATATCAATAGAATTTTGTTCCACTGCATTTTTTACACCACGAATAAAGCCCGATAAATAGCTTAATCCCTCTTTTTCAACCAGATGGATGGCTAAATCAAGGTCAGTCTGGTCCTCCGGTTCGAGATACTCTTTTTTTCGGGTTTTGAAAGCCATGTACTGGTAAATAAAGGTGAGGAAAAAGTCTTTGCAAAAATCGACGACCCACATTTCGACTTTTTTGATCTCGTAATAGAATGGGATAACGCCGTCATTGTTGTCGAAAGTGATATTGAACAAACGTTCCAGCAGAGCAGTCTTTCCCATTTTACGGCGGGCTAATATGGCGGTACTCTGCGACTTTTCCTCTTTGATATCATTAATCCAGTTGAGAAAAAAAGCCAGTTCTTCCTTTCTACCTGTAAACAGTTCAGGTTTGCCAATTCGTTCTTTTAATACGTATTCCATATTTAATTTATACCATAAAATCACTTAAAAAACAAATTGCTGACGATGATTCTTGGATTAACCGTCAGATTCTTGAAAAAACATGGACGACGTGGACAGAGTGGACGACATGGACGATGTGGACCAAAAATAAAAGCATTTTTTTGTCCATATCGTCCACACGATTTCAGAAACTTGGCGGTGAATCCAGGTAATTTATGGCACTTGATATGAGATTGAATTTCAGATACAATACAGCTATACATATTAAATATTTTAATTTATATATTTTAAAGACAAAATAATCCAAAGGCGGTGAACACTCATGATTAAACAGGAACTCAACGGGATGTCTAAAAAAGAGCAACTGGTGGCTCGTGCCAAAGATAAGCTCTATAATTTTATCTTGGCTGACGGCCAGATTCGTGGGGCGATTTTGCACGGTACATTAATGGTCAATGAAATGCGCCAGAACCATGTGCTGGGTGTGCTGGAAACGCTGGTGTTGGGACATGCGTATCTGGGGGTGACTTTGATGACCTCCAATTTGAAAAAAGATGACCGCATTGCTTTTAAAATAGAGTGCGCGGGCCCGATTAAAGGCTTGAGCGTGGAAGCGAGTGCCCGGGGCGAAGTGCGGGGCTATTTGAAAAATAATCCGATTCCTCTTGATACACCTCTGGACAGTTTTGATCTGTCGCCTTTTTTTGGAACCGGATATTTGGAGGTCACGCATTTCCCAGATTATGCCAAACAACCGTATACTGGGCGGGTCAAGTTGGAATACGGGAGATTGGCGGCTGATCTGGCCAATTATTATCTGACTTCGGAACAAACGCCCACCTCATTTAACCTGAGTGTTAAATTTGATACGGCGGGTAATGTCACGGGAGCGGGTGGATTGATATTGCAGGTTCTTCCCAATGCAGCTCAGGATATAACGGAGCAATTGGAATCGCTGGTGCAGAACTTGCCCTCTATCGGAGAGGCTTTTGAAACAGGTTTGGAACCAGACGTTTTTATTACTACCTATTTCCACGATTTTTCCCCCAAAATGTTGGGGAGTGGGCGCGTGGAATTCTTTTGTCCGTGCCGGAAAGAAACGGTGGGCAACGTGATCGCGCAATTACCGATGGAGACTCTTGATGATATGGTGCAAAATGATCCTTTCCCCATTGAGACGACCTGTCACAATTGCAATACGATTTATTCCTTTGCAAAAGAGGAAATTGAAAGCTTTAGACGGCAAAAACACGGGTAATGCAACGGGATAATCAGTGGGAAAGACGGGACTTTTTTTTGAAATCTCTTGACTTATCAAGCATTCTAGGGTATTTTATGAGGTGGAGAATAACATGAAAGAATATTCAGGACAACTTATTGCCAAGGGATATAAATTTGCTATTATTGTCTCGCGGTTCAATGATTTTATAACAGAGCGTCTCAAAGAAGGCGCGATTGACGCTATCCTCAGAAGCGGCGGCAAGAACGATGATATCGAGGTGTACCGGGTGCCAGGTGCCTTTGAAATTCCTCTGGCTGCGAAACGGGTGGCGATGTCGAAGAAATTCGATGCGATCATTTGCGTGGGTGCAGTAATTCGTGGCGAAACACCCCATTTCGATTATGTGGCGGGCGAAGTAACCAAGGGTATCGCGCTATTGAACCTGGAGTTTACTATTCCTATTGCCTATGGCGTGATTACCACGGACAATACGGATCAAGCGATTGAACGAGCGGGAAATAAAGTGGGCAATAAAGGCTTTGATGCTGCACGTTCAGCTATAGAACTGCTTAATCTATTTAAAGAGTCGAAAATTTAATGTTCCGCATAAAATACTGCCGCGAAGCGATTTTAAAACTGCTGTACCTGGAAGATGCACTGAAACAGGTAGACCGCAATGCCAATCTTATCCTGTCTGAAAATATAGGCTTTTTCAAGAATCTAAGACCTGTCGAAAAAGAATTTATCACACGCATCGTCGATAAAGTGCTGACTGAAAAAGAAAAAATCGACGAATTGGTGACAAATAACCTGATTGGTTGGAAACTGGAACGATTGATGATCGTGGACCGCTCTTTACTGCGCATGGGCATCGCGGAATCCTATTTTAACGATCAAAGAGCGATTGTCATCGACGATGTCATCCGTATCGCTAAAAAATACGGCAGCGAAGAGTCCTATAAGATTATTAATGCGGTACTGGATAAGGTCCTGGCATGAAAATTCTGCTCTTACTCCTGCTCCTGGCAAGTACCTTTTACGACGGCCTCATACAGGAAGTGGAGAATATCAAGTTGAGTTTCCCCGCCCAAGAGCAAGACATTTTTCAAGATTATATGAACGAGAACTTTATCCAAAAGGTAACGGTTCATAGCGATGCGATTTATGCGGAGATATTATGTACCAATTTTATGAACCTCAATCTGGAGTTCCGCGTCATCCCGGACGAAAAACTACTCACCGATATCCACGGCGAAATGCGCGAGGTAATCACGAACCTGTTCGGTAGAGACCAATCCCTTAAAACATACCTGATGAATATCTCCTATTATTTACGGATGAATATTCGGTATTTAGATGGCTCTTTGCCCCAGGATGCGGAATCTGTGTTACTGAACAAGAAGGCCAATTGTATTGGTTATTCCAATCTGGTCAAAATGTTTTTGGATAGCGCAGGTATCCGTAACCGGATTGTCCGAGGCTTTTATATTAATACAAACGGGTCTGATACAGATGAAATGACACCGGTGCCCCACCGCTGGGTGGAAATTGAACTGCCCAACAAGGTACAATTCTTCTACGACCCACAATACCAGAAATTTTCAGCCAATTACATCTTGACGTTGGACAATACGGATTTTAAGCGGATTAAAAAGTTTAAAGTTCGTCTGGTTAAAAAATCAAAGAAAATTATCAACTAAAAAGAAGCAAATAAAAAGAAGAGGAAAACTATGTTTGAAGAACAATCAAAAATAAGGTTGGAAAAGCTGAAAAAAATCGAAGAATTGGGCGTATTGCCATATCCCTATGGCTTTGACAAAACGGGTGATTTTCTCAGCATCATTGAAAAATATAACAGCAGCACCAAAGAAGACCTGGAAACAACGGAGCACACGGTCACTATCGCGGGCCGCATTTTGGCGCTACGCAAGATGGGGAAAAGCGCGTTCCTGCATCTCTATGATGGGGAGGCGAAACTCCAGGTTTATGTGCGCAAAGACCTCATGGCAGAACAAGAGTTCCAGGTATTCAAGTTGTTGGATATCGGTGATATTATCGGTGTGAGTGGGAAACTCTTCCGTACGCAGAGCGATGAACTGACTGTGTTAGCTGCCACGCTGACTTTTTTAAGCAAATCCTTTCACCCCTTGCCGGAAAAATGGCACGGATTAAAAGATAAAGAGATGAGATATCGGCAACGCTATTTGGACTTGATTGTCAATGAGAATACGCGGAAAGTGTTTAATTTACGGAGCCGTATTATTCAAGAGTTGCGGATGTTTTTTTACAATCGTGGTTATTTGGAAGTGGAAACCCCGATGATGCACCCGATCCCAGGCGGCGCTTCGGCCCGACCTTTTGTGACACAGCACAATGCCCTGAGTATTGATCTATATCTGCGGATTGCACCGGAACTGTACTTGAAACGCCTGCTAGTTGGCGGCATGGAAAGAGTCTTTGAAGTCAACCGCAATTTCCGCAACGAGGGGGTCTCACAGAAACATAACCCGGAATTTACCATGGTGGAATTTTACGAGTTGTACAAGGACTTTAATTATTATATGACTCTAACGGAAGATTTGTTGGGCCTGATGAACAAACTCTTCCTAAAAGACGATATCCTGGCATACGATGGGAAACAAATCTCAATGAAAGCCCCGTTTAAACGGATCACCTACATGGGCAGCATTGCTGAATTATCCGGTATTCCACTGGAAGATTTGTGGAATGAGGCGGCTCTCAAATGTTTTATTGAGTCGCATCTTCCCACGGAAGAGATGCCCCCCACCTATGGCAAGATGTTGGAATTGATGTTTGATTCTTATGTGGAAAGCACATTGCAGGAACCGACTTTTGTCACTTATTATCCGATTGAAATCTCGCCCTTATCGAAACGCTCCCGCTTTGATGCACGGGAGACGGAGCGGTTCGAGCTTTACATAGCCGGGATGGAAATAGCCAATGGCTTTTCTGAATTGAATGATCCTATAGATCAGCGGAGTAGATTTGATTCCCAGGTCAAAGACCGCGAAAGCGGGGATGATGAAGCGCAAATTGTAGATGAAGACTTCTTAACTGCTCTGGAATACGGCATGGCCCCGGCGGCTGGGGAAGGAATTGGCATTGACAGATTAGTCATGCTATATTCGGGTACCAATTCCATTAAAGAGGTGATTCTGTTCCCACTACTGCGTCCCAGAGATAGTCAAAGTAAAGATGATGAGCCTGAAACTGCCGCTGAAATGGATGGGCAAGTTTCATCTGCGAATGAGTAAGCCAGGCCAGTGCCTGTAGGAACGCGATGAAGTTTGAATTTTTTATTGCCAAACGGTACTTGATTAAAGGCAGGAAAAACTCTTTTATCTCTATTATTTCGCTGGTTTCTATTATTGGTATTGCCATTGGTGTGGCGGCATTAATCATCGCGTTGGCACTGATCAATGGTTTTCAGGGTGATATTCAGGATAAAATCCTTAATTCTACAGCGCATCTGATGATCAGCAACATGATGGAAGAAGGAATAGAAAATTACCAACCGTTGATTGAAAAAATCAAGCAGCAGTTTCCCGGTATTACTTCTGCCGCACCCGTGGTGTATGGCACGGTTTTAATCAAGGGTTCTTCGCGCAATGCGTCTGGCGCTATTTTGCGAGGGGTGGATCTTGGTGCTTCGGCCAATGAAATCTGGGCGAAAAGAATTCAATACGGACAATTACCATTAAAAAACGATCAATTTCTGGCGGGTTGCGAAATCGCGGACCGATTGGGTGTGATCACGTATGATCGTTGCACGGTAATTACGCCGCAGGTTTCCCTCTCGCCGACCGGTATAATGCCCAAGATGAAACGACTCTATGTGTCCGGTATTTTTAAGACGGGGTTGTTTGAATTTGATAATGGCACGGTGATTACCAGTTTACCGACAGCGCAGAAGTTGTTTCATATGGGTCAAAAGATCAGTTATATTCAAATTTATTTGCAAGATCAGTTTGAAGCGGAGGAAATAGCGGTTAAACTGAAAAAAATGTTGCCTGAAGGGATGTCGATAATTACCTGGAAAGAGCTAAATGCGTCTCTTTATTCGGCGTTAAAGATAGAAAAAACAGTGCTTTTTTTCACTCTTACGCTGATAATCGTGGTTGCGTCTCTCAACATTATTGCCGGGCTTATTTTATTGGTGATACAGAAGATCAAAGACATCGGTATTTTGCTTTCTTATGGTGCCACTCCTGGGATGATCAAGCGAATTTTTTTCTTGCAGGGCAGTGTGATTGGTTTAATTGGCACTACAGCCGGAGTGCTGATTGGGCTCGGCTTCTGTGCATTGGCCAATAAATTCCAGTTGATTAAAATTCCTTCTGAAATTTACCAGATGAGTTATGTTCCGTTCCACATCAACCTCTTCGATTTCTGTGCCGTCATAGTCGTCTCTTTATTAATCAGTTTCACCGCCACCCTGATCCCCTCCAACCGCGCCGCCGCCGTCAACGTCGTAGACGCCATCAAAAGCGAATAAGAGGGGGGACTGCGTCCCCATTTACTAGGAGACCTTTTGGGGCTTACACAATATGAGACAGTTTGGTGAGTTGTTTAAATGGTAAACGCTTTGGGAAGAATAGAAACCTTTTCTTGGAAAAGGTTTTGGTCGTTGAAGGTTTGACGGTTTTAGAGGAAAACGATGTTAACGGGAATCGATATATTAAAAGAAAACAGTCAGAAAATTTTGAAAGGCCGAAACATTGTTTTGGTAACGGGTAGTTCCAATGTGGATGCTACGGGTGAACCTGTTTACAGTGTGGTTAAGCGCCTAGCTGGGCAGCAGTTAAAGGCGATCTGGTCGTTGCAGCATGGTTTTTTTATTGATAAACAAGACAATATGATCCTTTCCGATTCTTTTTATTGGCAGGAAATGGGCCTAGAGATTCGCAGCTTGTACGGGAACAAATTATTGCCTGACCCTTCCTGGTTGGCAGGAATTGATGCGCTTCTGATTGATGTCTTTGATGTTGGCACGCGTGTTTATACTTTTGTCAATCATGTTTTGATGATTATGAAAGCGATTTCAGGCCGCGATATTGCCGTGATTGTTTTGGATCGGCCCAACCCCTTGAATGGCATTGATGGTGAAGGTTATGTGATGGATCCCGCGTATTTTAGTATTGTGGGTCAGATACCTGTTCCCATGCGTCATACGTTAACTGCCGGCGAATTCCTGAGTTATGGCATGAATTATTATCATCTCGACCTGCCATTGGAAATCATATTAGTCAGACAGTGGAAACGAGAGAGAATGTATGGGGGGATGTGGACCTATCCGTCGCCCAATATGCCTTCTTTTAATACGGCGCTTGTCTATCCTGGCGCCGTGATGTTAGAGGGCACCAATATCTCGGAAGCTCGGGGTACTACCCGGCCTTTTGAGATCGTCGGCGCACCTTTTATTGATAATCTACGCATGGCAAAAGAATTAACCCAGCTTCATCCCCAGGGCGTAGCGTTTATTCCTGTATTTTTCAAACCTGAATTTTCCAAGTTTGCCGGGGAAGTCTGTAAAGGGATTCTCGTTCATGTGTCACCCCAATTTTATAATCAGTTCCGAAGTTTTCAGGTGTATTACGATATTTTGAGTTGGATTGCTCAAGCCTATCCTGGACAATTTCTTTGGAAATTACCCCCGTATGAATTCGAGTATGTGCGACTTCCTATTGACATGATTTGTGGGGGTGATAATATCCGTCTCGGGATTGAGAGCAATCGTTCATTTACTGATTTAGCCTTATCCATTGATGCGCAAATCCAGGAATTCAAGGAATCCGCCGTGGATTATTTACTTTATTAGACGTTCCCGTTCCAAAAAAAGAAAGTGTCATTTATTGTCACTTTGATTGACAATTTTTATTCGGTTCTTAGCCGTGATTTGCTGGGCTGAAAATAATTGGGGCACATAGCGGTCTTTCCACTGATTGGCATCTTTCATGCTAGCATTCCTATATAATAAAAGAATTGCAATTAAAGAATAGTATACGATTGTATGAAGTTGGAGGTTACATGAAGAAACGAGGTTTTACATTGATAGAATTATTAATAGTGATTGCCATAATTGGGATTGTAGCAGCCATTGCCATCCCCAACCTATTAACCGCGCTTCAGAAAGGAAGGCAAAAAGCCACCATGGGAGACTTGCGGAGCATGGGCGCAGCGATTGAATCCTATGTGACTGATAATTATATGGCTCCAGGTGGTGGGACGATAACCAATTCGGCTGGTTTAAGGCCGTTACTCGTGCCATTCCACACCAAATCGCTCCCCGAAAAAGATGGCTGGGGCGCTCCATACATTTACCAATCCACTGCTGCTGGAAGTTCCGGCGAGGATGATTATTCAATTATCTCCTATGGCAAACGAAGTCTTCCCAATGTCATGGATACCAATTTTAGTCCCTATCCCGTTAAAGCATATGCTCACTTTGAACTGGACATCTGTTATTGCAATGGCAATTTTACCTACGGTCCGAAAGTGAATTAAAATACCACCTTAAAATACTATATTCAAAAATAGACAAATATGGTGTATAATGTTCCTGTAATAAGGAGCATTCATGAAAGAAACATATGCGAAGAATTTGAAAACAGTCGTAGCTTGTCTGGTTCTGATGGCGTTTTTCCAAGGTTGCCAGAACCGAAAACCTTTCACTCTCACCATCACCCACCTAAACGACACCCACGGCAACCTTGAACCCTCCGAAATCAAGGTTCCTTTTAATGGTATAGATACCTATGCCCAGATGGGTGGTTTTCCCGCTGTCACCGCCAAAGTCAAACAACTCCGACAGAGTAACCAGAACTTTTTGTTCCTGCATGCCGGGGATGTGTTCCAAGGCAGTCTCTACTTTATCAAGTACACGGGCATGGCTGAAGCCGAGTTTTTTAAATTAATGAAACCCGATGCCATGTGTACGGGTAATCATGAGTTTGATAAAGGTGCTGTTCCCCTGGTCCACTTTATTGATGCCGTGCATGACATTTTTCCTGTTCTTTCCGCCAACATTACCATTCAACCTGACTCAGTCGCCGCTGGAAAAATTATTCCCTATACGATCAAAACCTTCGGTAAACACAAAGTCGCCATCATAGGTATCACCACACCTGAAACCGCTTCTGTTTCCAGTCCTGGTTCGCGGATCACGTTTAATGATCCGATTGCTTCTGTAAAACCATTGGTCGAGTCATTAACCCGGCAAAACATAAACATTATTGTCGTCCTAGCACATCAGGGGTATAGCAATGACATCAAGATGGCCAATGCTGTGCCCGGTATTGATATTATTGTGGGCGGACATACCCATACCTTGTTGGGTCAATACGATGATATCCCTTCCCTTTCCACAGAAGGTCTTTATCCCACCCAGGTACAAAAATTCCCGGAAGGTCCTACTCTTATCGTGCAAAGCTGGGAAAAAGCCAAGCTTCTGGGTATCCTGAACACCACCTTTGACAAAAAAGGCAAGGTAACCCATTTCACTGGCAGCCCCGTCCTGTTGCTGGGCAATAAAGCCGAGGATTTTCGCCAAAAAGACGCTACCGGGAAAAAACAACCGGTCACAGCGGACACATTTAAAGCGATTGAAGCCAAAATCGCGCACAGTTCCACCATGGAAATAAGAACTGACGACACCGAAGCCTTGTTACTGTTATCCCGTTTTTCCGGTCCAGTTAACGAGTTAAAAAAGAATGTCATCGGCACCTGTGCCGAGGATTTATATCATGTGCGGGAACCGGGCGAAAAACATAAAGTCGCCGGTATCATGAAAAATGGCAGTTTGGCCGCTCCTTTAGTAGCCGATGCTTTTTTGTGGAAAGCGCAATCCATTCAACCCAAAGCACCCCGGATAGTCATCATCAATGGTGGTGGAGTGCGTGGTGATATTCCCAAGGGAGATTTAACGATTGGTGGTGTGTACGAATTACTTCCCTTTGAAAACGCGCTCGTTCTCTTCGATCTGACTGGTGCCCAAATCAAGGAAGTGTTAAAAAACACCATGCAACGTTCCGAAGCAGACCCCGATGATAATGGGGCGTTCCCTTACACTGCCGGGTTGCGGTTTACCGTTAATATAAAAGATACAGGTACCGATTTTTTCAGTTCCATTGAAGAGGAAACGGAAACCGGATGGGTGCCATTGGAAGATAACAAGGTATATCATATCGCCACGCTGTCATTCATTGCCGGCGGGAAAGATGGCTATACTCTTTTTGAAACAGTTCCCAATAAGATCAATACCGGCTTCATTGATGCCGAGATATTTATAGATTATATCAAAAAAGAGCATGTCTTAAAAGCGCCCCAAACCAGAGGGATGGTGAATCGCTGATCTTGTAGTGAAAAAGATTAGACCACAGATTACGCAGATTAAAATGATTACACAGATGTGTGTTGGCCCACAAGATCGGAAGATTATTCTTTTCATTTACGCGATATTCAGGTAAAATAGGGGTATAGAATCATGGCCAAAGTAATCATAATTATATTGAATTGGAACGGCTGGAAAGATACAATACAGTGTCTTGAAAGTCTCATGCGTAGCAGTTACGCTGATTACCGAGTAGTGGTCTGCGATAACGATTCAACCGATGACTCGCTAAAGAAAATCAAAGCATGGGCGTCTGGCGAACTAATTGTGGCGGACTATCTGAACGACACATTGCGGCGCTTGCTTGTTCCTCCCCTGGCTAAACCACTGGCCTATATCGAATATGACCGGGAAACAGCAGAGTCGGGCGACCATGAGCAAACAGACTCTTTCCCCCTAGTATTGATTCAAACCGGTTCCAATGCGGGGTATGCGGGGGGCAATAATGTGGGCATTCGTTATGCACTGCAACAAAACGCCGATTATATCTGGTTGCTCAATAATGATACCGTTATCACAAGGGATACATTGGCGGAGTTGGTGGACTTCATGGCAACCGATAACGTCATGGGCTTGGCTGGCAGTGTGATTTACTTGGCGGATCAACCGGAACGGTTGCAAACGTATGGTGGCGGACGTCTGGCCCGGTTATTCGGCACGGATCGCTTCGTGTATACACGGGGGCCGATCGACTATGTGTCGGGCACAAGCCTTTTTATACGTCGCGAGGTAGTGGAAACAATCGGCTTACTGGATGAAACCTTCTTTTTCTACTGGGAAGATACAGACTACTCGACCCGGGCGAAGAAAAAAGGCTGGAAGCTGGGTACTGCGGACAGTGCGATTGTTTATCACCGATTCAGCGCCTCGGTGGGTGGACAGAGTTTAAAATCAGACCTGTTCAAAGTAGCGGCAATGACACGCTATTTTAAAAAACACTGGCGCTGGGTTTGGTTTTTTCCCGTCATGATCAATGTGACGGGCATGATTGTCAAACGATTCTTCCGCTGTCAATTCACACGGATATTCCCGATTCTAAAAGAAACTTTGGCCAGCCTCAGACGTCACATCGCGAATTAATACCAGTTCTTCGATCTTTCGTTTCCCCATCCGTTTGACAATCAGGGTGCAATCATCCAACTTGAGCTTGCAACGTTCCTTGGGGAACTTTCCATAGTGGTAGATAAATAGACCGGACATGGTAGTATAATCGACTTCTTCGGGAAGATTCACCTGGAGTTGGTCATTAACTTCATCCACTGGGATATTGCCCCTGATGATGTAAGTATTTTCCTTGAGCGATTGAATGGGATTTCGACCCACTTTAATCTCGCCCAAAATTTCCCGGAATATATCATTTAGCGTTAGAACACCCAATGTGGCACCGTATTCATCTATAATTACAGCCATGTTCAGGTGATGCTTTTTAAATTGTTTCAAAGCATAATGCAAGGAAGAATACTCGGAGACAAATACCGGGGGACGTTGCAGGGTTTTTATATCCAAGCTATCGAAATCCTCAACCAGCAGGTGCGAAAGAATATCACCATCATGGATGATGCCAGTGATGTTGTCCGGGTTGCCACGGTAAACAGGGATATTGGTCAGCTTTTTCTCCAGGATGATTTTTTTTAATTCATGGATACCCGCGTTTTCTTCCAGGGCCACCAAGTTCAAACGGGGGGTCATGATCGTTTTGATATCCTTCTCGGTAATGTCCATGATGACATTCACCATGCGCAGGGATTCGGGATTATAACGCACCATGGTAGGCTGATCGGCCAGGAAATGTTTGATCTCCTCGATACTCAGGGCCTTCTCTTCGACATGAGGCTCTTTTTTGTTGAACAACAAGGCAGAAAAAAACCCGATTATTTTTACCAGGGGATAAAAAAGGTAGGTGAATAATTTGATGGGATAAGCATAGGTATAGGATAACGTCTCCGCATGGCGAAAGGCATAGGATTTAGGGATAATTTCACCGAAGATCAACACGATAATAGTCGTCACCAAGGTGGAGGCCAACAGGCTCAACTCCTCGTTGTCAACAATCAATTTGGCGAATACGACGGTGGAAATGGAGGCAGCAAAGATATTGACAAAATTATTCCCAATCAGGATGGTGGCGAAAAACTCCTCGGGCTTATGCAGAATTCTCGACAGGAGCTGCGCTGTTTTGTCCTTTTTATTGGCCTTGTGGTTTAATTTAATCTTATTGAGGGATAAGACGCTGGTCTCGGCAGAAGAAAAGAAAGCGCTAAAAAAAACCAATAGCACAAAACAAATAATATAAAACATCAACATGGTGACTTCCTAACCATGGTTTAGAGTGCCAAACCCGGCAAACTATTCATCATCCTCATCCAGTTCCTGTTGCGAGATTGAGTCGGGGTGATAAATCTGGTATACAATTTTATAGAGGGAAGCGCCGATGCACTCATTAACCACCTGCACGTTCTTGTGGGACTTGCCCCGTTTTAAAATTCGCGGGGTAAAATTAACAATGCCGTTGATACCCAACTGGATCAGTTTATCCATTAATATCTGGGCATTTTCTTCGGGCAGGGTCAGCAGGGCGATTTTGATGTGTGGATTCTGGTGGAGATAACTTTCTAACGTATCGGAATGCAGGATCGGAATATCTTGACCATTAACATGGATACAATTCCCCACCAGCTCTTCATTAACATCAAACAGGGCTTTGACACAGATGTTTCTGACTTTGAAGAGTTTGTATTCGGACAGGGCGCGGCCCAATCGGCCCGCACCAATCACAATCACATCTGCCCCGGTATCAATGGATAAAATCCGCTTTAACTCAATGAATAACTTGCTTACCTGGTAACCTTTCCTTTGCTTGCCAATAGCGATACCCAGATAAAAGAAATCCTGGCGTACCTGATTGCAGGATACGCCAGTGATCTCTTCCAATTTTTTGGAGGATATGTAAGCGTCATCGGGCAAATTTAATTTCAATAACGCTTCATAATAAAAGGATATTCTCCGGATTACCCGTAAACTTATTTTTACTGCCATTTGATCGCGCCTCATATATACAACTCGTTTTTTATAAAGTTTAATGTTTAACTAAAAAGATATATTACCTGACAATCACGAATATGTCAAGAGAGCCTGCGGCCATCACCCAAAAATAGTTTACGGTAGCTGGATGTCAGTAAAATATCAGTCCGGCATCATTATATAATTATATCATTATATCATTACCAATAGGGGCCGGGGTTATTTCGATTTGGCTGGAAAATTTAAGTCGAGAACAACATTCCATTTGTCGATGCGATCCTTTATTTTGGCCAGTAATGGGGCGGTATCGCCTTCAATTTTAACACTGATGATCTTATCACCCTGGCGAATACTATCCACAATTTTTTGGTCAGCAGGGCCAACAACTTCACCAAAAATAGCGTGCTTGTCGTCCAGCCAATCGGTGGGCACATGGGTAATAAAGAACTGGCTGCCATTGGTAGCACGCCCGGAGTTGGCCATAGAGAGTTTACCGGGTTTATTGTGGCGCAGTTCGGGCGAGAATTCATCTTCGAATTTATATCCCGGTCCGCCGGTCCCGGTTCCAGACGGGCAGCCACCTTGGATCATAAAATTGGCGATCACGCGGTGAAAGATGAGGCCATTATAGTAGCCCCGATTGGCCAAGTTGACAAAGTTACCCACGGTCAAGGGAGCTTGCTGGCTGAATAGCTTTACATTTATGGTGCCCTTCTGGGTCTCGAATACAGCGGTTAATTGACTCATTATTTCTCCTTATTATTTTATAATTTATTATTTTTTTTCTTAACGGGTCGCTATGATAAGCATGATACGCAGGGAATGTTTTCTGGACTAGCTGGACTTACTGGACTAGCTGGACGGGAAGAAAAAACAATTGGAAGTCCAGAAAACATGATTCCCTGTTTTTTGTTTTAGTTCATTAGGGCTTCGATTTCTTCGACTTCTTTGGGGATCGGTTTGCCCAGAACACGGTATCCTTTTTCCGTGACCAGGACATCGTCCTCAATGCGGATGCCACCAAAGGCCCTGTATTCTTCAAGCAGGTTATAATTGATGAAATCAGTATATTTCTTTTCTCCTTTCCATAGATCAATTAAAGCGGGGATGAAATAGATACCGGGTTCTACAGTAATAACGTGGCCAGTGCGGAGCTTTTTGGCCATGCGCAGGTAAGCCAAGCCGAATTGCGTGCTCCGTTGCACGGTTTCATCATAACCCACATAATTTTCACCCAGTGCTTCCATGTCGTGAACATCGAGGCCCATTTGATGGCCGAGGCCATGGGGGAAGAACAGGGCGTGGGCACCGACGTTTACCGCGTCATCCATATTTCCTTTCATTAAGCCGATGTCTTTGAGACCGGAGGCAATAATCTTGGCGGTTTGGAGGTGGATTTCTTTATAAGAGATACCCGGTTTAATCGCTTCAATGGCAGCCATTTGGGCTTTTAATACGAGTTGATACACGGGCAATTGCCGGGGCGTAAAGGTGCCGCCCACAGGAAAAGTGCGGGTGATATCGGAGGCATAATGCAGGGGCGATTCAACACCGGAATCAGCTACCAGCAATTGATCTTTTGCCAATTGGTTGCCGTGATAGTGGTTGTGGAGTGTTTCGCCATGAATGGAGAGAATAACGGGGAAAGAAATCTGACTGCCATGCATGCCTGCCAGTCCCTCGATTTTGCCAGAAATTTCCCGTTCGTAAGCGCCGGGCATAGCCAATTGCATGACAATAGTATACATTTCGCCGGAGATACCCAGGGCGTTTTCGATTTCCGCCACTTCTTCGGCGGATTTGAGCTCCCGTTGGGCGACGACGGCTTTGATCAGGTCTACGGAAGCATATTGTTTCAGTTTACTGCTGGTTATTGCGAGCAGCTTTTCCAATTGAAGCATATTTTCGGCGCGATAGGGAGGCAGGAAATGAACCTTGCGACCGGCTGTTATAGCAGTCTCAATCTTTTCTGCCAATTGAGTAGGGGAGCCAGTTTCTTTCACGCCTACCTGGGCGCCCAGGTCTTTGACCGTGGGTTGTGGGCCCATCCAGATGATATCGTCGATGGTAAAATCCTCGCCAAAGAGATAATCCTTGTTTTCCTCAACATCTATAAAGCCGGTAAAGCCGGGTTTATCCAAACCAAAATAATACAGGAAACTACTGTCCTGGCGAAAATGATAGGTATTACCCGCGTAATTCATGGGGCTCTCAACATTGCCGGGGAAAAGTAACACGCCGGATTTGACCTGTTTTTTTAATAACTTTCGCCTTTCAACATAAACCTTGCTGTTAAACATGTCATTCACTCCTTTAACTGATCTTAAATTTTGTTCTGTTCATGTGTTAAAATCCTATTATGCCAAATTTTCAAAAAAAATCAACCGTTTACGGGGTTATTTTTTGTTTATTGGGTAAATGAGGGATTTATTCGTCTTCTGCTAAACGTGCATTGTGCTGCAACAAATCTGCGGCGAGACAAGAATGGACGGGAATAATCATCAGGATATCAGCGACGTTAATCTGTTGCAAAACCTGGGGGGTGGTTTTGATCACGCCGTGTTCCTGGGAGAGGGCCGCCACATAAGTATCTTTTAAGGGCGGGGCCCAGCTTGAAGAGTTGAGATTGGGGTGTGCAACAAGGCCGAAGTTTTTTTGTCCGCTGGCAGCCACCGCGACATCTTTGGAAAGGTGTACAGCTCCACCGTAAACAACTATTTCGTTCCGTTGCGGGTACTTGGCAATGACTGGACAGGCGACGACGGCGGCAATATCTTCTGCATGGCAAGAACCAAGGAACAACTGCTGGACATCATTATAGACAAAATTACCGCAACGGATTTCATCGACGCCATAAAACGTTTCGATGATACTGCACGTGGGAGTATCACCATACGAGATTTCTACGCTGGGGATACCATTGTGTAAAAGGTAATCGCGGAGCACGGACATTTTGGTGATAGTATCATGGTAGATTTCTTTTAATTGCTGAACAGAATGGGCATGATAGGAGTGACCGGCATGGGTGAGTAATCCTTGGAAGTGTAATTTTGGGGATGCGACACAGGCTTTGGCAGTGGCGAGGATGTCTTCCTGAAGAAACCATTCGATGCCGGTACGATGATACCCGGTGTCGATTTTAAGCCAAACCCCCACGGGCTGCTGCACAGTGTGGTGCAGAAAAGCGGCGGTTTCCGGGCTATCAATCAGCAAGTTAATGGATGCGGTGGTGGTAAGCTGGTTGATGCGCTGGATTTCCAGGCGGTTGACCAGCACGGCAATAGTGATATCGGACCAACCAGCGGCCACAAATTGAGCGGCCATATCCACAGAAGAAACGGTAATGGCGGAAATACCCTGCTGCCGATACCAATCGGCAACACCCAGGGACTGGTGGGTCTTAAAATGGGGACGGAAACGGATATTGTTTCCCGCTACGGCGATTTTTGCTTTCATTCGCTGGATGTTGGCCACGGCTTTTTTCTTGTGAACGATAAATGTAGGTTTTATTATCTGCATGAAAATAAGATACCATAGATTTAAAAAAAAACAAAAATTATTTTTACTATTTTGTTGGAATAGTATATAATAGTCTACAAATAAATTAATGATGAGAATTGATGATGATAATTTATGATGATAAGGAGAATCAAGGATGTTTGCACGTCAGGTTACAGCCAGAATAAAAGAGGGCAAGTTAGAAAAAGCCCTAACAATATACGAGGAGAGTATCATCCCGGAGGGAAAAGTTCAGCAAGGTTACCGGGGCATTTACGTGATGACGGACCGGGAGGTTCGCAAAGTTATTTCCATCACGTTGTGGGATAGTGTGGAGGACATTGTGGCCAATGAAACCAGCGGTTACTATCAGGCGCAAGTGGACAAATTCAAAGGTTTACTGGAAAACGCGCCGGAGAAAGAGATCTTCGAGGTCACTGTCATGTTAACAAAAGCAAAATAGCCAAGACTGATAATACAGTAGAGACGTTGCACGCAACGCGCAACGTCTCTACTGCCTAGTTATACTATTTCTTTTTGAACATAAAATACCCGGCAGCAATACCAAGAATAATGCCAACGGTATATTTGATGGTGTTCTTTTTTAAAATCTTCCGCTTGTAGTAGCGGTCCAGTCGTTCCATGGCATCGGCGGTGTCGTTAAGCTTTTGGGTCATTAACTGACCCTGTTGCTGGCATTCCACGTAGGCCATTTCCTGGAGGGTGAACAGTTCCTTTTGCTTTTGGGATTTATCAAGGCACAAGTTCAAGGATTGGTCGCCTTTTTCATTGGCTGCCAGACAAAGGTTCAGACTGGTGACCAGCGCGGTATATTTTTGCTGGCATTCGTTTAACTCCTTGAAAAGTCCAGGATTTTCTGGTTTGGGCATGGTGGTCATCTGCTCTTGCAATTGTCGGTACCCGGTAGTGACATGGGTTAATTGGGTGTCCAATTTGGTGATATCGCCTGTTTTGTTTTTGATATCTTTCAGGAGCAGCTTCTCTTTTACCTGGGATTTCTGAATGTCCAGGTTCAGCTTGAAATTCTCCAGTTCCAATTGGCTCTTAATTTCAGTTAAATTCTTGGAATCCTTGTACAAGTAGAAATTCAAGCCAAATAATACTAACACGACTCCAATAACAATGGTTACACGGTATTTTTTTATAAATTTTATCATTCTACACCCCTGCTAGCACGGGTACAAAACCAGTGGGTTCACTGTAGCGGTATTTTTCATAGACAATTTCAGCGTTCCCGTTGATGCGGAGATTATCGAGTACCTGTTTCATGCCGTCAGGGTACTCGTTCCGTGATTTTCCCGGTGGCACCCAGAGGCCATTGGCGGTAAATATCATGGATTGTAATTCCGTGCAGTCATAGGTGACAATATCCCTGTTGATCAGGAAGGGTTTGGTCACTGTGACGAAGAATAAAAGCCCGCCGGCCACGATGGCCAAGGTCTTGCTGGCGGATATAGAAAAAATCAGCCCAAACAAAGCCAATAAGACACCGGCCAAAAACAAGAATAAAGAAGCGATACGCACAAAATCCAATAAATACCGGGCATATGCATAACGCTTACCCAAAAATCGCTTGGCAATGTTCTGGTGTTGAGTCTGTTTTTGTTCATCCATCTTTTTTAACCGGTACACACAGTATTCGATGTGTTTATCGAAACGGTCATTCTTAGCCATCTTAACACCGTCAGGTTCGGCGGAAATGTTCATGGTACTGTCAAAACTGCTCTCAATGTGGGAATAGGCTTTCTTATAGGGAATGCCATATCGGATAGAGATGAGCAAGCGGACCCATTTACCAATCCACTCGTTGCTTCGCACTAAAAAAATATCCCCGGGTTGTGTTTTAAAACTGGCACTCATGTTGACCTCCGAATATTAATACTGTTCCCCAGAAAAACGTGTCGTTGTTTACATTCATTTAATCCTCCTTTATTTTTATTTTATCTTTTTATATCTAGTCATATCGTTCTTGGATTCGCGGCCAAATTAATGGGAGTTATGGGAGTTATGGGAATTATGGGAAGTATGGGAAGTATGGGAAGTATGGGAATTATGGGATAAACAGGAATATTCCCATTCCTCTCATAATTCCCATAACTCCCATAATTCCCATACCTCCCACTTGCTTTTACGATGCTCTCAAAGAACTGTCAATGAATCCAGGTAGTTGTTTAGGTGTTGTGTGATTATTTGATGCAAATACCAAAAAATCCGAAAATAATAGGCTTGGCATAGCTCCACTTATTTTGAATATTAAGTTTTCCAGACTCAAAGTAGAGGTTTATATTAGATGGCCCTGAATTTTTTGTAGTTGAAAAAAAGGGCGGCGAAACGGTTTGGTATTTAATAACAATATCAGTATCGGAGGCGACACAAGTCACGCCATAGGCGGTCCATTTCCCCGAATCATCTTTAATAATAAACCATCCAGGCGAACCCTCGGTAATAGAAGTCACCAGTACACCATTAGCGGCAAGGGATTCATTGTACATCTGCGAAATCATGGCACCACAACTTTGCACTTTGGGCACGTCGGGGTCAAGAGTGAGCAGGGTTTTTTCCGTACCCGTCGTATTTTCACAGCTCAAAATAATCTTTTCACCGTGGGATTTGTTCTGTACATAGAGGTTTGCACCGTTATCGGCATTATTCATAATATAACTATTGGAACCATCGTGTTGCAGGGTGAGATCGTCACTGGCTCCGACAGCTAAGGATTGGTCTTTGGCGAGATGCAGGTTCCCATTGCTATCCAGGCGCATGACTTCTTGAACCGCTCCAGAATTGTACCCGACTCCAAAAGCCAGTCCGGCATCGGGGGCGGTTAAACCATTGCCACGGGTGGTTATAGCACGAACAAAAGCGAGGGGCCCCACGGCGGTATCATCGCTGTAAAATTGGATTTCGCCGTGAATATCACCGATATTATAGGTGGTATCTGCGGTTTGGCGAATACGCAACAGGGGATGATTCGAATGGGAACCGGCGGTGCCAACAAGGGCACTCTGAATATCGACGGCCTGTCCGGTTTGGTTTAAGATGAACGCCAAACGCCCTCCTACCTTGTTTAATTGCATGTACACATTGGTACCATCGGAATAAAATTCGACATCACTGGCAGTGCCGAGTTTTATTTTTTTGGAATTCTGCCACAGGGTATTGGCGGTCATGGTGGTGTCGCTGTCCTTCCTGACAAAACTGGCGGCTTGAATACTATCAACGGTGTCAGCATCCAAACCACTTGCTGTACCGTCAACGGTTTTAATTAATGTGAGCAAATCAGCGGCGCTTAATTCGCCGATAATAACCCAAACACTGCCAACGTATCTTTTTATTCGATTAAGGGTGGTATCCAACCATATCTCACCTTCTTCAGGATTAGTTGGCGCGGTGGCACTGGCCCATAATTTTTTAATCTCGTTGGCATCCTGATATCCAAATAAATCGTTTAGTTTAAATAACGCCATAGTTGTTCTCCTTTTATATTGTTTTTATGTTAATATAATACTTTGCCGTAATCTTTCCCGCCTGCAAAATAGCCGGTTTCTTTATCCGCTAAATAGCCGAAATTGCGATCACTATCCCCGGCCAATTGCCAGTAGAGGGGCAAGGTGGTTCGATCACCGAGTAAAAATACGCCACCTGCCAGAGTGGTGATATCCACGGCTTCGACTTGCACGCTGTCGGTGACAAAATCTAAATTAACGCGGCGTACCTGGTACTTCCGTTTATTGGGATCAATAGCGCCTGCATGTTGGATTTCGATAATATCGGATATATCCACGCCGATAAACTCGGCGAGCGGAAGGCTTAATTGGGCAATGCGCCGGGGATTCTTGCGTTGAATAACATAACGCTGCACGACATCAAAGGCAGAGACATCATCGGCCACATAAAGTAAATCGAGGGATTCGTTGCGATTATAAAACTCGCCCCACCCAGTCACGGATTCCTGAAGGGTATATTCGGGCATCTGCAAATATTGGCCAAGGGCGAAATTATATTGGTACTGGTATTTGACACGATTGCGAATCTGTTCGGGCAACTCTTCCATATCAAACTCGGCAATCTGACTCTCATTATAACTTTTCACTGGGGTTAATTGGGACCAGTTCAACAGGGTGACCATAACCTCGTTTCCTTTACTGACATAAAAATCACAATCAAAGCTGAAGGAAAAATCCTTGAGCACATCTTGCAAATTCTTTTCATTGTCTATCACACAGGCAATTTTGTACCCCCGTTCAATAACAATTTCCCGGGCAGCCTCCATACCGGCACTGTTGTAATTCATAGGAGTATAGTAGGTGATGATATCCTTTAATGCATCAATGGGGTTCTCAATCAACTGGAGTGAGTCATCCATTTTCCCTTTCACATTGGCATAGATGCTTTCCAGGGGGGAGGTGCATAAAATATAGGCGCATTCATCAGCGGCATTATCCAAGGTGGCTCCAGTGATAATAGTGCCATTTTCGTTAAATACATCCCCAAGTAACGAGTGGCAATGATGATCGGCCAGAAGAAAAAGACCGGTATCGACACGCCAACATTTTACAGCGCCAGTATCTGCTTCCAGGCGGCCATAGATCAGAGGAATGGGTTGACCATTGGCTTTGGCTGTCAGATTGGGGTAACGTTCCTTGGTAATAGTTTTGGGGATCAAGGTTTCCAAACCGGACAATTTGTCGTTGATAGAAAGGGAAAAGGTATCTTCTTTATATTGCCATTTTTCGACAGTACCGGCATAGATCAAGGTATTATCTTCGGTAAGAATCTCCACGGTTTTGCCGGAAATATATCGGAACTCCCCGGACATCATGTCACGAAAAAAGCGATCAGTATCGTCGAGTTCGATAGACATACCGGAGATTTCATAGGATTTGTCCTCGCCGATGTTGCGGCTCAATTCGGAAATGCTTAAAATTTTGTTTTGCCAATTGCCTAAACTGTCCTGGATATTGCTGGTTGCAAACAACAGGTTCCCGCTAGGAAAGCGGCACATTACTTTTATGATCATGTTCTTCCTCCTGGTAGATTTTTTATTATGCCGTTAACTCTTTAGTCTTTTTTATAGTTTGGGGTGGTTTCGGCATTGGCCCACAATACTTTTACTAGCAATAGAAGCCCCTCGCTGACATCCGGTGAGAGACTTGAGAAATGTTTTTTGAACCAGAGTTCCAACTCTTCTTCAGTCTTCATCAAGAAGGCATCCTTGTATTTTCCCCGGCTGGCCTTTTCTTTTTTACGGGATAATATCTCTTGTTTGTCTCCGATTTTTTTAATGTTTACCATTGGTGACCTCCTTATAATTGATAATAATTTCTTCATTTTGGACAGCAGGGATAGTCACTGATATGACGATATCGCCTTCTAAGCCAAAGTTATTGCTTTCATTTTCTGCCCCTTGCAACAATTCAATCGCTTCAATACCTTGGCTCTTGGTGATGAAAACAAGCAGATGCTTGTTAAGGCTTTCATCCCGTTCAATGAGCACCTGGTCAGCGGGAACATCAAAGTAAGCGAACCCGTTCTCAGCTATTTTATCAGCCTCAGGGGTGTAGAAACGAAATGAATCCCATTTTAAGCAATTGTCACTATTATCAAATCTGATATTGGGTAACGTATAACAAACGGTTGAACCTAGCTTTCCATTAATGGTGTGTTTGTTTACTATCATAAAATTCTCCTTTACTTTTTAAATTCGATTTCCGAAAGCAATCCAGTATACATACCCGGCCTCAGGAGTATAGGTTGGATAGTCGGGTATTGTACGTAACACTTGAAAACAAGTGGTGCTGATGGTGGAAATTCTTACTATCCTGGTTTCGTCGGCAGAAACGACTACAAAGGGAGTACTGGTATATGCAGCAGGGAAATTGATTGATTGCCATTCAACGGTCACATTTACTTTACCGGCACAAATATACGGGTTGTTAACATTGCCAATATCCGCCATTCGTGCGCGAGTCAAGGTGCCGCTGTTTATATTACTGGCATTAAGATAATAGCTGTTATCCTGTCCACCCAATAGATCGGCATCCAAGCCACTGCCAAGACCGTCCACGGTTTTAATTAATGTTAAAAGATCACTGCCCGCGAGACGTGCGGCAGGGATTGTGCCGGCATTAAGATTGGCAGCATTTTGATAATAACTGCCTTCCTGCCCATCCAATGTATCGGCATCCAAACCGCTGCCTGTGCCATCGACGGTTTTGAGCAAGGTTAACAGATCGGCGGCAGCGATGCGTGCGGCAGGGATTACCCCGGCATTAAGATTGGCAGCATTCCGATAGAAACTACCTTCCTGCGCATCAAGCTTATCGGCATCCAAACCACTGCTGCTACCATCAACGGTTTTAAGCAGGGTTAACATGTCACTGGCGGAATTGCCAGCAATAGCAACCCAGGCTGTCCCATTGTAACGTTTTAACAGGTTGGGGGTCTCGGAAATATCCAACCAAACCTCACCCTCTCCAGGTGAAGCGGGGGCTGTAACGGCTGCCCAAAATTTTTTTATATCATTGGCATCCTGATAGCCAAATAAATCGTTGAGTTCAAAAAAAGACATGATGGTTCTCCTTTGGTTTTTATTATTGATTTGTAACACGTGATGACCAAAAGCAATTCCCCGGCTGGGAAATTGCTCTTGGTTTTTAAAAACTGATTTTACAACTACTTGGGGTTCTCCATAAAAGTCACAGAGGCATCCCAGAAATTGGTGTACACGTGGGTATAATCTGAGAAGTCGATGATACCGTAATAGAGTTCGCCGGTAGAACCGGTAGGTAAGAAACAGATGTAATCATTCTCGGAAATGGTTTCAAAGGTCTGTTTCTGGATATCGGTCATCCCTTCAAAGTCAATATTAAACCCGCGGCGAATGAACCGGGTTTTCCGGTACACCTGACCGCCAGTGGTTTGCTTGGAGTTGCGATTGATCTCCCGGGTGAAGGTGTAATTCCATTTGAAATTCCGCTCGAAAGTATACGCGGAACCCACTAGATAAATTTCACCGACCTGGATATAGGTACCGGAAGCTTTAGCCATACGCAAGCGATAACTTTTGTAATAGGGTGCAGGCCAACTAATTTCGACGAACCCGCGTAGGGGATCGACGGCAATACTTTGCAACGTGGTAGTGAACCCATCATTGGAAGCCTGGAATAAAAAGGTATCGCCAGCGACGAGGTTGTGATTCATCACGACAACACCTTGAACCTGGGTATAATTGGCGAAAGTCATGGTCAGGTTGTTGGTACTGATACTGGTACTGCGCCACACGACGCCCTGGTTATTATTGCCCAGGTATTCCTTTTCAAAGCCTAAGGCCTGGCTGGTCGCGGTAATAGTGCTTCCAGCCAGGAGATTGTTATAAAATATTTTTCCGTTATTTGTGCTGCTCATTTTACTGTGCCACCTTTCTAATTAGATTTTGTACTCCAAATTTATTGCCTTTAATGGCGGTCATAAACTCTTTGACTGTTTCCTCACCGTTTTCGGACTGGATGGTGATATGCTCAAAAACAATATCGCCACGACCTGCGACAGGTCTGGAATCAGACAGATTCAAACGGCTAACAGGGGTAGCGGCAATCCGTTGGGTTTCCTCGGGAGTCCACACGTCAACCTGTTCGCCCTTGCGCAAACGGAACCATTGATCCTGGGACAAGACGCTATGATAACCGATGGAAGCGGAAATATAATCACCGTTACCGGGTAGATTCTGGTTATAGTTTTTTTGTAATTTTTCCACTTCAAGCTTGGTCTGTTGATAGAGTTTGTCAAAATTCATCTGTCTGTCCATCAGGCTTGTGATTTCGTCCTGCTTGGTAGATATTTGTTTTTTGATTTCCTCGGCTTTTTTGGGTGACTCGTACCCTTCCAATTCCATCCTCTGGTTTAACAAGCCGATCTCGCTTTGTTTGAGCGAGATATCCTTGATGGCATTTTTCTTGAGCCGCTCATACCCATTCATCCGTTCGGTTTTCTTTTGCAATTCATCGGCTTCATCGGCCATAGCAGCAAAGGGACTGATCGCACCAAGGTTCTCTAATGAAGACGCCATACGGTCCATGACTGAGGCGAGATGTTCGTTAACATCAATAAGTTTTTCAGTATCGGATTTCTGCTTTTCCCGGATCAAACCACTTTCTTTGGCATTGTCTAACATATCCTGGGTGCTCTTGGAAAGAGAGAAACCGTATTCAGCGGAATAATCAGAGAGGTCTTTTAAGAGGGGGGCCATGAGTTGGAGGGACTGTTGCTGATCAAAACCAGCGGCGGATAACTTGTCAAATGCGGTGACTGCGGATTTTTCAAAGCTGCTGAAGGTTTCATCGGACATGTAAAGCATACTGTCACCCATGCCACTGAGCGCTTCGCCCAAACCTTCAATGCCTTTAACAAGGGATTCATTGCCACTCATTTTCTGTTGCAGTTGATAGAGCTGGGAAAAGGTATCGGTCATCTCAACGCCTATTCCCTCGGTTAAATCAGTCATAGACTTCCCGGCAATGGCATCAAAACTTTCACCCATAATAGACATGATCTCGGAAACACTCTTGCCTTCGGCTTGAAGAGAATGGAAATAAGCAACCATGAGGTCCTGGGAATCAAGGAGAGCATTCTGGTCGGATAGGAGCAATTGCTGGGCATCTAAACGACGTTTGGAAAGTTCTTGGTTGAGCTTGTCCATTTTAACCAGGTCATCGGCGCTTAAATCTTTCTGGGCTTTGAGTTCGCGATACTCTTCCTGTAGCTTTTTGATCTCCTCGATTTCCTTGGTAGCGGGACCGAGGGCTTCAACCCATGAGGCCAAACCTTTGGAACCCGCAGTGAGGGATTTATCAACGATATCATCGATTTCTTCGAGAGATTGCCCCTGTTCGCGTAAACCACGGGCGATTTCGATCATACCTTTGTTAACGCCGATATCACCGGACAATTGCTCTTGAAACTCTTTGAACTTTTTGCCAAAGTTCTCAAGGGTGGGAGCGGTTTCTTCAATAGCTTCAGAGAGTTCCTGAATCTGGCGTTTGTAGTCATCCATCATATTGTTTTCTTTATCAGATCGCTTTTTCTTGAGGGCGAGTTGATCGTGGGCATTTTTTAAACGGTCGAGTTCGGTGACCATCTGATCAAAACTCATGCTGGATTCATACCCCTCTTTACTGGTTTTCTGTAAGTATTCATAGATATTACCCATGACATGTTTGTATTTCTCATCGAGGCTATCGGCTGTTTCCAGCAGGTCGCGTCCGAGGATACCTTCGACATCTTCTAGGGAGTGTTTCCACGAATTGGTTTCTTTAACAATGGTGTTACCGGTCATGGCTTTGGAATAAGTCGCATCCAGGCTGGTCACGGCGTTGGGTAAGCCAGTGGTTAATTTTTTTTGCACTTCATCCAGTTCTTTTTTCCATTCACCGGTGCCGCCTTGCATCTCTTTCATGGCTTGCTCGGTTTTTCCTTTCATGCTTTCCATAGCATAGGGAATTTCACCGCCTAACACAGTTACGAGAGATTCCATCAAGGCGACCATTTTTTCTTCTGGTGGGATCATGGATTTCATATTGACGCCGTGTTGTTGGGCTTGGGCGATCATACTTTGAGTGCCACTATCGAGTTCATACCCGTATTGCTGGGAGTACCAGGCGAGTTTGGCCAGTTCTGGACCCATCAATTGGTAGGCTTGGGTGGCATCATCTGTTTTGGTCATGAGCGCGTCGAATTGGGATTGGGCATCGGATTGAAAGGTATTAAATATCTCGTTGGTGAGGTAACCGGAATTACCAAGCGATTGCAGCATTTCTGTAGTCGAGGAAATCCGGGTGGCGAGGGTTTCGTTTTGAGTGATGAAGTCTTGCATGTCGAGCATCTCTTTCAAAGGACCAGAAACTTCGGAACCACTGAGTTTTACAATCTCGGAAAGTTCACTGAGTTGGGGGCCCATGGCTTGCATGGCTTCAATAAACGTGGCGCCTTCGGCAATCATGGAACTGAACATACCAACGGCATAAGTACCCATGCTATCAAAGTTACCCCTGACATCTTCTTTCCAAGTTTTCATATCACCGTTGAGGGTGTCCAATTCGGCGAGTAGTTTTTCTCGTTCGGGACCGGTGGCGGTATCTAATTTATCCATGACACCGAGCATTTGTTCCTTGATCTTGGGGCCCTGGTTAAAAGTACCGAGGTATTTCCCGAAGGCGGTGACACCGGATTGCAATTGTTTATTGACGTACTCTTGGATTTGACCGACTTCGAGGCCGCTTTCCTTGACATTTTTCATCATCATGAGCATGTCCTTGCTGCCTTCAATACCGAGGTCTTTGGCTTTACCTAACAATTCATTAAAGGAACTGCCCATGGCGTTGCTGGCGTCTTGGGCACTAACGGCACCAGTCTCCCAGGCATTAAGAATCACGCCGGTAGTGGCGGCATAAGCGCCGAAATTCTGAATCCCAATCTCGGCATCGCGCACGAATTGGGACATGTTCTTAACCATCTGTTGAATGGTTTCTTCATCCAAGCCTTCCATGTAACTTTTGATATTTTCAGCGACTTTGGCGTAACCTTCATCAAGATTCCCAGCGGCTGCGATTAAATCTTTCTCCAGGATTCCCTGAACTTCCTTGAGGGAAGTAGCCCACTTTTCCGTTTCGCGGACAATGGTGTTACCCGTCATCCGTTTAGCATATTCAGAATCCAGATTGGCCACCGCATCGGGTAAATCGTTTTGCAATTGACCTTGCACGCCAGATAAGCTATCGCCCCAGCGGTTGGTTTGATCTTGGATACCATTCATGGTAGTACTGAATTCACCGGACATACGCCTTAAGCTTTCGGGTATTTTAGCGCCCATCACTTCAGCGATGGAGAGGAGGAGATCATTGGTAATCTCTTGATCGGTTTTTTTCTTTTCTGCCAAAACACCTTCTTCCCTGGCTTGATCGATCAAAGCCTGGGTGTTATCGTCAATGGTATACCCGTAACTCTCAGAATATTTGATCAAATCAGCAAGCGCGGGACTGATTAACCTGAGTGCTAATTCCTGATCGGTGGTTTTGCTCATGATATCTTGAAATTGAAGCCCGGTTTGGGACGCAAAGCTTGAAAAATCATTGCCAGTCATAAACGCAGAATCACCCAGTGCTTCCATCATGTCGCGGGTCGCTTCAATACGTTTTGCCAATTCCTCGTTTTGATTGATAAAAGTGGCGGTATTGGTCATAGCTTGTAGACCCTCGTTAATTTGCAGTCCATTGTCTGCTGCCATTTGACCGAGTGTGGATAATTGCCCTTGCATCATGCCAACAATTTCAATAAACGAGTTGCCCTGGCTTTCCAAAGCATGAAAAGTGGACATGGCTGCGGTTTGCATAAAGTCCCAGTTGCTGGTGACGTCCTTGGTTGCGGCAGATAACTCGGTTTGCTTCAGTGCCAATTCGGCTTGTTTTTCAGCAGCTTCGTCAGCGGATAAATTACCATTGGCCAATTCATCGGACAGTGCTTTGATTTGATCTTTGATGTCACCACTATTGGCAAAGGTAGAGAGATAGGTTTCAAACGCTTTGACACCAGAATTCAGTTTTTCATTGACATAATCCTGCATCTCAGCGACTTCAAGACCGCGGGTACGCACATCACCGAGCAATTGGATCATCTCCTTTGAACCTTCTGTACCCAACTTTTGAGCATCACTTAATAATTCAGTGAAGGCTTTTCCCATGGATTCTTCGGTATCCTTTATGGAGAGTTTCCCCCGGTCCAAATCAGCGAGGATATCGCGGGTACGTTGAGCATATTTGGCGAAATTATCATTGTTGATATCGGCTTCCTTGATAATTTCATTCATTAACATGCTGGTAGCAGCGTGAGTATCACCGACCGTTTTTTCCAGTTCACGAATCTTTTTTTCCATTTCTTCTGAAATGTCAATAAATTCTCGCTCTCTGTCGATGGCTTCGCCGACACCATCGCCAGCAAATAATTTAAATAGATTGGTCACTGTTTTAATGGCACCACCTATTATTTTTATTGCCCCGCCAACGGGGTTCGTAGATAACTCGGTAAATCCTGCCCCCACCTCCCCGACGCCTGTGAACAACGCGTTTAGAGTATCACCTGTTTCGCCGGATACAATCTTGGTATCTTTCAGAAACCCAGTAACGGCTGCCCCCTGTTTTGCAAAATCGCTCAGGGCACCGCCAATTTTGTTAGTGGTTTCATAAAACTTTACAAGCTGCTCTTTACTTATTCCCAAAAATTTAGCCAAGTCTTTCTGCCCATCTGTTAACTTACTTGTTTTTTCTTGCATGTCCGCTTCTTCAATTTTTGCTTTTCTGACTTCCGGGGTCATTTGGCGAATCTCTTCACTGGTTAACTTCAACACATTTTTTAGCTTCTCATTTTGGGAGTAAAGTAGCTTATCTGCTTCTACCATTTTTAAGGTCTCGTATTTTGTTTTCTCCAATGCGGTTGTATTTTTTCTCATGGCGTCAGGAACAGTAAGACCAGCCTGTTTCGCCTTTTTTTCAAGTTCTTCCATTTTCTTTAGCATGGGCTCGATCAATTCTGGATTATTTTTGTATTGTTGGGCATTGAGTTCTAATGCCCGGGTAAAAACCTCCATTTCAGTAGAGACATCACCGACATTTAACATGCCTATGGATTTACCAAAATCACTGAGAGTTTTTGTTGATAGACCTGTTTTTTCATCTATTAATCCCCATTCTATACTAATATCTCTCAGAAATGAGGGTACGTTCTTCATGTCTTTGTATTTGTCCAGGTTTTTTTCAATGGCGCTTCTTACTTTATCTGCATCTTTGCCACTCTTATCCATATTTTTTGAGACAAGTATAATAGCTTCCGTTAAATTCAAAGACTCCTTTACGAGGGCTGCCATGTCGTCGCTACTAATATCTCCTAATGCGGCTTTCAGGTCATTGGCTGCGCCCATTGCTTTCATTTCACTGGTAGAAAGAACACGGGCAGCACATGCGGCTTCTTGCAAAGCAGGAATGGCAGTTATTTTATATCGGTCATATTGGTCCAACTGGAATTTGAGCATCGTTCTTAAATTGTCTGCGCCTTGTGCATTTTTTTCATATTTTTCCGAGTTTAAATCCAGCGCACCCCTGTATTTTTCAAATACTTTCAGCATCTTGGTTGTTTCAGCATTCAACATTTCCGTGGGCTCGAGAGAATCAGTTTTAAGCAAGTTGTATTTTTTGGCCAAAATATCAAGTTCATTATTCAATTTACCAGTACCTTTGGCAGTGTTACCCGTCGCATTACTTGCATCACCCTGCACTTTGCTAGATTCTTTGGTTGATGCATTTACAGCATCCTGCGCGTCTTTAACCCCGGTTAAACTCTGGAGTATGCCCTCCACATCAAAATCTATCCCCATTAATTTTAATCCCTTGGCAAAAGGCTCAAAAAACTTGGCAACCGCAGTGATGGCAGTTTTGACCTGGGCGGTATCTATTTTAATACCCATCGTTGTTTCCACTGCTTTTTTAAATGCATCCCAAGGAGTAGCAACGGAACCCAAAGCCTTTTTTGCGGCTTCTACATCTATTTTTACCCCGAACGTTTTCTCAAGAATATTTATTACCGGGGAAAACTGATCGAACAAACTGATCACACCGGCTTTCGCATTATTAAAATCAACGTTCACATCATGGGGTTCAGCCAATGCTTGGGTGACTGGGCTTAATGCTTGAAACATGATTTCCATCGCTGTTTTAGCCTCTTGCGTTCCCACATCGAGCTGGTATTCTTGTTTCATTATTTTTTGGAAAGGATCGATCAGTTGGGGAATAGCGCTTAAATTGGTCATATCGACGTTGATGCCCTGCTTGTTGAGATCCCCGATGAATGTTTGAATCTTGGGCAGCCATTTTTCCGCGTATTCTTTGGCTTGGGAGATGGGTACCTCGAATAACTCATAACCTGTTTTGCCCGGCAGTTTATCCAATGAACCTCTCACGGACTCCACTATTTGCGGTAATTGTTCAGCAACGTCATCGAAATTTATTCTAAATTTTAATTGTTCCCCCGCATCCACGATATTCTTAAATTCCTGGGTTGTGGATTCCCGCATTCTTTTTACAGATTCAGGGAGAGTGGCATTCAGGGCAATCGCAATCTCTGTCATCAAATCCAGCATCATTCTGGCGTTATCCTGCTCGGAAGTTGCAATGAGCCCGCCTTGCCGACCTTTTTCAATTAGGCTCTTGGTTTGGTCGTTAAGAGTGACGTTGTAGCGGCTGGAATAATCGTTTAATTTATTCAATTGCGGGGCCAGCATCTGCAAGGCTATTTCTTCTTCCAGGCCAGCACCGATCAAGGCATTGAATTGTTTTACCGCTTGATCGCCAAAACTATTAAAGGATCTCTTCGTTAGGGAAGCTGAATCATTCAAGGAACTCATCAATTGATTGGTAGCCGTTATCCGGTTAACCAAGCCTTCATGATCCCTGGCAAAATCGGAGGCATGCAAAATATCTTTAAACGCTTCTGAGACCACAATGCCATTGGCTTTCGCTTCAGTACTGAGTTTATCCAATCCCCCGCCCATATTTTGGACAATTTCCAGGTAAGATTTCCCCTCTCTTTGGAAACCGGCAAATGTGGCCAGTGTGGCAGATTCCATGAACTCCCAGTTATTTTTGACATCGGCTGAAGCGGCGCCCAATTCTGTTTGTTTTACTTTTAACAGGGCCAGTAAATCTATCTCTTTGAAAAGGGTGATTTGATTGGAACTTAATTGATTGCCGATTTGTTTAATACCGTCTCGAAGTTTGGTGGTATCGAAAGTAGAAAAATACGTGTTTAATGCCTGGACACCCTCATTTAATCTTTTATTCACATATGCCTGGACTTCAGGAATTTCAAGGCCCGCGTCGCGGATATCCATAATCATTTTAACCATGGCTTTACTACCTTCAGTACCCAATTTTTCAGCTTCTTTGAGTAGTAAAGAAAATGATTTTCCTATGTTATCCTGCACATCCGTGAGTGCCAATGATTTATTTTTGTAGTCATCGATGATTTCAGCGGTTCTGTAGGCATAGTACTCGAAATTGTCTTTGTTAATTTTGGCGCCACTGATAATATCGCCCATATACATGCTTGTAGAGGCATGGGAATCGTCCAGCGTATCAGAAAGCTTGATGATTTTTTCCTCGGTTTCCTCAGAAATCTGGATAAAATTTCTTTCCTCTTCAATGGCATTACGAACGCCCTGGTGTGCAAAAAACTGGAATGCATTATAGGCGAGTTTCACCGCGCCGGTTAATATTTGAATGGTACCGGCGACCGGGTTGGTGGAGAGGGTAAGCAATCCTTCCGCCACGGTTGAGACGCCGCCCAGCATGCCCTGGAGTTCTTTCTGGGTACTGGCGGAGATTGCCCCAATATCACCTAACACGTCGACGAATTCCGATGTAGCCTTGACTACTTCATTTACTGCTTTTACATATGTTGAAAATCGTGCGGATAGAGATTTAACCGAGGAATCCTGCACATTGTATTTTTTGGCTACAGCGTCCAATTGTTTGGGGACCATTTCGCCATATTTTTTGTGCAAATCCAACTGGTCTTGGATAGCCTTTTTTACTATATCCATTTTTTCAGCTTGATTTTCAAATTGTTCGGCGTTTTTAGTAATTGCTTTTGCCAATGTAATGGACTCATCCTTTAATTTAGCCACGGCATTTTTTCCTATCCCAAGCTTATTTAGAAGTTTTTCCATTTTACTGGCGGCAGTCTCCTCAGCGCCTGATAAATTTTTCAAAGTTCCGGACAGTTTCTTGACGGCATCTTCGAAAATTCCCAATGCATCTTTGATGGCAATTATATTGTCCGCTGACATGCCATCGCCTTTATTCGGGAAAATTAGTTCGTCACTCATTTTTACACCTCTTCCGTGTTATTTTGTTTTTTATTATTTCCAGATCGAGACCGAAATCCCGACAATACAATGTTTTCCCCATTTTATGTTTTTTTACCTCCTGCGCAAAGATATCCAATTTACGGAATCTTTTCCAAGCTTTTAATTAAATACAGAAAAGCACGGGCTGTGACCGGGTAAGAAGAATCCCCCGTTTACTGGTCACGGCCCGTGCCGTCTGCGGTTTAATAAATGTTGTGCCTACTTCTCACGCTGTACTTTCAGATCAAGAAGCAGGATAACCAGTTAAAACACTGGCTGCATTCTGAAGCACGATAAAAGGCACGGTCTCGGTCATACCGGTGGGTGCCACGGTAGCTTTTAAGGCTTTTAACTTGATGGTGGTGGGAATAGGAGTATCCTGTGCATAATCAGGAGCTTCCATCATGAACACGCGGGGAAAGTTAAATACGATCTTGGACGGAGCAGTTTTACCAGTAATTGTATCGCCAGTAAAAGTGATCTGCATTTTCTTGAAATCGCGGTTGTTAAAGGCATTAAAATAAGCAGCCGTAGCCGTTTCCTTTTTAGGAAAGGTCAGCGTCATTTCAATAGCAGGCGCGGTTTTTTCAATCGGTTCGGCAATGGTGTCGTTGCCTGCGGTCACAGCCAATCCTTCAAAACCCCGGGTGATGGTGATATCAATTCCAGAAGGATAAAGTTTATCACTGCTACCCAATGCGCCGTCGCCCTCGTTGTTGATGAGTACCTGGGCATTGCTGAGTTTAAAAATACTCTTGCCTTCGCTGGGATAGGTGACATTCAGGGGGGTAGTCCACCCGGTCAAAGAAACTTTGTCGCCCATATAGTTGACATCCAGATTCAAACCATCAGCATACGAAAAAGTACCGGAAATGATACGTGCAGAATTAACGGCTTTGATCTCTTCGCCTTCATCCCAAGCCACGGTGTGAAAAATACTGCCCATAACGGGGTCCAATGTGAACTTGTGCTGACCGACACCGACTTCGGGTGTGTCTGCGGTGAAGGTGTAAACGCCAAGCAATGACGCCATGATGCCTTCGAGTCCCTCGGAATAAAAACGCAGGGACATGGAACCACTCTGGGCTTCATACTCTAACAATTCAGCAGACGAGGCCATACCGCGTCCGAATTCGTCCTCATTGGTAACCAGTTTCCGTGCGCCTTTAGGTGGCGTGTGACCTTTGACATACAAACCATGTCCTGTAGATGGCTGAACTGCTGTTCCCCAGGTTGTTCCCTTGACCATTCCTACCTTGTTTTCTCTTTGAATTAAACTCATTTGTTGTTTCCTCCTTTACCTTGTTTGTTTTTATTTTTTTTACTTTTCATACGCATTGCTTTTTTTTATCCTCACGTATAAGATACTCTATCGTGAAGTAGAATGCTTCCGCTGTTTACCCCCGTTTACCCTCAATTGCCAAACTAAGTGTTAAGCAGGGTGAAAAAGATACTGTTCTCCCTTTGGGCGGCTTAAAATTTTAACGGCCCCCCTCTTTACTTAGGAGGCGGTTTTTTATATAATACTGGATGACAAAAAATATAGTACTATCACGTATAAATATTGCTATAACATCCTTAAAGAATTATTTTACTCTTTTGCTGGCCGTGGGTGCTGGTCTTTTTTGGCTGGTTTTTATTAATTATACGGGACTTATGTTGAACCCCGATTCCAGTCGCTATATGGGTTTTGCCCTGGGGATGCATTTTGGGGGTAATTATTTTGTTATGCCCCTACGACCGCCAATGTATCCTTTTATAATTCATATGTTTATGTTTTTTAAACGTTTTCCTGCCGAAGCTGCCGCACTGGCTTCGGGAATTATCATGATTTTGACGTTGGTGGTGTTTGTATTGATCATGCAAAAATTCAGTCGGGATATTTTTTTGAATAGTATTCTACTGCTCTCTCTTTTTACTTTCAGCAAATTCGTTTTTGTCTTCGGTTCTGCTTGGACCGAAGGTCTGTATGGGCTGTTTACCCTGTTAGCCCTCTATTTTGTTCTTCGCCATCATGAAACCCAACGTACCACGTATTATATCTTTGCCGCTATTTGCGTTTCATCCACCGCGTTGACGCGCTACCTCGGGTATTCCCTGGTGGTTACTTTTTTTCTCTATACCCTTTACTTTTTATGGGTTGGTCGTAAAGATAAAAAAGAACGGACAGGTTGGCTGTTAAAATACGCGGTGCTGTTTAGTATCAGCTATCTGCCCAGTTTATTGTATATCATTAGAAACTACTTCATCAGTCAAACCTTCCATGGCGCCAGAATTCCCACCACCCTTACCTTGATTGATAACCTCAATCGTGTCTCTCATCTTTTTGGCAAGGAGCTCTCTGTTTATTTCCTGATACTGTTAGCCGTATCTTTTTTATTATACGTCATTTTACTTAAACATCACCGTGACTCAAATAGACGCCCACTTCTTCTGGTCAGTACTTTTATTTTAGTTTATATTTCCATTTACATGGCCATGATTCTCCACACCACGTCCACGATAAAAATCGATCCAGTGTCTACACGTTATTTTTCACCTGTTTACCCCTTATTTTTCCTATTTATTTGTTTTGCATTTTGCAGTATCCCGATTGTCTTTCCCGGACCAGCACCGGAGCAAAAAAAAATTAATGCTCATTCATCCAAGAAACTAGTCAAGATCATTTTTTACAGCCTCTTGTTGGCCACACTGTACGTGCATGCCAGAAGTTTCCCGAAATTTTTAAAGGACCTGTACAAACCCAAAACATTAGCGAAATGCAGTGTGCTAATTTCTGGATACAATTTAAATCCAATAGCTAACCAATTCAGCAATTACTTTGCAGACGCTCTGAAAACAGATGATGTGATCTACGTATCCGCGATTTATGAGACAGCCAATGGGTTGAATTATCCCCACCTGGGGGGCTTGCCCTTTTTTAGGGAAAAAACATTGTCCCATCCTGCATTCACCCATATTTCCTTCAAAGATGTTTATCCTATCGCCCACAAATCACCCTCCAAGGGGTTTACTATTACCCTCACCATGGCTAATCGCGAAAAATCACTGGTTTTTTTGAATCTGCCCACCAAGAAAGCTGACAAAAGCCTGTTAATCCAGTTACGCGCATTAATGGTGGCTTCCAAAATCAAGGTGTTGCATTTGGTGGTGAACAATGATCTGCCTAATCTTAAGATTGCCAGCCATCTCCCTGCATTCTTACCCGCCCAATTGATCATCCAAGCAAAACAAGAGATGGGTGCGTATTGGGTTTATCGTATCGCCTATCAAAGTAACAGATGAATAAAAAATAAAAGAAGACCACAGATTACACAGATTTAAATGATTGACACAGATTAAAAGAAGGTTGCGGATACTCTCCCCGGAAAACAAAAAAAGGGAGTCGACAAAGCCGACTCCCCCTTTATTACGCAAAACCCTTAAACCTTTTTATCATGTTTTTACTTTTATGGTCCAAACAGTGTACTTGTTTTTGTTTATATCTGGGGGTCACTTTTTATTGTTTATTCCTGATTAGTCGCTAGCTCAATCCTTTTTCTTAATCGAACTATGAGACGCTCCGGAAGAAGAACTCTTCATAGAAGACATACCACTGCTGGAACTCCGCGATGAACTACTGCCACTGGAATGGCTGCTATGCGATGATGGGGAACTGGATTTGTAGGAGGAATGAGACGAAGGTCCACTATACGAGGAACTGGAGCGATAAGAAGAATTGGGTTGAGCGGGGGCACTGTACGAAGAAGAAGAACGGTAGGAAGTACGCGCAGAAGAATTACTATCAGAAGAGGTATAGCGCCGCTCTTTTATGCTGGGGGAAGAATAACTTTTATAAGACCGGGGAGTATAACCACCAGTGCTGTTGCTGGAAGAATCACTATTATCAATGGAACGTCCTGTATCTACATCTTGGCCATAAGAAGAGTAACTGGGTTCAGCGCTCTCATGCTTCTTTTTTGCCGGTTTACTGGAACCCGAATCCGCTTTTCCTCCAGACGATTTAATCGATGATTTATCGCCGGAAGATCTTGGTTTATATGTTTTCATGCCACTACCCGCAGCCGAATCACCGGACTTGTAACCGGAGGAACCACTCTCTGGATTCGATTTATAGGGTTTATAACGATAAGGAGATGCCATACTACCAGAACTGCCCGTATTACCTGTACTGCCGGGATACTCCGGGGTTTTGGAAGTGATATTAGATTTGTATTTAAACGCGCTGGATTTGATCGAGGTGCTTCTGTTCCCATCCGCTTGCGAATACTTGGACAATTGCTCCTTGCCCACTTTGCTGCCGGAATATTTGTATACCGCACCTTTATCAATAGCTGTTTTGGCGATACCTTCATTGTTCCGGTCGATCTGTTTATATTTTGCCATGGAAACAAAGGAATCTTTTTTATAGAGTACGGATTTTCCCTTGGCATCAATGACTCTTATATTGGCCATAGAAAGTCTTTCAGAAGGAGCTTTGCCTCTGAACACCAGTGATTTTTTAGAGAGTCCACCCACCTCGCCCCCTTTTAATGCCAAACCTCGAATATGGGAGGAGGAGAGCTGGCTCTTTCTAATAATGGTAGTGGAACGAGCGTGCCAAGGAATACCACGGCTATGGTCATAATTTCTCCACCATCGGCCATTCAACACGATAATCGGCCTGTTCCAATAACTCATGGGACACCACCCGTAATAATCGTTATCCCAGAACCACGAGACCCACGCGGGCGACCAATGATAACCGGGAATCCAACACCAACGGGAAATAGGGTCCCAACTCCAGCGACCGTAATGGTGGGTGAAATAACCACAGGTATCATACGACGTCCACACATACCCGTAATGGGGGGTCCATACCCACCGGCCATTATTATAAGGCCGCCAATCGTCGCTGATGCTGTAAGGCGACCAGACATAGGAGTTGTAGCTATTGTCATAGCGCCAATTGCCATTCCTGGACATTTCGTATTCATAATCTTCATAACCATCTTCCAGGTATCGGGTAGAACTGTATTTGGCGTATCCTTCACTGCCGTTTCGTTCACGGTTCCATTGGTCGAAATCATCCGTATCCGAAGCATAAAAATAGAAGGGCCGTTCTTTTACCTGACCATTGTACATGACGATTTTTTGGTTTTCCCTGAGGTTCTGCGTATAGTTCTCGCCTGCTACTTCAGCGATGCCGTTCAATACAAAGACCTCGGTCCTGCCACTTTCGGTGACATTGATACGATAGGAACCTTTATTGAGCAAAAACACGCCGCAGTCCGGGGTTTGAATTTCAATATCCCGTTCGAAATCGAGGCTTTCCACTTCAAGGTAAATACCGCCCTTGAGAATTCTGATGGTCATGCCTGTTTTTCGTAGTTCAGGGACTTTATCAAAGATGATTTCGCTGTCTTGGTCCATTCTTAAATAGTTAAGCCGCCCCAAGTAGATTTCCATTCGTCCGTCCGTGGTGCCAGCCGTATCTTTCTCAAAAATGGGCAGATTAATGGCCGCTTCTTCGCGTCCTTCATCATAACTTCGGGTAATAAATGATTCGCCCTGGGTATATTTAACCCTCAACACTTTCGCATTATCATAGTATTCGGGTTCGTACTCCTCGGGACTAGCAAAAGCGAGGGAGGTCAGCAATACCAGGCTGATCATTACTATAGTTGATATTATTGTTTTTTTCATTGTATACCTCCACCTTCTTTATAGCAACTCAATTGCCACTCCCTGACAATAATTTCGTCCTGTTTTTGGGACATTGTGCAGAAAAACCAGGGCACTGGATAGAAAAAAGCGGTGAAAGATAATTTCGGTTTTATTAATTGACAAAAACACAGGATCAATGTACTATATTATTGTGTGGTTTTTGAATTGAGGAGACTAAAAATGCCATTATCCGTGTTTGATGTTGCAGCATACATCTTGCAGAAAAGAGGTGAGATGACGACAATGAAACTGGAAAAACTGGTTTATTATTGTCAGGCATGGTCCTTGGTTTGGGATGAAGCACCTCTTTTCACAGAACCGATTGAAGCGTGGGCAAATGGTCCTGTAGTCCGGGAACTGTTTAATTTTCATCGCAACCAGTTCAAGATTTCCTCTCTTCCTGGAGATGTCTCCAAACTTTCTGTCGCGCAAAAAGAAACAATTGACAGTGTGCTCAATTTTTATGGTGATAAATCATCCCAATGGCTTTCCGATCTTACCCACATGGAAGACCCCTGGAAAAACGCCCGCCAAGGTCTTACACCTGGGGAACGTGGTGACCGTATCATTGAGCATGCGGCAATGATGGATTATTACAGCAGTCTGTGACAAAAAATCCTAAACTAAAAAACTGTCCCACGCCGCAAAAATCAGTCCGTATCGCTCCAAAGAATTTTCCCGACTCTTTCTTAAAAAACAAACCCGTCTGGCGATTCGCCTGGATGGATATTAATGGCCCATGGGGTTGGTTAAAAATTGATTCTGCTAAAATCTTTATCCACATCCTTCACGAAAAGCTAAAATACTTCGAAACGATGACGTGGCAAGAAATTGACAAAAACAGGCAGAACCACATCATACCTGTCTCCCTAAAACACACCTGAGCCGCCAATATAAAAGTAAAAGGTAGCTCAAACTTTCAGTTTTAAATTGCATAAAATGCAAGCGATGGAATCTTTGTGACCTTTCAGACAGACAAAAACGTGGCGTGGCCATTTTAAAACTTAAGCCACTTTATTTGGTAATAGAGGAGATTAAAAAGTAATAATATATGGAAATTGGACTTGCTTTACCAGTAAAATGGAAGTCTAATAAACTGATGTCCGTAGTAAGCAAAAATAAAACGCTTGCCTGTAGGTCGATGCATACAAATAAGGAACTGGCAGGCTACCGGTGATAATTTCAAAATGGTAGACTACAAATCATC
>CAZCVI010000050.1:0-50736 GCA_964502145.1 uncultured Clostridia bacterium
TTCAAAAGCATCAGTGATGGTATTCAAAAGCATCAGTGATGGTTTTCGAAAGCATCAGTGATCAAGTGGACAGTTGTAGGTTAGAATAAAAAAATCATAAGGAAGAGAGTTGGCAATTCCTGCCTTTGCAGGTGAAACATCAAGGCTTAAAAACATGACAGCCTTTAAATGAAGTCCAGTAAGTCCAGTTGCCTCATGGGGCCGGTATAGCAAGATTCTCGCCAAACCGCCTATTTTATCCTTTTTTGCTTGCTTTGAACCCAAATTGATCACCTTGAACAGATTTTTATCCTCCCGTGGTCAGCTTGAACTCATTTTTATACCCCCGTCGAACTCTCCCTTATAACCTCTGATATATATATATGTCATTATATAACTGTATCATTTTTTCCATTCCATTCGCTAAGATTAGCTTGGATTGATGATATCGGTTCAACGTCAATGTCTGGATTGGCACGGTTGAACCCGATTAAGAAATAATAGGAGGTTTAAAGTACCTGGTGACTCACCCGCTCTATGTGGCGGTGAGTTTAGGTGATCCTGGCAAATTGGCAAATTGACAGGATAATCAATAGGAGGAAAAAAATGCCAGAGGAAACAGTAAAAAGAACCACCGGCAGTACGGCAGGCGCCAGGCCAGCACCCACAGCGGGTGCAACAGGCGCAACCACCCAGTCTAACCGGCCTACCACTGCAACAACAGTCCAAGCAGAGGACCAAAAGACTAAAAATGGGCAGAAAAAAATTGAAACGGACACGAGGGAGATCATGGAAAACATTGATAAAGCCATTTCCATTGACGATGTACTGGCAGATGCTGGAACCACAGCCAGTGGGAATACATCACCACCGGATAAGAAATTAAAAAGCTTTGACGAGTTACTCGAAGGCCTGAATTCGGAGTTAAAAGATAAAGAAGAACTGTCCGGACGCTTGGCCAAAGAAAGCGAGTACGCCAAAAAGTACGTCACTGAACTGAAAAAAGAAAAAGTCGACATTGATAAAGCACTCGACGCCTATCTCAAAAAAGTCCCGGAATTCAAAAGTGCTATTGAAGCCGCCTATCAATTCAGGGATGAAACCCGCACCACGCTAAAAAAGGTCATGGAAGGAATCACCCCCACCATCATGAAAACCATTGTTTTACACCGCAATAGCTACAAGGCCAAAGAAAACGTGGTTAAAAAACAGGAAGGTGTTGTGGACACCATGGAAAAAGCCCTGGAAGTCGATAAAAAGAAAATGGAAACAGCCAAACTGGAGTACGAAAAAGCCAGGGATACGGTCACTACCATCGGCAAACTACTGACAGACCTGGGCACTAAGCAGAAAGATATCAAAACCAGGGAAACCCAAAAGGAATTTGCCATCATGTATTTCCTGCTTGTACCCCTGGAAGAAATGACTGGCAATTCAGATGTCTGTAAGAATGAAAGCACTGACTTTTGCGAACCCAAGTACGGTAACTTGCTCAAAGATTACGAGGATTTTGCCAAGGAATTGGCCTGTATTCTGCCCGGCATTCCAAGCTTGAAGGAATTGAATTGCAGCGAGGAAACCGCTAAAAAACAATTCATGAATTTCGTTACCAAAAAGTACCATGTCTATCTTGATAGTATGATGGCCATGGCCGAAACAGACGTCAAACTGCACCAGGCCAAAAAAAGGCTGCACATGGAAAAAGCAGAGTTTGACGAGTTAAAAAAGAATTATCTGGCACTTTTATTTACCGATTTAAATAAAGTGCTGGACCCCAGTAAAATAGACCCAGCTAAATTAATCAAGAAGGAGGGACAAGATGCCTGAGTATCTATCACCAGGAGTTTATGTAGAAGAAATCGAGATCGGCCCCAGACCTATTGCCGGTGTCGGCACCAGTACTGCCGGTTTTCTCGGGATGACCGAAAGAGGCCCCCAAAAACCGGGATTTGTCAGTAGTTTTGAAGATTTTGTCAGGTATTATGGCAGTCATACTTCAGACTCCTATACTGCCTATGCTGTTGAAGGATTCTTTGCTAACGGTGGTCAACGTTGCTTTATTGGGCGTGTTGTCAAGAGCGGATCAGCCATCGCTACCGTGGCCGCACCACTCCCATGCTCCGCAGTCGGACCAGGAGTCTGGGGCAATCGTGTTAAAATTCGTATTGAAGACCCCTCGTCCAAGAGCGCTACCTGCTTTAAATTGGTCGTCGCCTATTGGCGCAATGACACCGATATGGTCGTGGTAGATGATCCAGACGCTGCAAAAAAGCAGAAGAATTTCCAGAAAATGGTTGATCGTGCCTCTAAAATAGAGGTGTTTGATGAACTATCACTTGATGTATCCTCTGCGGACCACTATTTGAAACGGGTCAATGGCAAATCCTATCTGATTACCATTGACGAAACTCTACCGCTCCTCACAGCCATACCAGCCAAACCCGCTGATTACGACTTCGGCCCCGCCCTTGCTGGCGGCGTCGATTCCACCACCGCATTAACCGCCAGTGATATGATTGGCAGTCCCGATGCCCAACCTGGAAGCAGAGTTGGTCTGACCGCTTTTAAAGAGGTTGACGAAATTGCTATCCTCTATGCACCCGATGTCAATATCATGGAAGACGTGCAAAAAGCCGCCATGGTAGACAGTTTGTTAAGCCACTGTGAAGCTTTGAAAGATCGGTTTGCCGTGCTTGATATTCCCCGTGGTTCCGCTGATATTACCGGTTTAAGTATTTCCAGCGCTCCTTTGCGTCCCTCCCTGTATGGGGCTGTGTATTATCCTTGGATCAAGGTCATGGACCCACTCACCCAGCGGCAGAAACTCGTGCCTCCCGGTGGTTATATGGCTGGTATTTATGCCCGTACCGATAATGAACGCGGCGTGCATAAAGCCCCTGCCAATGCCTTGGTGCGGGGCGCACTGGATGTCGAGTTCCCTATTACCAAGGGTGAGCAAGACCTGCTTAATCCAAGAAACATCAATTGCATCCGCTTCTTCCAGGGCCAGGGTATACTTGTGTGGGGTGGTCGTACTATCTCTGATAACACCTTATGGAAATACATCAATGTCCGTCGCCTCTTTATTTATGTCGAGGAATCCATTCAGAAGGGAACCCAGTGGGTTGTGTTTGAACCCAATGATGAGCGTTTATGGTCCCGTGTCATCCAGACTATCTCCCAGTTTCTCACCGGTGTGTGGCATGATGGTGCCTTGATGGGCGCTACCCCTGCCGAAGCTTTTTTTATCATTTGCGACCGCACCACCATGACCCAGGATGATATTGATAATGGTAGACTCATCTGTAAGATTGGAATTGCTCCCGTCAAACCCGCTGAATTTGTCATCTTCAGGATCGCTCAATGGCAGGGCGGCTCGGCTGCTACCGAATAGAACCGGTGCATATACAATAATGTGGCGTGTGGTAGGAGATTTTTATGCCTGAATACTTGTCTCCCGGTGTGTACTTCAAAACCGTTGATCGTGGTATCACCCCGGTCGAACCCTTGAGTACCAGTACCTTGGGGATCCTTGGCGAAAGTGAACGTGGGCCTGTTTGTCCCCGGGCAGTTGGTAGTTTTATCGAGTATAAAGACTTGTATGGCGAGTACGGTCCATACGGCGATATCCGCGATTTCCGCGGCAATATCTTTCTGCCTATTGCGGTGGAAGGTTTTTTTGCCAATGGTGGAACCCGCTGTTATATCGCCCGGATTGTCAAAGCCGACAGTTTATACGCCCAATTAAACATCCTATTTGGGAATGCACAGGTTACTGTAAAGGCTATTGGTCCCGGAACCTGGGGGAACCGTATCAGTGTAAAAATCGAAAATGCCAGACTTCACCAGTTAGACTATGATTTATTCAAGCTCACCGTGGCGTATTGGAAATATCCTCTGCCCGACAAAAATGAGTTGAACGATGCCATCATTACCAGGAAAGCCACCGTGGTTGAGGTTTACGACGATCTCGCCATGGTTAACTTTGAAAATTATATCAATGGTGTGTCCCGATTGATTGAAATTTTGAAACCCGTGGCTGTAACCCGCCGACCTGCCAATTCCCCTTTCACCTACCTGTTAGGCGGGAAAGATGGCAATCAGGGCCAACCCATCAGATTAGATGATTACATCGGTCTAGTGGGCCCTGATCGGGCACATGATACCGGACTCCGTGCTTTTGAGAATATAGAAGATATCGCCCTGGTGTGTGCCCCCAATGAACACGATTTTGATAAGGAAAAGAATAATTTAACTGCCGCGTTAATCGATCATTGTGAAAAGAAGCAGGACCGGTTTGCTATTTTGCAAGCGGAACCCGAAGCCGGTAATATTGATAATATAACCCCGCCCATGGATTCCAAGTACGCCGCCTTTTATTTTCCCTGGCTCAGAGTAAAGTCTCCCTATGCAGAGGCAACTATCGTGGTGCCCCCTTGCGGTCACATTGCCGGTGTGTATGCCCGCAGTGATACCCAGCATGGTGTTCATAAAGCGCCAGCCAATGAAGTACTCGAAGGAGCCAGTGCCGCCCAGTTGTTACTCTCCACCTCCGATCAGGATAAACTTAATCCCCGTGGCGTGAATTGTATCCGTGTGTTTCCCGGACGTGGGATCAGGATTTGGGGCGCTCGCACCATCTCTATGGACCCTATCTGGAAATATGTCAATGTCAGACGCCTCTTCCTATTCGTGAAAAAATCTATTATGTCAGGAATGCAATGGGTGATCTTTGAACCCAATGATGAAAAATTATGGGAACGAATCACCCAGATAGTCAATCGATTTTTAACCGATATATGGAAAAATGGCGGCTTGCAGGGCAGTTCACCTGAGGAGGCTTTTTTTATCCGTTGTGATAAAACCACCATGACCCCCGATGATATCGACCATGGGCGCATTGTCTGTATTATTGGCATTGCTCCAGTCAAACCCGCGGAATTCCTTAGTTTCCGTTTTGTGCAGTGGCAAGGAGGTGTGGATGCGTCAGATTAGCTTATTAGAATAAATTGGCAGATTAACGCCACAGCGAACGTTTAAAGAATAATTGCCAGTTTTGCTGTACTAATACAGTTATTGGCAATAGGAATAATTTTAGAAAAAAACGAAAAGTAATTAGGAGGAAAATTATGGCAGATAGAATAGACCCTTACCGGGGCCAACGGTATTTATTGGAAATTGATGGTATATCCCAGGCCGGATTCTCCGAGGCCACTATCCCGGAGACCACCCAAAAACCCATCGAATACAGGAACGGGAATGAACCCCCCACCGTGCGTAAGATTCCCGGGTTGATCACTTATGGCGATTTGACCCTGAAATGGGGCGTCACCGATTCCATGGACCTGTACAATTGGCGCGTGATGGTGCAGGATGGCAAGATGAAAGATGCCCGCAAAAATGTAGCCGTGGTGATTTTAGATGAAACCGGGGCTGCCAAGTCCAGGTGGGAGTTCTCCCAGGCCTGGCCCACCAAATACGATGCACCTGACCTCAAATCTACTGGCGATGATATAGCTATTGAGACTCTTGTCATTGCTCATGAAGGCATGATCCGTAAAAAATAACCGGTGAGGAGAATCATTTACAATGACCCTACAAACCGAATATGAATTTACCTTGCCTAAAGGGTATGTTGATGAGAAGGGCACTCTTCATCGTAAGGGCACCATGCGTTTAGCCAATGCCGCAGATGAAATACTGCCCCAAAAAGACGCCCGCGTGCAACGCAACCCCGCTTACCTCGCGATTATCATTCTCAGCCGTGTTGTAACCCGTTTGGGAGAACTCCAGGATGTGAATCCCGGCATCATTGAAAAATTCTTTATTGGCGACCTCTCGTACTTGCAAGAACTGTACCGCCGCATCAATGGCGATGGGAATATTTTGTTAAACCTCAAATGCCCCCATTGTGGTGCAGAATTTGAGGAGACCATCACCAACCCGGGGGGATAAGTGGCTACCCCCTCGACCGCATCTACGAGGAGGTGGCCTTTATCGGATATTATCTCCATTGGCCTCACGACCAGGTTATGCAACTGGCCCACGGCGACCGGAAACAATGGTGCGAGGAGATTAGCAAAATAAATAAAAAATTAACTGAAGAAAAGAGGACCTAAAAGAGGATAAAACATGTCCACCACCACTAAACGTGATGACCCATTGCTGAGTTTTAGATTCCATGCTGAGATTGACGGCTTGTTATTTGCCGGTTTCTCCGATGTCAGTGGACTCAACGTGGAAATTGAAACCGAACGATACCAGGAGGGCGGTGTCAATAATTATGTCCATATACTGCCCAAAAACGCCAAGTATCAAAACATTGTCCTGAAAAAAGGGATTGCCTATTCTTCCGCCATGTGGGACTGGATGAAAGATGTGGCCGGTGGTATCATCAAACAACGAAACGGACGTATCATTCTTATGGACTACAATGGCAATGAGATTTGGTATTGGAAGTTTCAAAACGCTTACCCCGTTAAATGGACCGGTACTGATTTATCTTCTACCGGTGATAAACCCTTCATCGAAACCATGGAATTGGCCCATACTGGCATTCAAATGGAACGAAGTCAATATCAACCCACTTGATAACACAAGCTGAAATGATTGTTTTAATAAGGAAATAGCAGGAAAAAAAACATGGAAAAAATGATGTTGCTCAGGGAACCGGAATGGCGCGCTGTTTTTCCTATGACCAAACAGAACCACTTCCAGATGCTCAAAACAACACTGCCGTTGACTGGGTCAGCCGCTATCGGTGACACCCCTGGAGCCGAGTTTTTTAATTGGGTAATGGCTAGATATGGTTTTATGAGTTTAGACCAAAAATTTCCCTTTTATTTCTTGCCGCTTTTGCCTGCTGGTGAACCGGTTAGAGTGGAGTATTCTTTTTCATTCAACCCGGTTTACCATTGGCAGCCCCGAATTCAGATCAATCATAGGGATGGCGTGCTCGGGCACAAGGTTTTTACCGGGGCATTGGCGCCAACGTCGATTTATCGTCACTTTTTGAAAGTAGCACAAGAGCTAGAAGACAAAGTCGAGAAAGTCGATAAAGTGGATTATCTGGACAGGAATAGTGAACGCTTTTGGAAGTCCAGCAGCCCTCTATTTAAACATATTTCTGGACTTTCTGGACTAACTGGACTCTCTGGACTAACTGGACTAACTGGACATACTGGACTTCACAAAATCTTTGATTTTCCACGCTTGTCCAGCTTGTCCAGCAAGTCCAGTAAGTCCAGTATGTCCAGTATGTTTAGCTTTCCACAGTTATCCCTTGTGCTTTTAAAAAATGATGGTGGATGGACTGCCGCTCAGATGGGCTCCAAGTTCACTGAACACTTCTCAAACATCAATCATCTGACTGTAGGCTTAATGAATAGCTCTACCGCTTTCATTGCCCAGAACTTTGAAAGACAGTTAGCGACTATTTCAACGCTCTTTTCTGACCTGTCCCCAATCCAGTTATCCAGCCAACAGGTAACCCAAGCCCTGATTCACCAGCAAATTTCAGAACTAACTCGACTTCACAAAATCTTTGATTTTTCCAGCAAGTCCAGCTCGTCCAGCTCGTCCAATATGTCCAGTTCGCCACAGTTATCCGTTGTGTTTATAAAAAATGATGGTGGCTTTACTACCGCTCAGATGATATCCAAATTCACCGCTCAATTCTCTGTTTTGAGCCGTCTCACTAACCAATTAATTAATAGTTCCACCGCTTTCATTGCCCAGAACTTTGAAAAGCAGTTAAAAAATATTTCAAGATTTGATAACCAACACAAAGATATTCTCACTCTCTTCTCTGAACTCTTCCTGAACGAATCATCCAGCCAATCTGGATTCACCAGCAAATTTTTGAATTCATTGTGGACAAGATGGACAAGAACAAAAGCCTTTAATTCCCATTCACCGCATCCACTTCATCCACAACCGCCCCGTGATTTCCAAAATCAACTGGTGAATCCAGACCAACAGCTTGTCGCTACCCAAATGGAATCCAAATTCGCCACCTTTTTATCCGCTATGAATCGACTCAATAAACAATTAATAACCAATTCCCCCTCCTTATTTTCACAGTTCCAAATCAATCTCAAGGAAATTGGCACTTCCAAGTCTATTTTTCGTCTCTCTGCACCTCTCCCGTTCCTTTTTCTCTCCCAATCCCCTTTAGCCACCACCTATAAATATTTCACTTCAAATCAATACGCCCAATACGCCCAATCCACTTTCCCCGCAGCCAAGCTTCCTTATTTAGCCAGCCGTGTTTCAATGTTGTTTTCCAGCCTTCAACAGGTCTTCAATAACAACCAGGAGACCTTCACCCTCTCCGTACCCAACCAACCCGAATACCCCCAGGAACACCCCTTCAACGACACCCCCAGCAAACCCGAACCCCTCCCTGAACTGCCCGGCTTTGAAAGAGAACGGTTGCAAGCCAGATATACTACCCGTCTTTTTACTGGCCCAGATGTGACTACCCAGATATCCACCCTCCGTCTCAAAAATATGCCCTTATTTATTGCCCCAGCCGATAAAAATACCACCACCCCAGAAGTGTATCCCCAAGACAGAACCAACCAGAAACTCAATATCTCCCCACCCGGCCCACGAACCCGAACCATCAATCTCGGCACCCTGGGGAACCCCGATTTGAACCCATCCCCCTATCCAGAAATCGAATACTATTCCCCTCAAGACCCGTCCGGCCTCTCTGCCCAGGCCATTCAACAAATCGAACAAAAAATCACCACCCAGACCCGGCAACTTCAAACCAAACTGGAACAGCAGGCCACACATGTTTTCCCCACCCCTATGCCCACCCTCTCCCATTTGGCTGATGGCGTGTATAACCTCATCCTGGAAAAAATCAAACGTGAACGCACCATGCGAGGTTACTAATGGCGCCCACTTCCTCTCAAAACAGCAGTCTTTCCATCATTCGTGGCAAAAAGCAGGGCAATAGTTTCGCTTTTAATAAAAACGACAGCAGTTCCGTCATTCAAATATGCTTTAATCCCACCACCTATACCCTCAGTAAAACCAATTCTTTTACCGAGGCCAAAATCCCCGGGTTAGGTTCACCCATCATTCAATTTAACCAGGGTGATACCCAGACCCTGGACCTCGAACTGATGCTCGATAGCAGCATCAGCGATCAAAGCACCAAGGATGATGTCCGGGAAAAATACATTGTCCCCCTGGAAAAATTAATTCAACTCGACAGCGAATTACACGCCCCACCCCCCTGCAAAATAATCTGGGGCAGTCTTAACTTTGTGGGTGTCTTAAAGACAATCAAAAAGAATTATATCCTTTTCGCAGCCAATGGCAATCCTACCCGTGCCAAAGTAACCCTTAATTTCAGCGAATACATCCCCATGGATTTGCAGACCAAAGGAGCCCCCCTCAATTCCCCTGATCGGCGCAAACTATTCAAAGTCAACCAGGGTGATTCCATCTGGCAAATGGCATACAATGCGTATGGCGATGCCAAATTGTGGCGCGTTATCGCCCAAGCCAACCAAATTGCCAACCCCTTGAACCTAGCTATCGGCACCGACCTGATCATCCCCGTCCTCCCGGAGCAAAAAAATGACTAAACAATACCGACACTACCAAATGTTTTTTTTATCGTCCATATCGTCCACACCGTCCACACCGTCCATATCGTCCACAACAATTTTTACGAGGTCACAATGAGCGAACTATTAGACATCAGCTATTACGCCCCCACCTTTGAGATCGACATCAATGGCTCCCCGTTGGGTGCAGATGTCATCAAATATATTTCCAGTGTGACAGTCACTAAAAATATGGGCCAAGCCGATTCCTTCAGCTTTGAAGTCTACGATGACATGCAGGGTGGCCAATTCAAATGGCTCGGTAATGCCAAATTTAAGTATGGCAATCCCGTTAAGATTCGTTTGGGTTACGTCGGCAACCTCACCCACTCCATGTCCGGTCACATCCAGGAGATCACCCCCAAATTTTTCACTGGCACCATGCCTAGCTTTACCGTTGCCGGGTCCGATAAAATGTTTGCCGTGCTCTCTGAAAATAGCGGTTATATGACCTACACCAAAAAGAAAGACAGTGAAATTGTCTCCGCTATCGCCCAGGAAGTTGGTCTCAGTGCCAAGGTTGACACCACGTTAGGAGAAGCATCCGAGAAAAAAGAGAAAAAAGGCGGTTCCAGTTATTTACTCTTTATCAAGAACTTGGCCGCCGATAATACCGGTTTTGAATTCTCCGTGAGCAATGGTGCCCTGTTTTTCAAGAAGGTCGATTACACCAAGAGTGCAGATATCACGTTGACCTGGGGAAAGCACTTGTTGAGTTTCACCCCCTCCCTGAACATTGCCAACCTCGTCACCGACGTCGTGGTCAAATGGTGGGACCAAAAAGCCAGTGTCGCTATTGAAGGCAAAGCCTCCGCAGGTAGCGAAACCGTCCAGGAATCTGGTAAAAAATTGGCCGGGAAAATCGCCCAGGATATTTTCGGTTCCAAGATGAAAACCATTACCGATCAAAAAGTCGATTCTAAAAGTGATGCCGATGCCAAAGCCAGAGCCATACTCAATGATTACAACAAAGAATTCATTACTGGCAAAGGCAAAACCGTGGGTATCCCCACCCTCACCCCCGGCGTATTTGTCAGTCTGGAAGGACTTGGCGACTGGTTCTCCGGGAAATATTATATCTATAAAACAGAACATACTATCAGTAGCGAAGGCTACCGCACCACCTTTAATGGCAGGAGGAACGCACTATGAGCGACAGCATTATGGATGCCCTGGGCGACCAAGGCGCCACCCAAAACCAAACCGAAATTGTCCATGGCGTTGTACCCGCCATTGTGAGCAATGTAAAAGACCCCGATAAACTCGGTCGCATCAAGGTCAATTTCCCATGGCTCGCCGAGAACAGCGAGTCCGATTGGATCCGCGTCGCCAGTTTTATGGCTGGCAAGGAGCGCGGCGCTTTTTTCCTGCCCGAGGTAGAAGATGAAGTCCTCGTGGCGTTTCAACAGGGTAATGTGAATAGTCCCTATGTCATCGGGTCCCTATGGAGCAATAAATCCCAACCCCCTGAAAAAAACGAGGATGGGAAGAACAATATCAAGCTCATCAAAACCCGCGTTGGCCATATCATCACCCTGGACGACAACGCCAGCGCCCCCAAAATAGATATCAAATCCAAATCCGGTCACCAAATCATCCTGGATGATGCGTCCGGCAGTGAAAAAATTACTATCAAGGACAAAACCGGCAGCAATAAGATTATCTTTGATTCCACCGGCAATAGTATCGCCATTGAAAGCGCCCTGGAACTGAAAATTAAGTCTGTCAATATTACTATTGAAGCTTCTGCCAGTTTGACCCTCAAAGGCGCCATGATCAAGGCCGAGGCATCCGGCATAGCTGAAATCAAAGGCAGCATGGTAAAAATAAATTAAGGCGAGGTATAACACCATGACCCCATCTAAACATCAAAAGAATGTGTTTTGGCTGAGCTTGCTCCTGTTTTTATTATGGAGCACTCCCTGCAAACAAGGAGTATACGTAGCCGTGGCCGGTGATATCATCCAGCTCAGTGTTGATTCCCTGATCATTTTGGCTGGTGAGAGTGTCACCATAAAAATACGTGGTATCAAAGCCAATGGCCGTGCCCTGCCCGATGACACCCTCATCCACCTCAGTGCTGACAGCGGCAGTTTTATGGATGCCCTGGGAAAAACTGTCGAAGCCGTTCTCTTGTACAGTGGCAATGCACAGGTCACCTACCGTTCCGATGCCAATTTCAGCGGCCCCGTCGTCACGATCAAAGCCCAGTCTGGTGCCGCTGTGATCCAACCCGAACAACTCGTCATCACCATCCAAAACGTCGATATTGACAAACTTCAAATCGTCGCTGACAAATTGACCCTGCCTCCAGCAGACCCGCCCGGTAATATCGCCACTATTACCGTCACCGCCTACAACAGCGCTATGGCCGTTGTGCCTGGCAGACTCATTTTCTTTGAAACCACTGCCGGAACACTCCTTGAACCCTCCCCCCTCACCACCAATGCCAATGGTCAGGTCGTGCAGCGTTTGCAAACCACCGTGCCCGCCGATGTGACCGCCTCTTATAAAACGATAGTTAAAGCCATCCACATTGATGTCTCAGTTAATATTCCCCCCGTGGCTGATTTTGAGTTCTCGCCCAAGAATCCTATCGGTGGTCAAACCGTGTATTTTACTTCCACCAGTACCGATGCCGATGGCACCATTGATGAGTATAATTGGAATTTCGGCGATGGTTCTCCCGATGTCGGCGGCGCCACTACCAGCCATGTTTATCCCGTGCTTAGCGAAGCCAAGGAATATGCCGTTGTCCTCACCATCGAGGATAATGATGGCAAAGAGGCCATCAAAGCCAAAGCCGTGCCCGTTGGTATCAGTACCAACAAACCCCCAGTCGCCGAATTTACTTTTTCACCCCAGGCCCCATATGTCAATAATGCCATCCAGTTTAATGCCGCCAAGAGCCATGATGAAGATGGCGATAGTCTCACTTACAAATGGAATTTTGGTGATAGCAATAAGGATGACCCCGATACCCATGTCACCGTTTCCCATACCTACCAAAAAGCCGGTACTTTTGTTGTCACCCTGACCGTGGACGATGGTCATGGTCTTCAGGGCGTAGCGATTGCCGAGGTCAAGGTTTCCATGCCTCTCACCGCTTACTTTACCTATAAACCCGATTTCCCCAATACCGCCGTGGAAATTACTTTTGATGCCAGTTTAAGCCAGGGCGATATCATATTGTACGAGTGGGATTTCGGCGATGGTGGCACTAAAAAACTCACCGATGCCACTACCACCCATATTTATAAAGCCCCTGGCGGATATAAAGTCATCCTCATCGTGACTGGCAGCAACAGCGAAAAAGCCAGTTATGTCGCCACCATCTCCGTCAGATAGCAGCACCACTACCAGGAGACACTTATGGCTAAAGAAATATTAGGCAGCGGGTGGAAGTTCCCCATTGCCTTGGAAAAAAGCTCGGTTGGCGATGTACGCAACAAGCTTGCTATTTCCCGCTACGAGGAGAAAATCCAGCAGTCTATTCTGATTATCCTTGGTACTTCCAAGGGGGAACGCGTCATGCGACCTGATTTTGGTTGTGATATCCATGACCATGTCTTTGATATCATTGATAACACCACTCTCAGCCAGTTGAAGGTCCATGTCAGGGAAGCCTTGATTCTCTGGGAACCCCGCATTGAAGTTCTTGATGTCGCCACTGCTACCGATACCTTGGCCGAGGGAACCATTCAAATTGATGTCAACTACCGCATTCGTTATACCAATACCGCCCATAATGTCGTGTATCCATTTTACCTTGATACCGAGGGGAAATAACCATGAGCCAAACCACCCCGCTACTTGATACTCGCAAGTTCCAGGATATTATGGTCGATGCCAAGTCACGGATCACCCAATCCTGTCCCCAATGGAACGATTTTGACAGCCAGGATCCCGGTATCACCCTTGTCAACCTTATGGCCAAGACAATGGAGATGCTCATTCACCAGCTTAATCGTGTCCCTGATAAGAATTATATTGAATTTATGGAGTTAACCGGCATTGCCCTCAAGCCCCCCCAACCCGCCACGACCTGGCTTGTATTTTATCCTGCCGAGGGCGCCAACACCGATACCCTGCCCGTTATTCCTATCTATACCCGCGTCTCTGGCACCGATGCCAATAATAATATCATTAGCTTTGAAACCACCGAGAGCCTCAATCTTAACACCTCTAAACTGCTCTATATATTTACCCAGGCCAATCATCGCTACACCGATGGCACCGCTTATCTGCTCCCGCCACCCGACACAACTCCCATACCCCTTCCCCTCTTTACCGGAACAACCGAACTCCCCACCTTCCTCTACCTCGGCGACCCCGAAATAGGGCAGGTAAACACCGATTTTGTCCTTAAAATCTCCATCAAATTGGAAACTGAACTCGGCGGCGAACCCTTTACGCTCCAGTGGAGTTGTTGGGATGGCAAGCAGTGGTGCTTGGTCTGGCCCGATTCCGATCAGACCCACGGCCTCACCAAAAGCGGCGATATCTGTTTTTCCAACTTCCCGAAATTGGCTCCTTGCACCGTTAATCAAGAAACCAATTACTGGCTCCGCGGTCAATTACTGCAATACCAGAACCGCGAACTCCCCATTATCCTGGAAATAAAAAAAACCCTCGAACTAAAGAAGAAAATGGGTTTGGTCCCCCAGTTCGGCTTTTTTTGCAGTGCTGAAATTCCCTATATGCCCATTCTTTTTGTCGGTTTGATCCAACCCTTTGGTAGTGAGGGCAAAGAAAACGATACCATGTATATTGGCAGCGATATTTTAGGCCGTAAAGGAGCGTCTGTTACCATAGATACCCGGCCCGCGGACTCCTTCCATCCCACCCTGAACGATGAACTCAAGAAGCTAAAAATCTACTGGGAGTACTATTCCCAGAGCGGTGAGTGGAATCTGCTGGGCATATCCTCGCCCGATGGCACCTTGTCCAGCCGCTGTGGCTTTATTGACTTTACCGAGGCCTTCACAGAAAAAGGTCTCATTTCTTTTTATGTTCCCACCGATATCGCCCCCCTTGATATCAGTGGCCAGTTCACGTATTGGCTCCGTTTTGCCATTCGCGAGAGCAATTACGGCATTAAAAAGAAAAAGAACCCACCCGTGTTAAAACAGTTCTTGCTGAGGTACACTGAAAAACCTGACTTTTTTGCCAATTATTTGGCTTACGTTGATTTCCAATTTTTCTCTCTGGACAGTTATATCCGTGACCATAAAAATTTTAAGCCTTTTGATGCCACCGAGGAACCCGAGTTCTACCTCTGTTTCGATAAAAAATTGTCCAACCGCCAGCACACCTTGTATTTTCAGTTCCAAACCGGGGGCAGTGAAAATGGCCTGCTCTTATGGGAGTATTACTCTACCCAGAAAAACTGGCAATCCTTCCATCCCAAATTTGATGGTACCGATGATTTTACCCAGAGTGGCATTGTAAAATTTGTCGCGCCCGATGATTGGCTTGCCAGTCAGAAGTTCGGCCAATCCGGTTATTGGTTACGTGTCTGTTGGGAAAGTAAAGACTCCAAAACCCCCCAAAAACTGCCCGTTCTCACCGCCATTTACCTTAATACCGTCTATGCCACACAGGAAGTCTCTTATTTTAACGAGGTACTTGGTTCCAGTAATAATTTACCTTCACAGCAGTTCTATTTCCACCAAGCTCCGATTCTCCCCGATCCCTGCATCATGGTCCGGGAATTTTCGCCCGCCAACGTAAAAGAAGCCATGGATTTTAAAGAGAACGTCTCTGAAAGAATCGTCGAAGTCTCCGACCCCCAAACAGGTGAGATCACCGAACTCTGGGTCATATGGGAGAGGCAGGATAGTTTTTATGCGTCCACTCCCATGAGTCGCCATTATCTTCTTGACATCACCAAGGGGATCATCACTTTTGGCGATGGCATAATGGGGAAAATTCCTCCCCAGGATGATGGGAATATAAAATGTCTTGTCTATAAAACCGGGGGTGGCATGGACGGCAATATTAAACCCAACACCCTCATTACCCTTGAAGCCGCCATTCCTTTTATTGATCATGTCACCAACCCCTTTCCCGCTGCTGGTGGCACCGACCCCGAGACATTGGAGGAAGCCAAAATCCGTGCCCCCCGCACCTTCAAGCATCGTTACCGTGCCGTCACTGCCGAGGATTTCGAAACCCTCGCCCTTGAAGCAGGCAGTGAAGTGCAGCATGCCTCATGCCGGGGTTTTGCGGATGGCGTTATCAAGATGCTCATCATTCCCGCTGAAAAAGAGGCTGACCACGGCAAACTCCTACCTTCTGCACCCCTTTGTAGACTCGTCGAAGATTACCTCCAGCAACATGCCCTGCTCACGCTTAAAATTGCCGTTACTGGCCCCAGCTATCACGACATCCCCGTTAAAATTGAATTGACTACCAAAGAGGGTTTGGTTGACCCCGATAACAAGGTCTATGATCAGGTGAATGCCAGTCTCAGCGGTTTCGTGCATCCCTTGACCGGCGGACCCGATGGGAAAGGCTATCCTATCGGACGCACCTTGCACCTCTCCGAACTGTATTATCTCATCAAAAAAGTTCCCGGCATTGATCATATCGAATCTGTGACTCTGGACAACAAACCCGGCGAGAAAAATTTTAGACTCGAAGAAGAGGAGTTCCCTTACCTCTTCCCGATTCAGATCATTGCCATATGAGGCCGATCATGACCGTATATTATCTATATCTCTGGATTCGCCGCCAGTTCTTTGAGAGTATCGTAACAACAAGTGGGAATTATGGGAAGTATGGGAAGTATGGGAATTATGGGATAAATAGAAATATTCCCATTCCTCCCATAATTCTCATACTTCCCATAATTCCCATAATTCCCATACTTCCCATTAACTTGGCGGTGGATTTAGGATATCATATATACTATATATATAGTCTGTATTATCCTCTGGAAGCAGGAAAATAACCATGGGACTGCCCACCATTAACTTGGACGACCGCACCTGGGACCAACTTGTCCAGAGTGCCAAGGCCAAAATTCCCGGCTTATGTCCCCAATGGACCGATTTTAACCCCTCCGATCCCGGTATTACCCTGGTGGAACAAATGGCCTGGATGGCCGAGATGCTCCTTTATCGCCTCAATATCGTACCCGAGAAAAATTATTTCAAGTTCCTCGAATTAATCGGTATCACTCCCACCCCCCCCGCTGCAGCCAGTACCCCCGTGACCTTTAGCGAACAAAATCCCAAAGAGGACAGCCCCTTGCCCATTATCCCCGAAAACACCATCCTGTGCGGTAGCGATGAAACTGGTCAGGATATCCAATTTATTACCACCGAACCCCTCAGTATGGTCCGTACCAAACTCGAAGGGTTATTCATTCAATCCCAGGAGTTTTATAGCGACTGCTTCCCTAACCTGGGCGGCGATTTTGCCTGCGACTTGATCAATGCTGTCAAGAAAAAACCGGTTCCCCATGTTTTTTTTATGGGTGACCCCCAATTGGCTAACCTCGGTGGTGATGTCGCCCTCACTCTGCTCGTAGACATTGAGAAATGTTCCAAATATCCCTTGCCCCTCATTTGGAGTGGTTGGAATGGCAGCCAATGGACCCCCATTCCAACCGCCAATATCGAGGATCACACCCACGGGTTAACGTGCAGCGGTCGTATTCTCTTCAAAAATTTTCCTGCCCTCTCCCCCTGTCAGGTGTACGGTTATAATTCCTATTGGCTCAGAGTCGACCTCGGCACAACCACCCCTGATCAATTGCCTCTGCTCCGCGCCATTAAAATGATCATCGAAATCCCTATGATGATCTGGGCCGTGTCTGAAACTACTCCCGATTCCAGCGAGTCTGGCAATTCTTTTCAATGGCTCCTCAGCTACAATGAATTTGAATTTAATCTCATCAAGGACAAGGAACCCTTCCAACCCTTTGTTCCCGTTAGCCTTGACCAGCCCCAGTGTTACCTGAAATTCTCCCTCCCCCTCGTTGGCAAGACCCCCTTTCCCCATCCCATGAACGCCATTTATTTCCAGCTTGAAGACTCTCCCACCAGCCAAGAAGTCCAGATCATCTGGGAGTATCACAACCCGCACGGCTGGAAACCCTTGGAACCTCTGGCCGATTCAACCCGCCACTTTACCCGGAGCGGGCGACTCCTATTTGCCCAACCCAATGATTGGACCGTGAGCAAGAGTTTTGGTGAGTGGGGGTTCTGGTTACGCGTGCGCTGGGAAAAATACGATCATAAGCACCCCCCCAAGTTGTTTGATATTCGCGTGAACACCGTGGCTGCTATCCATGCTTGTTGTCACCCCGATGAGATACTCGGTTCCAGCAATGGGTCTATCTTTCAATGGTTCCGCTTTAAACATTTCCCCTTTGTCAAAAATTCCTTCCCCCCCCGCATCCTTATACAAGAAGAAGCACCCGATCCCGCTACCGGAGCAGTGAAATTCCAATGGGTAGAGTGGCAGGAGCAGGAGAATTTTTATTATTCTAACCGTGACAGCCGTCATTATATCTTGGATCACACCAATGGCAAAATAACCTTTGGCGATGGGATCAAGGGTAAAATTCCCCCCAAGGGCACCAATAACATCAAATGCCAGCACTATTATACCGGCGGTGGCCAACGTGGCAATATTGATCGTTTTGCTCTCACCCACCTCGCTAACCCGGCCAGCATGGCACAACCCCTCTCTCTTGCCAATTATTATCACGCCACCGGTGGGTTGGATAGCGAGACTTTGGAAGATGCCAAGTTACGTGCTGCAAACGTATTAAAAAGCTGCCATCGGGCAGTCACCGCCACTGATATTGAAACACTCGCCTTGAACTCTTCCTCCCGCGTCTATCGCGCCACCTGCCGCGCCGATCAAGAAACCGGTTTGATCAATGTGATCATTCTACCCAAACCCCAAGGAGACCCCCAGCAAAAGCCCGTGGCTTCCGACGAACTCTGCCAGACTGTGCAAAATCATTTGGACCGGCAGCGTTTGATCACCAGCCGCATCGCCATCTCCTCTCCCTCCTATAAAGAATTTTCCATCAACGCCACGATTCGCTTAAAAGAGCGGACGAAACACAATACCGCTGCTCTTCGAGAAACCATCTGTGACAATCTCAATCGTTTTTTCAGTCCTTATCTGGGTGGGGCAGATCGCAATGGGTATCCCATGGGCCGACCCGTTTATATTTCCGAGATTTACTATATTATTGAAGACGTCGACGGTATCGATTATGTCGAGAATTTAGCCTTGTCAGATTCCTCCAGTCCCAATGGTCTCTTTTTAGAAACTATCGAACCCAAAGAGACCGAGTTTGCCTTTCTCGGTTCACCTATCAAGCTTGTTTTTCTAGGAGGTTAGACCATGTCCCATGATGCCACCTCTATTCAGACCTTTATTAGTAGTCTGCCCGCTATTTATCATGATGAGGCAGAAAAGCCCGGCACTCCCTTGCGGGCCATATTGGAACTGATGTGCTATAATTTTAACCGTATTGAGAAAAGGATCGATTTTATTGAGCGCTATTTTGATACTTACACCGCTCCCAGCGATTCCCACCAGGATTTTCTGACTTGGCTCGGTTCCTGGGTTGATTTTGAACCCGATTTGCACTGGAGCCAACAGAAAAAACGCTTTGCCGTGCGCCAAGCTGCCGATCTCTATAAATATCGTGGCACTATCACCGGCTTGAATTATATGATCACCCTCTTTTTTGGCATTGAAGTCGAGATTCGCGAGTGGAACCCGACTCAACCCGACCAATGGATTTGGCCCGATGGCATGACTATTGGCATCACCGATACCATTGGCGAAGATACCCATCTCTTTGAAAAATTCGATGAAAAAAACTGCTTTATCGTTATCTGGTGGCCCCGCCCCGAAGAAATTAATCCCTATTATCACATGGACCCGCCCAGCACTGCCAATCAACAGCTCCACTCTGCTTTGACCCCTGACCAAGTTCTCAAGATTACCCGGCAATTAATTTTGCTCATCAGCCAGAATGTCCACTATATCAAACCCACCCTCGACATTAACAGCGACAGCCAGACCATTAACCGCATTATTGCCCAGGTTGGCGGACAGTTACAAGCCGAGGAAATAATCTCTATTTACCGGGATGTTGTCGATAAGATCAAAAATGTCCGTAACCTGATTGAAAAAGAGAAACCCGTTCATACCCGCTGTTATTTTCACATCTCCGCTGTCGACCACCCTGTAGACAGTACACCCCAGGCAGGAGAACGCCCATGATCGACGAACTATTAGAAATTATCAAAGAGGAAGTTGATACCTTCCTCAAATTAAAAATCAATGATCGCCAGGATCGTTATATTCATCTTTCCCCTGTTGTGGATCTCGAGGGCAAGCCCCCAGTCAATGAGAATTCCGTGTGCATGAGTCTCATCAAAATTGAGGAGGATCGCAACAACATGTCCAATGGCGGGCAAACCGAGAGGGTCGGCAATGAATTTCACTCGTATAATCCGCCCATCAAGTTGAACCTTGTCATTCTTTTTTCCGCCGCGTATCTGGATGGTCAGGAGAAGAATTACCTTGAGGGTGTCAAGCGGTTATCCCTGGTTGTCTCTTTCTTTCAATCCAAGAATGTCTTTACCTCCCAGAACACCCCCCGTCTTGATCCCGCTTATGGCGCCATTAAAGCCGATTTTTACTCCCTTTCCATGGAAGAGCAGAATCAATTATGGGGTATGCTTGGTGGTTCGTATCGGCCTTCTGTTTTATACCGGTTGCGGGCACTCCTGATCCAGGAAAAATTCATCACCCGCGTGACCCCGTCCGTCACGTCCTCCCAGTCCCAAGTCGGAGCCAAAGAATGACTTACATACCTTATCTTACCCTGACCCTGTTCCATCGCTATTTCGCCACCCGTATCGCCCCCGCCATCCGTTTTATTCCTACCCAGGATTGCCAGAATCTGATGACGCTCTACTCCCAACTCTTTCGTAGCACCCCTAACAGCATTGTTTTTCTCGCTGAAACGCCATTTGCCAATTCCTTTTTTGATATTGCCGTGTATGCCGATGATCCTTTATTTACCACCTATTCCAATCTTGATAATGATTATGCACGTCGGCAGATTTATTATATCAGTAATCTTAATCCCGCCCCCGCCGATAGCCTCCAGCCACTCACCATGCAACAGCAAAACAGTGCCAATATGACCTCCTTTGCAGCCATCCCCATCCAATTGCAGCCCAAGCAGTTTGACTGCCAGGTGCTTGCCGCGCAAAATGATGTGCTCACCCTCAAAGACAAAACCAATACCCCTATCAAGCAGTGGCGAATACAGGACACCCAGGGCACCAGCCAATTATCCGTTGATGTTCGCCACCAAACCGGCGGGCTCTTAGTGCTTGAAAAAAACGGCACTCCTACCGCGTATTATTACGCCGATGACCAATTGTGCCGTGAAAAACCAGTGTTCATTGCCGGTATCCAACTTCCCCCCAGTAATGACAGTACTGCCACACCCTCCCAGTTTGCTATTACCATTGCCAGTCGCCCCGTGTTCTGGTATTATCATGTCTGTAACAAATTTAATAAACGCAACCCCCAGGACCTCCTCATTCTTATTAACAACCCGCAATTGCTTGAATCCGTGCCCAATCTCACCTTTACCCCGCTATCCCCAGCCTATCCTGACCCAAAGGACAGCCGCCTTTTTGCCGCAGCAGTGCCTATCCCCCTGTCGGAAAAGTCCTATGAAGCCATCGAGTTAACCGATACCAAAGCCGATGGAGCAGTGCTGATTCCCCATTTACCCAACCCCGCCCTCTCTTCCCTGCACCTCAAAGAGGGCCGCTGGTTAGCCGAGATTTTTGTCTATGTATAAGGTATAACATATGAATAAAAATAACCTCAATACACCGTCATATTTTTGCAATCACGTGGACCCAAAGCATCCATTTTTTCGTCCATATCGTCCATATTGTCCATATCGTCCATTTCGTCCACAACGATTTCAAAAAAATGGCAGTCGATTTAGGATAACAAAAAGGAGATAACCATGAAGCTTACAACCAATGCTGAAAATATCGAGCAGCCCCATTCTGCCGCTGCCGGTTTTGCTACTCAACGCAAGAATAATCCCGGCACCATCCCCGCTGGTTCTGCTGGTATTACCCAACAACGTCGCCCCTTTGGAACCGGGGATTTTGTATCCCCCCCCATCCAAAAAGCCGACCCCGACGACAAAGACTTGTTACAGGGGAAATTTCCCCTGCAAAAACAACCCGAGGAAGAGAAGGATTTGATGCAGGGAAAATTTCCCGAAGATCATTCCCGTATTCCTGCCAGTGTGCAAACCAAGATGGAAGGTGCTCTGGGTACCAGTTTATCCAGTGTTAACGTTCATCCCGATTCCTCCAAGGCCACCGAGGTCGGGGCTCTTGCCTATACCCAGGGCACTGATATCCACATTGCCCCCGGCCATTATCAACCCTCCACTGCCAGTGGCAAACAACTCTTGGGCCATGAATTAACCCATGTCGCCCAACAAATGGAAGGACGCGTGCAACCCACCGGTTCCGTGGGCGGGTTACCCCTCAACGACAACCCCGCTCTTGAACGCGAAGCCGATTCCCTCGGCGCCAAAGCCGTATAAATCTGCTAAATCAGCTAAATCAGCCTAATCATGGAACAAGAAACTTTTTCCTCAGTCACTATGCCCCTTATTCCTAGCACCCGGTTTATTGAGATCACCCCCTCTTCCACCCAGGTCTTGGAACGTGAGCTCGATTGGTTTCACCGTGTCTTGGAGGCGCGCATGGGACATTATTTCCGGCAAAATACCACTCCCCTCGACCCCTTGAGTATCCCACCCCCGCCATTGGCCGATCAGACCTGTTATTATGCACAACTCGTTAATTATTACCATCTGTGCCCTGAAGAACGCCTCGTATTTATGCTGGCACTGGCACCCGACCTCAAACCCCAATTGCTCGATGTCTTTTTCACCCCCAATAGTAATATCAACCGCGGCTTCAGTGAATTCGGTGGTATCTTGGGCAAGCGTCACAGCGGGTTTATTCCTACCTTGGAAACCGCCTATTTCCTCTTGAGTGGTGGCAATCTATTGTTACGGCTTCGTTGCGCCCAATTTTTTGAAAGTCACCATCACTTCCGTTGTTTTCATCTTCTCCAGCTTGATACCCAGGACAAATCCGAACCCTTGGCTGGTACACCCTTGCGGCTTGCCCAGGATGTATTGGACCTGCTTATTTTGGGGCGTGTGCGTGACCCCGAAAGCACCCTTGATTTTCCCGCCAAACGCATCCAAACCGCCTTGTTGTGGCAGGATGTTGTGCTCGCCCCCCAAACTCTCGAACAACTCAAAGAACTACATGCCTGGCTGGAACATGAAAGCGAACTATTGGATGATTGGCAGTTCCGCAAAACCATCCGTCCCGGTTACCGCTGTCTTTTTTACGGTCCCCCCGGCACAGGCAAAACCCTCACTGCCAGTCTGTTAGGGAAACTTGCTAATCGCGACGTCTACCGCATCGACCTCTCCCAGCTTGTTTCCAAATACATCGGTGAAACCGAGAAGAATCTCGAAAAAATATTCACCCAAGCTGAGACCCGCAACTGGATTCTTTTTTTCGATGAGGCCGATTCTCTCTTTGGCAAGCGCACCACTATTTCAGATGCCCATGATCGTTATGCCAACCAGGGCACCGCCTACTTGTTGCAGCGTATTGAGGATTGCCCCAATGTGGTCATTCTAGCCAGTAATAATAAAGCCAATATTGATGAGGCTTTTTTTCGCCGCTTTCAATCCACCGTTTATTTTCCTATGCCCCGGAAAAGCGAGCGGTTCAGGTTGTGGCAGAAGGGGTTTAGTCCTGTGTCCCAATTGGACAGTAACATCCACCTCGAAGACATTGCCGGTCGTTACGAGATGGCCGGTGGCGCCATTATGAATGTCATTCGTTTCTCTTCCCTCATGGCCATTCATAAAAAGACCCGGGTCATCAATTTTGATGATTTGATCATGGGTATTCAGCGTGAATTTAACAAAGAGGGCCGAACAGTATGAATCGTATAAAACAGGAGGTTTAAAATGGGATTATGTGTCTGTATGGGAGCCATGGTGCAGTGTAGTTTCGGAGTAGCCCCAGCCACTCTGACCGTATTACCCACCAACCGTGTGCTCACCTCCAATATGCCTGCCGCCACTATCATGGATAATATCCCTATGGTCAATATTTTACCCTTTGGCATGTGTTCTTCTATTGCCAATCCCACTGTTGCTTCTGCCACCGCAGCCGCGCTTGGTGTATTAACCCCGATGCCCTGTATTCCTGTTACCCCCGCGCCCTGGGTTCCTGGATCGCCCACCGTGCTTATTGGCAATATGCCCGCCCTGAACAACAGTTCTAAATTGATGTGTACCTGGGCCGGTGTCATCCAAATCACCAACCCCGGCCAAACCCAGACCCAGGTGCCCTGAAGAAGTATTAAAATATAAGAGCAAAAAGAAACAAAATGAAAGACGAGGTTTAACATGGATGAATCATTAAAATCATTTAAGCGAATCCATTTTTTTAACGGCTTGTTCATGCAGGCAGAAGATTGGAGCACCGAGCAGAAGTATCATATTGATAAGCGGGAGTTTCATCGCCAGCTTTTATACAGTCCCGGTGTTTTGTCCGGGTACAAGGAAAATTTGAAGGTCACTGTTTCCAGTTTATCCGCCGCTCTTGAAGTTGCCCCCGGTTACGCCGTTGATAGTGAAGGGCACGACCTTTACTTGTCTGAAAAAAGGACCGTGACCATCCCGCCCATGGACTCTGACAAATCCGGCCAGTATTTTTACGTTGCCATCAGCTTCAGTACTAAAAAATTGGATAAGCGCGATGATCCCGCTAATCCCAACCCATCCCCGTATACTTATGTCGAGGAAGATACCGATGTCACTATCAGTCCCACCGCGCCCGATAACAAGCAGTTCATTGAACTCGCCCGCTTCCAATTTCCTCAAAAAGATTCTTCTACCAATGATTTAGCCGCCCTAAAAATGGATCTCTCCCATGTTCCCCAAGCGTGGCCCCGCACCCGTGAAACCGAAAAAAAACTGACCATCAATGATTTCGCCGATAAAATCATGGACACCAGCATTCAGGTCCGTGCTTCCAGTCGCAGACAAGATGGCACCGGCGTTTTGCTCGATAAAACCCCTCTCGACGCCCTCCAGCCCATGTATATTGTCAGTGTTATCTCCACCGATGGAGCACCCACGTCCTGGAGCATTCATAGTATTACCAATCCACAAACCATCGACTACACCCTGCACATTTCCAACGACTCCAACCACACCACCACCGTCGTATGCCGCGTCTTTAAGGTGAGACTATGAAAAACATAAATAAAAATCCCAGCCCCATATTTCACATCTTTATTACGTCCAGTGCATTTACATCGTCCACATCGTCCACATCGTCCATATCGTCCATATCGTCCATCAACACTCTTCCCAAAAACTGGCGTACCCATTCACCCCAAAGGAGGAAAAAATGAAGATAACCGGCACCATATCCGATGCCAAAAACGAAAAGCCCCTTTCTAATGCCATTGTCACCATCACTGCCGCAGATACCAATCTCGTGGAAAATTACCCTGCCAATGATAAGGGCGAGTTCTCTTACGTGATCCCAGATACCGCCATTCCTGCCGAGAGTTACACCCTTGTTATCCTCATCCAAAGAAAAGGGTATCTCAGCAAAACTACCGAGCACATCATTACCCATGCCGATATTGATTTCCAACTCGACTTGGAACGGATCAAGCTTGATTGGTCCTGGATCATTCGGACCAGCCTGATTGCTCTGGCCATTGAACTCCTCCTGTTTCTGATGGCAGGTCTTTACATCTATTTTACTTATTACAAGCCACATCCCATTCCCCCCACCATCACGATTTTTACCAGCGACGCCACCCTCATCAGGAAAAACAGTCAGATCAAGCTCAAGTGGGATACAAATGATGCAGAATCCGTTACCCTCAATGATAAATCCGCCAATACTGCTGGCGAGATGAAGCTACAAGTCGCCCAAACCACCCTCTATACCCTCACTGCCACCGGACAAAATGCCGACATCGCGACCAAGACCATCACTGTTACCGTTTTGCCTGACCCTGGTATTGTCAAGTTCACTGCCACGCCCCCGCAGATTCAAATGCATGATCTTTCCAAACTTGAATGGCAGGTGACCGATGCCGATACCCTCTGTATTATGGCCGGGCCTGAAAACGAGCAAATCACCGCTGATATGGTGCGCCAACTTCAGACCGGGCAACTCGCCCCCGCCGGTTCCCTACCCCAGGAGGCAGAGGTTACTCTGGAGCGAACCCCCCAGTTAGCTGGAGCCGCGGATGTTTCACCCATGTTTACCCAGTTATATACACTTGTCGCCGTCAATAAGCTCGGCGCCGTAGCTTCTGCCAGTCTTGAGGTTAAAGTGCTCACCCCCCCGCAAATACTCTATTTTAACGCCCAGATCAGCCGCGAAAGCAATATTCTTGAGGTAATAAAAGGTCAACCCCTCACTTTAAAAGTTAAAAAAGGCGATCCTGTGACCGTGGCCGTCGAACAGACCCAAGCCCCTGACACCCAACCGCCCTTAAAAGTGGCTGTCAAAGATGGTGATGCCGTGCTCTTGGAAGTACAAAAGGGAAATCCCGAAACCTTAAAAGTAAAAAAAGGTCAAGCCGTCACCTTAACATGGCAGACCCAGGACGCGGACCTTGCTTTTTTAAACGAGGAGAGAACCGGTCTTGATTACTCCACCCAGGTCGCCCCGGAGCAAACCACCACCTACACCTTAAAAGTGAAGAATGTTGTTGGTGAGCGCCAGGCTAATATTACTGTGCTTGTTCCCCAGCCCATCGTCCCCCCAGAACCCAAACCCGTGCCCCCTGCCGTCATCAATTATTTTCGTTGTGATCCCTTGCAGTTAGTCAAAGGTCAGCAGGTTTTCCTGTCCTGGCAAACCGAAAATGCCGCCAAAGTGTATTTAGATGACCAGGAGGTTGATATATCCGGTTCCCAGAGCCTCGCTCCTACTCTGGCTGGTCCCTATAGATTTATGTTGAAAGCCGTTGATTATGCTGGTATTGCTGTCACTTGGAACCGTACCGTCGAAGTGTTTGAGCGTCCCACCGTGATTTTATATGAACTGGAAAACTACTGCGGCCAATCCGAGCAGTGCAGCGCCGATACTCCTGTTCTCACCCGCGTGCAAAATGCCGTGTCCTCCATCAAGATTATTGGCAATTGTACCGTTACCGTGTACAGTGCCCCCCATTACCGGGGTACCCAGATGGAATTGAATCGTAGCACCACCAGTTTGCGCGGCTCATGGATTGGTAGTAATGCCATTGCTTCCCTCAAAATTGTCCCCGCTCCCACCCTGCTTACACCCCCCGAACAAACCCCGGAAACTCAAACATCAAATAAGCTAGAATAATGGATAGAAGAATAGTTAGAAGAATAGTTAGATGAATAAGCACACTAAGATCGCACTATCAAAAAATAAAAATATTGGGAGAACCCTTATGAGAATGAAATTATGGTTTATGTTATTGGTATTCCTGCTCTTTTTCATCATCATCTCCAGCAGTTGTTTCTGGCGTAAAGCCAAGTATGACCCCGAGGGTCATGGTTATGCCGTTTCACTGCAAAGCCGGGCATTGCTTTTGATTGATAAAGCCAGCGCGGGAAAATCGTTCAGTCAGTACCAAACCGATGTCCAGAACTTGATGACCGATGTCGAAAAAGCCTATGAACACGCCCTGACCCAGAGTAAAAATGATAGTATCGCTGGTATCTGGGATACCCTCAGGGATCCAATGGCCAATCGGCTCGGGTTTTTTATGCAAAAGTGGGAAACCGAGGACATCCTCGTTGACTCTCTGTACGCCACTTTTATCAAAGAAGCCAGGGATGCCATTCAGAAAGACTTTACCTTGATAACCACCCTCGAAGATGGGAAGAAAAAATGAGATGGAAAGAAAAAATGAATAAAAAAATCATCGCGTTTGTATTCACTCTGTTAGTACTCTGTATTTATGTATTTCCTTTAGCCTCTATACCCTCTATATCCTCCTTTCGTACCTCTGAAAGGAAGAGGGTTTATGTTATGATCGGCGGCGGCTATGCCTTTCCCAGGCTCGGTAGTCCCGGTGGTGAAATCGGTACTGACGTCCGCCTATTCGGATCTGTTTATGGGCGTCTGCTCCTTGATTATTATGGTGGCAGTGGCATTGAAAAAAACGGCGAAACCATCAAACATGTATTGGGAATTAATGTGTTGGCTCTTTATAAAGTGCCTATCGCCGAAATGTTCTCCTTTATTCTCAAAATCGGCGGCCATTATTCTTCAGTCACCTCCCAAGTCTCTGTTTTTGGTGTTACCTATACTGATAGTTTATTCGTCAAGGGGCTTTGTGGTGGTGTGGGGTTCGAGTTACAGATTTCCAACCGCTTGCTCCTCTATTGTGAATCCACTCTCAAGACCATGATGGCTGATGAAAATTGGTATTGGCTTAAAGCCCAGATGGGACTGCGCATCCGGGTGAGGTAACCACAGAACAATTCCCACCGTGAATTGTGTTTAGACTTCTTACCATTACTCTTTTAATCCGTCATAAAAAAAGGACAATTCGATTGGCAACAATTGGTATTAAATTTGCTTTATAATATTTACTGGAATTCATATGTATGGTATGATGGCGTCCAGCGAAATATTAATAAAGCGAAGATCAATAAAATAAAGGATGTGTAACATGAAAATGAAAAAATTCTCTCATCGGTTCGTGTTGAAGTCAATCGGGTTTGTCGTATTAGTCGTGCTTTTTTTAATCGTGGGGTGTAAGGAGTCCGATTTGTCAACTGGGAATATGCTTCAAAATCAATGGCAATGGGTTCAAACCAGCGGTGGCATTGGCGGGGTTGTGTTGACCCCCACTTCCGAGGGATACAACCAAGCCCTTGATTTTACAGAGGATGGCACCTACATAAGATACATGAATAATGCTATTGCAGAGAGTGGTTCATATCGCATTGTCAAAAAGGAATCCATTTTGGACCACCAAGTATACGATACCGTTATTTTTGAAGCGGGCATCCCTATGTCTATCCTCACCCTGACCGACCACCAACTCATTCTCCGGGAAGAGGTATGGGATGGTTTCACCGATACCTATCGCAGATAGTAAGAAAAGCCTCTTAAATACGTCAGGCGCTTGTCTGTCTTGGGTCCGGTGACGCAGGTAAATAAATATGCATGTTCGTGCCTTTCCCCACTTCCGACTCCACATGGATCGTGCCATCATGCTTGGCAATAATCGAATGAACCATTGAAAGCCCCAACCCCAACCCTTTCTGCGTGACATTATCGCGGGTACTAAAATAGGGGTCGAAAATCTTGGGCAAGTCGTCCTTGGCAATCCCACACCCTTGATCTGCAATCTCCAGACATAGGTATTTCCCACCCTCCAGATCAGGAATCTGTCCCGCTTCTATGATCGTATTTTCTCCCTTTATTTTTAGTACATTGTTATCGCAGTTCCCGTCCATAGCCTGTATTGAATTGATCACGATACTTTGTAGTGCTTGCTGGATATAATTAAGATCGCAAGCTACCGGCCATAGATCATCCGGTAAGTCAAAAATACATTGCACCCCTGAACTACTCAACACCGGCATGATCATTTCCTCGATGTGGTGCTGCAACAAGGCCTCTTTTTTAACTGGATCCCCCCCTTTGGCCAGCGTAATAAATTTTTTCGTCAGGTCTACCGAACGGTCAAGCGTTTTGCTTACCTGTTGCAGTAACATATTTTGGCGCGAGCCCGGTTCTGTTTCTTCCAATGCCAGTTCGATATTCCCCATCATGATCGCCAAGAGATTGTTATAATCATGCGCAATACCTTTCGCCAAACCACGCATGAACTCCAACTTCGCAATTCGCACCCGTTCTTCTTCCAATAATTTCTTCATGCCTATGTCATTAAAAAACATCAATTGCGCCAACCCTTTCTTATAGCGGATCGGATTAAAATTGATCTCCACGGGAATTTCTTTGCCCGGCTTGTGAATTAAAACCGTTTCAATTGTCCCCCCGGTTTTGTTTTCATCCCGCGCCAGTTCCAGAAAGCGGTCCATTTCTTCTTGTTTATCCGGGATCACCCATTGCGTCAGCGAGCTCTGGTTCATCTCTTTTTCATCCAGGCCCAACATCCGCGACAATTGAATGTTATGAAAAACAATCCGGTTATCCTGAAGAATAGCAATACCATGGTTGGTCGTTTCCACCACCGTGCGGTACTTTTCCCCTGATTCTGTCAGCGCAGTCGTGCGATTGGCCACAATATTTTCCAGTTCCTGTTTGCGTCGCGCAATGATTCGCTGACGTAGTGTGCGATAGGTAAAAAACAGCAGGAAAACCAGGAAAATAACGATCAAGCGGAACCACAGGGTTTGCCAGAATGGCGGGAGTACGCGGATGTGCAGTGAAACACCGGCTTCGTTCCACAGACCATTATTATTGGAGGCTTTGACCCGGAACGTATAATTACCAGGAGCCAGGCTTGAATAGGTAATAAAACGTCTCCGTCCCGCATAGTTCCAGGTGTTTTCCAACCCTTCCATTTTATAGGCATACTCGTTGTTCTCACTATGAATATAATTCAAAGCCGCAAACTCTAACGAGAAGATATAGTGCGTGTAATCCAGTGTAATTGTTCCGGTGTAGGGGATCGCTTTTTCCAAGATCACCCGGCCCTTTATTTTTTCGCCCACTGTGACCGATTGGTTGAATAGTTTAATATCCGTGATCACCACCGGTGGGATAAAGGGGTTATTTTTGACATTTTCAGGATTAAACACATTAAATCCGTTCACCCCGCCAAAGAACAACTCTCCCTTCGTGTTCTTAAAATAGGCCCCACCATTAAACTCCGAATTTTGCAGACCATCTGCGGTACTGTAGTTTTGGAATGTTTTTTTACCCGGGTTAAACTTCGACAGTCCTTTATTCGTGCTGAACCACAAATTCCCTTTCCCGTCCTCCAGTATCCCGTTGATCACATCATTGGGCAAGCCATCGTTTTCCCGGTACACAGTGAAATTTTTCGTGTTACGATTAAATTTAAAGGCCCCCGAAGAGGTACCGATCCAGATTGAACCCTGGCGATCCTCGCAAAAGGAAAGGATGATCGGAAAAATATTTTTGTTCGTGGTTTGTGGATTGATCGAGTAAGGCGTAAGTCTCTCGGTTTTTGGGTCCAGTACACTTACCCCTCCCTTGGTGCCAACCCAGATTAAACCCGAACGATCATTAAAGAGTACATAAACGTTATTATGTACCAATGAATGCGGGTCATTGGGATTATTTTTAAAATGAGTAAATTGCCGTGTACTCGGATTGAATTTATTGAGACCCAAATTCGTGCCGATCCATAGTTGCCCTTTGCCATCTTCCGTAATAGCCGATACCGTGTTGTTGCTTAGACTATTGGAATTATGCGGCTCGTGAAAATAACGTGTAAACTTCCCCGTTGTCGCGGAAAAGCTATTTAGCCCACCATTTTCAGTACCGATCCAAAGTGTGTTTTGGCCGTCCTGGTAGATTTCCCAGATTTTATTATCGCTTAAGCTAGCTGGGTTATCCGGTTCTTGGCGGTAGTTTTTTACTGCGCCAGTAGTGCGGTTAAAGGCGATGAGTCCGTCCCCGTAGGTGCCCAGCCAGACAATGTGTTGCCCATCCTCATAAATCGCGAACACATTACCGTCGCCGATCTGGTCCGGGTGTTGCGGGTTGTTCAAATAGTGCGTGAACGATTGTCCGATACGGTTGACTTTCTCCAGACCGTGACTGAACAACCCCAGCCACAATCCCCCCGAATTGTCTTCGAAGATTGTTTTTATTCCATTTGAAGCCAGACTGTCCGTTTTGTTTCTATTCGCAAAGAAAGATTGGAATGTTTTCTGTTGGCGATCAAAGATATGCAGGCCATTTTCCGTGGCCAGCCAAAACACCCCCTGGCGGTCTTCATGAATGTCTTGGATAATATTAGTAGCGGCAAAAAGTGCTTCAGTGGCAGGGATAGTGTAATGAACAAAGGTCCGAGAACCCAAAGGCATGCCAAAAAAACCAGCATTGCTCCCCACCCACAGTGTACCTGTGCGATCTTCATAAATGCTAAGTACTTTCAAAGGCCCCTGATTCATCTGCGGGTTGACTGGTAAAGCGTAGGGTTTGACTTGCTTTTGGCTACCATCAAACCACAGCAAACCGTGATTGCTGCCGATCCATAATGTACCGCTACGATCTTCACGGATGCAATTGATAAAATTACTCGTATCCGGGAGGTTCCGTGGTGGGGGGTAGTGCATGAAGGTCTGTCGGTCGCGATTAAATTCTTTCAAACCGCCGCCGCCAGTGCCTATCCATAAGTTCCCCCCGCGGTCCTCATAAACCGCATGGATAACATTGTTCAAACTCCCAAGATTGTCCGGTGTGACCGGGTAGTGCGTAAATTTATCCTGGGCCGGATCAAAACGATTGAGTCCGCCGCCATTTGTTCCCACCCATATTATTCCCCTGCTGTCTTCGTATATTGAGAAAATATAATTAATCGACAGTGAATTCGGGTTGTCAAATTGGAATTTTCGCACTGTGAAGTTATAACCATCAAAGCGGTTTAAGCCTTGTTCAGTCACTACCCAGAGAAACCCCTTGCGATCCTGGAGAATGGAAAAAACCGAATTTTGGGCCAGGCCATCCTCCACCGTAAAGTGTTGGAAGCGCAGTTCTAAATCCCGTCCCTGGAGGGCGAACACGTGGGAAAAAAACATTAGAAGTAGTGCGCTAATATATACGGCTTTTTGTTTCAAGGAATAGCTCATTCGAATTGTCAATTCTACCCGCTAATTGAATTTTAATACAGATATAACATTGTATGCGATTAGCACGTTTCTGTCAAGTCGTGATTCAGGCCCTGGATTCACCGCCAAGTTTCAGAAAAAACTGGACTATCTGGACATTCTGGACTTACTGGACTTCACAAAACCGGTGATTTTTCCAGCTTGTCCAGATAGTCCAGATAGTCCAGATAGTCCAGCGTGCCAACGTTCTCCGTGGTTCTTTTTAAAACTTGGCGGTGGATTTAGGCAACTGCTTATATGTGGGTGAGCCACTCTTTGCCTTGGAGGCGGGCGCCTATTTTCAGCATGCTAAGAAAGGAAGAACGCAACGTATCGCTCATTAATGTCTGTTTGACCGGTGATAGACGCAAAAAACCACCCACTAGGCCACGTAAGACTTTTTGCGTAATACTCTTGGGATTGGGAAATAGTTGTTCTTGGAGAGTTCCTTTTTCAAGGCATTTTATAATGGCTTTTTCAAAGGTTGTTTCAGGATGCAGGACCCGCTGCGGACGTTTGACCATGACCAGAGCCTTCGATTTACAACGGTTCACACATACACCGCAGCCAATACAGATAGATGTGTCGATGGTAATCTTTTTTTTCGGTTTGGCGCCCCGGTCTGTGGTGTCGCTGGTTACTATTTTAATAGCATTCACCGAACAGGACGCCACGCAAGCACCACAATCCTGACAACTGGCCTGCCTCACCTCGGCGAGAAAAGAAGAGGTCACAATAATATCGGGGAACCCATATTTATTCACGCCCTGCAACACATGACAGCAACACGTGCAGCAGTGACAGATGAACTGGCAATTGTTTTTGACATTATCCGCGTTTAGGACCAATCCCAGCTCTTTTGAACGGGCGATATTTTCCAGCATCTGGCTTTTGGACGCTTTTTTAGCCAGGTTATTGCGGATCAGATATTCCGCCGAATAACTCAGGGACATGCAGGTATCTAAGGGCATATCACAGGCTTTTTCTCCCGTGTGTTGCTGCTCGTGGCGACAAGAACAAATCCCAATGGAAAAAATATCGGCTTGCTCTATGATAGCCGTGGCTTTTTCATAATCCAACACCTCGACAAAATCCGGCCCGGCTGGTCCTTCCTGATTCTGCGCGGTGAAACTCTCCTCATAGGGCAGTGTGCGCATCAGACCCATTTGTTTCCCTTTTGCGGCACCGAAATTGAGTTTGAAAAAATCTTCATCATTGAAGTAGGTGTGAAAGAGCTGCGCCATCTTGGCCGAATCAATGTACTCATCGGTACGCATCATGGTAAATTCATAGATCCCCACCACCAGGGGCGAGGGGATGTAATAATACGCATGATTGACAAAAATATCTACTACCAGTCCTTTGCGACACAACACTTCCAGTAATTTACGCAAGCGGGTGGGATTGATCTGTAAGTAGCGTTGCAATTCATCAGCAGTAGATAGCGCGGTGGGTAAACTGGCTACCAACTCCGCTTCTTCCTCCGTGTATAATTCTTTTAAAATAGCATAAAAGGTTTCATTCCAAGGTACACGAACATTCAGCGAATCGATTTTACGACCCAGGTTCCGGTATATATCTTTACCTACTAGATGTCCCATTGTTCATTCCTTCCTCAAAAGGTTCAACATTCTTTTTTCTCATATTAATCACGGGGTTTAAAATAGTGAATCCCCAGTCATAATAATTACGCTTTTTACCGCAAAAAGTCAAGGGAATTTGGTGAAACATTTGGAATTTACTGCATATTAGTATATAATTATGCTTTATTAAGCGTTAATAAACGAGGCAAAAATGAAACCTGAAATTAAAGAAGTGAAAACGAAAAAAGAAGTGAAACTCTTTGTAAAAGTACCCTTTACGATTTACAAAGGCCATCCCTATTGGGTTCCTCCCTTGATCAGGGATGAGATGGAACTGTTCGATAAGGAAAAAAACCCGGCTTACGAGTACGCGGAATCACGGTTATTTATCGCTTACGTGAATGGGAAACCAGTGGGCCGGATCGCGGCTATCCTGAGTCATGCGGCCAATACAAAGTACGGGACAAAGAATATACGATTCGGCTGGTTTGATACGATTGACGACTATGACGTGGCAGAAGCCCTTTTTGAAAGGGTGGAAACATGGGGTCGTGAATTGGGCATGGAAACGGTCACCGGGCCACATGGCTTTTGCGACTTGGACTCCGAGGGGATGATGGTCGAGGGATTCGATACGTTACCTACGATCATCTGCTTTTACAACAATGCCTACTACCCACCATTCACGGAAAAGTTCGGTTTTACCAAGGAAATTGATTATTATGAATACGTGACGCCAGTACCCCACGAAAAAGGCATCCCGGAGAAACTGTTGACTCTTGCGGAACGTATCAAAGAACGGACCAATATTAAGCTTCTGGAGTTCAAGAGTAACAAGGACGTTTTGGCGCGGGGAACGGAAATTTTTGAATTAATTGACGAAGCATTCGAAGAAATATACGGCACAACTCCACTGACGCGGCGGCAGATTGATTATTATGTCAAAAAATACATCTCCTTCCTGGATAAAGATATGATCAAGGCGGCAGTGAATGAGAAGAACGAGATTGTGGGCTTCATGTTTACTGTGCCCAACTTGTCCAAGGGGTTTCAAAAAGCCAATGGCAGATTGTTGCCGTTTGGATGGTTCCACCTGTTAAAAGCGATGAAAGCCAGGGATGTAGTGGACTTTTACCTGGCAGGTGTGAAGAAAAAATACCAGGGTAAAGGCATAGACTTGCTGATGGTGGTTGAGATCGTTAAAATGGCCATGGAAAAAGGGTTCCGTTGCGCTGAATCCAACCTGGAACTGGAAAACAATACGAAAGTGCAAGCATTATGGAAGCACTTTAACCCGGTCCGCAAACGGATACGGCGCATCTATAAAAAAACGATTAACAGCTAATCTTTTCCTATTTCTTCCGTTTTATCAATGTAGCCAGTTCTTCTTTTTGATTGGGTTTGATGGCGGTGAACTCAGCGCCAAAACCAGGGAGATGGTTAATGGACTCTCCCCAGGGTAAGATCCATTTTACCACGCATTGGATGGGGCTACGGTCGATCAATTCATTAAAAATAAGGGAGATTGTCCCGTTTTCCTGCACAGGAATCGTGGTATTAATAAAAAGACCATCCTCGGAGACATTCTCAGTATTTACTTTGAGTAAACCTTCGGGGGAAATGAGGGGGTTATGGACGTCCGGGTGCTGGGAAATATCCAACCATATATTTAAAAAAAGAGTGTACCGTTTACTACAGCGGATACCCTTGGGGGTAAAGTTGCAGCACAGGTCATTAAAAAAGTAATCAAAAAGGGCCTTGTCCTCGACGTTTTTATCCTTGATGTTCCCTTTAACCTTCTGTTTATCCATGGAATGAGAAATCCGCATGGCTGGGAAGACTTCCATTAATTCATGCAGACTCTCCCGTTCTTGCGGGCTGGCTTTCATCATAGTTCTTAAATCGACGATAATGCCACTGAAGCGGCTTTTTTTGGATATGGAAGCCATGAGTTGTTGGAAATTCTGGTATTGAAAGATTTCTACATTGGGGTAAGTATGAATATGGAATTCATATAAATTTTGGGTTTCTGCATCGTTGACGAATAATAGGATATTCATCTTCTCTGTTTCGGCCCACTCAAACTGTTTGAGAAAAAAGAAATCGAATAATTGGCGGTTTTTGAAGCTCCTGCCCTTGATATCACCGGACACGGTGGCCATATCCTGGCTGTGAGAGATGCGGATCGAAGGGAATAACTCGGCAATGTATTGAAAAAACTTTTTTTCCTCTGGACCAGATTTGAGAATAATGCGTAAATCAATAATATAGCCATCACAACCACCTGTATTAATCGTATCAAGATTGAATGCTTCAAAAGAGGCATAATCGTGGAACTCAAAACCACTATAGTTAGAGAAAAAAGAATGGTATAATTGGCAACTTTCCTCGGACGGGACAATCACGGCTATCTTTTTTATTTTATCTGTTTCCTCTATCATTGTACTTCCTGACTAGCTACTTCCTGACTAAAAAAACTGGTAGCAGGAGTGACCGCAAAAACTCACTGGAGCGGCAGTCTCACGGGTGACTATGTTCATGTTCCTCCAAAAAAACGGTAAACCATCGTATATAAGTGTTATGGAGTTAATATATAACAGATATTTAAGGTAATGTCAATTCCTCTGTTTATTCCTCTGTTTATTCTTCTCTTTCGTTTGCCCTGAATTCATATTTTATCTCCTTCCAACGCCCACTTTTTGACAATTTCGTAGACTTTTTCCCGTTTAATGGGTTTGGAGATATAATCATTCATGCCAACGGCGATGCATTTGTCTTTATCGCCTTTCATGGCTTCTGCGGTCATGGCAATGATCGGAACAGGATGCTCGGCATGAAGGGCGAGTTGGGTTTCAATACGACGAATTTCAATGGTAGCGGCAAGACCATCCATAACAGGCATCTGGATATCCATCAGAATCAAATCAAATGCCGTGGGCGAGGCGGTAAAGAGTTCCACGGCTTCCTTGCCATTAGCGGCGAGTTGCACTTGATAGCCGGCTTTGGTTAATAAAAAATAGGCGAGCTTTTGATTCACCGGGTTATCCTCTACCAACAGGATGTGCAAGGAGTGTTTGGCTTCTTCTAAAAGCACGTGACGGGTGACAAAGGTGTCCATGTTATTTTCTTCCTGTTTCTGCTGGGTTTTGTTGTGGTCCAGCAGGCGGCAAACCATTTTTAAGAAAGCCTGTCTTTGGATAGGTTTGGGCAGGAAACCATCAAAGCCGCTCTCCTGGTAATGGCGGGCCCGTTTTTCCATGGCCGAGGAAAACGCTAGCAAAGGAATATAAGCCAATTGGGTGTGATGTTTGCGAATGCTTTTGGCAATTTCACAACCGGAAAAACCGGGCATCAGAATATCCAGGATGGCAATGGCATACGGATCGGCTTGGGCAATGGCTGCTTCGAGTACAGGGAGCACTAAACTACTGTTATCAAGAGCGGTGACGCGCATGCCTTCACGCTTCAATACATGGGTTAGAATTTCGAGGTTGCTACGGTTATCATCGACTATCAAGGCACGCTTTCCCTGCAACACGTGCAGGTCAAGGCGGTTGGACTTCTTCTCGGTGGACTTCGCCATCCAGGCAGTGAAATGGAAGATAGTGCCGCTATTGGGTATACTTTCAACCCAGACCGCGCCATTCATGAGGGCGGCGATTTGGCGGCTGATAGCCAGACCGAGACCGGTCCCACCATACTTGCGGGTAGTGGAACCATCAGCCTGCTGAAACAGATCAAACACGGACTCCAACTTGTCTGGAGGAATCCCTATTCCGGTATCCCGCACAGTGGCATGCAATTTTAAACGATTTTCCTCCTCTTTCTCCAGGTCCAAAAAGATTTCGATCTCGCCGTGCTCGGTAAATTTAGCAGCATTGCCAGCCAAGTTCAACAATACCTGCCGGAAACGACCAGGATCACCCTTGACAAAGGCGGGCACAAAATCACCGATATGATATAACAATTCTATTGGTTTGTGGCCCATGCGGGGCAGAATGATCTGGCAGATATCAAATACGGTCATCTCGGGGTCAAAATCAATATGTTCCAATGACAATTGCCCGGCCTCGATCTTGGAAAAATCCAAGATATCGTTGAGCAAGGTCATCAACGCTTCACCACTACGACTGATCGTATGGACATATTCGGCTTGATCGGGAGTGAGCGGGGTATCCATCAATATATCGGCAAACCCGATGACACCGTTCATAGGGGTGCGGATTTCATGGCTCATGCGGGCCAAGAACATACTTTTGGCCTGGTTGGCACTCTCTGCCACCTCCCGTTCCCGCTCCAGTTCCTGCACGAGGTTGATCTTGATAAAAGCGGACACAATATGGGTCTTCAAACGCTCCAGAAGCTGGATATCCAACTGTTCAAATGCATTCTCACGGCTCATATTAACAAATGACAGGTAACCCTCCACCCGCTCCGCGATGTAAACCCGCAGGATGAGCATGGATTTGGGAATCGGCATATTAAGAAAATGCTCCCCACTAGGACGGTTTTCTATATTCTCGACGATATAGATATCCGGGGAAACCTGCCTGGAATTTTCAATAAAACTGGCTTCGGCCTGGGCAAAGGTCATGCGAACGTGGGACAGTGTTTTAATGTCTACCCCATAGGTAGCTTTGAAACGGTACAAATTCAGGCTTTTATCATACACCAGGGCAGAAGCATTTTCCACGCCCTCGATCAACCGGGTCTCCTTGAGTATGGCTTCTAATAAGCGCACCAAGTCTAACTCGCGGTTAATGGCATTCACAATACTGTCGATTTTTTCCAGCTCCTCTTTTTTAGCGCTGAGTTCACGGGTACGTTCTTGGACAGTCTTTTCCAGCTCTTTGCGATACCGCTCTGTGGCCCTGGTGCGCTGGCGATAAATAATGTGGGCGGTACCCAAAAACACAAAAAAGACAAAAAAGCGAAACCACCACGTGCTCCAGAAAGGAGGGGTGATAGTAATGTTTAATTTGGCTTCGTGGGGGTTCCGGATGCCATCGCTGTTGGTGGCGATTACCCTTAAAACATAATCGCCGGGGGGCAGGGTGGAATACATGACAAAGGGCTGGTTGCCCACCATGTGCCAGTTCTCATCCAATCCCTCCAGAATATAGGAGTATTGATTTTTTGTCGGGTTGGTAAAATTGAGCGCGGCAAATTCCAGGGCGAAAATACGATCTTTATAAGAAAGTGTTATCGAGGGGCTCTCAGTGATGGATTTTGTCAAGATCACCCGTCGGTCTGGACCGGCTCCAATCGGTACGGGTTGGTCGAAGAGGCGAAAACCAGTAAACACAACTGGGGCACGATTGGGAGTACTTTTGATTTGGGTGGGGATAAAGCTATTAAACCCTTCGGTGCCACCAAAATACAGTGTACCATCCCGGCCTTTAAGTGCGGCATTGATGAAAAAGATGTTGCTTTGCAGGCCATCACTATAATCAAAATGGAAAAAACGATTGGTGCTGGGGGTAAGACGGGATAACCCAAAATTGCTACTGAACCAGATATCGCCTTGATCATCTTCTAAAATAGCATGGATATATAGGCTGGGAATCCCGCTATTTTCATTATAGCGGGTAATAGTGCCGGTTTCTTGATCCAGACAATTTAAGCCTGCTTCATCGGTGCCCACCCATAATTTTCCCTTTTTATCCTGGTATATAGAGCGGACAAAATTGCTGCTGAGACTGTTGGGGTTGGTTGGGTGATAGGTATAGCGGTAGAATTTTCCGGTTTTGGGGTCCAGGCGGTTAAGGCCGCCACCAATTGTTCCAGCCCAGATGTAACCGTCGCGGTCTACCAGTATAGAAGTCACATTATCACTACCAATGCTTTGGGGGTCTTTTTGATCATGGCAAAAATGAGAAAATATCGCTGTCTTGCTATCGAAACGATCCAAACCACTACCCATTGTCGCGAGCCATATTATTCCCTGTGGGTCGATATCTATCGCCCATATCTGCGTATTTCCCGGGCTATTGGGATTTCCCCTTTGATGGGCATAGGCATAAAATTTCCTGCTTTTGCGGTCGAGTCGGTTCAAGCCCGTGGCATAAGTAACCACCCAGAGGTCCCCGTTCCGGTCTTCTTTGATATCCATGATTTCGTCCCCACTGATACTATAGGGGTTTTTGGGATCGTGGCGGTAGTGTGTAAAGGTGAGGTTATTTTTATCGAAGCGATTTAAACCACCCCCATTGGTGCCTATCCAAAGGAAACCGGCGGAATCCTCATAAAAGCAAAAGACCCGATTGCTGGAGAGGCTATTTTTATCATTGAAGCGGTGCCGATAGAGCTTGAATTTGAAACGGTTGGGGTTCCAGATATTCACCCCGTTAAAGGCCGTTCCCACCCATATGATTCCTTCGGGGTCCTGATAGATGGAGATAGTACTTGGACTACCCAAACTACCGGGGTCGCTTTCATCGGGTACGAGGTTAAAAAAAGTCTGCTTGGATTTATCAAATAGATTCACCCCCCAACCATCCGCGCATAGCCACAGAAGACCTTGTCGATCCTGGGCAATAGCATTGATAATATTGCTACCAATGCTATTTTTCCCGGGCGTTATCATAAAGTTTTGGAATAGGCCGGTCTTTTTATTGAATCGATACAACCCGTTCCCCTCGCTACCGAGCCAGAACTCGCCATCAGTATCTTGGAAGATGCTAAGAATAACGGCATCGTTGTTTTTAGTCGGGAGTTGGTAACGAATAAAAACCTGCTGGCTTTTATCCCATTTATTCAATGAATTTTTATCCCCACCGATCCAGAGCTCACCATCGCTGTCCAAAAAAATAGAGTAAATGTGGTTCGTTCCAATGCTGCTGGGATCGGCTGGATTGAAAAAGTATTTGGTAAAGGTGCGGGTTTTTTTATCCAAACGGTTCAAACCGTTGTCAAAAGTACCCACCCAGAGATGGCCATCCCTATCCTCGGCAAGAGCCCGAATGCTATTACTACTGAGGCTGGTGGGATCACTGGGACGATGAAGGAAATGGCTAAAACGTTCAGTATCCCGGTCGTACAGGTTCAAACCACCTTGGCGGGTGCCTACCCATAACCACCCGTCACGGTCTTCATAGAGAACGGTGATACGACCGCCACTGATAGCACCAGGTTCATTACGATTGCTGCGAAAGACTTTAAACCGCTGCCCATCATAACGATTCAATCCGTCGGGTGTGCCAAACCACATGAATCCCCGGCGATCTTTTATTGTACAATTGACTGTACTGTGGCTCAGTCCGTCTTCAGAGGTAAGATGATCAAAGCGGATATCTTCCACCTGCCCAGAAATTCCTACGGTCAGTACAACCATTACCAGTAGCGACAAAGCTAGTTTTTCCAAAATATTTATCTTTAGTTTCATGGGTATTTGTCTTATAATGATACCTATATCATAATAAATATTCAAGTCTTATTGATTAATTTGTTGAATTATCTGAAAAATAATGAGGAGGGCCAGCTCTCATTCGCGCCCCAAATTCGGTTTTATACTATTTTAAACTTTCATGGCCCACTTTTTGACAATTTCGTAGATTTTTTCGCGTTTAATGGGTTTGGAGATATAATCGCTCATACCTGCGGCAAGACACCGGTCTTTATCACCTTTCATGGCATCGGCAGTCATGGCAATGATCGGTACGCTCTGTAGGGATGGGACAGATTGCTGGGCCTCGATTTGGCGAATTTCCATGGTAGCGGCAATACCATCCATCACAGGCATCTGGATATCCATCAGGATCAGATCAAAAGTGTGGGGCGAGGCGACAAAAAGTTCCACTGCTTCCTTGCCGTTCCCGCACACGACTACACGATAACCGGCTTTGAGTAACAGAAAATGAGCCAACTTTTGATTCACGGGATTATCCTCTACGAGCAGAATATGGATGGCGTGTTTGGCTTCTTCCAATAGCACATGTTGGGTGACAAATTGGTCCGGGTTCGTTTCACCGGGATTTTTTGGGGTTTGGTTCCGGTCCAAAAGGCGGCAGACCATTTTTAAGAAGGCCTGCCTCTGAATAGGTTTGGGCAGGAAGCCATCAAAACCACATTGCTGGTAATATTGGGCCCGTTTTTCCATGGAAGAGGAAAACGCCAGCAAAGGAATAGAAGCCAAGGGGGAGTTGTGTTTGCGAATCCTTTTGGCGAGTTCAAAACCGGATAAACCGGGCATGAGGATATCAAGGATGGCAATGGCATAGGGATCGCTTTTGTTTATAGCCTTTTCCAGTTCGGGTAAGGCATTCTTGTTGTTCTCCAGGGGGGTGACGCGCAAGCCCTCGCGGATCAATACATGGGTCAAGATTTCCAGGTTGTTGCGGTTATCATCTACGACCAGCACGCGTTTTCCTTGCAACAGATGGAGGTCCAGGGGGTGGGTGTCCTTTTGCTCCGATTTTTCCATCCAGGCGGTGAAATGAAAAATAGTGCCGGTTCCAGGTACGCTATGGGCCCAGACAGCACCACCCATGAGCGCGGCGATTTGGCGGCTGATAGCCAGACCGAGACCAGTCCCACCGTACTTGCGGGTAGTGGAACCATCGGCTTGCTGAAACACATCGAATACAAAATCCAACTTCTCGGGAGCAATACCTATGCCGGTATCGCGTACTGTGACATGGAGTTTGACAAGGTGTTCTTCCTCTTTTTCCAGGTCCAGGAAGATTTCCACTTCACCATGCTCGGTAAATTTAGCGGCATTGCCTGCCAGATTCAACAACACCTGCCGGAATCGACCGGGATCCCCTTTTACAAAAGCAGGGACAAAATCACCGATGCGATACAACAATTCGACGTGTTTGTGACGCATGCGGGGCAGAATAATCTGACAGATATCAAATACTGTCATCTCGGGATCGAAGTCAATGTTTTCCAATGATAATTGACCAGCCTCGATCTTGGAAAAATCCAGGATATCGTTGAGCAGGGTCAACAATGATTCACCACTACGACTGATGGTATTTACATATTCGGCTTGTTCGGGTGTCAGGTGAGTATCCATCAAAATTTCGGCGAATCCGATGACGCCGTTCATGGGGGTGCGGATTTCATGGCTCATGCGCGCCAGGAACATGCTTTTGGCCTGGTTAGCACTCTCTGCTGCAGCTCGTTCCAGTTCGAGGTCTTGTAATAATTTAATCTTAATAAAGGCACTCAGTAGATGGGATTTCAAACGTTCCAGAAATAGAATATCCTGCGCCCCAAAAGCATTTTCACGGCGATAATTGACAAATAACAGGTAACCCTCAACTTGATCCGCCATGCAGACACGAAGCACGAGGGCGGATTGGGGAATACCCAGATGAATAAATTTCTCTTCGCAGGGATGGTTTTTGAGGTTTTTGGCGAGAAAAATATCCGGGTAAACCTGCTCTGCGTTTTGAATGTAGCGGGCTTCAGCTTCAGCCTTGGTCAGGCGAATGGGGGCCAACATCTTTATATCACCACCATAAGTGGCTTTAAAGCAATATAAATCCAATTTTTTATCATACACCAGTGCCGTGGCGATTTCTACACCCTCGATCAAGCGGGTCTCCCTGAGTATGGCATCCAATAAGCGAACGAGGTCCAATTCGCGGTTAATCGCATTGACGATACCATTGATTTTTTCCGATTCCTCCTGTTTCTGGAGCAGTTCGTGGGTGCGTTGTTTGACCGTGAGTTCCAGGTCCTTGCGATAGCGTGCCTCAGTGCGACTGTGGAGGCGGAAAAGCCAGTAACCAATGGCCAATAAAGCGAAAATAACCAGGAACCTGAACCACCATGTACCCCAATAAGGGGGTGTGATCGTAATTTGTAAAGTAGCGGCCCGTGGATTCCAGACGCCGTTACTGTCAGCACCTTTTACTTTTAATACATAATGGCCGGGGGGCAGGGTGGAATACAAAACAAAAGGTTGGTTCGCCACGGGCTGCCAACCCTTATCAAATCCTTCCAGAATATAGGAGTAATATTTTTTCCTGGAGTTGTTATAATTCAGGGCGGCAAATTCGAGCGCGAAAACACGGTCTTTATAAGAGAGTTGAATCGCGGTAGTCTCGGTGATGGATTTTTTCAGGAGCACCCGGCCATCGGGGCTAGCGCCGATAGGAACGGGTTGATCTTGAAGACGAAAACCGGTAAACACGACTGGGGCGAGATTAGTAGTCTCCATGATTGCGGGGGGTAAAATACTATTAAACCCATTGGTGCCACCAAAATAAAGGGTGCCATCCCGGCCTTTAAGTGCGGCATTGATAAAAAAGATGTTGCCTTGCAGGCCGTCGCTGGCGTCGAAATGTTGAAAAGTGGCGGTGGCCGGGGTAAAACGTTTTAAACCGAAATTAGTGCTGAGCCAGATGTTCCCGTTATTATCTTCCAGAATGGCATGGATATACCCGTTTGGAAGCCCCTCTTTTTGGCCATAACGGGTGACAGTCCCGGTTTGTGGATCGAGGCAATTCAAACTGGACTCATCCGTGCCCACCCACAATTTCCCTTTTTTATCCAGGCACATCGAGCGGATGTAATCGCTGCTGAGGGTGTTGGGACTGGACCGGTGGTAACGGTATTGGTGGATTTGCCCTGTTTTAGGGTCCAGGCGATTGAGGCCACCACCCATGGTTCCGGCCCAGATATTTTCCTGACGGTCCACCAGCACGGTGATGATATTATTGGAACTAATGCCCAGGGGCGCGTGTGGGTTCTGACGATAATGGGTGAATATCCCGGTTCGATAATCCAGACAATCCAAACCACCGCCCATTGTACCCAACCACAAGCGGCCCTGGCTGTCTATTTCAATGGCCTGCACCCGGGTATTCCCGGGACTATTGGGATTATCTGGTTGATGGACATAGTGATAAAACGTTTCACTCTTCTGGTCCATCCGGTTCAAACCATTGGCAAAAGTGGCGACCCAGAGATTGCCCTGGTGATCTGCCAGGATATCTATGATTTCGTCGCCGCTGATACTGGTGGGATCCGTGGTATTATTGCGATAATGGGTATAGGTGTGGTTTTTCTTATCGTAGCGATTTAAACCACCGCCGTTGGTGCCAATCCACAGGTAACCGGCAAAATCCTCACAAAAAGCAGAGACCAGATTGCTGGAGAGGCTGGTATTATCGTTTAAGCGATGGCGGACCAATTTAAATTTGAGACCTTTGGGGTTCCAGATATTGACGCCACCATATGCTGTGCCGATCCAGACAATGCCTTCCGGGGTTTCATAGAGGCTGAGTACAATCGCGCTACTTAGACTACCAGGGTCGCTTTCATCGGGTATCAGGGCAGAAAAAGTCTGGTTGGATTTATCATAAATATTCACGCCATTACCGCCAGTGCCAAGCCATAATTTTCCCTGTTGGTCCTGTAGGATACAGGTGATAATATTGCAGCCGATGCTATTGATTCCGTCCTTATGCAGGTAGTTTTGGAATTGCCCGGTTTTTTTATCGAACCGGTACAATCCGTTCCCCATGCTTCCCAGCCAGAAATCCCCGTCCCTGTCCTGGTAAATAGCCGCAATAGCAATATCCTTTTCCGGGGCCGGGAATGAATAATGAATGAAGCGGTTAGTGGCTTTATCAAATTTATTGAAGACATTTTTATCCCCTCCCACCCAGAGATCGCCGTCCCTGTCGCGGAAGAGAGAACGAATCCGATTCCCCCCGAGACTACCGGGTTCGGCTGGATTGGCCCGGTATAGAGTAAAGGTGCGGGTGTTTGGATTGAACCTTTTTAACCCGCTGTCAAACGTGCCTATCCAGATATCGCCTTCGCGACTCTCGCACAGAGCAGTCACGTTATTTTCGCCCTGGTTCTTGGGATTGTCCGATTCATCTTGGGGAGTGCCAAAATGGATAAAACTTTCTGTATCCCGGTCATAGAGGTCCAGTCCACCCTGGCGGGTGCCTAACCAGAGGCGTCCTTTCCCGTCTTCCAGCAGAGCGGTCACCCGGCTGCCACCGATAGTGCTTTTGTCCTCGCGATTGGGTGGGTAGATTTTTATGCGGTGCCCGTCATAACGATCTAGTCCAACCGAGGTGCCAAACCACATGAAACCCCGGTGATCTTTTAATATACAGTTAATAGTACTATGGCTCAAGCCGTCTTCAGGCGTGAGATGATTGAAGCGGATATTTTCCACCTGTCCAAAAGCTCCAGTGGTCAACACGAGGATGCCCAGTATTGACGCCATGTTTTTTTTAAAAAAGGTTGTTTTCAGTACCATGACTTTTTCCTTTCTCATCATACTAATAATAAAAACTATATACAAGTCTTGGTTACTATTTTTTTGTTTATTTGGGATTGGCAGAAATAATATTTTGCTTGCCATGTGAATGAGATGAGAGGTATGGGAGGTATGGGAGCAATGGGAGAATTTGGATATTCCTATAACTCTCATAATTCCCATTCTTCGCATAACTCCCACATGCTTTTACGATACTTTCAGAGAACTGGGGGTGGATTTAGGATCAGCCTCCCTCTTGAAAGGAACAACCATTTGTGGTAACCTTTGGCTATGATAGGTGATACTATAAAAATACGTTCAAACATGGAGAATTATTATGCGAAAAATGATTGTTTTATTCATGGTACTGGTCTGGGCACCATTGGCTATGCCGTGTCTGGGCAGCGAAACGGCCAGCACGGGCCAACCAGAGTCTGAAATGATATCCAAAATCATCGCCACACTCACGGAAAAACACGGCATCACAATGGCTGACCGCATCCAAAGAGGCGTTAAACAAGTGGCAACTCTCTGGCAAAAAGAGGACGGTTCGGAAAAAGAGTTTGCAGAGTTCTGCTTGAAAAACTTTATCGCCACGGAAAAAGAACGGGAAATAGTCTTCCATAAAATTTCTAAAAACATTGAAAGCATTCTGGGCAACTTCCATCAGATCTCTTTGGACCTGAAATGGAACCTAGATATTGACACGGGGGAAGTACACGAGGTCGATAATATCTTCGGTGGTTATGATGTTTACTCCCATCTGAGCGATGATTTCTACAACAATAAAATCGCTTTTATCACCGCTCTGAACTTTCCCTTCTATTCGTTGGATGAAAAGAACAAGCTGGGCCAGCAATGGTCCCGCTTGGAATGGGCTTATGCCCGTTTGGGGAACCGTTACACCTCCCGCGTTCCAGCGCTTATATCGCAAAAGATATCCGATATCAGCTCGACCTCGGATATGTATATCTCGGACTATAATATTTTCGCGGGAAACCTGTTGAATGATAAAAATGAAAAACTGTTCTCCGCAGACAAACGACTGCTCATCCACTGGAACCTCAGGGACGAATTAAAAGCCAATTACACCTCGCCCCGCGGCCTGGAAAAACAAAAAATGCTCTACGAGGTGATGAAACGAATCATCCACCAAGAAATCCCCCAGGCAGCGATCAATAGCAATAAAGTGGATTGGAACCCACTGCAAAACAAGGTTTATCAAGATGGCAAAGAAATCCCTTTAACGCGGGAAACGGATACTCGTTACCAGATGTTACTGGATAATTTCCACGCTCTGAGGGCTATGGACGCTTTCTACCCAGAAGCGATGAATACCTATATCAAACGGAAATTCGACGGTGAAATGGAAATCCCACAAGCGGAAGTAGAAGCACTGTTTATTAAATTGGCTACTGCCCCACAAGTAAAAAAAGTAGCCCAATTGATCGCCAAACGGTTGCATCGCAAGTTATTGCCTTTTGATGTCTGGTACGATGGCTTTAAAGCCCGCAGTGGACTGTCTGAAGATATGTTGGATAAAATGGTCAAAGAAAAATACCCCGATGCCAAGGCTTTGGAAAAAGACTTGTTTTCCATTTTAAAGAAGCTCGGTTTCTCCGAACAAAAAGCCACCTCATTGGCTGCTCTAACCGGAGTGGATGATGCGCGTGGTTCGGGTCATGCTTCTGGTCCAGAAATGCGCGGCCAGAAAGCCCGGCTCAGAACACGGGTGCCGGATACAGGCATGAACTACAAGGGGTATAATATCGCCCTTCATGAATTCGGTCATAATGTCGAACAATTAACCTCTATGAATGATGTTGACTATTTTATGATGCAGGGTGTTCCCAATACTGCTTTTACCGAGGCATTGGCTTATATCTTCCAAGCCAAGGACCTCGATATGCTGGGGATTGCAGAGAGCAACCCGGATAAAAATGACTTGTTAGCCCTGGATACGTTCTGGTCTGTTTATGAAAGTGTGGGGGTCAGCCTGTTAGACATGAATATCTGGAAATGGATGTACGCTCACCCGGACGCTACTGTAGTCCAGTTAAAAGAAGCGGTAGTCACTCTAGCCAAAGATATCTGGAACAAATACTATGCGCCCGTGTTTGGTGTGAAAGACGAACCGATTTTGTCCATCTATTCCCACATTATCAGCTATCCCCTCTATCTGTCTGCTTATTCTTATGGTTACCTGATTTATTTCCAGATGGAGCAATTTATGGCTAGCAAAGATTTGGCTTCTGAAACGTTGCGTATGTTCTCGGCAGGAATGCTGACGCCGCAACTGTGGATGAAAAACGCCGTGGGTAAAGAGATTGATATCGAACCCATCCTGACAGCGACCGACAACGCATTAAAGAAAATTAAATAATACCAACTGCTTCCGGGGGGTCAGTGGGCTCTTTTGAAACCCCACGGCGTGGGGAACCACTGACGCACCCCCGGAGGTAAACTTTTTTGAATACGATAATTTAGATAAGGAGATAATAATGAAATTAAGGATTTTTTTAATTGGTTTATTTTTAGTATCCTTGCCCTTCACTGGATTGGTGCATGGTGAAATCCCGAAAATTGAAATGGTATCAATTCCTGCCGGGGAGTTTCAGATGGGGTCTAATAAAGCCCAAGCAATAAGTCCAGTGCATACCGTTCGCGTGAGCAGTTTTTTGCTGGGCAAGACTGAGGTCACGCAGGGTTTGTGGCAAGAGGTGATGGGCAACAATCCAGATTATTTTAAAAAAGGAGACACCTACCCGGTGGGTAATGTCTCCTGGGATGATTGCCAGAAATTCATCCAAAAACTGAACCAAATGACGGGTGGAAATTACCGGTTGCCCACTGAAGCCGAGTGGGAATATGCCGCCCGCGCAGGAACCACCGGGAATTGTTATGGTGATAAAGCGATACCTTTTCTTTTCGAAAGAGATTTCTGTCCGGTTGGCCAGAAGATGCCCAACGCGTTTGGGCTGTATGATATATTGGGGGGTGTGATGGAGTGGTGTTCGGATTGGTATGGAAAATATAGTGCTTCTTCTCAGAGTGATCCTATTGGCCCATCATTTGGAGATGGGCGCGTCGTTCGTGGTGGTGATAGGTGTGGCGTGACTGGTATTGTAAATGCTCATTGGCGCGAGTCTGTTGCACAGGATGCAGTAGGATACCGCTACATTGGCTTCCGTCTTGCCGCAGATCATCCAGGAACTATAAATGAAAATAAAATCGCGCAGGAAAAGGCAAACTTGGAAAAAGAGAATACTCCTGAAGGTCGTCTGGCCAAAGCTACCGTAAAAATGAAAATGGAATATGATGAATTTGAAGAGACAACGGAATATGAAGACAAAAAACTGTTTGATCATCTAAATAGTGTACATTTATCTATCGTAAAAAAGAAAGGCATGAAACCTAAGCTGCGATTTTGTATTGACTATTTTGGTAGTAGCTGGTTGTTCATAAAAAGCTATTCAATTAAGACTGACAATAAAACGTATGAAATTAGACCACCATCCTATAATAGCGTCAATAGAACCAATGGTAGCGATTCTGTTTATGAAATATATGAAACTGCCCTCAATCAAACCACTTTTGCTATTATTAAGGATATTATCAAATCCAAAAAAATATTAATGCGTATCTATGGCAAGGATAGTTATTCTGACAGAACTATAGATGAAGAAGAAAAAGAAGCTTTTCAAAACGTCTTGGATGCTTATAAAGCACTGGGTGGTGTTGGTTACTTTTAAACGTTCCCGTGGAGCTTGACACGTAAGCTTATAGAAATATGGAAAAGACAGCCTGTTGTCCATATTTTTATAAGCACTTTTTATTGTTCATTTGTCGATAAAAAGTAAGCGCTTAGAGAACCACACCTTTTTTTTTCTTTTAGATGGAGTAAAATATCCCCATAACTAAATTTGAGGAGATATTTTATGCATGAATCGCAAAAATCAACGGGTTTAACGAATGAGTTATTATCAGATAATGCTGGAGCGCCCCAGATTATGTCCAAAGAAATTTTATCTTATTGGCATGGTCATTTTAAGGGTTGGGAAAAGAGTGGCTTAAGTCAGGCAGCGTATTGCCTGAGCGAAAGGCTAAATCTCGGCAGTTACGGAAAACCTTACACCAAAACCAGTGATTATTGTGCTCATTTGTAAATAAATTCACCGATTTTCTGGAAATTTTGCCCACCAGCCTGATTCGCAAGTGAATTTCGCTCAGTGATGACTGAATTAGAGTCAAAAGAGTGCAAATTTGGTAAACGATGACCGATTTTCATGTAAATTTTGCCTCAAAGGGTCAACGATGACCCTCGGAGGGACATCGTTGACTGATTTAGATAGA
>CAZCVI010000051.1:0-50639 GCA_964502145.1 uncultured Clostridia bacterium
TCGAGACTTATAGGAATCTTATCAATTCCTATTGCCAAAAAACTGAATAGATACGCACACTACCTAAATTCACCGCCAGACTCTTGAAAGGACATGGACGACATGGACAGAGTGGACGATATGGACGATGTGGAGCAAAAGCAAAAGCATTTTTTTGTCCATATCGTCCACTAAGTCCATATCGTCCACAACGATTTCAGAAACTTGGCGGTGAATCCAGGCAGTTGAAATTTATTGCATTTTGCGTTATCATACAGGCATGATAAAACAGAAACAACAAACGGCAAGGAGAATCGCCCATCGTTAGGGATTCAATCATATCATGGCATTTTCCAAAAAAAATAGATTTAGGTAGACGCGCCATCCTGGCGCATTATTTTATCCCTCTACTTATTAATCATAACAAAAAATCACTCAATGGCCGGGTTGAAGGATGACCTAACCCCAAAAAACACTCAACCGCCAGGTTTATTGGTCTCGATTCTAAAAATAAAATTCAACCGCCAGGTTTTAAAACCCTCGATTCCCCAAAAAATACTCAACCGCCGGGTTTTATTGCTCACGATTCTACAAAAAAGGTTGAACGGAGAGGTTTGGAAGGAGAACGGCCGCCTAAAAGGGTGACGGTTGAGTAAAATATGGTGAACCGCCGGGGTTGGAAGGTGAACGGAGAGCAAAATATGGTGACGGTTCTACAAAATAAGGTGAACAGTCAACTATTAGTTAAAACCGTCAGGTTCTGGAACTGAATCTCCCTTTTTTTTGATACTCCATTTAACAAATTTGCAGCAAATGTGGCGCAATTTTGCTTTTCGGGCGCGAGACCCCCACGAATTAAAAAGAAGACCACAGATTACACAGATTTAAATCTGTGTAATCTGTGGTCTTCTTTTTCTTTTATCTATTACCTATGGGCTGAACAGTTACGGGTATTTTACACTATTCAGGAAGGTGGGTCAAGATTTTATTCGCCAAAAAAAACAGATTTCCAAAACAATCTGCAACCCATTCGCGTATAAATGTGTTATAGATATTTAAAAAAAACTGAGGAGTTAGCAATGATACAATTAGGCAAAAAGAACATCGGGGATATTTTAGCATTAACACCTATGCAAGAGGGAATGCTGTTTCACTATTTAACAGACACCGATTCCCAGCTTTATTTTGAACAATTAAGTTTGGAAATAGCGGGTCCAGTGGAAGTCACGCGCTTTGAATTGGCCTGGAACGGGGTGGTTCAAAACAACCCGATGTTACGCACGGTGTTTCGCTGGGAAAAAATTGAAAAACCGGCGCAAATCATCTTAAAGGAACATGTTGTCCAACCACAATATATTGATTTGTCAACCCTGGAACCGGCTCAAAAGCAGAATAAATTGCACGAAATCAAGGAGAAAGACAGGGCTACTAAATTCGATTTGCGCGAGGTGCCGTTCAGAATAACGCTCTGCAAGATGGGGTCAGATAGCTATGAAATGATTGTCAGCAATCATCATATATTATATGATGGCTGGAGCAATGGTATTATATTAAAGGAATTTTTCGCCGCCTATCACCACATCACCCCGCCCCCATCTGTGAAAACTCCTTTTAAAGAATTTATAAAATGGCTGCAAGGATTAGACCGGGGGGAACAGGAACGATTCTGGCGGGAATATTTAAGGGGTCTGGAGGGGCATACGCGTTTACCGGTAAAAAACAGCAAAAAAGCGTCCGCGACACGAATCCCCTGCACGGTACGGAGTTCTTGGGAACAGGATGTAAAGGAGAACTTGGAAGGGTTTGTCAAAACCCATAAGATCACCTTGGCTGCTATTCTTTATGGCGCCTGGGGGCTGCTGTTAAATAGGTATAATGATAGCGAGGATACTGTATTTGGCACCACTGTATCGGGACGTTCGGCCAAAATAAAAGGCATTGAAGCGATGGTGGGGTTATTTATCAATACGATACCACTACGGGTTCAAAGCAGTGAAAACGAAAATGTGGCTACATTTTTATCGCGCATGGACCACAGGCTACAAACCAGAGCAGACTATGAACTGCTTCCCCTGGTGCAAATCCGCGCGTTATGCGATACGGTCGACCGCAAGGCAGAGCTTTTTGATACCTTGGTAGTGCTGGAAAATTATCCCCTAACTTTTGAACATCACGCCAACGCGCTCATCACCCCCGGTGCCTATCACATGGTGGAAATGACGCACTATGATCTGACTATCGGCATCACTGTTTTTGATCACCTGGAAGTGACTTTCATTTACGATCAAGCCGTATTGGATGAAGCCACGGTATCGCGTTTAGCCGCTCATTTCAAGAATACAGTCGCGGCTATCCTCTCTAATCCGCAGCAAAAAACAACGGCTGTGGAAATTCTGTCAGAATCAGAAAAGCAGCAAATAGTTTTTGATTTTAACGCTCCCGGTCAAACAGAAAACTCCCCAGCGGACAAAACGATTCACGCCTTATTTGCTTCCCAAGTCACCCGCACCCCGGATCGTATAGCCATCGCGGGTGCTTTAACTTACCAGCAATTATTCGACAAATCCACCCAGGTGGCCCATTATTTAATCACCCACGGTGTCCAACCAGAAGCCATCGTGGCCATCAAAATCCAACGCTCAATTGAAATGCTCATCGGCATACTGGGAATCTTACAAGCCGGTGCCGCCTATCTACCCATTGACCCCGATTACCCAGAAGACCGCATCCAATTCATGTTAGCCGATAGTGGTGCCCAAATCCTCTTATCCCACCCACTCATCCAAGACATCACTCCCATAATTCCCGTTACTCCCATAACTCCCATAATTCCCATCACTCCCATTACTCCCATCACTCCCATAATTCCCATACTTCCCATAATTCCCATCACTCCCATCACTCCCATCACCCCCGCCTACATCATCTACACCTCCGGTTCCACCGGGCGCCCCAAGGGCGTGATCGTGGAACATGGTGCCGTGGTAAATATCCTGCACGCCTTACAGTCCGAGTACCCCCTGTTGGAAGCCGATACCTATTTATTAAAAACCTCCTTCCTATTTGATGTCTCTGTGACCGAGTTATTCGGCTGGTTTTTAGGTGGTGGCCGTTTGGCCATTCTGGCCCCTGGTGGCGAGAAAGACCCCGCCCAGATTTTAGCTGCCATTGAAGCGACAAACGTCACCCATATTAATTTTGTCCCCCCCATGTTCCGGGTATTTGTGGATCTGTTGAACTCCGGGAACATCACCCGGTTAAGCTCGTTAAAATATATCTTTTTAGCCGGTGAAGCACTGCCCCCGGAAACTGTCCTGGCTTTCCAGCGGTGGCATACAACCATCCGCCTGGAAAACATTTACGGCCCCACCGAGGCCACGGTCTACGCCAGTAATTACTCGTTATCCCACTGGCCCGGTACGTGCGGTATCCCCATTGGTAAACCCATGGCCGGTGTGCAACTGTACATTTTGAATAAACACTTTCACCCGCAACCCCTATCCGTGCCCGGCGAACTATACATCGCCGGTGCCGGAGTCGCCCGCGGCTACCTCAACAACCCCCACCTCACCGCCGACAAATTCCTCTCTCCGTCCACTATTCTGTCCATATCGTCCACACTGTCCACATCGTCCATATCGTCCACCACTACTTTCTACCGCACCGGTGACCTAGCCCGCTGGCTCCCCGATGGTAATATCCAGTACCTCGGTCGTATTGACCGGCAGGTCAAAATCCGTGGCTTCCGCATCGAGCTGGGCGAGATCGAGAACTGCCTGCTCTCCCACCCGCACCTCAAGGCAGCCGTCGTGCTCCCGGAAAACGACACCAACCTGACGGCCTACATTGTGTATGCCACCGAAAAAACCGAGAGCGGCACAACCTTAAGGGAATACCTATCGCGACTATTACCCGCCTACATGATCCCCGCCCATTTCCACAGCCTGTCCCACATCCCCTTGACGACCACAGGTAAAATTGATCGCCGTGCCCTGGCGAACAGCGGTCAAGCCCTGGAAACCGGTGCCGCCTACATCGCCCCCCAAAGCAACCTGGAACAGACCATCGCCCAGGTTTGGCGCGAAATCCTGGGCGTAACACAAGTCGGGCTGCATGATAACTTTTTTGACCTGGGCGGCAATTCCCTGTTGATTATCCGCCTCAGCAGTCGTTTGAGCCAAACACTGCAACTGGATATTCCCGTGGTGACCCTATTTAATCACCCCACTATTAAATCACTGGTGACCCATTTAACCCCGGCGGAACAGAACACCCAGATAAAAAGTACCCAGGCCGCCGGAGAAATCGCCGTGATCGGCATGGCCGGACGTTTTCCCGGTGCCAAGAACATCGCTGAATTCTGGGAGAATTTGCAGAACGGCGTCGAGACCATTACCTTCTTCACCCCCCAGCAGTTAAAAGAGATGGCTGTGAATCCCAAAAGCAACCCCGACCTGCTCTTCGTGCCCGCCAAGGGCGTGATGCCCGGCAAGGATTATTTTGATGCCTCTTTTTTCGGTTACACCCCCGTGGAAGCACGGATCATGGACCCCCAGGTGCGCGTGTTCCATGAATGTGTCTGGGCAGCCCTGGAAAATGGCGGGTATGATCCCGGCAGTTATCCCGGTGCCATCGGGCTTTATGCGGGTGCCACGCCCAATCCTTTCTGGGAAGTATTGCCGTTACGTGGCAGTACCGCGCCGAACGATTATCCCGGCCTGTGGAATGACCTGCAATTCAGCGACAAGGATTACCTCAGCACCCGGATCGCCTATAAATTGGATTTACGCGGCCCGTGCCTCACCTTGCAGACGGCTTGTTCCACCTCGTTGACCGCCGTGGATTTGGCTTGCCGTGGTTTATTGAGCGGCGCGTGTGACATGGCCCTGGCCGGTGGTGTTTCCATTACCCTCCACGATGAAAGCGGTTACCTCTACCAGGAAGGCACCATTTTGTCCCCGGATGGACGCTGCCGTGCCTTTGATGCCAAGGCCCAGGGCACGGTCAGTGGCAATGGCGCGGGCGTGGTGCTGTTAAAACGGTTGCCCGATGCATTGGCAGATGGCGACCATGTGCTGGCCGTGATCAAGGGGCTCGGTATTAATAACGATGGCAAGCATAAAGTCGGTTTTACCGCCCCCAGCAGCGCCGGTCAGAGCCTCGCGATTGCTGCTGCCTTGCAAATGGCTGGCTTCAGCCCCGACAGTATCGGTTATATCGAGACCCATGGCACGGGCACGTCACTGGGTGACCCGATTGAAATCGAGGGCTTAAAAAAAGCCTTTTTTAGCGGGTTGACTGAAAACCAGCCAAAAACCTGCGCACTGGGCGCGGTGAAAACCAATATGGGCCACCTGGACGCTGCCGCGGGAATCGCGGGTCTGATTAAAACCGTGCTCGTACTCCAGCACCGCATGATTCCCCCCACCCTTCATTTTGAACAACCCAATCCCGCCCTCCATTTAGAAAACAGTCCCTTTTATATTAACACCCAGCTCACCCCGTGGCACAGCGTCACCCCTTTGCGAGCCGGTGTCAGTTCCTTTGGCCTGGGTGGCACCAACGTGCATATCGTGCTCGAAGAAGCCCCGCCTTTGCCCCCGTCCACTACCAGCCGTCCCGTTCAAGTGCTTGTCCTATCTGCCAAAACCACGACCGCACTGGACCACATCACGGCCAATCTGGCGGAATATCTTAACCAGGAACCCGATCTGGCGGATGTGGCCTACACCTTGCAGGTGGGCCGCAAGGCATTTAAACATCGGCGCATGGTGGTTTGCGCCGATACAGCGGAGGCGATTCGCCGCCTGAAAACCGGGGCAATGGCCCATGGTATTGCCTGCACTGAAAAAGCCACCGTTATTTTTATGTTTTCCGGTCAGGGTAGCCAATATGTTAACATGGGCCTGGACCTCTACCAGCAGGAACCCCTGTTCCGCCAACTCGTGGACCAGTGTTTTGCGACACTGCAAAAAATCACCGGGTTGGACATGAAACCGGTGCTTTATCCCGCTGCCGATCAGATGGAGTTGGCAGAGGAGCGCATCTATCAATTCTTATATACCACCCCCATCAAGTTTATCTTTGAATACGCGTTGGCCCAGTTATTGATCGCCTGGGGCATACGTCCCGATGCCATGATCGGCCATAGTTTTGGTGAATATGTCGCCGCTTGTCTCGCCGGTGTTTTTTCCCTTGAAGATGGCCTGTATCTGGCCGCGTTACGCGGTCAGGTCATGCATACCCTGCCCGATGGCGCCATGTTAAGCGTGCCTCTGTCCGAGGCCGAAGTAATCCCCCTGTTGAATGAGCAATTATCCTTGGCCGCACTGAACGCCCCCCATATTACCGTTGTTTCCGGTCCAGTGGAGGCGGTCGCCGCCTTTGAGACACAATTAACCCGGAGCGGCCATGAATGCATCCGTTTCCGCGTGCCCAAAGCCGGGCATTCCTGGATGGTAGAACCCATTATGACGGAATTCAAACGAAAAATCACGGGCAAAACCTTTAATAAACCCCGCATTCCCTATATTTCAGGACTCACCGGGCAGTGGATCACCGACAATGAGGCCATGAACCCCGATTATTGGGTCCAGCATTTACGCGCCCCGGTTCGTTTTGTCGATGGCTTGAGTACTTTATTTAAAGAACCGAACCCCGTCTTTTTGCAGGTCGGGCCCGGTAAAGGTTTGACCCTGTTTGTCAGCCAGCACCCCGCCAAGACGGCCCACACGCCCATGATGAACATGTTACGACACCCCAAGGAACCCACCACGGATATCGCTTATATGTTTACCCAGGTGGGTCAATTATGGCTGCTTGGTCTGGAAATGGATTGGCAGGGATTTCATAGCGGGGAATTCAGACAGCGTGTCCCGCTCCCCACCTATCCCTTTGCCGGGGAGTTTTATCCCGTGGACAAGCATTTATTCACCCTAAACGCCCCGTCGCCCACCACCGACACACTGAAGAAAAATCCCGATATGGCCGCATGGTTCTATATTCCCTCATGGCAGCGGACCACGTTATATACCCCCTCCATAAAAAACGAGCATGAACCGTTACCATCACCGTTAGGCACTGGCCCGGCACTGATTCTCAATGATTTTGCCGGGGTGGGTCTACGCTTGCAGCAGGAACTGGTCCAGCGGGGTGTCGAGGTGTTTTTGATCGAGCCCCAAGACTCCGTGGACATTTTCATTCAGAATTTAGCCCGCCAGGATAAATTCCCCTACCGGGTGTATTTTCTCCCCGGTATTGATCCCATCGACAGGTGCGATGAACCCTGCCACCAGATAGACCGAGAATTAACCCTGGGTTTTTACCGCTTGTTGTCCCTCGTGCAGGCCCTGGGGAAACATCAACCCAATGCCCAGCGGGAGATTCAACTGGAGGTGGTCACGGCTAACGGTCAGGAAGTAACCGGTGAAGAGCAGTTAAACCCGGAACGGGCGCCGCTTTATGGACTTTGTCAGGTGATTCCCCAGGAATACCCGGCGATTCAGTGTCGTTGCAGTGATATTCCCCAGCCCGTTGTGGGTGTTCCATTAACAGTGGCATGGCTGGGACCGTTACTGGCTGACCTGTGTGCCGGATTCAGCGCCGCATCAGAGCGGATGGTAGCTTATCGCGGCCAGTACCGCTGGTTGTTTGCCTATCAACCGTACCGATTGGAAAAACCCGCACCCGCCGCGTTAGCCTTACGTGTGGGAGGCGTGTATTTAATCACTGGCGGCACCGGTTCGATTGGCTTGTTATTGGCCCGACATCTGGCCGCTACGTATCAGGCCAAATTGGTGCTCACCTGCCGTTCTGAATTTCCCGCCGCTACCATGTGGCCCCATTGGTTGGAGACCCACGGGGAACATGACACCACCAGCCAGAAAATCCGCAAGCTGCTGGAAATCCAATCATTGGGAAGTCAGGTTCTCGTGCTATCTGCCGATGTAGCGGACCATCCGGCCATGGTGGCCGTGATGTCTCGCATTCAAGAGACTTTCGGCCCAGTGAACGGGGTTATTCATGCCGCGGGTTTAGTGGGTAAGACTGCCTTTACCGCGTTGGCAGAAATGGGAAAAACAGAGGGTCACGCGCATTTCGCACCCAAGATTTACGGGCTTCAAGTGCTGGTTGAAGTCTTAAACCCATTTCCCCTTGATTTTTGTCTGCTCATGTCGTCCACCGCTGCCCTGCTCGGTGGCCTTGGGTTTGGTGCCTATGCTGCGGCCAATGCCTTTATGGATGCTTATGTTCACAAATTAAACAGAACTTCATGTTCACGTTCATGTTCACGCTGGTTCAGTATCAATTGGGATGGCTGGTTATTGGCAGATCAACCCTTCCAAGACTCTCCCCTGGGTGCCATGATCAAGGAACTGGCCATGACCCCCGCGCAAGGTGCCGAGGTATTGGAACGGGTGCTGGCCAGTGTGGGGCTGCCACAGGTCGTGCAGTGTAGCGGGGATTTGAATCTGCGCATTAAACGCTGGCAGAAATTACCCTCCGCCGCAACACATGCGCAAGAACAGGAAAACAATACCCCTGCCGATTCTACGGGATGCTTCCAAGCCCGACCCCATTTAGATACCCCTTACCAAGCCCCAGCAAATCCTGTGGAAGAAAAGTTAGCCAAAATATGGCAGGAGTTGTTGGGTTATGACCGCATTGGCACCGAGGATAATTTTTTTACATTAAATGGCGATTCCTTAAAAGCAGTGATTGCCGTGTCCACCATTCACAAACAATTGGGGATCAAGATTCCATTAACCCAGTTCTTCGCCCTGCCCACCATCACAGCCCTGGCTGATTTTATCAGCGCCACTACCGGGGAAAAGTACATCGGCATCGAACCAGTCGAAAAAAAGGAATACTACCCGCTGTCATCCGCGCAAAAACGGATTTTCTTTTTACAACAACTGGACAAAACCGCAACCGCGTACAATATTGCCTCCCAATGGATATTACAAGGGCCCCTGGATAAACAGAGACTGGAAGCCTCCGCCGCTCAACTCATCCAAAGACACGATAGCTTTAGAACCTATTTTGAGGAGATCAATGAAGAACCCATTCAACGCATCCAGGAACAAGTAACGTTTGCCATCGAATATTATGATTATTCAGAACGAGAAGCAGATAAGCGCCCCGTTTTTGTGCGTCCGTTTGAATTAACCCAAGCCCCTTTGTTACGGGTAGGCTTGATCAAGATGGCCGCAGAGCAGCATATCTTGCTGATCGACATGCATCACATCGTCTCCGATGGTTTTTCAATCGAGATTATGGCCCGTGAATTTTTTACCCTGTTTGCTGGCACCCCGTTACCCCTTTTGCGTCTCCAATACAAGGATTATGCCCGGTGGCAGAATAGCCAAAAAGAGAGCCCAGCCCTCCGGGACCAAGAAATATTCTGGAAAAAGGAGTTTGCGGACGAAATCCCCGTATTGGATTTACCCACCGATTACAGCAGACCACTCGTGCAAAGTTTTGCTGGCGCTTATGTTCATTTTCAATTAGATAGGGCGATAACCAATTCATTAAAAGAATTGGCATTCGCAGCCGGGGCAACATTGTATATGGTATTGCTCACCATGTATACTATTTTCCTCGCTAAATTAAGCAATCGCGAAGATATTGTGGTCGGTACACCTATTGCCGGTCGCAGACATGCAGACCTGAAAAAAATCATCGGCATGTTTGTCAATACCTTGGCCTTGCGTAACTACCCGGCAGGGGAGAAAACGTGTCGCGAATTCCTCGACGAAGTCCGCACGAGAACACTAAAAGCCTTTGAGAACCAGGATTACCAATACGAGGATCTGGTAGAAAAAGTCATTGTCATCAGGGATGTCAGCCGGAACCCATTATTTGATACAATGTTTACTCTGCAAAATGTTGACACCCAGGCATTAGATATTCCTGGCTTAAAAATAGAACCCTGCCCACAGGAAACCGAAACATCAAAATTTGACCTTTTATTAATCGCTGTAGAAGCAAAGGAGAAGTTGGACCTAACCTTCGAGTATTGTACGCAACTCTTTAAACAGGATACTATAAACCGGTTTATCAGCTTTTTTAAAAATATTGCATCCGCTATCATCGAAGATAAAAATATCCCAATATCTGCCGTAGAAATAATTTCCAGCGAGGAAAAGAACCGGATATTATATGATTTCAACACTACCTCGACAGCATACCCGGAAAACAAAACCATCCCCCAATTATTCGAAGAACATGCCCAACATACCCCCGATCACATTGCCCTTATCATGCAAACCCCATCCATCCAATTAACCTATGCTGAATTAAATAATAAATCCGCTCAATTGGCCCACGTTTTAATGGCGCAGGGTGTTGTGCCCGATACTATTGTCGGTATTAAAACAGAACGTTCCATTGAAATGATCATTGGCATCCTCGGTATTTTAAAATCAGGTGGTGCCTATTTGCCTATTGCATTGGATTACCCCCAGGAACGTATTGATTTTATGCTCAGAGACAGTGGTGCCAAAATCTTACTCACCCAGCAATTCATCCAAGACGCCACACCCATAACGCCCCTTACGCCCATAACTCCAGTTACGCCCCTTACTCCCATAACCCCCCTGAATTTGGCCTATGTTATATACACTTCCGGTTCTACCGGAAAACCCAAGGGCGTGTTGACCATGCATCACAATGTCACCCGCGTGGTAAAGAATACCAATTATATAGAATTCACTCCCAGTGATCGTATTTTGCAATTATCCAATTATGCGTTTGATGGTTCTGTTTTTGATATTTTCAGTGCCTTGTTGAATAGTGCCGCGTTGGTTTTGATTTCCAAGGAGGATATCTTGGCCGTGGACCGGTTATCCGCCCTGATTCAAAGAGAGAGTGTGACTGTATTTTTTATTACTACCGCCTTGTTTAATACCCTCGTGGATTTTGAAATCCGTTGCTTTAACAGTATCAGGAAAGTGTGTTTTGGCGGTGAGCGGATATCGGTAGAACATTCCATAAAAGCGTTGGATTATCTTGGGAAAGGACACATCACCCATGTCTACGGTCCCACCGAGACCACTGTTTTTGCCAATTACTATTTCATTGATGCAATTGAAGATAACACTGTAACCATTCCAATTGGAAAACCAATTTCCAATACCACCATTTATATCTTAAATAAAAACTTCCAACCCGTACCCCTGGGAATCAGTGGTGAGATAGTCATCGGCGGTGCTGGTGTCGCCAGAGGGTATTTAAATAATCCCGACCTCACCCACGATAAATTCATAACCCTCTCCTTTTCTCCCCAATTCTCCACAAAATTCTACAAGACCGGTGACTTAGGCCGCTGGTTGATGGATGGGAATGTAGAGTTTTTAGGCAGAATAGACCAGCAGGTAAAAATCCGTGGTTTCAGAATCGAACCCGGCGAAATAGAGAACCGCTTATTGAATATAAGCGGCATAAAAAAAGCCATTGTTTTGGTACGCGAAGAAGCACAGGATGAAAAATATCTATGTGCTTATTTTGTCGCCCAGCGCGAATACGCCATCATCGAATTACGGGAACTTCTGTCAAAAGAATTGCCCGAGTATATGATCCCCTCCTATTTTATACAGCTTGAGACACTCCCGTTAACAGTCAATGGGAAAATCGACACCCGGGCTCTCCCTTTACCACAAGCGAGTGCGGGCATCGGTTATACCCCGCCGCAAAATGAAATAGAAAAACAATTGCTCACCATTTGGCAAAACGTTTTACATGTACCTAAAGAAAACCCGATAGGAATCAATGATAATTTCTTCCATCTGGGAGGACACTCTCTAAAAGCAACCAAGCTGGTGTCCAGGATTCACAAGCAGTTCAATGTAAAAATACCTCTGGCCGAAGTATTTAAAAGACCTGCCATCAAAGGACTTTCCGATTATATCGTTCATACCATGGCAGAAAAATACACCGCGATAACACCGGTAGAAGAAAAGGAATACCATGAATTATCCTCCGCCCAGAAACGACTGTACTTTCTCCAACAACTGGATAAAACAGGCACTACCTATAATATTTATAATGCGTGGCTTCTGGAAGGGATCGTTGAAAAAAAGCGCCTGGAACAAGTCATCCAAAACCTAATAGAAAGACATGAAAGCCTGCGAACCTCTTTTGAAGTATTCGCTGACGAACCCATGCAGCGCATTCACCACAACCCAGACTTTGCTATCGAATACTCTGAATATTCCCAGTTTGAAAATTTCATGCGCCCTTTCGATTTATCCAGCGCACCCTTGCTACGGTTGGGATTGGTAAAACTCGCCGAAGCAAAACATATATTAATGGTAGACATGCACCACATCATTTCAGATGGCATGTCTACTGAAATTCTTGTGCGCGAATTCTCAGCCCTGTATGCAGGGGAAGTTTTACCCACCATCACCCTCCAGTACAAAGATTATGCCGCCTGGCAGAGTCGTGAAAAAGAGAGTAAAAGCCTCCACGAACAAGAAATATATTGGGAAAAGGAGTTTGCAAGCGACATACCCGTGCTGGCTCTACCCATGGATTATAGCAGACCTCCCGTTCAAAGTTTTGCCGGCACCACAATTAATTTTCAATTAGATCGTGAGATGACCGATTCTTTAAAGGAATTGGTATTAGAAGCCGGGGCCACACTCTATATCGTATTGCTTACCATGTATACTATTTTCCTAGCCAAAATAAGCAACCAGGAAGATATTGTGGTGGGTACACCCATCGCAGGCCGCAGGCATGCCGATCTGGAAAAAATCATCGGTATGTTTGTCAACACCCTGGCATTAAGAAATACCCCCGCAGGCGAGAAAATCTTTAGCGATTTTCTGGCGGAAATCAAGACGCGAACATTGGAAGCCTTCGAGAACCAGGATTACCAATATGAAGACCTGCTAGAAAAAGTCTCCGTAACCCGGGATTTCAGTCGTAATCCCCTGTTTGACACCATGTTTATCGTGCAAAATACCGGCACACAAGAAATAGCAATCCCCGGCTTAAAAATAGTACCCTATCCACAGGAAAACAATACTTCCAAATTTGACCTATCATTATTCGTGGTGGAACTAGAAGAGAAGCTGAACCTCACCTTCGAGTATTGTACTCAACTATTTAAACCGGATACGATAGAACGGTTTATTACCTATTTCAAAAACACAGTCACCGCCATTTTACACGATACAAATATAAAAATTTCCGCCATAGAAATAATATCCAACGAGGAAAAGAACCGGATATTATATGATTTCAACACGACATCAACCGCTTACCCGAACAACAAAACCATCCACCAATTATTCGTGGAACAAGCCCAACATACGCCCCATCATATGGCTATTGTTGGGGCAACCATGCTAGGATTACCATCTGATCCCCCCGCGTTAGCACAATGCCAGTTAACCTACTCCCAATTAAACGAAAAATCCAATCAATTGGCGTATGTATTAATAGAAAAAGGCGTTTTGCCCGATTCAATCGTGGCATTAATGGGCGAACGTTCCATTGAAATGATCATCGGCATCCTGGGCATTTTAAAAGCCGGTGGTGCCTATTTACCCATCGAACCCGATTACCCCAAAGAACGAATAAATTATATACTAAAAGACAGCGGCACAAAAATCGTGCTAACCGAACGGGTAATCCATGACACCATTGCTGTAACCAGGGAAACCACCGGGGAATACCCCCACGGGTTCCCAGCTAAATTAGATGGCAGGAATTTAGCGTATGTCATTTACACTTCCGGTACAACCGGAAAACCCAAAGGCGTTTTGATCGAGCATCGTGGTGTAGTGAATTATACATGGTGGGCAGCCAAAACATATAGCCGGGGCGAAAAGGCCCATTTCCCATTCTATACCTCCATTTCCTTCGATTTGACTGTCACCTCATTATTTACCCCACTAATCACTGGTAATGTTATCCACCTTTATACCGCCGATGAAAATGATTTTGTATTAGACAAAATCATCGCTGATAATCGCGTCCACGTGATCAAGGCTACGCCCTCGCATTTGAAATTAATAAAAGATAAAAAAATAGACCAGGATACCACCATAAAACGGTTTATAGTGGGTGGCGAAGAGTTGGAAACCAGTTTAGCCGAAACGATTTTTGCTAATTTTAATCGAACCGTCGAGATATACAATGAATATGGCCCAACCGAGACCGTTGTCGGTAGCATGATCTATAAATTTGACCCCGGACTAAAGGCAGACAGTAGAACCCTGCTAATCGGTGTGCCAATAGACAACACACAAGTCTATATATTGGATAAAAATAGACTATTACAGCCTCTCGGTGTGCCCGGGGAATTATGCATAACCGGTGCTGGATTGGCACGGGGATATTTGAACCGCCCCGAATTAACCCAAGATAAATTTTTCTCTCTCGCTATTTCACCCGGCACAATCACCCCGGCTTACAAGACGGGTGATTTAGCCCGCTGGTTACCGGACGGCAATATCCAGTATCTGGGCCGCCTCGATCAGCAAGTAAAAATCCGTGGTTTCAGAATTGAATTGGGGGAAATTGAAACCCAATTATTAAAACATGAGCATATCAAAGATACCGTGGTCATTGTGTGGGAACATGAAACCAGCGATAAAACCCTGGCCGCTTATTTTGTCTCGGACACAGAGCTTCAAGACACTGAATTGCGCGAGTCTTTATTAAAAACCCTGCCGGAGTATATGGTGCCAGTATACTTCCTGCGGTTGGAGAAAATCCCCCTGACCGCCAATGGCAAAATCAATAAAAAGGACTTGCCCAATCCCCAATTCAACCGTGATTCTATCCATTATGCCCAGCCCCGCAATGAAATTGAAAATAAATTGGTGGCAATATGGGGGGATATCTTGCATATTGACCCAGTACTGAATCCGATTGGGATAGATGATCACTTTTTCCAATTGGGTGGCCACTCCTTGAAAGCAACCTTGTTGACCGCCCGCATACACAAGATACTCCACGTCAGAGTACCCCTGGCAGAGATGTTTAAAACCCCCACCATCCGGGGCTTATCAGGATATATCCTGAAAGAAGCAACTGTAAAATATGATTCCATCCCCGAAGTAGAAAGCAGGGAATACTATCCCTTATCCTCCGTGCAGAAACGATTGCATGTTCTCCAGCAGATGGATTTACATGGCACCGGATATAACATGCCTGTATTCGTTACCCTGGAAGGTCAACTGGATCAAGAAAAATTAGCCATGGTCTTCAGGAAATTAATTGCCCGGCACGAGAGTTTACGCACCTCCTTTATGACTATAGATGATGAGCCAGTACAGATCATCCACCCAGTCGTGGCATTTGCTATCGGATATTTTACAGCAGTGCAACCCCCTCTTTTCATTCGCCCCTTTGATTTGACAGAAGCCCCCTTGATGCGTGTCACATTGCAGAAGCAAGCTACGGGCCAATATCTCCTGATGATGGACATGCACCATATTATTGCCGATGGGAGCTCTGCCACGATCATTTTTAAAGAAATGATGGATTTTTACAGTGGCGGAGAACACCCCCCCTTACGCATTCAATATAAAGATTTTGCCGCTTGGCAGAGCAGCCAAAACAATCGGGAAGTCGTCACACTGCTGGAACAATTCTGGTTGGAACAGTTTGCCGAAGAGATTCCAATATTGAACCTGCCTACCGATTATGCCCGGCCACTGGTGCAGAGTTTTGAGGGGGATCGTTTTGATTTTGAACTGACCACCACAGCGACGCTCACTTTAAAAACCCTGGCCTTAAACCAGGAGGTCACCCTGTACATGCTTCTCCTGGCAATATGTAACATCTGGCTGGGCAAACTCAGTGGCGATGAAGATATTGTCATCGGCTCGCCTATCGCTGCCAGAAGACACGACGAGCTGCAAAATATTGTCGGCATGTTTGTCAATACCTTGGCCTTGCGAAATTACCCTGCCCCGGGAAAATCTTTTGCCGACTTTTTAAAGGAAATAAAAGTCAGGACAGTGGATGCATTTCAGAATCAAGACTTCCCCTTCGAGGATGTGGTAGACCGTGTCATAAAAAATAGGGATACTTCAAGAAACCCGTTATTCGATGTCATGTTTGTCCTCCAAAACATGGAGATGCCAGAAATTAATATTCCCGGCCTGACATTAAAACCTTATGCCTATGCCAACAAAACAGCCAAATTCGATTTGAACTTGACCGGACAGGAAATAGAGAACAAGGTTGTATTTAGCCTGGAATACAGCACAAATTTATTTAAAGAAGAGACGGCCCGCAGTTTTAGTCGTTATTTAATAAATACTATCACCGCGATTTCTACCACCCCGACAATAAGAATAGCCGATATCGAGATTTTGGATGCAGCGGAAAAGGAAATAATTCTGGCCATGGCCAATGGTTTTGCCCACCCCGTTGATCTCCAGCAAACCATTCATGGCATGTTCGCAAAAATAGCGCGGGCCAATCCAGAGACTACGGCCCTAGTGTTTGGTGACCATTCCATCACCTATAAGGTTTTGAACAAGCAGTCCGAGCGTTTAGCCTATATATTACGCCAACAGGGCGTGGGCAGGAATAACATTGTGGGTTTGATGGTAGAACGTTCCTTGGAAATGATTATCGGCATACTGGCTATCTTGAAAGCCGGGGGTGCCTATCTGGCGATTGACCCCAAGTTCCCGCCCCAGCGCAAAGAATTTATGATCGCAGATAGCCAGATGACCGCCTTGCTCACCTATGGTGACATTGACGCTGACACCACCCGCATCATTGAAGGGATCCCTCATCTGGATATGCTGGACAATAATATAACCAATAACACATCCATCCCCATCACCGGAAACACAGCACCAGAACTTCCCGATATCAATGTAGGTTCCGATCTTGTCTACCTTATTTTCACTTCCGGGTCCACGGGTAAACCCAAAGGCGTCATGTTGGAACATACCAATCTCGTGAACTTGATTGAATTTCAGTTTCGCTTCACCCCCATCAATTTCAGCAGGGTGCTGCAATTTACCACCATCAGTTTTGATGTATCTTTTCAAGAAATATTTTCAACCCTGCTTTCTGCTGGTCAATTATATTTAATTACTGAAGAGACGCGGAACAGTATTCCCGAATTATTCCAGCTCATAGTCAAACAGAAGATCATCACCCTTTTCTTTCCCATGTCATTCTTAAAAATGATCTTTAGCTATGATCTGCACCTCGCCCTCCCTGCCGGTCATATCCAGCATATTGTAACCGCAGGCGAACAAGTCGTGGTGGATGAACGGTTCAGAAATTATCTTGGGGAGCATCATATTTATTTGCACAATCATTATGGTCCCTCCGAAACCCATGTTGTCACCACCCTCACCCTTGATCCCCATGACACTATTCCCGAATTTCCAGCTATTGGTAAACCCATTATGAATACCGCGATCTATATTCTCGACCCGGAGTTTCATGTTCTGCCCCTCGGTGTGGCTGGCGCATTGGTAGTAGCCGGACTCCAAGTCGGGCGCGGCTACCTGGGCCGGGAAGAAGAGACAAGGCAAAAATTTATAGAAAATATATTTCCCGGCGGCGGGAAGTTGTACCTCACCGGCGACATGGCGCGCTGGTTGGCCAATGGGAACATTGAATTTTTAGGCCGCATCGACCACCAGGTCAAAATCCGCGGCATTCGCGTTGAACCCGGGGAAATCGAGAGCCAATTAAAGAAAATCTCATCTATCAAGGATGCGGTGGTACTGGTAAAGCAGCAGGCCAAAGGGGAAAAATATCTGTGCGCCTATATCATCATGGCCAGCGGCATGGCCTGGGATGTTTCGCAATTACGGAATACCTTGTCCCGCAATCTTCCCGAGTATATGATTCCCGCCTATTTGATGCCCATTGATCACATCCCCCTTACGCCCAGCGGTAAAGTAGACCGCCGCGCTCTGCCGGAACCCGATATCCTGACCGAAAACATCTATACCGCCCCGCAAAACAAAACCGAAGCATTACTTGTCCAAATATGGGCCGACACATTGGGCTTAGAAGAAGAAAAAATAGGCATAGACCACAATTTTTTCCAACTGGGCGGACACTCTTTAAAAGCCATTATCTTGATTTCCAAAATTCACAAGGAATTTAATACCCGGATACCCCTGGTAGAAATCTTCAAAAGGCCTTTTATTCGCGGCATGGCAGATTTTATCCGTCTTCATGTCAAAGAATCTTTTGTGTCTATAACCCCGGTGGAAAGCAAAGAGTTTTACCCATTGTCCTCCGCGCAGAAGCGCTTGTATTTTCTCCAGCAAATGGACACTACCAGTACTGCCTATAATATTTCTGGGGCCTGGGTAATAACTGGAGCTGTCGCTAAATCCAGATTAGAACAATCCATAACCAAACTCATTCACAGGCATGAAAGTTTCCGCACCTCGTTTGCTGTTTTTAATGAAGAACCCGTGCAACGTATCCATCAGGAAGTCGCATTTGCTATCGAATACAATGAAGCGATGCAGGTAGAAGATTTCAGCCGTCCTTTTAACTTGGCAAATGCACCGCTGTTACGGGTCGCATTGGTAAACGTGGCCGCAGAAAATCATATATTCCTGGTAGACATGCATCATATTATTTCCGATGGGATATCCATGGACATTCTGGTCCATGAATTTGCCACTTTTTTTGCAGGTACACCATTGCCCGCGTTAAAGCTTCAGTACAAAGACTATGCTGGCTGGCAGAATCGTGAAAGAGAGAGCCAACACCTCCGGGAACAAGAACTATTCTGGAAAAAAGAGTTTGCGGACGAAATCCCCGTATTGGATTTGCCCTCCGATTATAGCAGGCCCCAGGTCCAAAGTTTTGCGGGCAGAGATATCTATTTTGAGTTAGACCAAGCCATGTTTCGTTCTATTCAAGCCATTGCAGTGGAGTCTGGCGCCACACTGTATATGGTGATGTTGGCATTATATACTGTTTTCCTGGCCAAAATAAGCAACCAAGCAGATATTGTCGTGGGTACTCCTATTGCCGGACGCAACCACGCCGATCTGGAAAAAATCATCGGTATGTTTGTCAACACCTTGGCATTAAGAAATTACCCCGCAGGCGAGAAAATCTTTAGTGATTTTCTGGATGAAGTCAAACAGAGAACATTAAAATCCTTCGAAAATCAAGAGTACCAATATGAAGACCTGGTAGAAAAAGTGTATGTAACCCGGGATTTTAGTCGTAACCCCTTGTTTGACACCATGTTTGAGTTGCAGAATATCAATACACACGCCGTAGATATTCCCGATTTGAATTTGGTACCTTATGAGCATAAAAACGAGACCACAAAATTCGATCTGACATTACGGTGCAGTGAAACCAAGGACTCCCTTTTATTGAGTTTTGTGTATAGCACCAACTTGTTTAAACCGGAAACCATCCAGCGATTTATCACTTATTTTACCAGCATTGTATCGGGAATAACCCGCGATAAAAATTGCCGTATTGACGATTTGGAAATAATTACCCCGGAAGAGAGGCATCAATTATTATATGAATTCAATACCACCGCCACATCATTTCCAGCGGATAAAACCATTCACCAATCTTTCACCGACCAAGCCACACGAACCCCCGACCACATTGCCATCATCGGGCCAATCAACCCGGGGTGCCAATTAACCTACGCCCAATTAAACGAAACATCCAATCATCTGGCCCAATGGTTAATCCAACAAGGTGCCCAACCGGAAGCCATCATCGGTATTAAAACCGAACCCTGCGTTGAAATGATCATCGGAATTTTCGGCATATTAAAAGCCCATTGCGCCTACATGCCCATCGACCCCGATTACCCCCAGGAACGAATCAATTACATGCTCTCCGACAGCCGTGCCACCATCCTCTTATCCCCAGATTTAATCCAAACTATCACCCCCTCCACTTTCATAAATCCCATAACTCCCATAATTCCCATAACTCCCATAATTCCCACTACCCATTCCAATCTTGCCTACGTAATCTACACCTCCGGCACCACCGGCAAACCCAAGGGAACTCTCATCGAACACCGAAACCTCATCAATTACACCCATTGGTTCAGTCAAAAAGCCCGCCTCACCACCGCTGATCAGACCCTATTAACTTCCAGTTTTGGCTTTGATCTCGGTTATACCACCATTTATCCATCTATTCTTTGTGGCAGCTCGTTGCATCTCGTACCCCGGCAGACCTATCTGTCCGCCGAGAATTTATTGTATTATATTCGCGATAATCGCATCACTTATATCAAAGTAACCCCGTCCCTTTTTAGTACGATTGTCGAGAGTCCCGTCTTTTCACAGGAAAACACCCGGTCACTACGCCTGGTTGTCCTCGGTGGCGAGGCCATTAAAGCAAATGATGTCGAAAAAGCCCATACCCTGGCCCCGCACCTGTTATTCATGAATCACTATGGCCCCACCGAAACCACCATCGGTTGCGTCGCCCAATATATTGATTTGGACACATTCCAATCCTTCAAAACAAGACCCACTATTGGCAATCCCATCAATAATATGTTCATCGCCATTTTAGATAACCGCTTCAAACTACTGCCTATTGGTGTTCCCGGCCAGTTATGTGTTTCCGGCGCCGGTGTTGGTCGCGGTTATTTAAATCGCCCTGATTTAACCGCTGAAAAATTTCTTTCCACCCCTTCCACCACACGTTACCACACCGGGGACCTTGCCCGTTGGCGCCCCGATGGGAAAATAGAATTCCTTGGCCGCATCGATACCCAGATAAAAATCAGGGGATACCGCATCGAATTGGCAGAAATCGAGAACCAGTTGTTGTCCCATCCCCATATCAAAGAAGCGGCTGTCATTGACCGCCAGTATCCCAGCGGTGATAAATACCTGTGCGCCTATATCCACTGGGATCATCCAGAACAAGCCCGCGAGCCTTTGGAATTAAAAGAATACCTCACCGGGAAACTACCCGAATACATGCTCCCCGCTTATTATGTGGAAGTCCAACAGATCCCCTTGACCGCCAACGGCAAATTGAACCGCCGCCTGCTTCCTGAACCGAAAATAAAAGCAGGCGGGCAATATATCGCCCCCCAAAATTCCAGGGAAGAAAAATTGGTAGAAATATGGCAGGATGTGTTACGTTTACCTGATACTCAGATCGGTATAGATGATAATTTCTTTGCATTGGGTGGGCACTCTCTCAAAGCTATTATATTAGTATCCAAGATTCACAAGGCGTTTGATATCAATGTCCCCTTAACTGAAATATTTAAGAGACCCGTCATCCGCAGTCTGGCCGAATATATTCATAGCAGTGCCAGCCAGTTATACACCGCTATCGAACCCGCCACTCAAAAAGAGTATTACCCTTTATCCTCTGCCCAGAAACGCCTCTATTTTCTCGCGCAGATGGATATCACCAGTACCAATTATAATATGCCTTTTGCTGTCCTATTGGAAGGAATACTGGATAAGAATAAATTAGAAACCATATTTTTAAGTCTCGTCAAACGCCATGACAGCCTAAGAACCTCCTTTACCGTGATTAACGAAGAACCCGTGCAGAGAATCCATGACCAGATCGAATTTCAGATTGAATATGCCTCCATATTGCCCTTTGTGCGCCCCTTCGATTTATCCATGGCCCCATTACTGCGTGTCCGCGTGCAAGAAATTGAGACAGAGAAACATGTGCTGATGGTTGATATGCATCATATCATATCCGATGGCACTTCCCGCCGTATTTTGATGGCCGAATTCATTGCGCTTTATCGTGACCTTGAACTTCCCACACCCACACTCCAGTACAAGGACTTTTCAGAATGGCAAGCCAGTGGAAAACAACAAGAGTCCCTGGTAGAACAAGAAATGTATTGGAAAAATCAGTTTGCTGGCGAAATACCCGTGCTTGATTTACCCACCGATTTTAGTCGCCCCCAAGTACAGAGTTTTGCAGGAAATACCATCACCTTTGAAATAGATGAAAAGATCACCCGCGCCTTAAAAACCATGGCACTGGAATCGGGCGCCACCCTGTATATGGTGTTACTGGCTTTATATACCATTCTTTTGGGCAAACTAAGCAGCCGCGACGATATTGTCATTGGTACTCCCATTGCTGGCCGCAGGCATACGGACCTTGAAAAAATCATCGGCATGTTTGTTAATACCCTCGTATTAAGAAATTTCCCCACACCCCAAAAAACCTTCACTGAATTTTTAAAAGAAGTACAACTTCGCACGATTGATGCCTTTCAAAATCAAGATTACCCCTTTGAAAATCTCGTGGAAGAGGTAGTTAAAAGCAGGGATACTTCACGAAACCCCCTCTTCGACGTCTTATTTGTCTTTCAAAACATGGACACCCCCGAGATTATAATTCCTGGTTTGACCCTGAAACCCTATCCATATGAAAACAAAACTGCCAAATTCGATTTGAACCTGTCCGCCATGGAAATAGAGAACCGCTTGTTCTTTAACCTCGAATACTGCACCACGTTATTTAAAGAAGAGACTATTCAACGGTTTTGCCACTATTTTCAAAATATCATCACCCCCATTTTAAAGAACCCCCATGTTAAAATGGCCCAAATTGAAATAATGGATATCCAAGAGAAGGAGAGCATTCTGGCCTTTTCCAATGGTTCTTCCCAATCAATAGATATTCATACCACCATCCATGGTATGTTTGAAAAAACAGTATTGAACAATAAAGATAAAACCGCCCTGATCTTTAACAACCACTGCATCACCTACACCCAGTTGAACCACCAAGCCAATCAATTCGCCCACCTCCTGAGACATCACGGTGTGGGAAGAAACCAAATCGTGGGCCTGATGGCCGAGCGCTCCTTGCAAATGGTGATTGGCATGCTGGCTATTTTGAAAGCCGGCGGTGCCTATCTTGCCATCGACCCCAAGTTCCCTGCCCAACGAAAACAATTTATGATCGAAGACAGCCACATGACCGCCCTGGTGACCTGCTGTGATTTTGATGCGGACACGGCTTCCATTATTAAAGGTATTCCTATTCTGGATATGCAGGACAATACTTTATTCACCCCCCTCACCGGGAACTTTACCGAAGAACTCCCATACATCAATGAAGGGTCCGATCTTGTTTACCTTATTTTTACTTCCGGTTCTACTGGCAAACCCAAAGGCGTGATGTTAGAGCATACCAATCTGGTTAACTTGATGGAATTTCAGTATGCTTATACTTCCATTGATTTCAGCAAGGTATTGCAATTCACCACCATCAGTTTTGATGTCTCCTTTCAAGAAATATTCTCAACTTTGCTTTCCGCCGGGCAATTGGTTTTAATTGCTGAAGAGACCCGGAACAGCATCCCCGCATTATTCCAAGTCATTGTTAAACACAAGATTACGACCCTCTTTTTCCCCATGTCTTTTCTGAAAATGATGTTTAGCTATGACCTTCATTTAAATCTCCCTGCTGGTAATATCCAGCATATTGTCACCGCAGGCGAACAAGTCGTGGTGGATGACCAGTTCAGAACCTATCTTCAGCAAAATAAAATTTACCTGCACAATCATTACGGGCCATCTGAAACCCATGTGGTTACAACCTTAACCCTTGACCCCCAGCATGATATCCCAGAATTTCCTTCTATAGGCAAACCTGTTATGAATACCCGTATCTATATTCTGGACCAGGAGTTTCATCTCTTACCCGTCGGTGTGCCCGGGGAATTGGTAGTAGGCGGCCAACAAGTGGGCCGGGGGTATCTGGACAGGGAAGAAGAAACCAGAAATAAATTTATAAAGGATGTATTCCAACAGGTAGGAAAATTATACAAAACTGGCGACATGGCCCGCTGGCTGACCAATGGTGATATCCAATTCTTAGGCCGCATTGATCAGCAGGTAAAAATACGGGGCATTCGTGTCGAACCCGGCGAAGTAGAAAGTCAATTAAAAAGAATCCAAAATATTCAAGATGCTGTCGTGGTTGTAAAACAGGAAGAAAAAGGCGAGAAGTACTTGTGTGCCTATATCGTATTGACCACTGCCACCCCGTTTGACCTCACCCAATTGAAGAATACCCTCGCCGCCAGTGTGCCCGACTATATGATTCCCGCGTATTTTGTACCCATGGATAAAATCCCTTTAACTCCCAGCGGCAAAGTCGACCGCAGAGCCCTCCCCAATCCAGATATCAACTCAGAAAAAGAGTATACACCACCAAACACCAGGACCGAACAACAATTGGTTAAAATATGGGCCGACACATTGGGAACAGCTCAAAACAAAATAGGAATCCACGACAATTTTTTCCAATTGGGCGGTCACTCTCTCAAAGCAATTATTTTGATCTCCAGGATTCACAAGGAATTGGATACCAAGATACCCTTGACCGAGATATTTAAAAGGCCCACCATCAGCGGGCTTGTCCAATATATCACGCAACTCAACCCGCTCAACCAGGAGAAATACAGCCGCATTGAACCCGTTGCAGAGCAGGAATATTACCCCCTCTCCTCCGCACAGAAACGATTGTATTTCCTACAACAAATGGATAAAGATGGGACCGCGTACAATATTTCTGGCGCGTGGACAATAACCGGAATTCTGGATCAACCCAGACTTAAACAATCATTGCAAAAACTCATCCAAAGACATGAGAGCTTTCGCACCTCTTTTGCACTATTGGATGAAGCACCCATCCAGTTTATCCACCCGACCGTGGCATTTGAAATCGAATATTTGGAACTGATGCAAGTTAAAGAGTTCATACGTCCCTTTGAATTATCCATTGCACCGTTGCTACGGGTAGCATTGGTTAATATAGCCGCACAGCAGCATATATTTCTGGTCGACATGCATCACATCATTTCCGATGGGTTGTCAATGGAAATTTTAGTCCACGAATTCGCTGCTTTTTTTGCTGGTGACCCATTGCCTGTTTTGAATCTCCAGTACAAAGATTATGCCGTTTGGCAATACCAACAAAAAGAGGGCCAGAACCTCCGGGACCAGGAAATATTCTGGAAGTCCCAGTTTGCCGGTGAAATTCCCGTGTTGGATTTACCTACCGATTATGTACGACCCGTAGTGCAGAGCTTTGCAGGCGATGAAATTATTTTTGCGCTGGATGCAAAAATCACCGCTGATTTAAAGACTATTGTTGCTGACGCTGGCGCAACACCATATATCCTGATGCTCTCATTGTATACTGTTTTCTTGGCCAAAATAAGCAACCAGGAAGATATCGTCATTGGTACTCCCATTGCCGGACGCAGACATGCCGATCTGGAAAAAATTATCGGCATGTTTGTCAACACCTTGGCTTTGCGGAACTATCCCACCGGGGAAAAAACATTCAACCAATTTCTACAAGAAGTCAAGGAACGCACCATAAAAGCGTTCGAGAACCAGGATTACCAATATGAAGACTTGGTAGAAAAAGTCGCCGTGGCCAGGGAAATAAGCCGGAACCCGCTTTTTGATACCATGTTTACGTTCCAGACAATTGATACCCAAGCTGTAGACATACCCGGACTGCATTTAGCACCCTATGCACGGGAAGCCAAAACCTCGAAATTTGATCTCTCCTTAACCGCAGGCGAAGCCGACCAGAAGCTGGAGTTTATTTTCCAGTACAACACCCAATTATTTAATCGTGCAACCATCCAGCGTTTTATTACCTATTTTGAACACCTTGTGACCCGCTTAATGGCAAATACAAACGTGCCAATCGCCACTGTGCAAATCATATCTGACGCGGAAAAGAACCAGCTTTTATATACATTCAACACTACCACCGCCGCCTATCCATCAACCAAAACCAGCCACCAATTATTTATCGAACAAGCCGCCCGCACTCCCGATCATATGGCTACTACATCGGCAACCCCGGTGGGTCAAGCACAAAACCAATTCACCTACTCCCAATTAAACGAAACCTCCACTCAATTGGCAGAACGATTAATCACCCAGGGTGTTTTACCTAAAACCATAGTGGCAATTATGGTAGAACCTTCCCCGCAATTAATGATCGGCATAATGGGTATCTTAAAAGCCGGTTGCGCCTATTTACCCATCAATCCCACCCTGCCAGCCGGACGTATTCAATATATCTTAAATGATTCCGCCATCTCTGTTTTAATATCATATCACCGCCCTAATGCCGAAACATACTTTGCTGGAACAATCATCTATCTGGAAGACCTAGATATATTTGATAGCCCTTTTCAAGCCAACCTTGTTGTAGATTCCCGTCCCAACGATCTGGCATATGTCATTTATACGTCCGGTTCCACCGGTCGACCCAAAGGTGTGGCGGTTGAACATGCGCAACTGGTCAATTTTGTGTTTCATATGTTCCATCAGTATGATGGAAATATAGATTATCAGGACCGTTGTTTGAGTCTCACCAATATCATGTTTGATGTCAGTGTATGGGAATTTTTCTTGCCCTTGTCCTTTGGTGCCCGGATTGTTTTTATGCCTGAGCAGAATAAATTCGATGTCTTCGCCCTGGTTCAGGTCATTGTGGAGGAGGGCATCACGTTAACTTATTTGCCCCCCGCGTTGTTAAAGCCTGTTTATGAAGAGTTAAAGAGACATCATCTTCCATTATTATTGAATAAAATGCTCGTGGGCGTTGAGCCTATTCCTGAAGATGTCTTAGAAGACTATCTTCATTTAAATCCCCGTCTGAAAATCATCAATGGGTACGGACCCACCGAGACCACCATCTGTGCCAGTTCCTACAATTACGTATCCCATCTTTCTGCGGGCAAAATCGTGCCGATTGGCAAACCACTGGCCAATAACCAGATCGTTTTGTTGGACCCCACCGACCACTTGGTTCCCATGGGAATAGCCGGTGAAATTTGTATTTCAGGAGCCGGTGTATCCAGGGGATATTTAAATAATCCTCAATTAACCATGGAAAAATATGTTCCCCATCCCTATTTGAATGGCCAAGTTATGTACCGTACCGGTGATATGGCGCGATTATTACCCGATGGCAACCTCCTCTTTATTGGCAGACGCGATACCCAACTCAAAATACGCGGTTATCGCATTGAACTGGGCGAGATAGAAAATCAATTAATACACTCTTTACCTATCCGTCAAGCCGTGGTTCTTGCTAAAGAAGATAATGACGGCGATAAATATTTGATTGCCTATTTTGTGGCAGACACCCTGCTTAGCGATAGCCAGATCAGAGACCATTTATTAACCAATTTACCCGAATACATGATCCCCGCGTACTTTGTGCCCATGGAAAAAATACCCCTGAATGCCTCCGGTAAAGTCGACCGCCACGCCTTACCCGAACCGGAAATAAAAAAGACGGACCGTTTTGTCGCGCCCAGCAATGAAATAGAAATAAAATTGGCTGAAATATGGGCTGATATCTTGCATATAAACCCAGTAATGAATCCTATCGGCATAGATGATAACTTTTTCCAATTGGGCGGTCACTCCTTAAAAGCAACCTTGCTTACGGCACGTTTACACAAGGTACTCCGTGTCAAAATACCCCTGGGAGAGATATTCAAAACACCCACGATTCGTGGATTATCTGGATATATAAAGAAGCAAGTAGAAGTAAACTATGATTCCATCCCCGCCGTGGAAGCCAAAGCATACTATCTCTTATCTTCCGTGCAGAAACGCTTGCACGTTCTCCAGCAAATGGATTTACAAGGCACCGGATATAATATCCCCGTATTCGTGACCTTGGAAGGTGTTCTGGATCAAGGAAAATTAGTCGTAGCCTTCAGAACATTGCTTGCCCGACACGAAAGCTTGAGAACCTCCTTTATGGCTATAAATGATGAATTGGTGCAGATCGTCCACCCGGAAGTGGACTTTGTTATTGACTATTACGAAACGATACAACCCCAACCTTTTATTCGCCCCTTTGATTTGTCCCTAGCCCCCTTGATGCGTGTTGTATTGATAAAAAAAGAGTCGAACCACTATGTCCTGATGATGGATATCCATCATATTATTGCCGATGGAACTTCTGCCGGGATCATTTTTAAAGAAATGATGACCCTTTACAGTGGTGGTCAACTGCCCCCCTTACGTATTCAATATAAAGATTTTGCCGTTTGGCAGAGCGGACAAAATAATAAGGAAGCTTTGCTGATACTTGAAAAATTCTGGTTGCAACAGTTTGCCGAAGAGATACCTGTTCTGAATCTGCCCACCGATTATCCCAGACCTATCGTGCAGAGTTTTGAAGGGGATCGGCTTGGTTTTGAACTGACGCCAGAGGAGACCCGTGCTTTAAAAACCTTGGCGTTAAGTCAGGATGTCACCATGTTCATGGTTCTTCTGGCCGCTTGCAACATCTGGTTGGCCAAATTAAGCGGCGATGAAGATATTGTTATTGGCTCGCCTATCGCTGCCAGAAGACACGAGGAGTTACAAAATATTGTCGGCATGTTTGTGAATACCCTGGTTTTACGGAATTATCCTACAAGGGTAAAAACCTTTAACGCTTTTTTAACCGAAATCAAAGCCAGGACCGTGGAGACCTTTCAAAATCAAGATTACCCCTTCGAGGACCTGGTAGACCGTGTGGTTAAAAATAGAGATACTTCGCGAAACCCCTTATTCGATGTTATGTTCGTATTCCAAAACATGGAGATGTCAGACATTATTATTCCCGGCTTGATATTAAAACCCTATCCCCAAAAAAACAAAACAGCCAAATTCGATCTGAACTTGACCGCCGTAGAACTAGAGAAAAACATTATATTCAGCCTGGAATACAGCACCAATTTATTTAAAGTGGAAACCATAGAGCGGTTTTGCCGTTATTTAAAAAATATTATCACCACGATTTCTACCACCCCCGCCGTAAGAATCGGTGATATCCAGATTTTGGACAGAGAGGAAAAAGAGATAATTCTGGCCATGTCCAATGGTGCCCTTCAACCCATTGATCGCCAGAAAACCATTCATGGGATGTTTGAAAGAATTGCTCTGGCCAATCCAGATCACACTGCCCTTGTTTTTGCTGACCGTGCTCTCACCTATAAGCTGTTGAACTCGCAAGCCGATCAATTGGCCCGCGTGTTACGTCAGCAGGGTGTAGGCAGAGATAGCATTGTTGGTTTGATGGTTGAGCGTTCCCTGGAAATGGTTATTGGCATGCTGGCGATTATGAAAGCCGGGGGTGCTTATCTGGCTATTGACCCCAAGTTCCCACCCCAGCGAAAACAATTTATGATAGAAGATAGCCAGATGATTGCCTTATTGACTTATTGTGATGTGGATGCCGACACCGCTTCCATTATTAAAAGTATTCCCTGTCTGGATATGTTTGATAAGACTATATGCCCCCCAATCATAGCAGACGACACAGAAAAACTTCCTCACATCAATCAAGGTTCCGATCTTGTCTACCTTATTTTTACTTCCGGTTCTACCGGGAAACCCAAAGGCGTCATGTTGGAACATACCAATCTCGTGAACCTGATAGAATTCCAATATGCCTTTACCGCCATTGATTTCAGCACGGTATTGCAATTTACGACCAGTAGTTTTGATGTCTCTTTTCAAGAAATATTCTCGACCTTACTCGCTGGTGGTCAATTGGTATTAATTACTGAAGAGACCCGGAACAGTATCCCCGAATTATTCCAGCTCATTGTTAAACAGCAGATTAAAACCCTCTTTTTTCCCATGTCTTTCTTGAAGATGATGTTTAGTGATAATCTTCATTTTAATCTCCCTGCCGGTCATATCCAGCATATTGTGACTGCGGGTGAACAGGTCGTGGTGGAGGAACGGTTCAGAAATTATCTACAGGAACATAAAATCTATCTCCACAATCATTACGGGCCATCAGAAACCCACGTGGTGACAACTTTAACTCTTAACCCTGACGAAGCTATCCCTGAATTTCCTGCCATCGGCAAACCGGTGATGAATACCAATATATATATCCTGGACAAAGCGCAACAGCTATTGCCCGTTGGCATTGCCGGGGAATTGGTAGCCGGAGGCTTACAAGTGGGTAGGGGATACCTGGGCCGGGAAGAAGAAACACGACATAAATATCTAGAAAATAAATTCACAGGCAATGGTAAATTGTACCGCACTGGCGACATGGCCCGCTGGTTGGACAATGGGAATATTGAATTTTTAGGCCGCATTGATTTTCAAATTAAGATTCGCGGCATTCGCGTGGAACCCGGCGAAGTAGAAAGCCAATTAAAAAGAATCGATACTATAAAGGATGCCGTGGTGGTGGTGAAGCAAGAAGAAAAAGGCGAAAAGTACCTGTGCGCCTATATCGTATTCGCTACTGCTGCCAATGTCGACCTGACACAATTAAAGAATATCCTGGCCGCCCGTGTGCCCGAATATATGATGCCCGCTTATTTTGTACCCGTTGATAAAATCCCTTTGACTCCTACTGGAAAAGTCGACCGCAGGGCTTTACCCGATCCCGATATTTGTATTGGAAAAGATTACACACCGCCTCGGAATAGAACCGAACAACTGTTGGTCAAGATTTGGGCCGATATATTGGGCACAGAAAAAAACAAAATAGGTATCCACCACAACTTTTTCCATTTGGGGGGTCATTCTCTCAAAGCAATTATCTTGATTTCCAGGATTCACAAGGAATTGGATACCAAGATACCTTTGACCGAGATATTTAAAAAACCCACTATTTCTCTGCTTTCCGAATATATCAACCATATCAAGCTGTTAAGCGGAGAAAAATTTATCCGCATCCAACCCGTGGAAGAGAAAGAATATTATCCCTTATCCTCGGCACAAAAACGTCTATTTTTCCTACAGCAAATGGACCCAGAAGGCACCGCGTATAATATTTCCGGTGCATGGATGATGGTCGGACGGTTAGATATACCCAGGCTTGAACAAGTCCTGACAACACTTATTCGCAGACATGAATGTTTCCGCACCTCTTTTACTGTAGTGGATGAAACACCCCACCAATTCATCCATGCCCATGTCCCATTTGGTATTCAAGCCGTTGCGCTGTCAGAGATCCCGTCTTTCATTGGTCCCTTTGCTTTATCAAAAGCACCGTTGTTACGCGTGGGCTTGGTGAACGTGGCAGAACAGACGCATATATTTCTCATGGACATGCACCACATTATTTCCGATGGGATGTCAATGGAAATTATCGTCCACGAATTTGCCACTTATTTTGCGGGCCTGCCATTGCCTGCTTTACATCTCCAGTACAAGGACTATGCGGCATGGCAGAATAGTGAAAAAGAGAGTCAGAAACTGCGGGCACAAGAACAGTTCTGGAGAAAACAGTTTGCGGATGAAATACCGGTGTTAAATTTACCCACGGATTATCGCAGACCCCAGGTCCAGAGTTTTGACGGGGATGAATGCTATTTTGAACTGGGTGTTGATTGCACCGGTTCTTTAAAAGCAGTGGTGGCCGAGGCAGGAGCCACACTGTATATTCTGTTGTTGGCATTGTACACGATTTTCTTGGCAAAAGTAAGCCGCATGGAAGATATTGTCGTGGGTTCCCCTATCGCAGGACGTCCCCATGCGGACCTGGAAAAAATTATCGGCATGTTTGTTAATACATTGGCTTTGCGGAACTATCCACGCGGGGAGAAAAAATTTACCGAGTTCCTCGCTGAAGTCACAGAAAGAACCTTAAACGCCTTCGAGAATCAAGATTACCAGTATGAAGACTTGGTAGAGAAAGTAGTGGTGACCCGTGAAATAAGCCGGAACCCATTATTTGATACGATGTTTATCCTGCAAAATACGAGTACGGAACCTGTCGAAATCCCTGGGCTGCAATTAGTGCCCTATGCTCAGGAAGTGAAAACCACCAAGTTTGATCTCTCTTTAACAGCAGGTGAAGCCGATCAGAAGTTGAAGTTTATTTTCCAATACAACACTCAATTATTTACCAGAGAAACCATCCAGCGTTTTATCAGCTATTTTGAAAACATGGTGACCTGTATAATGGCAAATAAAGAGATACCAATATCGGCTATCGCTATCATATCAGACGCGGAAAAGAACCAGATTTTATATGATTTCAACACTACAGCAGCAGCATACCCAGCAACCCAAACCATCCACGACTTATTCGCGGAACAAGCTATGCGAACACCAGATCACATTGCCATCATCGGGCCAAAAAACGGTGGGGGCCAATTAACTTACGCTGCATTAAATACTAAATCCAATCAATTGGCCCAGGTATTAATAGAAAATGGCATTTTACCCGATACCATTGTAGGAATAAAGATAAACCGTTCCATTGAGATGATCATCGGTATCCTGGGCATATTAAAATCCGGCGCCGCCTATCTTCCGATTGATCCCGAATCCCCCCAAGAGCGAATCCAATTTATGCTCTCTGACAGCGCCGCTAAAATCCTAATAACAGCTCAATTCATCCAAGAAGCCACTTCTATTTCTCCCATAACTCCCATAACTCCCGTTACTCACGTAACTCCCATACTTCCCAGACTTCCCATCACTCCCATCACTCCCACAACTCTCGCCTACATCATCTACACTTCCGGCACCACTGGCAAACCCAAGGGCGTTATGATTGAGCACCGCAGTATCTTTAATACCATCTACTATCGCCAACAAAATTATAAAATGACAATCCACCATCGCGCATTGCAATTGTTTTCATTTGTGTTTGATGGCTTTTTAACCTCCTTTTTTACGCCCATTGTTTCTGGGGCTGCGGTTGTGCTGGTAAGTGCAGATGAGGCAAAAGATACAGCCCGTATCGTTGAAATAATCGTGAAGCTGGGCATCACTCATTTCATTTGTGTACCGTCGTTATACCGCTGGTTACTGGAAACGTCCACGGGAAAAGAATTATCCGGCTTAAAAGTAGTCACGCTGGCGGGTGAGTGGGTTCAACCGGCGCTGGTGGAAAAAAGTAAGCAACATACTCCTTTGCTGGAGCTTGTTAATGAGTATGGACCGACAGAAAGCAGTGTTCTGGCCTCTATGTACAGGAACATTCAACTGGAAGCCACTATTTCCATTGGTAAACCAATTGCCAATACTAGTCTATATATTATTGATCAAGACAACCATCTGGTTCCGATTGGTATACCTGGGCAATTGGTGTTATCGGGTCAGGGTCTGGCACGCGGGTATTTGAACAACCAAGAATTAACGCAAGACAAATTTTTCGCCCTCTCCATATCATCCACCAATTTCTACAAAACCGGCGATCTGGCCCGTTGGCGCGCAGATGGAAATATCGAATTCTTGGGCCGCATGGATGATCAGGTAAAAATCAGAGGATTCAGGATTGAATTGGGTGAGATTGAAAATGTTTTATTAAAACATGAGCAGATAAAAGATACTGTCGTCATTGTAAGGGAAGATAAAACCGGCGATAAGAGTCTGATTGCCTATTTTGTTGCCGACCTTGAGCTACGCAGTACTGAATTACGAGACTATTTATTAAACAATTTACCGGATTATATGGTCCCAGCCTACTTCATGCAGTTAGAAAAAATACCGCTGACCACCAATGGCAAAGTAAACAAAAAGGCGTTGCCACTACCTGAAGCCAATCCCATTTTAGCGAATTATGATCCACCACGCACTGGAATTGAAAAGCAATTGGCTGTACTATGGTCCCAGTTACTGGGCATTGAAAAAATTGGCAGTACGGATAATTTTTTTGCATTGGGTGGGCATTCACTTAAAGCGACCACATTGATCGCCAAAATACATAAAGCCTTGGATATTAAAATTGATTTGGTCCAGATATTCAAGAATCCGACTATAAGGGGTCTGGCCACATTTATAAACGAGTGTGCCAAAGAAAAATATCTGGCCATTGAAGCTGCGGAAGAGAGAGGCTTTTATGAACTCTCTTACAACCAAAAACGACTCTGGTTTATTCAGCAATTGACTCCCCACAGTTCCGCTTATAATATGCCGGGAATGGTTCTGCTAAATCAAAGCATGGACCAAAAAGTAATCGAAAAAACTCTGCAACGGATTAGCGCACGTCATGAAAGTTTCAGGACCGGGTTTATCATCGTTAATGAAAAACCTGTCCAATTGGTGCAAAACGAAGTGCATGTCCCCCTGACCTTTTTTGATTTATCCGCTCTGCACGCCGATGAAAAACAACAAAAAACGTCCCAAATTTATACCCAAGAGGTCTTAACACCATTTAACTTGTCAGAAATTCCGCTGTTCAGGGTGATACTTATCAAACTGGATGAATCTTCAAGTGCGTTAATCTTTAATATGCACCATATCATCAGTGATGGGTGGTCCATGGAATTACTGAAACAAGAGTTTTCCCTTTTTTTAGCAGGGTGTTTATCTGGAAATGAATATAACCCGGAACCGTTACAAATCCAGTACAAAGATTTTGCAGTATGGTATAATAAACAACTAGCCAACCAGGAAGTCAAAGCAAAGACCCATCTTTTTTGGAAAAAAAAGCTGGAAAATGGAGTATCAGCCGTGCAGTTACCCGTGGATTACAACAGGATCGGCAATGAACGAAAAGGCAGCCTATACATTTCCAGCTTGGATGAAGCGCAAACCGAAAAGCTAAAACAAATTGCACGCGACTATAACACCACTCTTTTTGTGGTGCTGTTTGCTCTTTATATTCTTTTATTGCACCGGTTTTCCAACCAGCAGGAGATATCCTGTTTTATTGTGAGTGCGGGCCGGGAGCATGAGTCCTTGCTTCAGATCATTGGCTTTTTTGTTAGTACTGAATTGTTTAATATCCAACTGTTTCCTGAAGAATCCTTTAATCATTTTCTTGAGCGGGTGAATGCCGAGGTGCTTGAAATTTTAGCGCACCAGGGTTATCCGCTGGAATTGGTATTTGAAGAATTGAATATGAAGTACCCGGAAATTCCGGTGTCTTTTAATATGCTCAACCTGGGAGACACCCATCCAAAGAGTACTAGCCAACAAAAAAGTGGCACTAATAAAGCCGCCCCTGCTTCCGAAGTAAAATTTGATTTGGAACCCTATATTATCGAACATAAAAATGGCATAGATATCCAATGGGCGTATAAAAAGGAACTCTTTAATCTGTCAACCATTGAATACATGGTCACAGAATATACGAATCTGGTGGACTTTTTTGTGGAGACGCCGCTAAAGAGTTATGATGATTACTGGGACAACCAAACCACCCATACATTTGCCAGAAATTTTGATGAAGAATGATGAAGAATAAGGTAAGAGGAAAAAGAATATGCTAATTAAAAAATTTGAAGAACAGGTAAACCAAAATCCCCACGCTATGGCTGCAAAAACCCTAAATGCTGCGTTCACCTATGGAGAACTCAATCACTATGCCAACTGGATAGCCCATACGATCCAAAACAAGTACTCTAGCACGTGCTCTAACCAAACTGTGGGACTTCTTTTTGATCACGGTGTCCCGATGATTGCTGCGTTATTGGGAGTTCTGAAAGCCGGGAAAATCTATGTGCCTCTGGCGCCGGATTATCCGCAGAGTCGACTTTCCTATATGGTACAAGATGCGGATGTCTCTTTGATTCTTACTGATCAAGCCAATGAAACTTCTGCCAAAATAATTGCCTTGGAAAACAATATCCCCTACCTTAATATAGAAGAAATAAACCGGGAGCGGGTAGTCGAGAATCCTGTGCGTGAAATAACCGGGAATAAATTGGCGTATATTATTTATACTTCGGGTTCCACCGGTTTACCCAAGGGGGTGATGCAAACCCATGAAAATGTTTATTATTATATCCGTAATTGGATCAAGATTTTTGCTATTGTTCCTTCAGACCGGATGACGTTGATCTCTTCTTTTTCCCATGATGCGGCAGTAATGGATATATATGCCGCGCTTTTATCCGGTGCTTCACTTTACCCGTTTAACCTGAAACGAGATGAACGTGCTGGCTCCCTTGAACTCTCCGAATTCTTGGTACAGGAAAAACTAACGGTATGGCACTCTGTCCCGTCATTGTATCATTATTTCGTCAATACTCTGACTGAGACAGATCGGTTTCCCCGGCTGCGTTTTATCATTCTGGGCGGGGAACCGGTATTGATGTTTCATGTTGATATGTTTCAAAAATATTTCCCCCAAACCAAACTGGCCAATATCTACGGGCAATCGGAATCCTCGGCCAATTCTATTTGGATCGTCGGCTCCAATGACCACGTCGGGAAAGTGACGATTGGGAAAACACTGGACTGCACAAAAATTTTTTTGGTCAATGACAAAGGAAAAGAGGCGAAACCTTTTGAAACGGGGGAAATTCTGGTGTCTTCGCCCCATCTTTCACCGGGGTATTGGCACAAGGAGGAACTTTCGAAAAAAGTGTTTACCAAGGACCCCAAATTCGGCTCGCTCTATTGGACTGGAGACGTGGGACGTTTGCTTTTGAATGGTGAGATAGAGTTTATTGGGCGACGGGACTCCCAGGTAAAAATCCGCGGCTATCGCATTGAACTGGGAGAGATTGAGACGCTTCTTTTAAAACATCAAGCCATCAAAGAGGCGGCTGTAACTGCAAAAAAAGATGCGGTGGGGGATTGGTTCATCGTGGCGTATATTATTGTCAAAGATAACCTTACTGAATCAGAACGGAATGTTTTGGAGAATGTCCACCACTGGCGTGAATATCTGGCCAATTCATTACCTGATTATATGATTCCAGCTTATTTTGTCCATATGGAACAATTCCCTTTAACAGCCAGTTTTAAAATTGATCGCAAAGCCCTGCCTGATCCAGAAATTGGCACAGGAAAGGATTATGTGGCACCGACGAATGAGACGGAACAAAAATTAACGCGCATCTGGGCGGAAGTCCTGGCTATCACAGAGGACAAAATCGGTATTCAAGCCAATTTTTTTGAACTGGGCGGCCATTCTTTGAAAGCTGCCGCACTCACGTTAAAAATCCATAAAGAATTTAATGCCAAGGTTCCATTGGAAGAAGTGTTTAAACGAGTGACGATCAGCTCATTAGCCCAATACATCCAAGCAGTTGAAAAAGAACTGTTCCTGGCTGTTGAACCGGCTGAGAAAAAATCATTTTATCCATTATCATCGGCGCAAAAGCGGTTGTACTTTCTCCAGATGATGGAAGAAACCAGCACGGGCTATAATATGTCCCAGGTGATGGAACTGGAAGGAAAAATAGCTATGGAAAGACTCGGAAAAACATTTACGCTTTTAATACAGCGCCATGAAAGTTTTAGAACTTCCTTTCTTATGGTTGCCGAAGAACCGGTGCAACGAATTTTTGATACGGTGTCCTTTGCAATAGAAATAAGTGTTGCTGCGCCGCTCATGTCCTCCGCAAAAACACCAGAAGCATTAATAAACGCATTCATTCGTCCCTTTAATTTATCCCAGGCCCCTCTTTTGCGAGTGGGTGTTGTGCCCTTGGCGGAAGATTCGCATCTTTTACTGGTGGACATGCATCATATCATCTCTGATGGCACGTCTATGGGCGTGTTGATTAAAGAGTTCATGGACCTGTATGAATCGCGACCATTACCCCAACTCCGTCTTCATTACAAGGATTACGCCGTGTGGACGACGCAGCGGAAAGATGAATTATCCAGACAAGAAGCCTATTGGCTAAAAGAATTTGCCGATGAGATGCCTTTATTGGATTTACCGCTTGATTATTCGCGCCCGCAACTTCAACAATTTGTAGGAAATAGTGTGCCTTTCACCTTGGACGCGCCTAATACGCACGCGTTAAAAGCGTTGGCATTGCAGCAGGGTGTCACATTATATATGGTATTGCTGGCAGTTTATAATATATTTTTAGCCAAGGTGTGCAACCAGGAAATAGTTGCCGTGGGTACACCGACTGCGGGTCGCCGTCATGCTGATCTGGGAAAAGTGATCGGTATGTTCGTGAATACGCTGGTATTAAAAAATTCCCCTGCGGGAGATAAAAATCCCTGCTCGTTCTTGGCAGAAGTAAAAGTAAACACATTAAATGCCTTTGCCAATCAGGATTACCAGTATGAAGGATTGGTAGAGAAGGTAGTAAAAAACAGGGATACCAGCCGCAATCCACTGTTTGATACGATGTTTGTTTTGCAAAACCAGGATATTCCAACCATAGAAAACTCCAGTTTGAAGTTAAAATACTATCCTTATGAGCGGCAGACTGCCAAATTTGATCTTACCTTGATGTGTATTGAATTTGCTGGGCAATTATACTGCTCACTTGAATATTGTACTGCATTATTAAAAGAAGCAACGGTGCAACGATTCACCCGCTATTTCCAGAACGTTTTATCCTCGGTCTTGGCAAGTCCCTATACTAAAATAGCAGAAATTGAAATCATTTCCGAGGCGGAAAAAGAACAGATATTATTTCAATTCAACAATACATGCACAAAGTATCCCAAAGACAAAACGATCCCGCACATATTTGCCGAACAAGCCCATCGGTTCCCCGATCATATGGCTATCATCGCTCCCAAAAACGGGGAGGGCCAAGTTACTTACTCCGAATTAAATAAAAAATCCAATCAATTGGCCCACGTATTACTATCTAAAGGTGTTTCCCCTGATACTATTGTCGCCATCATGGTGGAACGCTCCATTGAAATGATCATTGGTATCCTCGGTATATTAAAATCCGGTGGCGCCTATCTACCGATTGACCCCGACTACCCCGAAGATCGTAAACAATTCATGTTATCCGACAGTGCCGCTAAAATCCTAATAACAGCTCAATTCATCCAAGAAGCCACTCTCATAACTCCCATAATTCCCATAATTCCCATACTTCCCATAATTCCCATCACTCTCATTACTCCCACAAATCTCGCCTATATCATCTACACTTCCGGCACCACAGGAAAACCCAAGGGAGTTTTAGTGACCCATGAAAATGTTGTCCGTTTATTGTTCAACGATGAGTTTCAATTCCAATTTAATGAGAATGATGTCTGGACCATCTTTCATTCCTATTGTTTTGATTTTTCCGTGTGGGAGATGTATGGTGCATTGTTATTCGGTGGAAAGTTGATTCTTATTCCGCGTGTTACAGCCATGGATACCCGTGACTATTTGGATATCTTAAAAAGAGAAGCTGTGACTGTGCTAAACCAAACTCCATCATCATTTTATCGGCTAGTGGAAGAAGAATTACCAATAGCCGCTAAAGCGCTTTATTTAAGATATATCATATTCGGGGGTGAAGCCCTACAACCGAAAAAATTAAAAGAGTGGCACTTGAAATACCCGTTCACCACATTAATCAATATGTACGGGATTACCGAGACCACCGTGCATGTCACCTACAAAGAAATCACCCATGAAGAAATGGCTGCCAAAGTAAGCAATATAGGAAAGCCTATTCCTACCTTGAATGTATATATCATGGATTCTTACTGCCATCTGTTACCTATTGGCCTTAGCGGTGAGATATACGTTGGCGGTGCCGGTGTAGCCAGAGGTTATTTGAACCGCCCGCAATTAACCCACGACAAATTTATCTCGCCTTCAACCCTGTCCATTTCGTCCATTACGTCCATTTCGTCCATGTCGTCCACAAAATTCTACAAAACCGGTGATTTGGCCCGCTGGTTGCCAGATGGTGATCTCGAATATTTGGGTCGCATCGATCACCAGGTGAAAATCCGCGGCTTCCGTATCGAACTGGGAGAAATTGAAAATTTATTATTAAGCCATGACCAGATTAATGATGCGGTAGTGATCGTCAGGGACGAAAACAATGGCGATAAGAGTCTGGTGGCTTATTTTGTAGCGGACAAAGAGTTAAGCAGCAATGAATTACGAGATTATTTATTAAACAATTTACCCGACTATATGATCCCAGCCTACTTCATGAGGCTGGAAAAAATACCGCTGACGGCCAATGGGAAAATCAATAAAAAAGCATTGCCTAAACCTGAATTTAAGCCAATTTTAGCCAATTATGCTCCACCCCGCACTAAAATTGAACATCATTTGGCTGAAATATGGTCCGTCTTACTGGACATCCAGAAAGAAAAGATTGGCATCCATGATAATTTCTTTGAATTGGGTGGACATTCATTAAAAGCCAATACGATGATGGCCCGAATTCATAAAGCCATGGATATCAAAATCGATCTGGCGCAAATCTTCAAAAACTCCACTATCGCTGGTCTAGCCCTGCTCATTGAAAAATCACTTAAAAACACTTACGCACAAATAGAGGCAGCGGAAGCGAAAGAATATTATGCCTTATCCTCGGCCCAAAAGCGCTTATATTTTCTGCAAATGATGGCAGAATCGGGCACTATGTATAATATGTCCCAAGGCATGAATCTAACAGGACAAATTGAACTGCACAGATTGGAAGATACGTTCAAAAAATTAATACAGCGGCATGAAGGTTTTAGAACGTCTTTTCTTATTGTGGCTGAAGCGCCTGTGCAGAGAATTTTTGACCGTGTAGAATTTGAAATAGATAAAAATGGTATGGAGTGCCAGCCCGAAGCTTTTATTAAAACCTTCATTCGTCCGTTTAACTTATCCCAAGCTCCTCTTTTGCGAGTAGCTGTGCTGCCGTTGGCACAAGACGCCCATCTTTTAATGGTGGATATGCATCATATTATTTCTGATGGTATTTCCATGGGCGTATTGGTTAACGATTTTATGACCCTTTACCAAGGCGAGAATTTACCAGCACTACGTCTGCATTACAAGGATTACGCGGTCTGGGAAACACAACAAAAAGATGAACTCACCAAACAGGAAACCTATTGGTTAAAAGAATTTGGTGACCCAGTACCGCTCTTAGATTTACCGCTTGATTATGTAAGGCCCCAGGTGCAACAATTTGTCGGCAATAGTGTGGGTTTCCTCGTGGGCAGTCAAAATACCCGCGCTTTAAATGCGCTTGCCTTGAAGCACGGGCTTACATTATTCATGGTATTGCAGGCGATTTATACCATTTTTTTAGCCAAAATTTGCAATCAGGACGTTGTGGTTGTGGGCACACCTACGGCAGGTCGCGCGCATGCGGATCTGGAACACGTTATTGGCATGTTTGTAAATACCCTGGTTCTTAAAAACGCCCCGGCTGGTGACAAGAATCTGCCGCTATTTCTGGAAGAAGTAAAGGAAAAAACATTAAATGCCTTTGCCAATCAGAACTACCAATATGAAGCATTGGTAGAGAAAGTAATGGATCACAGGGAAACCAGTCATAATCCGCTGTTTGATACGATGTTTGTTTTGCAAAACCAGGATATTCCAACTGTAGAAAACTCTACTTTGAAGCTTACAGCCTACGCATATGAGCGGCATACTTCAAAGTTTGATTTATCTTTACTGTGTATAGAATTTGCCGGGGACATTTCCTGTAATTTAGAATATTGTACGCGTCTATTTAAGCCGGCAACGATTCTCCGCTTCACGCACTTTTTCAAAAAGGTGATATCTGCGGTGCTGGAAAATCCCCAGCAAAAAATATCAGAAATTGAAATCATTTCCGAGGCAGATAAAGAGCAGATATTATTTCATTTCAACAATACATGCACAGCCTATCCCAAAGAAAAAACGATCCCCCTATGTTTTGAAGAACAGACAAAACGCACCCCAGATCATATCGCTATTTATGGTGTAAGTTACGAGTACCCAGATTGGGCACCATCTCAATTAACCTATGCTGAATTAAACAAGAAATCCACTCAATTGGCCCAGATATTAATAGAAATGGGCGTATTACCCGATACCATCGTAGCGATCAAAATCAAACGTTCCATAGAAATGGTCATCGCTGTCCTGGGTATTTTAAAAGCAGGAGGTGCCTATTTACCCATTGCTTTAGATTATCCCCAAGAGCGTATTGATTTTATGTTATCTGACAGTGCCGCCACTATTCTTCTCACCCCCCAATTCATCCAAGAAGCCACTCCCATACTTCCCATACTTCCCATACTTCCCATAACTCCCATAATTCCCAGAATTCCCATTACTCCCATACTTCCCACAAATCTCGCCTACGTCATCTACACTTCCGGTTCCACCGGAACTCCCAAAGGTGTTTTAGTCGAGCATGGCAATGTAATTCGTCTTGTTAAAAATACCAATTTCATCGATTTTTTACCCGATGACCGGATATTGCAAACCGGTGCATTGGAATTTGATGCGTCCACCTTTGAAATATGGGGGGCTTTATTAAATAGCTTGACCCTTTATCTTGAATCCAAGGAAGACCTTCTTAATGCCCAGAAATTAAAACGTATTATGACCCAGAATCATATTACCATGATCTGGTTAACTTCCCAGTTGTTTAATCATCTTGTCCAAATGGATGTGACCATTTTTGCCCAGCTCCGGCATTTATTGGTAGGGGGTGATGTGTTATCTCCCGCGCATATTAATCTTATCCGCCGACAGTTTCCTCATCTGCGTATTATCAATGGTTATGGCCCTACCGAAAACACTACCTTTTCTACCACGTTTGTAATAGACGCCCAATATGAAGAAAAAATTCCGATTGGCAAACCTATAGCCAATTCGACTGCTTATATCTTTGATAAAACCAATCATTTATCACCCATCGGTGTGCCCGGTGAATTAGTTGTTGGTGGTGCTGGCATAGCCAGAGGTTATTTAAATAACCCAGACCTCACCCACCATAAATTTCTTTCCCTGTCCACAACGTCCATATCGTCCACAACGTCCACATCGTCCATAAAACTCTACAAAACGGGTGACTTGGCCCGTTGGTTAACCGATGGCACCATTGAATTCCTTGGTCGTTTAGATACCCAGGTTAAGATCAGAGGATTCCGCATTGAGTTAGGCGAAATCGAAAAGCAATTATTAACCCATACCCAGATCAACGAGGCTATTCTTATTGCCAAAGAAGGCAGCAGTGGTGAGAAGTATCTTTGTGCTTACATTGTTTTAAAAGGAGCGGAAAACGCCCCGATCGAGTCGCTCCAACTCAGAGAATACCTGTCTAAGCGTTTGCCCGATTATATGATCCCTGCTTATTTTGTGCCTATGGATCACATTCCCCTCACTTCCAATGGCAAGGTAAACTGGCGCGTCTTACCTGAACCCGAAATAAAATTTCAGGAAGGATACGTGCCCCCACGCACTAAAATTGAAAAAGAATTGCTGGACATCTGGTCCTTTATACTGGGAATACAAAAAGAAAAAATCGGTATCCATGATAATTTCTTTGAACGGGGTGGGCATTCACTGAAAGCCACAACCATGATGTTTCGGATTCACAAAGTATTGGAAACCAAAATCCAGCTCACCCAGATATTCACAAACCCGACTATTGCTGAACTGGCCGAGCTCATAGAAAAATCAGCTAAAAACAGGTTCGCGTCAATAGAAGCAGCGGAAAAGAAGGAATATTACCCTTTATCCTCGGCGCAAAAGCGCTTGTACTTTCTCCAGATTCTGGACGAAACCAGTACCGGGTATAATATGCCCCAGATTTTTAAATTGGCAGGAACGATCCAATGGGAAAAACTGGCCAACAGCTTTAACAAACTGGTCGAACGACACCAAAGCTTCAGAACTTCCTTTTTTATTTTAAATGAAGAACCCAAGCAACGGATTGATGATCATGTCTTATTACAAATAAATACTAATTTTAGCGACGTGAAGGATTTTGTCCGTCCTTTTGATCTTTCTATGGCTCCCTTGTTGCGCGTGGGGCTGGTTTCCCTCGCCGCAGAAGAATCCCTTTTGATGGTGGACATGCATCATATTATTTCTGACGGTACGTCTATGGGTGTATTGGTTAACGATTTTATGGCCCTTTATCAAGGCGCGAATTTACCCGAACTTCGTCTCCATTACAAGGATTTCGCTGTATGGGAGAACCTTCGGCAAACCGATCTCACTTCCCAGGAAGCGCATTGGTTAGCCGAATTTAAAGATGCGGTGCCCGTCCTTGATTTACCGCTTGACTATGTCCGTCCCCGAGTTAAAAGTGTTGCAGGTAGTACCGTTCAATTCCTCTTGGACAGCTCCCATACCCAACAATTAAATGCGTTGGCATTACAGCACGGTGTCACATTATTCATGGTAGTGCTGGCTGTATACAATATCTTTTTAGCCAAAATTTGCAACCAGGACATTATTGTGGTGGGAACGCCTAGCGCGGGCCGTTCGCATGCGGACTTGGAACAGGTTATTGGCATGTTTGTTAATACCCTGGTACTTAAAAACGCCCCGGCTGGTCACAAAAGTTTCCACGCTTTTTTGGCTGAAGTTAAGGAAAAAACATTACATGCGTTTGCCAACCAGGATTATCAATATGACGAATTGGTAGAAAAAATACTGAAAAACAGAGAAACGAGCCGCAATCCACTATTTGATACGATGTTTGTTTTGCAAAACCTTGATGTCCCCACCATAAAAAATTCTGATTTGTCGCTTGCTGCCTATTCATATGAGCAGACCACGGCAAAATTTGATTTAACGTTCATATGCACTGAAATGGCAGAACAAATAGCCTGTACCCTGGAATATTGTACGCGCCTTTTTGAAAGAGAAACGATTCTCCGCTTTGAAACATATCTAAAACACATAGTGGCCTCTGTGCTCCACGACCCGAACCAACCCCTTGCGCAGATAGATATGCTTCCCCAAGCAGAGAAAAAACAACTGGTTGTGGATTTTAATACTACTTCCTTTCCATACCCGGACAACAAAACCATTTATCAGTTGTTTGAGGATCAGGTCCACCTAGTACCCGATCAGATCGCGCTGACATTTGAAGGACAGAATCTAACTTTCCGCCATTTTAATGAATGCTCCAATTTACTCGCTCATTATTTAATCGCAGAGCAAGGCATTCAGCACGGTGACCGCGTCCTAGTAGTGATGGATCGTTCTATTGAACTTATATTCGTGCTCATGGCGGTAATGAAAGCCCGTGCTGCGTATGTGCCCATGGATATTTCTATGCCTACCGAACGAATCCGCATTGTTTTAAATGATGCTTCTATTGGAATCGTCTTATCACAGCAGAAATATCTCTCCAAGCTCGCTCCCCTTCAGACCCAATGCCCGGCGCTGCATTCTATTTTGTGTATTGAGCACCTCCAGAACGATATGTTGAATTATTCCTCTACCAACCCGGTCTCAGGTCAAGCTACAGACCCTGCTTATGTCATGTATACCTCTGGTTCCACCGGTATTCCCAAGGGCGTTCTGGTTGAACACCGTACTATAGTGAATACGATTATCTGGCGGAAGAATAATTATGAATATGCGCCGGGTTATGTCAGTTTGCAAGTCCCTCCTTATTTTTTCGATAGTTCTGTTACCGATATTTTCACCCCGTTATTGGGCGGTTCCCGTCTCGTCCTTATTCGTGATGAAGAACGTTCTGACCTCACCGTGCTGAAAAAAACCATTACCAAAAACAGTGTCACCCATTTTATTGTGGTGCCTATCTTTTATAATGTGTTGCTTGAAGAGATTGCCGATGCTTTAAACCATATCAAGATGATCTGTTGTGCGGGTGATAATTTTCCCGATGAGTTGATCCGCAAGCATTTTGAGCGCTTGCCCCACGTGCGTATCTTCAATGAATACGGCCCCACTGAAAACAGTGTTAATTCCACCGCCTATGAACTTCACCCCCAAAGCCCCAAGGCCCTTATCGGCAAACCGATCAATAATGTGGCGGTGTATGTGCTGGATAAGCGCCTCGGGTTGTGTCCGCTTGGTGTGACCGGGGAATTATGCTTGGCCGGTTCCAGTTTGTCGCGTGGGTACTTGAATCGTCCTGAATTAACCCATGAAAAGTTTGTAAAAGCCCAGCTCTTTGAGAATACCAGTCCGCTTTTTTATCGCACCGGGGATTTGGGGCGTTGGTTGGCAGATGGCAATCTCGAATTTTTAGGCCGCGTTGACAATCAAGTCAAGATTCGCGGCATGCGCATTGAAATCGGTGAGATTGAAAACCAATTATTAAAACATGAGCAAATCAAAGAGGTAGTTGTGTTGCTCCGCCAGGAAAATGGTGACGAAAGTTATCTGTCCGCTTATATCGTGCCCCACTCTTTGCAGCACACTGACCTGGAACCCCATAAATTAAAAGAGTATTTATCTCACGTCTTACCTGGTTATATGATCCCCGCCTATTTTCCTATTCTCGAAAAATTGCCACTGACTCCCAACGGGAAACTGGATATTAAAGCCCTCCCCGCACCGCCCCAGGAACCCACCGAAGCCTACGCCCCGGCACGAAATGAACTGGAACAAAAGCTGATCGAGATATGGGAAGCGGTATTGCGGAAAAAAGATATTGGTATCAATCATAATTTCTTTTCTATTGGTGGTGATTCGATTAAATCTATCCAGATATTATCCCGCTTAAAAAGCGCGGGGTACCAACTGGAAATGAAAGATTTATTTCAATATCCATTTATTTCGCAGCTCTCTAACCACGTGGCAAAGTTAGCACGGGAAGTAGTACTCGCCCCGGATGACCACTCTTTTGTACCCCTGGCCCCGCTTGAACCATGGCTGGAACTGTATCCTGATGCTGTGGATGTGTATCCTCTTTCCCCGATGCAAGCAGGCATGTTATTTCATGCTTTGCTCGACCCATTCTCGCACGCTTATTTCCAACAGACCGCGTTTCGTTTGCAAGGGCAATTGGATATTCCCCTCGTGGAAAAGAGTTTGAATGAACTCGTGACGCGTCATGATATTTTACGTACTGCCTTTGTTCATAAAGACATTGTGCGTCCCTTGCAGATTGTATTAAAAAACAGACCCGTTGCTTTTAATTATCTTGATCTGGGTCACATTCTTGACAACCAGGAAAAAGAGACGTTTGTCCGCGAATACAAAGACAGGGATAAGCAGTCTGCGTTTAATTTAAGCAAAGATATGTTAATGCGGGCGTCGATATTGCGTTTGGATCAATCGACCTATGAGTTTATCTGGAGTTTTCCGCATATCTTGATGGATGGTTGGTGTATTGGCATCATTAACAGCGAATTTTTTCGCATATACAGCGGGAATATCCTGAACCGATCCTATGCGTTACCCCCTGTAAAACCCTATCGAACCTATATCCAATGGCTCGAAAAACAGGATAAAGACCAGTCCCGTTTGTATTGGGAACACTACCTAAATGCATTTGCAGAACAAACCGGTATTTTAAAAACAACGCTCAAGAACAAAGAGAGTGGCGCCTCGTATTCTAATCAGAAAATTTCAATAGCACTCGATATTCCTCAAACCAACCAACTCAAAACACTTGCTGCGCGGAATCATGTCACCTTAAACACTCTTACCCAGACCCTTTGGGCGCTACTGTTGGGAAAATATACTGGCAAAGAGGATGTTGTGTTTGGAGCCGTTGTATCTGGGCGACCCTCTTCTTTGGAAGGTGTTGAATCGATCATCGGTTTATTTATCAATACCATTCCCGTGCGTATTCGCTTGGCTGAAAAAATGAAATTTCACCAGCTCATGCAAAAAGTTCAGGCCGTAGCGCTGGTCAGTGAATCTTATCATTACCATCCTCTCGCTGACATCCAATCGCGCAGTCCATTAAAACAAAATTTACTCGATCACCTTTTTGTATTTGAGAATTATCCTCTTGCCTTGGAGATAGAAGGTGATCAAAGCGAAAAGAATACCCGCCATGACGCCTCATTGGTTTTAAAATTGACCAATGTCAATGCGTTTGGGCAAACCAATTATGATTTTAATGTTTTATTGGCAGAGACCACTCAATTGACCATCACTTTTCAATACAATGGTTTTACTCTGGACCACTCTTATGTAAACCAAATCGCCCATCATTTCCTAACCGCATTTGCCCAGGTTCTTCAGAATGAGGCGTGTGAACTCAGAGAAATAACCATGTTATCTCCCCAAGAGAAGCGCCGTTTATTAGAAGAGTTTAATCACACAGCCGCCCCCTATCCCGCAGACAAAACCATCCCTCAATTATTCGCGGAACAAGTCCACCGAACCCCCGATCATATTGCTTTAATAAGCCAAACATCATCCCCCCATCTTTCCCCCAGTCGCACCCAAAACCAAATCACCTATGCCCAATTAAATAATAAAGCCATCCAATTGGCCACTTATTTACAAACCCATGGAGTGTCACCCGAAAGCATCGTAGCCATTAAAATCCATCGTTCCATTGAAATGATCATCGGTATCCTAGCCATCTTGCAAGCTGGGGCCGCTTATTTACCCATCGCTCCCGATTACCCCGAGGATCGTATTCAATTCATGTTATCCGACAGTACCGCCACTATTCTTCTCACCCATCAATTCATCCAAGTAGCCACTTCAGATTCTCCCATAACTCCCATACTTCCCATAATTCCCATAATTCCCATAATTCCCATAACTCCCAGCATTCCCATAACTCCCATTACCCCCGCCTACATCATCTACACTTCCGGTTCCACCGGAACCCCCAAGGGTGTCGTCGTCACCCATCAAAATATCGTCCGCTTAGTAAAGAATACCAATTATGTCGCTCTCATTCCAGGTGACTCTATATTGCAGACCGGTGCATTGGAGTTTGATGCTTCTACCTTTGAGATTTGGGGTGTTTTGTTAAATGGCTTAAAACTTGTCCTGGTCAATAAAGAGATGATACTTTCCCCCCAGGAGTTAAAATCCTCTATTCGGACGTATCATATCAGCACCATGTGGTTGACTTCCCCTTTATTTAATCAGATACTTCAGCAGGATAGCAGCGTGTTTGCCGGGTTAAAGAATTTACTTGTTGGTGGTGATGTCTTGTCCCCTGATTTTATTAATCGTGTCAGGCAGAAATATCCCCGTTTGAATGTAATCAATGGCTATGGCCCAACCGAAAACACCACCTTTTCCACTACCTTTTTAATCCAGCGGGAATACAGTCAAAGTATTCCTATTGGTAAACCTATCGCCAATTCCACCGCTTATATCCTCGATAAAAACAATCATTTATTGCCCATTGGTATTCCGGGTGAACTTATTGTGGGTGGTGACGGTGTTGCACTGGGTTATTTGAATAACCCCGAATTAACCCAGCACAAATTTTTCGCTCCTGTTACCCTGCCAACATCTTCTGCAACATACTACAGAACCGGTGATTTAGCCCGTTGGCTTCCTGACGGCACCATAGAATTCTTGGGTCGTATCGACACCCAGGTAAAAATCCGTGGCTTCCGCATAGAACTGGGTGAAATTGAAAACCTCCTCAATTCCCATCCCTTGATCAAAGAAACCGTTGTTCTGGAAAGGAAAAAAGAGCAGCGCCAGTACTTGTGTCTTTATTATACTATCGCTGATGTCGCCCCGCATATCGCCCAATTAAAGGAATTCATTGCCGCGAAGTTACCCAGCTATATGGTTCCTTCCTGTTTTGTGAAATTAGATAGAATCCCTTTGAATGCCAACGGGAAAGTCGACCGAGCCAAACTACCCCACCCCCAAGATGCTGATTTTATAGCCAATGAGACCTATCAGCCGCCTGTAACTGCTATGCAGTTTACTATCGTAAACATCTGGCAAGAAGTTTTGGGTTTGCAAAGAATCGGTATTCAGGATAATTTCTTTGATCTTGGTGGGAATTCGCTTGATTTAGTCCGGGTAGCCAATAAAATGCGGGAGAAGTTAGCTAAGGATATTCCTTTGACCTCATTGTTTACCTATCCCACTATTGGCTCTGTAGAACATTATTTAACCCATGTTGAGCTTCCTGATGTCGCGTTAGCCATTCCTGAAAACTTTGTTTTGTTACATGGTTCTCCCGGGGCCACAAGAAATGTCTTTTTTGTCCATGAAGTTTTGGGTGATGTAGGGGCGTACACTGAATTTTCCAAACAGTTGGGCACTTCCATTAAATGTTGGGGCATTGAAGCCGAGGATCAAAAAAATGTTGTTCCTCAAAATGTCACCGTAGAAGAGATATCCGCCAGATACATTCAGCAGATCAGACAAGTGCAGCCACATGGACCGTATTATATTGCCACGTGGTCGTGGGGTGGGCATTTAGGCTTGGAAATGACCCTGCAACTCGAAACCATCGGTGAAACCGTATCTTTCCTTGGATTTGTTGATAGTTCTGGTCCCGATTATCGGCCAGATGATAAAGTGGCACCATTTTCAGTGCAAACTGAAAGAGAATATATCAAGGGATTTTTTGATGCGGCTGGCAATACTACTGATCTGGAACAAATACAGGGTATTGACCCGCTCTGGGCCGTAGCCGTGGAATTTTTGAGCAATAATCCTGACATGGTCGAGCGTTTGCGGCAGATACTTATTTCCAATGCGATGGCATTACCCAATTATTTTGGCCTTACTGGTAGAGAATTAGTACATTATCTTAATATTAACCGCGCTCACCGTAAAGCCAGTATTCATTATGCTCCTGCCGGAAAAATTCATGCCCCCCTGCATTTTTTCTGGGCCAATCAAAACACCGGAAGAGTTGAATCTTGGCAGGATTACTGTTACAAGCCTGTTATCTATCATGAAATTTATGGCGATCATCATTCCATATTCAGGGATAAAGAACAAATCACCCAGTTTGCCCAATTATTTACTGAAGTTGTATCCCAGTCAATCCCCCCCAAGCTGGATTCACCGCTATTTTAATGACTACCACAGATTACCCAGATTAAAATGATTAACACCGATTAAAAGACGGTTATAACCCTAATTAGACAACTGAGCCTAGTTTTCCCCCTTTTCCTGATGGTCTC
>CAZCVI010000052.1:0-50007 GCA_964502145.1 uncultured Clostridia bacterium
TATCATATTTGAAATATCGTGAAAATGAATTTACACAAAATATTATACACTCCCGGCAAAGAGGCAAAACTGGGTGGAAAAATGATGAAACGGTCTGGAAAAGAGGCAAAACTGGGTGGAAAAATGATGAAACGGTCTGGCAAAGCGGCAAAACTGAGTGGAAAAATGATGAATCGGTCTGGCAACGCGGTAATTTGGGGTGGAAAACAGGAAAAATGACTTTTAAAGGCAAAAAAAACAGCGGGAAACAGCTTCCTTGAAATTTCTATTTATTTATGGTATATATAAACCATGGAATACGCATTAGAAGAACGAATCGGTGAACCGGACCTGTTTACAGGCAGAAAAAAAGAACTGGATTATTTTCTTAAATGGATCAACGACATCAAAAGAAGGAAATCCAAGAGCACGGCTATCTTGGCGCGTCGAAAAACAGGAAAAACAGCTCTGGCGCAACGCCTGTATAATATCACCTACTTTAAAAACGATGGCGTGATACCTTTTTACTATGAGATTAAAGAAATAAAAATGTGGATGGTGGATTTCTGCCGGGATTTTTTCCTCACCTTTATTTACCAGTACATTGCTTTTAAAACCCGGAAACCGGAATACCTGAAAATGGAGAACGCCAGCAATTTTGCTAAAACAATCGAAATTGCCAAAAAAGAGGGGCTGGATTATCTGTGTGGGATGATCGAAAGTGTGGCTCACGCTGTAACGCATGAGGAAGCGGGTATACTCTGGGAAATTGTCAGAGAAGCCCCCCAGACTATAGCTACGAGACAAAAGGAATTCATTGTGCAGATGATCGACGAATTCCAGTTTATCAATGCCAGAATCTACCGCAATAAAGATATGACCAACCTTGTGGATGATATGGCGGCTGGCTATTTAGGCACCGCGGAAAGTAAAATCGCCCCGCTTTTGGTGTCGGGTAGCTGGGTGGGTTGGCTTCTGGCTTTATTGATGGAGATGCTACCCTCACGATTCAAACATAAACCTCTTGGTAATATGCCAGAAAATGAATCCATAGAAATGGTGTATAACTACGCGCAATTTTTCGATGTCCCGGTAACCGAAGAAACAGTGTATTTAATCGCGCAAATGGCCGAGGGAAAATATAATTTTATGAAGGGCAATTATGCGGAAGAGTTTTGCAAGAGCAATGGAATCGCATGCAGTGACGATATGAGATGGTTGGAAAAGATCGAAGCCAGCAATATAGGAAGCTAGTTCAAGGAGTATCCAGCTCATGGATTTTAATACATTGCTTGTTTATTTGCCAGTCGCTGATTTTACCCAGCCCTACCCGGCCATTCCTTATCTAGCAGGGTATTTACGTCAGCAGGGCGAAAAGGTTTGTATAAAAGATTTAAATATCGATGCCCTTGAATATATTCTGAGTCCCGCTTTCCTGGAAAAATGCCGGCAAAAAGTTGACGAACGATTCACGCTCCTGGATAATAAAAATGCGCTTAATTTTATGGAACAAAAAGAGTATTTAAAATGTATAGAGGTATCAAGTCTCAATCCAAAAACACTTAATGGGGAAAATATCCTGGCCAATTTCAAGGATACAACGACATTTTTTGATTTCCAGGCCTATCAAAAAAATTCCAGTTTACTGCAACAAGCACTAACGCTTATTTCCGCCGCTTATTTTCCCACTCAAATCGAGCCCGGAGGATATACAACGCCTTTTTTTCTCAGCTCACGCGCCGATATTGACGCGCAAACAGATAAGCACATCAATCCTTTTATCGAGTATTACGAGCAACAATTCCTTCCCCTGGTAGCGGCTGAAAAACCGGATTTAATCGGCATATCTGTCACCTATCACTCGCAAATACTGCAAATGTTCGCGTTGGCCAATCTGCTTAAGAAAAATTTTCCAAGCATCCACATCTGCGCGGGCGGCGCTTTTTTAAGCCGCATGGTTTTAAATATGCCACGGAAAAAAATGAAAACTCTATTCGACTACCTGGATAGTATCATCATTTATGAAGGCGAAACCGCGCTCCATAAACTAATCTTACATTTAAAAATGCTCAAGACAACAACCGCACCAAGCCAACCCTTTTCTTTACCAAATGTCATTTACTATGATCGTCCGAAGTATGACATTTTATTTCCGCCAGGGGAAGCCTTTGTAGAAAACCTGGATGAATTACCACCCCCTGATTTCACTGGGTTCCCGTTGGATAAATATGTAGCACCAAAAGTGGTGTTACCTTATGCGCCCACGCGGGGCTGCTACTGGAACAAATGCGCGTTTTGCCATTACGGCGCGACCAAAGAAGGAACAGCCCAATACAGGGAGAGAAGTATCGAAAAAATTGTGGCGGATATGGAATTTTTGGCTGCTAAATATGACGTGAACCATTTTGCTCTTTCTATAGATGTGATGTCCCCGGTTTTAGCGCTACATCTGGCGGATGAAATAATCAGGAAAAAACTCGCCTTTTTATGGAACACTGAAATCAAAATCGAGAAAAATTTTACACGGGAAAATTGCCAAAAACTAAAACAAGGGGGCTGTTTATCTGTGGCAGTGGGTCTGGAATCAGGCTGTGAGAGAATATTGGTTTTAATTGAGAAAGGATTTACACCGCCAACCGCAGCGGCAGTAATTAAAAATTTGGCGGATGCGGGAATCTGCGTGCAGGTGATGTCATTCCTGGATTTCCCGACAGAAACAACGGCTGAAGCCATGGAAACAATCGCGTTTATAGGGCAAAATAAAGCACACATCGCGTTGTTTACGCTGGGAAATTTCGAGTTATTACCGGGTTCACGGGTATTTAAAAATCCTCAAGCCTATGATCTCACCCATATTCGTTATGCAGATGGGGATGAGTTCAAGCTTTCATGTTTGTATAAAGAAAAACAACAGAGTAAGCTGGATACGGACGTGTATGATATTGACGAGGCGTATTTGCAGATAGCGGGCGAGTATGCAGGCTTGGAATTCCCTTTTGTAGGGGCTGTAAGTACGAACCATACCTTCTTGTATTTCGAACGTTTCGGCAAAGATATTTTTAAAAACGAGGATATGTTAGGGAATACCGAAAAAGAACAGCCAACCAAGGTTTTGGACGAGTTATCCAAACCAAGGTTGAATGGGGACACAAAAATTTTGGCGGGAAATTTCAGTCTCCGGGAAATCAGCGAAAGTCTGGCAAAGAATTCCCATTTCTTAAAAGAGAGCATGAAAAAGAGTGGGCAATCGTACAGGCAAGTATTTTATAAGATTTTGAACAAAGAACGGGTTTTCCCCACCCGCTCCTTTTATATTATGTTGAACGACATGAAATGGTCGGAATTACCGGGTCAGGTAAAAGAAATATTGGATTTGTGTAATGGTGAGAATGTATTCAAGAATATTATCGAATCTCAAGGCACAAGCAATAAAGAGGTTATAGAGACTATTTTAAATGATTTGTATGGAGTAGATATAGTGATTGTTTGACCCGCACGCGCTCACGCACTGTGCGGTAGTGCTTCTCTATTTAGGCTCTTTAAAAAGATGAACAGCCGCCACAGGAATAGAAATATACAGGGACTTACCGATTTGTAATGCTAATTTTTGCGCGGATTGGCGGGTTAATACGGTAATTAAGGAAATCCCAGCCTCCAATTGGGCTTCTAACAAACGACCCCGATTGATGATCGCAGTGACAGTGGCACAAAAAGAGTTTACACTGGACTGGGTATGTTCAAACCGGGAGAGATTAATATATTCAGGCCGAATAGAAACCCAAACCTCTCCGGCCAACGGGGTGAGTGACCTGAAGGACACACCACTAACCACCACGTGGCTGCCATTGTTTTCCAAAACAGCTTGACCGGGAAACACATTCTTACAACCAACAAACCCGGCTACCCAACAATCCACGGGTTGGCTGAACAATGTTTCGGGGGTCCCTTCCTGGTGAATACGACCATTATGCATGATAGCAATACGATCAGCCAGGGCATACGCTTCATCAAAACGATGGGTGATGTGAATGGTGGTGGCGCCACTCAAGAGATGTATCTTTTTAATCTCCTGGTGCAACCGTTGGGTAGTGAATTCATCGACTGCACTTAACGGTTCATCCAACAACAACACGCGGGGCTGGGTGATCATAGCCCTGGCAATTGCGCCGCGTTGCTGTTCCCCACCACTTAATGTGTGGGGGTAACGATGCAACAAATGGGTGATTCCCAATAAATCGGCCATAGCAGCCACTTTTTGGGAAATCTGCTCCGCACTCTCCTTCTTGCGCAGGGTTAATCCGAACGCGATATTCTGGGCCAGGGTGAGATGGGGAAACAACATGTAATCCTGATACACGACAGCAATCTGCCGCTCACGCGGCGGGGTAGCGGTGATATCCACTCCATTCAATAAAATGTGCCCGGCATCGGGCCGATAAATTCCCGCGATAGTCTCCAATAACAAAGTTTTGCCAGCTCCAGTGGGCCCCAATAAAACAAGATACTCGTTCTGGGACACGGTCAAAGAGATATCCCGCAGGGAAAAATCACCGAAGGTTTTGGAAATATGGCGTATTTCAATCATGTTAGAAATAGTTTTTCCCCCTGAAGAATTTTTCGAAGATCACAAGGCTAACGAGCGACATTAATATCAACACGGACGCGGCAGCCGCAGCCGCTTCCAGTTCGCCGGTGGACATGTTTAAAAAAAGTGAGATGGGAAGAGTTTCGGTTTTTAAACGGGTGGACCCGGCAATCATGATGACCGCTCCAAACTCGCCGATGCTTCTGGACCAGGTAATCGCAATTGCCGCCACCAAACCCTGGCGTGCCATGGGCAATAATACTTTCACAGCAGCTTGGAAGCGCGTGCAACCCAAGGTACGGGCGACATTTTCATAACGGGGATTGATGGCGACAAAAGTGGCTTTCAAAATACGCACCATCGCGGAAATATTAACGGTAAACTGCGCTAAAATAATACCCAGGGGCGTAAAAATAACGGATATACCCATTTCTTTAAGGGCTTTGCCAATAGGAGAAGCGCCGAAAAAAAGCAGCAACCCAAAACCAACCACCAAGGATGGCAATGCCAGGGGCATATCAATGATGGTGGACACAATGGCTTTGCCTGTAAATGAATAGCGGGCCAATGCATAAGCGGGCGGTAACGCGACAATAAAACACAACAAGGTGGACAGGGTAGCGGTCAACACACTCATCTTCAACGCAAACAAAAGCTCACGAGAAAATACAGCCTTAATAAAAAACGCGAACCCGGAGAACGTCAGGATATAAAACAACAAAAATGCCAGAAATCCAGTTAAAATAAAGGTGGCGGCCACGGTAAATACCTTGAAACCGGATATGGAACGTTTCATTGGTTCATAAATGGTGATTGGGTTTAAACCCGTAGCGCCGTAATATCTCTTCAGCTTGAGGAGAACACAAGAAAGCGATAAACTGGGCGGCTTGTTTTTCCTGTTTGGTAAAGGTGAGTATACCCGCAGAAATGGTTTTATTAAGATTTTGGGTACTCGGAATAGGAATCGTCGCAATTTTGCCTGCACAGGTCCACACATTATCCTCCCAGACGATAGCAGCATCAACCTGTCCCAAGGTAAGATACACCATCAATTCATTCACAGTGGCCGTATATGCAACGACCTGTTTTTTTACAGCCTGTGTCAACCCATTTTTACTTAATAATTCCTGTGTCGTTCTGCCAATGGCCGCAGCCAGAGGATCGCCCAGGGCAATTTTAACATCGCTACGCCCGAGATCTTCCAAACCGGTAATATGTTTGGGATTGCCCACGGGTACGGCAATCACTGGACAATGAAAGGCAATCACCTGCGAAGACTTGATCAGCCCCTTGTTTTTCGCGATTTCCAGATAATACGCCTCACCGGGAATAAATACATCGCCACTGCTTAATAGTTGCAACTGGGACAGTAAAATATTGGAACCCCCAAAATTGTATTGGACGGAAATATGGGTCTTTTTTTCAAATTCTACGGCCAGTTCCGTGGCGACTTTGTTCAAGCCTGCACCACAATACACCACGATAGTCGGGGGCGGCGAATTACGGCAAGAACTTAAAAAAAAACAAACCCATAAACCAACCAGAAGACAAAAAAACCTTAAAAAAGAGCGCGATGTATTCATTTTATTTTTCCCCACAGGTATCTTAATCATTTATCTTTTATTTTTTGTTCGTGGTGGTTCGAGGTCAGGCGCAAGATAACCCGGTACATTTCTTCGGGATCAATCGGCTTGGTCAGATAATCATCCATGCCAGAAGTCACCGATTTTTTCATGTAACTATCCAAGGCATGGGCGGTTAACGCGATAATAGGAACATGACGTCCGGTTCCCTCTTCCAATGCGCGGATTTTCTGGGTGGCTTCGTAACCATCCATCTCGGGCATCTGGATATCCATCAATATTACATCCACCGCGTTTTCCAGATATTTACTGACAGCCTCCTTCCCATTCGGTGCATACACAACATCCCATGCTTTCATCTTTAAATACCGTTCCACCAGTTTTCGATTAATCAGGTTGTCTTCCACCAAAAGAATGTTCAGGGGAGGGAATTTTTTTGCAGCCACGGGAACAACAGGTACAGTGTTGACATCATCGGGATTTTCCAAGGGTTTTTCCAATGAAATTTCAAAAGAGAAACGACTGCCCTTGCCAATTTCACTCTCTACCTTGATACTGCCCCCCATCAACTGGACAAGACTCTGCACAATGGTCAATCCCAACCCGGTACCACTGTACTGACGCGTAAAAGAATTATCCACCTGGGAGAATTTTTCAAAAATGACGGGGATTTTCTCAGGTTCAATGCCCACCCCGGTATCGGAAACAGAAAATTCCAAGGTTACCATCCGGTTGGTCTCGCTTTTCTTGAGAATACGTAATTGCACGTGCCCCATTTCGGTAAATTTCAAGGCATTGCCAATAAGATTTATGAGCACCTGCCGAATTCGTAACGGGTCACCGATCAGCATCTCAGGAATAGTGGGGTCAATATAACTTGAAAGTTCGAGTTTCTGCGCGTGGGCTTTGATACCGAGCATCATCATCACGCGTTCACTGATATCGCGAAACTTAAAGACCCTATGGTCCAAATTAATCTTACCCGCCTCTATTTTTGAAAAATCAAGAATTTCAATGATGATTTCCATGAGGCTTTCCCCCGAATATTTAATATCCAGCAAATGGTCGCGCCGTTCCTCCTCGGTCAACGAGTTCTTCAGCATCAGGTCCGTCATCCCCAGAATACCATTTAAAGGAGTACGAATTTCATGGGAAATATTGGCCAAGAATTGACTTTTAGCATTGTTGGCGAATTCGGCTTCTTCCCTGGCTTTTTTACTCTCCAATAAGAGCTCGTCCACATCCAATTTAAGGAGGCTGATCGCATCAAAAACAGATTTAAAGGGATGGGTCTCCGCAATCTCAATTAATTCGTTTCCTGGCGCATCCCAGGTCACGGAACCGATATACTCCATGATTTCGCTTTCAAAGTGTTCAAGAGAACTCAGCGCTGCAATATTCCCGTGCTCTTCACTGGCAGAAGAGACAGGAGTTACCACCGGGGTTGCCGGGTTTTCGTGCTTTTGGACAATATCAAGTGCCTCATCCAGATCCTTGGCAAAGAAAATCGGCAGCCCCATCTTTTTCTGCGCCATTTTCATAGCAGCATTGATAATTCTGTTCCCCCCAATCAATACAAATACTTTTGGCGGGCCGTAAGTCACTTTTATAGTCTTGAACGTTTTCAAAAAGTTCACCCGACCATGCCATGATGCGCCAGTGATACCGGAATAATCGGCAATAAAATAAGGTGCTGCACTGCTTATACAGCCAGAATCCAGAATAGTGGTGATTAATTTTGAAACGGGTTCGACATCATGATTTTGCAAGTAGCCGCGATGCAACGCATAAACAACCATGCCATCAAGAACCTTGCACTCGGTAAAAAGGGTCGGGCCTTCATATTTCCATTCGGGTCGGCTAATAAAATTCCGGGGTTGGAACCGAGTTTGGGAATCATACAGTTGAATGATTTGTTGGGCTTCTTTCACCGCGTTTTCATAATCGTTCTGGATATGGAAATGATAGGCTTCGCGGCGCAACCGCCACGCGACATGGAGAAATAATTTGGTTCGCAGGGACACATTAAAAGCAATAGCCCCCAGATACCGCTCGGCTTGATGTTCAAAATAATGCACGCCCGCGATACTGCCGGAACGGGTGGGCGTACCGGAAATATTTTTGAAATCATCAATCTGCACAATCTTGACACCTGGCGCCACGGCTTCGGTTAATACCTGGTCCAACGCGGCGTACGCTTTTTCTAAATTCCAACGGGTGAACCGCCCCCGGGGCGAGGTAAACAAAATGCGATCACCAATCATCTGATAGGTTACCACAAAATCATCGGATATTCGTATATCTGTCCACTGGAGCTTTTCAACGATCGGCAGACCTGTTACAGGGCATTTTTGGTTTTCGTGTGCCATATTCAATTACCTTATGGATAGAAAGTGCAAAGGGAACAATAACACAAAAACACCTTGCCGTCAATACACGAAAGGAATTTTAATGCACCCGCGTACACAATATTAAAGATTTTTTATTTAAAAACACACCTTGACAATGCTTTTTCAATTCAGTATGATTGACTCGTGGTTGGTATTTAATTGTTTATAAAAAAAATTTTAAAATAGATGTACCCTTGCGCCTTAAAAGCCAAGGAGAAGTAGGAGACCACCATGACATTCATACCCAATCCAGAACGATTACTGGCGGCACTGGATCTGACATTTCCATTGATCGGAATCTATGATGCCCCGGACACGCTGGGGTTCGAACCGTTAGTATCCCCTGAACATGGGCAGCATAACTGCCTCTTTAAATTTTATTCCCAGTGGCAAGCAGGCCAAACGCTGCACCTGACAAGGGATACAGCAGGCTGTGGGGGCTCAGCCCATTGGCTCTTCGGAAAAGAAACACGGACACGGGAAGAATTTGCCAAATTCCTGGCAATCACGGAAGGTTTAAAAGATACGATTGAATTGATGAACCGCTGGATAGAACACGAAAAACCCTACAAACCAGAGCACGGTAACCTGTTGATTGGTCCATTAAAAAACGACAAAATCCAGTACCTCAAAACAATTACTTTTTTTGTAACGCCGGATCAATTAAGCGTCTTATCCGTGGGCGCCCACTATTACCATTCACCGGAAGACATGTTACCCCCGATCATCTCGCCAATGGGTTCGGGATGTATGCAAATGCTCCCGCTCCTAAAAGACTTGGACTTCCCTCAGGCCATCATCGGTTCCATGGACATTGCCCTGCGCCACTTCCTACCACCTTGTATTATGGCTTTCACGGTAACACTACCCATGTTCATGCAATTGTGCCAGTTGGAAGAACGGAGTTTCCTCAATAAACCATTCTTAAGAAACCTCAAAAATGCTCGCGGCGAAAAAAGCATCGGTTCAATAACCTAATTTACCCGGGATAGTTGGCACTTTAAAATAACGGGCTGGAACCGTGCCATATTATTATTGACTTTTGAGAGCTTTTCTGTGATAATGGGCCTTTTAAGGACGTTAAAAAATGAAAAAATTAGCAGATTCTGGTTTAAATTTTTTTCTGCTCATCGCACGGCAATACAAACAAGCTTATTCCGGCCTACCCCGCGAAGCTTGGATTCTCTCATTAGTAGAAGTAGTCAATCGTAGTGGCACCATGGTTTTTTTCTTCATGGTTCTCTATCTCACGCAAACCTTTGGCGTCTCTGCCGAACGAGCGGGTCACGTGATAACCAGCTACGGCCTGGGCGCGTTGTTGGGAGCCTACCTGGGAGGAAAACTTACGGACACACTGGGTGCTTACACCGTGCAAAAAGCCAGTTTAGGACTAACCGGTATGCTTTATATTCTATTGGGTCAACTGAACTCGTACTGGTTAATCTTACCGGCCATGTTTTTACTGGGTGTATTAGGTGAAGCGCTACATCCGGCCAATGCCACGGCAATTTCCCAGGTTTGCCCGGCAGAATTACGCACCAAAGGCTTCGCCCTTAACCGCTTGGCCGCCAACCTGGGTGTCACCATCGGGCCGGTGTTAGGTGGTTACCTCGCATTGATCAACTACAAACTCCTTTTCTGGATTGATGGCCTCACCTGTATCATCGCCGCTTTTATTTTCCACGCTTTCTTTAAAAACACGGCCCGACCAAACGTCAACCCAGATACAGAAACAGAATCAGACCCCTCGATAGCTATAGGCTCGGTATTTAAGGATACCTACTTTCTCAAAATTCTGGTTTTGATTTTCTTTATGGGACTTATATTTGTTCAACTCTTCAGTACCTTTTCACTCTATTGCAAAACGGTTTACAATTTCCCGGAAAACTATATCGGACTCTTACTTGCCATCAATACCACTATTATTGTGTGCTTTGAGATGATACTGATGGAACACTTGAAACATAAGCAACTGCGCCATATTATAGCGGTGGGTTCCTTCTTATTATGTCTGGGATTTGCATTGATGCCGCTGGGTCGAGGTTTTATTTATGCCGCTTTCACCGTGGTTATCTGGACATGCGGGGAAATGCTCTCCTTGCCCCCGCTCACCACGTTAATTGCCAACCATTCCCACGATTCAGTGCGGGGCAAGTACATGGGTTTGTATAGTTTCGCCTTTTCGCTGTCCCTTACTGTAGGGCCCACCATCGGCACCACCATTTACAGTGCTTATGGTCCGAATGTACTCTGGTTCAGTTGTGGAGTAATGGGCGTGTTGTTGAGTCTGGGGTTCTTGACGATTATTAAAGAAGAAAAGACGAATTAAGAATGGAGAAGGGACACAATTTGCGCTCATTTGTAAACAATTTTATCGATTTTTCTGAAATATCCGTCACCAGCCTGGATTCGCCGCCAAGTTTTAAAAAGAGCCACGGATAACACAGGCAGGCTGGACTATCTGGACATACTGGACATACTGGACAAGCTGGACAAATCAAAGGTTTTGCGAGGTCCAGTAAGTCCAGATAGTCCAGATAGTCCAGATAGTCCAGTTTTTTCAGAAATTTGTCAGTGAATCCAAGCCCCCCGCTTGGCTTGATGATTAATGAGAAGCGCAAGCCACCTCAAACAACAGGATGGCCGGGCACTTGTCGTTGATACTTAATAAATTCAACATAATCCATATACTCCGGGGGGGCGTTCAAAATTTTTATGCCGATTTGATCGGGCACATCTTCATTCAAGCCCCCGGTATCCTTGGACCATGCAACCTCCCCTTTTAAATTCAACACATTCCCAGGCAAGGCAATCGATAATACCAGCTCCTGATGCGCGGGTAATTGAACTTCGGATGAAACACATAACCCATCCTTGGATATGTTTTTGGTTAATCCTAAACCATCAAAACCATTATCATTAAAACTAATCATCAACTTTTTATTAAATCTTGATTCTCGTTTATTTTTCATACCTGTTCCCTTTTCAAAAAAAAATGTTGCTACCGCGAATTGATGGGCACCTCTATTATATATCAATACATATCACCACTTAACCTTACATAACAATTAATATTATATATATATTCTTATTTTTTTCAACCAGTAATCCCGAATTCGCCGCCTATTTTAAAAAAACAAGCTGGACTTCCTGGATTAGCTGGATGGGATGAAATCGCGATAGTGAGTCTAGTTGGTCTCATATCTCGCCATGCTTTTTTGCGCAAAAAAAAAGGCATTCAATGTTATTGAATGCCTGTTTGAGAAAAAAATCTATGAATCAAAAAGAGAAAATACCCTCTATGAGCTCACCGTTTATTCCTCTTCTTTCTTTAATGCCGCATCCACCAGATTGGACATATGGGAGGGGTTGGCGGTGACTTCGTCTTCCTGTTCCTTTTTCATGCGTTTAATATCTTGACTATAATCCACTTCCTGCTTTTCCATGGTCAGAGAAATTTTCCGGTTGGCTTCATCCAATTCCAAGACACGGACCGTAACCATATCCCCGACCTTAAGAACTTCCTTGGGGTGCTGGTGGCGACGATCAGTTCCCAACCGGGAAATATGAACCATACCATCCACGCCGGGAAAAAGCTCGACAAACGCGCCAAAAGGTTTCATCCGCACTACTTTTCCCTGGTATTCATTGCCAACAGTGAGTTTCTTAGCCGCTGCAATCCACGGGTCTTCCAGCAAACTCTTGCGACTGAAACTAACTTTGCGCATTTCACGGTCCAAGGTCTTAATGGAGACCCTTAACTTTTCGCCGACTGACAACACATCCTCGGTCTTCTCCAATCGTTCATATGCGATTTCAGAAATATGCAGCAGTCCTTCTATGCCGCCAATGTCAACAAACGCGCCAAAATCACGGACCGCAGTGACAATTCCTTCATAGATTTTAGTCTCGTCAAGTTCTTTCCACAACCGGTCGGCATTCTTCTCCGCCTCGTGTGCCAAATACTCGCGGCGACTGACAATAACATTATTTCCTTCCTCTTCAAAGCGGATGATCTCAAAGATATACACCTGATTCAAATGCTCATCAGGGTTATCACAATACGTTTTATTGATATGGGAGATAGGGCAAAATGTTTTCACGCCCATCACTTCCACTTCAAAACCACCTTTATGAGCGGAAACGACTCGCCCTTCCACGGGAATATTGCGATTAAACGCTTCTTCCAATGCCATTAACGCGGCGGTTTGATGGGTGTCGGCGCCATCGGTTTCACCCGTACCAAAACGACCAGAACACTGCCAGACACCTTTTTGCTGTCCAGTGACATAAATATTAACCACATCACCTTCATCCACAGAAAGTTTGCCCTTGATCATAAACTCCGCTTTCTTCACCACACCATCCAACCGCGTGCCGAGATCCAAGTAGACATAATCATTATCGAAACCGATTACTGTGGCTTCCACTTCATCTCCAACTGCTACAACGCGCGCTGGCTGAAAAGATTGAGCCATCAATTGCTCAAACGTCTCATCCATATTACCGGTGTTGTTTCCTGACTGTACTACTTTCGCTTGCCTAACTATTTTCTTTTTGCCCATTGCTATTACCTTTTGACAGTGATTTTTAAAAATAACATGTAAATAAAACAATAGAATACAATTTTTCCATTCTAATGCTTAAATGCACAGTGTATTACCTTTTTGGGAAAATGTCAAGTAAAACAAGGACTCTAAATATAGGGTTGTTTCCCCAAAATAACCAAAACCCTTTTTATAATTAGGTTCCCAGTTCTTAAACAACTTTGCATCATGGAATTTTTACGGATTTTTTTTTCTTCTCCCCCCATCACGGGCCAAAACAATGCCCGCCCCCGCGCTATTTATATTCATGTCCATTCATATCCTTTCATAGCCACATTTTTGTACCCGCGCAGGGGCAAAGACAACCATTGTCAACTACTTATCTATAAAAAAGGTGTGACTGACCTTACCCGCATGATACGAAGAATAAAAAATCCTGACCTCACTGTTCCCAGAAATAAGAAACTGGTACTCGACCTTACCAAACCCAGGAACAAAAAGGAATTGTAGTTCGGGGCGAAACTCTTTATACTGGGTGAGATCACGGTCACTGTCCTTCAGTACACCTCCAGCCACAACCTTCACACCATTACCCGACACCTTCAACATGTCCAAGGGATAGAGTTTATCTTTCTGTGCGCCATAACTAACCGTAGGAATAGCCCCGGTATTCACCAAGCGCACGCGGATACGATAAAGTTCGGGTCCGATTTTTTTCTTTTCATAAATTTCCATAGTGACACGGGGGGTTTGTTTGGCAGAAAAAATAATGACGGAAGCGTTCCGATGGGCCATATCTTTAATCATAAACGGGGCGGGCAAACGAGTACTGGATTTAACCCAGCCACCAATCTCAATATCCCCGTAAGTGGGATGTTTAAAAGAGGTCCACGGTTTAAAAAGTTCAGCCTGGGTCAGATGGTCATTATATTTTAATCTTTCCCGCTGCACATCGCCTTTAAGCTCCATAAATCCGCCCTCTTCTTCCTCTGGGGCCGTGGCACTGTCTTTGACAATATCCCTGGGGAGTTGGCTCTCCTTAAATGTTTTAAAGGTTTCACTCGCGGGCACAAATAATTCGCCAGTAAAGGAGTAACAGCCATTGATATTGGTCATCCATTCAATAAAATCGCCATACGTCGAATATAAATCCCGCCACCCAATCAGATACCTATACCCCGGTGTAATCCGTTCAGCCTGATAGCCGAGATAATCATAGACCTTCACATCTTCATTATCATATTCAGGTTGGGTCTTGGTGCTGGGGCCACGCAAAAACATACCGCCAAAATTATGAAACGCCCAGGCGACACAAATGTTCGTGCGCTTGCGAATAAATTGCGCGAGTGCTTTCATGCCCACACTGGAAAAGGGGTATTCCCCGGCCCCTTCCTGAACATAAGGAGGCATCCAATCAAATCCCCAATTTCGATTGCCATCCACATACCCTTCCCCATCTTCATTGAGTCGATCATCACCGTCATTATCAATTCCTTCCAAACCCAATAAGCGCCACTCAGCTTTTTCACCCGGTTTCACCCGCACCATCCATCTGGGATCATCGGGGTCAGTTTTATATTTTCCAAAAGCGTCGCGCTTGCGCATCTGACAAATATTCCCATCACCATCCAGATCATCCTCGGCATCCTCATCGACCAGACCATCACGATCATCATCGGTAGGAATCCGCAAGCTACGATTGGAGCTATCACTATTACTATCAGCGAAAAAATGATACCGCCCATCCACATTCACAACTGGCACGACATAAAAACATGTGCTATCGACCAGCGCAGAGATATCTTTATTCTTGCCATAATTACCGAGTAAATAATCCAATAAATAAAGTGCCACTTCACCAGCCTGGATTTCATTACCATGAATGTTCCCGTCCACATAAATCCCCGGCTTTTCCAATGCACCGCCAGTTTTCGGATTATTTACAGTCATACAATAAATATCCCTGCCCTCTTCACTCTTCCCGGCAATCTCCAGTTTTGTCAGGAGCGGGTAGGTTTGCTGTAGCTTTTTCAGAGCCGTAACAACCATATCATAACTGTAATAATAATCAAACCGCAACGGCACAGTCACTTCGTGTTCCACCCATTTATCCACTTCACCATACACACTCAAACCACCAGCTCCCAGCCATAAAAAAAGTGCCAGAATAGGCAGGACAACTCCCACTAGCCCCCATAGAGTTTGCTTATTCCTATTAATTCTCATATTTACATTCATATTCATTCACCGCCTCCTGTCCCTAAATTAAGCCGCGTCGTATCAGACCACGCGGTGTGGGTGCGCGCCTCCACCTTTAAAGTAACAGGGAAATCCGCCTGCAAAATCCATTGTATCGTCTCCGTACCATGCCCGGCAATACTTTTAATCAAACCGCGCTTCTTTCCTTCAATAATCTTGCATCCCTCGCCTTCTAAAGTGACTACCACGGGCAAAATTCGCTTGTTTCGCAGCCCCATAGCAGTCGGATAAGGCAAGAAACCACTATTTTCCACCCAGACTTTTACCCGATAAAGACCACTGCCAAGTTTTTTAACCTCGGTTTTAGCGATTTTGATGCGGGGTAACTGCGCTGCCAACTCCACTATCCAAGGCACCTGCCCAGCTAACAAACCAGCCACTATATTCGCGGGTGGGGTATTAAAAGCAAAAGGCACAATCCCGCCAATCTCCACTTCACCCAGTCCCGGATGTTTAAAAGACTTCCAAGGCACAAATCCCCGCCCAGCCATCTGGGAATCGCTGAAAGCCAACAAGGCCTTCTCCTTGGAATCCGCCCCGCCCTCGGCTTGTGGTTTAGACATTTGCTTCATCATCTCCGCCATTTTTGCCGTGGTTATTTTGCCATTTTTAACCATATCCATTAACATCTTGGCATTAATATCGGCTGGCGCAGCAGAAGATTTTAAAAATGCCGCGATCCGCTCCTCACCCAGAGCAAGAAAATCTTCACCGCTCATAGTCGCCAATTTCTCCGGGGTCAACTCCGGGCCTTTTTTCTCTTCCGCCAGTGGCGGTAGCGTCCAGAAATCCATGCTAAAAGAGGGTAACCCCAATTGATAATACGACCACAACTCAAAAGAGCCATCCTTGGCAGGTGCGGGTTCCAATCGTTTTTCATCCAGTTTACTTTTCTTGAGAAACTCTTTATACCTGTCGGCCAGAGTGGTGTAAAACTTCACATCCTCAGGTATAGGATTCACGGCAGCGCCCAAACCAAGGAAACCAGCCACCATGCTCTCGGTTAATTCTATTCCCGCTGGTGCCATCACTTTTGCCTTCTCCATGACCTCAGCCATAGTATAAGTCTTATTGGGATCAGCCCCCGCAGATTTGGCCAAACTTTCAGGTAGCTTTATTTTAGTTAAATCACTGATTTCCTTGCGACCGCCCTGGGGAGGAACCAAACAAAAATTCGTCTCACCAAAACAAACAGTCATAGCGATCTCAGGGTGTTGAAACACAAATTGAAACAAACCAAATACTTCCGCTTCACTACCCGCCCAGAGCCCCCCATCAGTAGTATGAAATTTAAACAGGTGTGGAAAGTTGACCCCAATGTTCACGCCTCCCGGTCCGTCCTCGTTGTATAAGCCATCGCCATCATTATCAATTCCCTCTGTATAAAGAGTATAAATCCCTTTTTCCCCTTTCGTCCAATCCGCTTTTTTTTGTAACCTCGGTTCTCCGGGCACAGGCATCCATTCGCCCATCGCGTCTTTAACCCGCATCATAGTAATCATGCCATTGCCATCCAGGTCATCCGGTCCATCTTCATCAGTGGCATCATCCAGATCATCATTATAAGGAAGATGGTTACGAGAATCCAAACGTTGTGGTTTTAAAAAATACCGCGCTGCTGCATCCGGGTTTCCCATTGGCAGAAGATACCACGTTTTATCCTGGCGCACAGCCGCCTGTTCCACCACTAATCCCACCAAATAAAACGCTGCTTCTACGGCAATAGGCACATGTCCCTCCATATTGGCCACCACCAATATCGCAGGCAAACGTTTCTGACTTTTATTCACTTCCGGCCCAATCTCCAGCAACAGCAACTCCTGGCCCCCCGGAGTAACTGCCAAACGGTGCAATTTCGCCACCTCTGGATGCGTCGCCACAAAATCCTTCAATATACTTACCACCTCTCCCGGCGCATGATAAGTAGCAAACGAAAGTTTATCCAGCCCGGTTGTTGCACCCACGGTGAAACAGTAAAAAAACACTAAACATAATAATATCACGCCAATTTTTTTGGGGGGATCAATACGCATTCTCACCTCTTTTTATTCCAATATCGTTTTGCATTATATTTTTAATACCAGCCTTCATCACCAGCCTTTATTTCTTCTGTTCATGATCTATTTGTTTTCGTTTTACTTGCTATATACGCATAATAAATGGCAATTGTTTTGTGCGTGCCCCCGTTCTCCTCCCTTTTATCCCCTTCCCTATTACCACCAAACGAAATTAAATTTTTAGACCCTTCGCAGGTTTTACTTTAAAAAGTTCTGTGTTATAATAAAATTTCGTGCTGACAAGGCAGTGTTTGTACTATAACCTTTCACTTAGGACCAAGGACAGCCGATCATGTCTCTGGCCTAAGAGTTTATAGCGAGGTAATCATGGCAAAAAAAATTCTGGTTATCGAAGATGAAGAGAACCTGGCCCAACTGATACAGGCTTTTTTATCCAAAAATGGCTACCAGGTTACTTATATTTCCGATGGCATCAACAGTTTGGATGATATTCGCAAAGAAGGCCCGGATCTCATTCTCACCGACCTGCTACTCCCCCGAATCCACGGCTTCGACATTTGCCGAACCGTTAAAAGCGACCGCGAACTCAAAGATATCCCCCTGATCATCATGACCGCAGTCTATAAAAACGCCATTCACAAGTTAGAAGCCCGGAAACTGGGCATCAAAGACTTCGTGGAAAAGCCATTAAATCTTGACGAACTACTGGAAAAGATCCAACACTTCCTGGGCCCCGGTCAAACCGAAACAATTACCACCCCCCCGCCCCTGATAAACAGAAAAAGCGAGCCCCTCCCACGCACACCCCACCCAGAAAATCAAACTAACGCAAAAACAGCAACTAAACCCAGTGAAAAAGTACCAATTGTAAAAGAAGCCGAGATGAAGGAACAGATGCAATTGTTACAAGAAAACTACGCGGGCAAGCTCCCCAATCGCATCCTCGAAATGGAAAAACTGTGGGAAAGTATCGTGCAAAAACATAATTCCGCCATCCTACTCACCAAACTACGCCGCGAGGTCCACACCCTTACCGGTTCCGGCGCCACTTTCGGGTTTAAAGAAATTAGCGATATTGCCAGAGATTTGGAACTGCAATTAGACATGATCATCGCAGAAGGGGAAACAACCATTGATTCCCGGAAAGATAAAATCTACAAACTGTTAGATAATATGAGACACCACCCCATTGTCTCCACTGAAATAGAAATCAACCGCCAAGGTAAAATTTTTTAAGTTAAACTCCCCGTGACTATTCTTACATTTCCAACCCTTGAAAATGAATGACAAAAAACAATGACAAACCATTACACCGCATCATGTATGTCGAGGATGACCCCGATCTTCAAGATATTGTAAGTTTAGGTTTAAAATTGGGCGGTAATTTTACCGTAAAAGTCTGTAGCTCAGGACAACAGGCATTGGAAGAGATTGTCGCCTTTCAACCTGACCTGGTGATCCTTGATGTAGTAATGCCTGAAATGAGCGGTCCCAAAACACTCGTAGAGTTGCGTAAAATCCCAGAAGCAGCCGACATCCCCATGGTATTTATGACCTCAAAGATTCAACCCGCCCAATTAACCCTATACAGAAACCTGGGCGCCATCGGAGTGATCAAAAAACCACTCAATCCAATGAAACTCACCGCCCAAGTCCGCGCAATCTGGGAAAATCACCTAAAAGAAACAGATCAGACTTGAATATACCAGATTAAATCCTTATAGCCCCGTTTTTGCCAGCTCCTCAAACAAACGCTTCTGCTCGGCATCAATACTGCTTGGCAACTTAACCTGCAATTTAACCAACAGATTGCCATCCGTTTCATTTGCGCCAGCCGGTACCCCTTTGCCTTTCACCCGCAACATTCCGTTGTTTTTCGAAAGCGGTGGCACTTTTAATTCAATTTCAGCGCCATCAATCGTGGCGATTTGAACCTTCCCGCCCAATACCATTTGTGTCAGCGTCACCTCCACATCCATAATAATATCTTTTCCTTTCAATTTAAACACCGGATGAGGGTCGATCATAATTTTACATAGAAGATCCCCCCGCTGTCCAGTCATGGGATTAACAGAACCCTTGGCTTTCAGGCGCAATTTTTGACCATCCCCAATTCCCCTGGGAATCGTGACTTCCATGGTTTCAACCCCACTACCAGTATCCAGTGAAATACGTTTGCGCCCTCCCATCACCACTTCATTGAGCGTTACATGCAATTCCACCTCTGCGGCTGGCGCTTCAGGTCCAGTTCCAAAATTGGCATTGTTAAACCCGTCCCCACCACCAAACCCACGGCTACCCCTGCGCCTCCCACTGTTAAAAATATCAGAGAAACTTCCGCTACCAGAAGAATTCCCAAACCCAAACTCCTTAAAAATACTGCTGATATCAAACCCTTTGAATATATCATCCCGTGAATATCGTTTGGAAAAGCCTTCCGCGCCAAAGGTATCATACTGTTTCCGTTTTTCATCATCACTGAGAACCGCATACGCTTCATTTATCTGTTTAAATTTCGCTTCAGCCCCCTTATTGTCCTTGTTGTGATCCGGGTGGTATTTAAGCGCTAATTTTCTGAATGCTTTTTTTATTTCTTCTTTACTCGCGTTTTTAGGAACGCCTAAGAGCTTGTAATAGTCTTCCGCCATATAATCCTCCTTGGCCATTGCATTGATTTCTTCCTGAGTTTATTTTTTACGAAAAATGCAACCATCTATAAGATTAAAAGATATAATCCAAAATGACGTAAATGTCAAGTACCCCCCAAAACCCTAAGTTGCCGCCGGGAGATAAAGAGATACTGTGGTTCCTTTTCCCGGTTCCGATTCCACCGTAATATGCCCCCCGTGTTTTTTGATAATAGAATAACAAATCGTTAATCCCAACCCTACCCCTTTACGACTGGTTTTCTGCTTGGTTGAGAAATAGGGATCAAATACTTTTTCCATATTTTCAAATTTAATTCCACTGCCATTATCCCGCATCGAGAGTTTAACATATTGTCCTTTTTCCAATAAAAACCGGTTCCCCTCCTTGATATCCACCTCAACCGTTTCATTTTCCGCCCGCACCCAGATTCGGCCCTCCCTTCCTGCCGGGATTGATTCCAAAGCATTGCAAAACATTTGTTCCAATACCTGAAGCAATTGTGATTCATCACCATATACCGGCACCAACCCCTCGCCGGACTCTATTTCATAATAAAAAGAGGAACCCGGATCCCCGCTGAAATCGTTAAGACATGGCGGTTGCATTTTTTGCAAGAGCTGGGGAATGATAATCCTTTCTTTTTCCAGTGTTCCGCCGTGGGAAAAAATATTAAATTTCACCGCCAGCTCCAACGCTTTCTTCGATACCTCCTCCGCATTTACCAGATGCTTATAAGCCGTATCTCCACAGGGCACCTCTTGTCGTGCCAACTCCAGAGCCCCGATAATCTGCGCGAGAAGATTCTTAAAATCATGGGCCACACTATGCGCCAACAATCCAACAGATTCTATTTTTTTACTCTGCAAGTGTTCTCTTTCCAATGCTTTATGTTCCGATATATCTTTGGCTACACATACAATACCCGCCACCGTGCCCACATCATCCAACAATAGCGAACTTGAAAATAATACCGGTATCTCCTTGCCCATCCTCGTTTTTAAAACCAATTCACGGTTTTTCACCAGCCCCTCAGCCATAATTTCATTAAGAGGAATCTCACCAATCGGTTCAATCCCATCCCCTGGCTGACCAAACAGCAGACTTAGAGGCTTTCCCTCAAGTTCCACTTCATCGTATCCCGACAAATCGACTGTCGTCTGGTTCACATTGGCAATCACCCCTTCCAAATTTAAAAGAATCAGACATTCAAACATCGTGGAAATAATATTATCGGCAGCAGTAATAGGCGTGACAGTCAAAAACTGATACCTACCAATAGCATACGCCGCCCCCACCGCCCAAATAAGCGCACACACATCCGCAATATCTGGAACCCAACGAAGCGAAAATACCGTGCAAATCACGTCAGTAAATGTACCCAAAGCAAGCGAGATCAAAACACTCACAAAAACAATTTTTGCCTGTTTTTTTAAAACCGAAAGGTGGGTGCGCCGAATAAGTTTTACATTCAAAAAAAGCCCGATTCCCATGACCGTCAGATAATATAAATAAAGAAAATAAGGCCAAAAAGTCCTTCCTATTATCCCCCGCCATCCATACCACTCCTTAACTAAATCTACAATAATAAAATTGGTCCACTGCTTATAAATCAAAACCAGAGGAACTCCAAGTATTAACAGGTAGAACCATTTTTTTTTCAATATGACCGTATCCCCTGTAAACGCCAACATAAACCAAAGAAAAAAACCACCAAAAGCACACCAACCCAAGGCACCAATATTAAGAAACAACCGGGCAGAAGCTATCGAGCTGTCCGGGTTATGAAGCACCACGTTGGAAAAACTCCAAAGTCCAAAACATAAAAATAACACCAAGCAAAGCCGGTTTACCACCGCCCGGGGATTTTGAATCCCAATATAAACAGCCAGGTAACAATAAGCGAGAAAGCAAAAAAAATGTAAGAATTGGAAGAAGCTCATTGTTATGCGCCCACGTTAGTCCACCGAAAAATAGAAAAGAAACTTGGTCCGTTACGCCCCGGTAATTTTTCCAAAGACAAGCCCCCCTTGAAGAAAACCTTCAACCACTGGGCCATCAATACTAATCCATATTTCTTTTTTATTACCATCCCTGATATTTTATACGAATTTTCAGATTTTATCCACTATTTTCCCCAAGATTTCAAGAGGATTTCAAATTTTTACTTCATCCACCACAAAAACCTTATTCAGCTTGCAATAAAATTTTGCTTACCACAGACAAAAACACATAATGCCATTATGATTAAGAAGAATTTTGTTACCCTGGGCCCATACCGGGCCCAGGTGCGATTATTGTAATAAAAGAGTCAGTTCATAACCCCAAAACATTACACAATCATCCTATGAAATAGTACCCGTTGGCAATTTCATGGAAGAGGTGTCAAAATACCTGGACAATTGCTCTTTCAATTCAGTCACCCTGTCCAGATGTTTTCCATACTCTACTTTTAACATATCAAGTTTTGCTAAGACCCTATTATATTCTTCATGAAACGCAACGTTTCCCTTTTCCAAAATTTCTTCCACTTCCAACTTTAACGACCTCACGCTTTTTTGGGCTGTTTTTAAATACTCATCCTTTAAGAGGATCAGATTTTTGAAGGCCGCTTCAAATTCACTTCTCAAAACCACCGTCTCTTTACTCACCATCATTGAATAGTCATTTTTCAATTCTAACATCAGGGATTTAACCGAGACAATATTCTCAATACGGTACGCATTCGCCCCGGCAAAAGTGAATCCATGCGCCAATTTCCCCAATCTGGCATTATTTAATGCCTGGGAGATACAATACTGCGTCCGTTCTGCATCACAATGTTCCAAGCATTTCCAAGCACAACGAAACTTCTTGCGCATCCCCGCATCCACTTCACGGAGAAAACTATTTTTTATCGCCCTTCCAGGAAGTCCTACAGGACTTTTTATAATCACAATATCTTCTTCCTTGCAATTCACATAGGAGTCTTTAAAATTTTTATCTGCATCACATTCATCCGTGGCCACAAACCGCGTCGCCATCTGTACTCCACTCGCTCCCAATTTGATAAATTTGTAAATATCCTGACCATTAAATATTCCCCCAGCCGCAATCACAGGAATAGACCGGTTATATAGCACTTCAAATGGACGAATCTCTTCCACTACCTCGGGAATCAGCATTTCAAGCGCAAAAATGGGATCACCAATCTGGCTTTCCTTGAACCCCAAATGACCACCAGCCCGCGGTCCTTCTACAACAACCCCATCTGGAATATCGCCATAGTTCTTCTGCCAGTATTTAAAGATCAGATTTGCCGCTCTTCCAGAACTTACAATCGGGACCACCTTAACATTGGCAGCCTTGAGACCAGCCAAAGGAATTCCCTTCAAAGGAAGTCCCGCGCCAAGGAAAACAATATCCACTTTCTCTTCAATCACCACCTGCAACAGATCATGGAAATCATTTAATGCCACCATGACATTCACGCCAAGGATACCCGTGCTCAATTCTCGTGCTTTCCTGATTTCCGCCCGCAAGGCGCGCTTATTTGCAGCAATACCATCGGAATAATAATCAGGCTCAAGCATCCCAATCGCATTGGCCGCAATAACACCAATACCACCTTCTTTTGCCACCGCCGATGCCAGTCCCGACAGAGAAATACCAACCCCCATCCCTCCCTGAACTATGGGAATCGTGGCTACCACGTCACCAATCTTCAAATGCGGCATTTTTAGCTTATATATACTCAAATCATCTATTTTAAGTCCGGAAAATCTTCTAAAGGCCATACGTTTACTCCTTAAAACAAAATATCAAATAGAAAATATAACGAAATTAATTTACCATGTAATATCATAATATAAATCACGCTATTTTTCAAATGTTTTTTCGTGCAGATGCCATTTATTTTCATTATCTGGGTGATTGAATTAATAATAAAATCATCGTCCTATCCGTTATAGCACCAACCAACACCACTATCCACAACTTTCCGCTCCACCGCTTGCCAGGAAATAGTACTGAATAAAAAAATCAAGCAGTGCCTCTTTTTTTCAAAATCTTCACCGTCACATAGACCACTACTAGGATGCATCCGGCAACAATATAAATCCAAGGACGCTGAACCATACCAGTAAAAAACCTTTCCTTATACAGCAGAACCAACAAATACATGACCAGGAGATTGAAGAGTGAATCATTCTCCTTGAAAAGTACTTTCTTGGGATTAAAAGGATTTTCATTGGACCGAAAACCCTTGAAGGTAGGAATAATACGATTCACCCTTTTGCAATACGTTTCATAGGCGTCGCCATATTTCGCCCGTAAATAATTCTCCTCCGCCAGAACAACAAAATAATACTGCATGATCAAAAAAAGGCTAAATAACACCAAAGCAAAGGGATTTGAAAACACAATCACGATACCCGTGAAAATTAAAAAATTTCCAAAATACAGGGGATTCCGCAACAGCGAATAAATTCCACTGACATTAAGGTTATCGGCCCGTAAAAAACTCTCCCGTCCGGACGTACCAGAAAAGGCAAACCCTACCGACAAAATTCGGATCAATTCGCCCACCAGCGACACCAAAAGCCCGGTTATGTTTACCAGTACATTTCTTTCTCCCCAATCCCCCGGCCTAAAAATAATAAATACCAGCAAGATAAATGGGAGAGGCGTAAACGACCTGTATTTAAACAAAAAATTACCTATCCTCAGCTTCCAATCCGTCATTTTAGCTCAATCGTGAAGCCAATAAGAAAAGGATTACAGACGATAGTTCCAGTCGTGGGAGCGGTATTTTTTTTCAAGTTCCACCATATTCTCTTTATCCTTTTGGTCAAATTCAAATCCCTCCAGAGGTCGACGAATAAAATCTTGAAAGCTCTCGATCAAGGCACGTTGCAAATCACCTTTTTTTTTATCACAGACCTCGTTGAGCGTGGTCATACTATGTTTTAAAATGGATTCACGGGAATTCGCGCCATCCGCATACTTCTGGTAATCCATGGCAAGAGGAATCGAACCATGTTGCAACAGAGCCTGATTGTCTCTCTTTTGGGCAGAACCAGCAATCTTCTTACCCTGAATTTCCAATTCATTCGGAGTGGGAAAAGAAAAGCAGGGGTTGCTACTTTTGGCCAGTTCCAAGTGAGATTGGGTGCCTTGCGAGAGGTAAGCGTTCACGCCAAGCGCATGAAAGGCATTCACCAAAACGGTAGAAATCAGCATATATGAGCGATAAAGATCATTATCGCGGTAAAAAATATCCTCGGAAGAGACCACCGCATAGGTAATCTCTTGGTCATGGAGCACGGTCTTTCCCCCGGTAATGCGTCGGACAAAGGCAACCGCACCATTGCTTTTTTCCATAAACTCAAGATTAATCGCTTTCTTAATTTTTTGTGAGACCCCAAAAGAGAAAGAGGGTTTGTCCCAGGCATAAAGACGGAAAAACCCCATTTTTTTCTCATGGCAGAGATGAAAAAGATACTCATCCCTGGCCATATTTTCAGCAGCCCCCAGAGGTACATCATCAACCATCAAATACCAGTTGGACAAAGCGTTTCACCTGATAGTCGAAAACAAAACCGGCAGCAAGCACTTATCATACAACTTAAACATCCAACCCATCGGTTTCTTGATTTTTATCATCCCTCGGAGTCATATCAATGTTGCCTTTAAAAACCGCACCTTCCGCCAAAACGACACGTTGTGAGATAATATTTCCATTGAGCACGCCTTCAGGAACGATTTCCACTTTAAATTGACCTTTAACATTGCCGTTGACAGTGCCTTTTATGATCACTTCCCTGGCCTCAACATCGGCATTAACAACACCGTTTTTACCCACGATAACCCGGTGTTTAATATTTAACCGCCCTTCAATAGTACCTTCTATCAGCACTTCTTCATCTGAAAATAGTTGGCCCTTAATCGAGAGTGTTTTCCCAATCACGGAACTTTTTTTTTCGGGAAGCGAAGAACTTTCAAAGGTATTATTAGTTTTTGGTAATTCACTTTTTCTAAATGCTGCCATTTTTTTTCCTTATTTAACGCTGTAACACCAGAAACCTACTCTGCCAGCAAGCCACCAAGACACAAAGATTTTAGCGATTCTTTCTTTGTGTCTTGTTGTCTATGCGGCAAAACAAATAAAGCGGGCAACGGGGCTCGAACCCGTAGCATCCAGCTTGGGAAGCTGATACTCTACCATTGAGTTATGCCCGCTTGTTTGTTGGAATCATGCATTACTTTTTCGCTTTCGCTTTTGCCTTCGCTTTTGATTTATCTTTTTTTTCTTTCGATTCGAAAACGTAATCAGTAAATTCAAGAATGGCCATTTCAGCGCCATCACCTTTTCGAAAATCGGTTTTAATGATACGTGTATAGCCGCCTTTACGATCCATAAACCGTGGCGCAAGCTCATCAAACAAGATTTGCACTGTTTTTCGTTTATACAAGTAGCTCATGGCATTCCGTTTATCGGAAAGATGGCCTGATTTCCCCATGGTGATCATTTTTTCAACAATGGGTTTGACTGCTTTAGCTTTGGCCAATGTGGTTTCTATCCTGTTTTTTTCAATCATACTGGCGGTTAAATTCCGCAACAGCGATTTTCTATGATCGGGTTTTCTTCCTAATTTGAAGCCGCTTTTTAAATGCCTCATCGTTCTACTCCTTACTTCTTATTCCTTTTTGGTGATTGGTTATTCATCCAGATCCAGGTCATCTGAATCATCATCATCTTCATCATCCTCATCTTCATCATCGTTGTCGACGGTTTCTTCGAATTTCCTTTTGGACAATTTATCTTCCAGTTCACTTTTGATATTATCCGGGAGTTTTTGTCCCAGAACCATATCGTATTCTGCAAGTTTTGCTATGATCTCTTCAAGAGATTTTTTTCCGAAATTCTTCGAATTGAGCAACTCGTGTTCGGTTTTCTCGATTAACTCAAAAATATAATCGACACCTAATTTTTTAAGACATTTGAGGGCTCTGACAGAAAGTCCCATTGATTCAACACTTTTTTCCAGAATTTCATATTTACTCTCAATACCGGAGCCCGAATCCTGATCATCCACAGGAAGAATTTTTTCCCTGTCCTGATAATCCAAACAAATCGCCAGGTGTTCTCGCAGGATTTTTCCAGCCCGGGAGACACACTCTTTTGGAGAAATACTACCATTGGTCCAAACTTCCAGAACCATTTTTTCATAATCGGTACGTTTTCCTACACGGGCAGGCTCAACGGTATATTTCACTTTTTCAACGGGGTTAAAATTGGAATCCACAGCAATAAAGTCCACCGGTAATGATTCATCAAAGTTTTGTTCGGCCAGTTTGAACCCGACTCCTTTTTTGACGATCATTTCAGCCCTGAATTCAGCACCTTCTTCCAGGTAAGCGATATGTACGTTTTTATCCAGTACTTCAATATCATTGTCCGCGAGGATATCACCGGAGATAATTTCACCGGCGACCGTCTTCTCAATGCGAACGACTTTGGGTTCATCAATATTGAGTTTAAAAGGAATACTCCTCATGTTCAGGATAATATTCAAGATATCTTCATAGACACCCGGCATGGATGAGAATTCATGGAGAACGCCGTCAATACGAATGGCACTGATGGCAGTTCCTTCGATCAACGAGAATAAAACGCGACGCAGGGCAATGCCAATGGTACTGCCATAGCCTCTTTCAAAGGGCTCGGCGGAAAACCTGCCATAATTTGAAGTCATTTCCTCAACTTCCAGTTTCCGGGGACGCTGATAATTAAATTCCATTATTTCCTCCTCACTGGTCAACAATTATTTCGAGTACAACTCAACGATGAGATGTTCTTCAACAGCAATAGAGACATCCTCACGGGTGGGGATACTGTTAACCTTACCAATATATTTTTCCGTGTCCACGATCAACCATTCGGGCACGTCAACCAATCCCTTAACCTCTTCCAACATCAATTTAACCGGTTCGCTTTTCAGGGAGGATTCTTTTATAGAAATTTCATCCCCAACACGCAAAATAAAAGAGGGAATAGTGACTTTTATTTTATTGACGGTAATATGTCCGTGACGAATCATCTGCCTGGCGTGAGCCCGTGACGATGCGAAATTCATACGGTAAAGCACATTGTCCAATCTTAGTTCCAGTGTACGGAGCAGATTGTCGCCAGTAATACCTTTCTTCTGCGCAGCTTTGTAAAAAAAGTTACGGAATTGTTTTTCACCGACACCATAAAACCGCTTTACTTTTTGTTTTTCACGTAACTGCACTTTATAATTCGATTTTTTAAAGGCAACCCGTTTGCCTTTTGCACCGGGCGGATAACTCCGCCGTTCCACACCACATTTATCTGTTAAGCATCGTTTTCCTTTCAGGAAGAGCTTAGTACCTTCTGTCCGACATAATCTGCATAAAGGTCCGATGTATTTTCCCATAGTCTACCTCCTTTTGATCCTATAAACTGAGACTCATCTTCATTTCCATAGCCAACACACGTTATACCCGTCTTTTCTTTTTGGGTCTGCATCCGTTATGAGGAATAGGAGTCACATCTTTAATCGATTTAACTTTAAACCGTGTACTACCCACTGACCGAATGGCGCTTTCCCTTCCAGCACCGGGTCCTTTCACCCTGATATCCAGGGTTTGAATCCCGTAAGTTTCAGCGTCTTTTAATACTTTTTCCGCAGCCAATTGCGCGGCAAAGGGAGTGGACTTCCGGGAACCTTTAAAGCCGACAACACCGCCAGCAGACCAGGAAAGTACATTCCCACCTTTATCGGTGATAGTGATCACAGTGTTGTTAAACGTAGAGTGGATATAAAGCACACCATGCGACACTACCTTCTTTTCCTTTTTTCGGACTCGTTTTTTTTCCGTTTTTTTAGCCATAAAATTCCTCCGTTACCAGCCGGTCACTTCTTCTTCTTAATCATCGAACCGCGGGGACCTTTTCGAGTTCGTGCATTGGTCTTGGTACGTTGCCCCCTCACCGGGAGTTTCATTTTGTGTCGTTTGCCCCTGTAACAATTGATGTCCATTAAGCGTTTGATGTCCTGATTTATCCGTTTTTTCAAGTCACCTTCGACCATTTCTTCGGCTTCAATATGTTTTCTTATTCGGGTGGTCTCTTCCATGCTTAAATCTTTGACCTTTTTGTTTAAATCTACTTTTGCAATATCCAGAATCTTTCTGGATTTCTGTCTGCCAATACCAAAAATATAGGTCAATCCGACTTCCACTCGCTTGTTATTAGGTATCTCAACACCTGCTATTCTCGCCAAAATAACCTCCTTTTTTTATCCCTGACGCTGTTTGTGCTTGGGATCCTTGCAGATCACCCGCACAACGCCTTTGCGTTTAATAACTTTGCAATTATTACAAATCTTTTTCACTGATGCTCTTACTTTCACGACATCCTCCTGCTCAATCATGAATCCTAACAATTCTGAAATCATAAATCGTCTTTATTCTCAACATGTTACTCCTACTTTCTACTTGTACCGGTAAATAATTCGTCCCCTGGTAATATCATAGGGAGAGATTTCAATCAATATTTTATCACCGGGGAGTATGCGAATATTATTTCGTCTCATCCGTCCCGATGGATGGGCAAACACGCGGTGATGGTTTTGCTCCAATTCCACCAGAAACGAAGCATTCGGTAATGTTTCGATCACAGTTCCCTTGACTTCGATTACGTTTTTGTCTTTTGCAGCCATTCTTACCTCGTAGTGGTCATTACAACTTTGTTAAAATTTCAGGTCCGTTTTCAGTTATCGCGATGGTATGCTCAAAGTGAGTGGATAAGCTGCCGTCTTCAGTGACAACGGTCCAATTGTCCTTCAGCGTTCTTACACGGTAAGTGCCTGCCGTGATCATGGGTTCAATTGCCAATGTCATATTGATTTTCAGTTTTTTTCCTTTTTTTCCGTCATCGTAATTTAATATCTGGGGTTCTTCATGTAAATTTCGTCCGACTCCATGTCCAGTGAGATCTCTGACGATACCATATCCTTTTGGGGACACATAGCGATCAATTGCAATCGAAATGTCATTCACCCGATTTCCAGTCTTGGCCTTCTCAATACCGACATAAAGTGCTTGCTTACAAGTCTCCATTAAATGCCTGGCCTCTTCCGAGACTTTTCCGACCGCATAGGTATACGCCCCATCCCCGAAATATCCTTTATACACACATCCCACATCAATGCCGATGATATCACCCTCTTCCAGAATTCGTTCCCTGGAAGGAATGCCATGTACCACTTCTTCATTAATAGATGTACAAAGAGTAGCCGGGAACATCCGGCCTCCGGAGATGTAACCTTTAAACCCGGGCTTGGCCTCCAAACTAAGTATCCGTTTTTCCGCCCATTGGTCCAAGTCATAGGTGGACACACCGGGTTTGATTTTATCTTCGATTTCAGATAATAAAATGGCAATGATCCGATTTGCCTGCTTCATTGTCTTGATCTCATTATCTGTTTTTATGATAATCAATTTAACACACCAAAAATATCAGCTTCAACATTCTCAATGAATTCCTGAGACATCAATTCAAAAAGGGCTCCTGTGCCAAGATTTCGATACGCAGAAAATCTTTTCGCAACAGGAGCAACCCGGGAATACTTCATACCTGTAGTCCCACACCAAAAATAATGAACCTTATTCCATAGAACCATTCGTCTTACCTGCGACCTCTGATTTTACCTTTTTTAGAAAAAGATTCATAATTTCTCATGGTCAATTGGGCTTCAATCTGTTGAACAGTATCCATGGCCACACCGACAACAATCAGTATAGAAGTTCCACCAAAGTAGAATTTTACCCCGAGCCCGTTTGAGATAAACGATGGCAAGTTTGCCTCCAACCAATCGCCGATAAAAGGAAGCGCCCCAATTTTAAAACCCATCATCAGGAAAGTAGGGATAATGGCTACGATCACAAGGTAAAGAGCACCAATGAAAGTGAGCCTTGAAAGCACATTGTCAATGTAATCGGCGGTAGTTTTTCCCGCTCTAATACCGGGAATAAATCCGCCGTACTTCTTCAAGTTTTCCGAAACGTCCTGCGGGTTAAAAATGATGGACACGTAGAAATAGGTAAAAAATATGATACAAACCACATAGAGCAGGTTGTAAAGGGGCATACCGAATCCCAATTGGGTGCTCATCGATTCGAAGAATGGGGTCTTAATCATCTGAGCAATAGTGGCAGGGAATACAATGACAGAAGAAGCGAAAATTATGGGGATAACACCACCGGTGTTTACCTTGAGGGGTAAAAAAGTACTTTGTCCACCCATCATCCGACGTCCTTGAACCCGTTTGGCATAGGTAACCGGAATCCTGCGTTGTCCCATTTCCACATAGACTACAAAGGCGATCACCGCCACAATCAAAACCAACAGAAAGATTATTTTCAAGGGGTTCATTTCTCCGGTTTTTATCCCTCCCAAAGTATGTACTATCGCCGGAACCAAACCGATTACGATCCCGGAATAGATCAAGAGAGATATTCCGTTTCCAATACCTCGGGAACTGATTTGTTCCCCCAGCCACATCAAGAAAATGGTGCCAGTGGTAAGGGTTAACACAGTGAGAAGCCGAAATCCCCAGCCAGGACTTACTACAACCGGCAAGTTTCCGGGATTTAATCTTTCCAAGAAAAGAGCGATACCAAACGCCTGCACGACGGCAATAAGTACGGTTCCATATCGCGTATACTGGGTAATTTTTTTCTTCCCCAATTCACCTTCTTTTGATATCCGCTCCAAGTAAGGCCAGACCACTTGCAACAGTTGGAGAATGATAGAGGAACTAATGTAAGGCATAATCCCCAACGCAAATATGGTCATACGGCCCATGTTTTGACCGGAGAACATATCAATGAATCCAAAAATGGTATCTTTGGCCCGTGCAAAAATCTCTTGCAGAGCTTCAATGTTGATACCGGGAGTAACAATTTGGGAACCCATCCGGTAGACAGCCAACAGAAGGAAAGTAAAAATGATCCGCTTCCTCAATTCAGGGATAATAAATATGTTCCTAAAAAATTTAATCAATTGCCTTCTCCTTTATCATTCATTATTCGTCCACACACATCATTCAACATAGCTGACGCATTATTCAACAACAGTCACTTCACCACCGGCCTCGGTAATTTTAGCCACGGCAGTTTTTGAGAACTTGTGAGCATGGATGTGTACTTTTCGAGTGAGGGTACCGTTACCCAGAACCTTGACTTTTCCACGGTTATTTTTTGCCAGTTTTTGTTGGAAAAAGTCTTCCAGTTTGATTTCGTCAAGTTCAATCTTTTCAATACTATCCAGGTTAACGATGTTATAAACAGTTTTAAATATATTTGTAAAGCCGCGTTTGGGAATACGCCGTGTAATCGGCATTTGTCCGCCTTCAAACGCTCGTTGCCGGGAATACCCGCTACGTGATTTTTGCCCGTTCATACCGCGGCCAGCAGTTTTACCGGTCCCGGACCCTGGTCCTCTTCCGATTCTTTTTCTTTTTTTTACAGCACCTTGGGCAGGTTTCAAATTAGCCAATGTGATCATTTGCGAACCTCCATTTAAATGTCAACTACTTCTACCATAAATTCGATCTTTTTGATCATTCCCAATATTTCCGGTCTCTTCTCTCGTTCCACGTGGGAATCAATCTTACCCAATCCCAGTCCTTTGACTATAGCACGCTGTTTTTGAGTGCGTCCGATTAAACTTTTTTTAAGAATTATCTTAATCATCGGATAGGTTTCCTGTGAATTTGTCTCTACTGCCATAAGTCCTCCTCGGTTATGCCTCTTTTGATCCGGATGTCCTCCGGGGTTCTCAACGATTTTAAACCGTTAATGGTGGCCCGTGCAACAGTAATGGTGTTTTTACTCCTGAGACTCTTGGTCAGGATGTTTTTAATGCCAGCCAGTTCCATGATGACACGAACGGCACCACCGGCTATAACACCGGTTCCAGGAGAAGCTGGTCGTAATACTACCTGGGAAGCGCCAAATTTCCCAAGGGTGTAATAGGGAATGGTGTCCTTGAGAATAGGAACCTGTACCAAATTTTTCTTGGCATCGGCAACAGCTTTTTTAATAGCCAAGGGAACTTCCCGTGCTTTTCCTTTACCGAGACCGACTTTCCCGTTTTTATCGCCAACTATCACAGCAGCGGAAAACCTTAGGTTTTTACCACCTTTTACTACTTTGGTAACCCGCCGTATAGATATGACTTCTTCTTCAAAGACTTCGATATTTTCTATTTCAGTCACTTTTTTACTCCTTAAAATACAATCCCGTTTTCCCTGGCGGAATCGGCAAAAATCTTAACGCGGCCGGTAAAGGGATAAACATTTCGGTCGAATACGACAGCAGCGATTTTCTTCTCTTTCAGCCGTTCGGCAATCAATTTGCCAATGGCTTTAGCTGCTTCTTTATCCTTGGTACTCTTTAACTGGGCTTTGAGGTCCTTTTCAAATGTCGAAGCACAGGCCAAAACATTTCCGTTAAGATCATCGATCACCTGGGTATAAAGATATTTGTTGGTTCTTACAATAATCATCCGGGGTTTAGCCGGGGTACCACTTATACGCTTCCGGATCGATTTTCTTAACCTTACTTTTCGTTTCAATTTTATAACATATTTTGGTGTGATCATGCGTAACTCCTTACTCCTACCTGATTACTGTTAGACACCAGCGGCCTTTCTTACTTTTTGCCGGAGATACTGTCCCTCTATGCGGATACCTTTTAATTTATAAGGTTCCACAGGCCGGATGGCCTTGATATTGGCACAGACTTGCCCCAACAATTGTTTGTCATGGCAATGCAATGTAAATTCGCCGGGGTTTTTCTGAGTGGCAGTGACACCCTTAGGTAATTTAAAATCTACCGGATGGGAATAGCCGACCTGCAGGTTGATCACATCTCCATTAATGGTGGAACGCCAACCTTTACCGACGATCATGAGGGACCGGGAAAACCCTTTGGTTACACCGGTTACGGCATTGTTCAGCAAGCTCCAGATCATTCCCTGAAAAGGCTTGTTCGCAATATCCATCAGGTTGACATAGACATTTCGATCCTCGATCTTTACTTCAATGCCCTCTTTTATTTCCACCGAGAGATGGCCCTTGGGACCGCTCACATCGATGATATTCTCTTTTATTTCTATCTTTACCGAGTTATCTAATACAATTGGTTTTGATGCCTTTCGTGACATGGTTCCTCCTTCAACTACCAGATGTAGAGCAGAATCTCTCCACCGACATTGTTTTTCTCACATTCCCTGCCGGTTAAAAGTCCTTTGGAGGTCGACAATAATGCGATTCCCAGTCCGCCAAGTACTTTGGGAATATCGTCAACGTTAGCATAAACGCGTCTCCCGGGCTTAGAAACCCGCTTTACCCCGGAAATAACATTCTCATTTTTATTCTTGTACTTCAGCTCAATGACCATTCGTGGGGGGAATTGGGATTTTTCTACTTTAAAACCCGCAATATACCCTTCCCGTTTTAATACTTTTGCAATTTCCTGCTTGATAGTGGATAAAGGAACTAACACATCCTTTTTCTCAGCCATTATTGCATTATTAATTCGTGATAGCATATCTGCAATTGGGTCAGTATGGCTCATATTTTCACTCCTTACTCATTTTACTCATTACGTTCACGTTCACCGTTTCACCGTTACCAGGAGGCTTTAGTGATGCCCGGTATTTCTCCTCGCAAGGAGAACTCTCGGAAACAGAGCCTGCACAATTCGAATTTCCGGTAAACCGCACGGGGTCGACCACATAATCTGCAACGTGTTCTTTGCCGTACTTTAAATTTCAGCGGTTTTCGTGTTTTTGCAATTGTTGATTTTTTGGCCAATCTAGTCCTCCTTATCTTATTGTCTAAAGGGCATACCCAGTATTTTTAGCAACGCCTGTCCCATGGCATCGGTTTGGGCGGAAGTAACGAAGGTAATAGACATACCAGTTACACGATCAACCTTGTTATAGTTGATTTCCGGAAAAACCAATTGATCTTTGATGGCCAGGGTATAATTTCCCCGTCCGTCAAAGGACTTGGCAGAGACGCCGCGAAAATCTTTAATCCGGGGCATGACCAGGGTGATCAACCGGTCGAGAAACTCATACATCCGGGGTCCCCTGAGGGTAATGGTGGCACCAACCGGCATTCCGGCCCTAAGTCTGAAAGCGGCAATGGATTTTTTGGCTCTTCTCAGTACGGCTTTTTGGCCCGCGATAGTGCCCATTTCCTCCATGACTTTATCCAATACTTTAATATTTTGGGTCGCTTCGCCAACGCCGGAATTGATAACGATCTTCTCCAGCCTGGGAACCATCATAATGTTGGGCAAACTCAGTTCCTTTTTTAATTCTTCCCTAATGCTGTTCTTATATTTTTCGTAAAGTCGACTCATTTTCAGACTCCTGGCTAATCGATTACGACTCCGCACTTTTTGCAGACACGTTGTTTTGTATTGGTTTCAGGGGTTACCTTGTAACCGATTCGTACGCCCTGTTCACACTCTTTGCAATAATACATGACACTGGCCATCGGGATAGAACCTTCACGGTCGACAATACCGCCCTGAATGTTCTTCTGCGGATTGGCACGCACATATTCTTTAATAATGTGTACTTTTTCCACGATCAACCGTTTCTTTTCCAAAACCAAACGGGTGATTTTACCGACTTTGCCCCTGTCTTTCCGACTTCCCCGGACAACAATGACCGGATCGTTCTTCTTCAGTTTCATTCGACCTAATTTTTGTGCTTTCACTTAAATCACCTCCGGTGCCAGAGAGATAATCTTCATAAATTTTTTCTCTCGTAATTCACGGGCGACCGGACCAAAAACGCGTGTTCCAATTGGTTCGCCCTGAGCGTTGATGATAACAGCAGCATTATCGGAAAAGCGAATATAAGAGCCATCTTTTCTTCTAACTTCCTTCTTAGATCTGACCACCACAGCTTTGACCACAGCGCCTTTTTTAATTTTCGAATTGGGCTCCGCTGCTTTCACTGAGGCAGAAAATACCTGCCCCAGGTGGGCGATTTTACCAACATCTCCACCAGCAGCCCGAATAAACATAATTTCCTTGGCGCCTGAATTGTCTGCAACTTTTAAACGGGTTTGCATCTGAATCATAGGGACACCTCCTTCACCGGGGCTGTCGAAATAATATCGATTAAAAGCCATCTTTTCCGCTTGCTAATGGGTCTAACCAATTTAATCTTCACCCAATCGCCGGGTTTGCATTTATCCTGTTCATCGTGAACCAGATATTTTACTTTTTTCCGAACGATTTTTTTATACACCGGGTGCTGGAAAATACGTTCCACAAAAACCGATATCGTTTTTTTGGCTTTTGTACCCACGACCTCGCCGGTTAAAATAATTTCAACCTTTTTTTTGGTTTCCTCATGCTTTTCCATGTTGCGACCTCTTTTCAGTCAATATTGTCGTTAATCTTGCAACGTCCCGTCTGGATTGCTTTATTTTATGCGGATTTTCTGCTTGTCCCAGCGATTTCTGCACTTTCTGTTTAAAGAGTTTATCCTGAAACTCAGCAATTTTGCCTTCAATTTCATCATCGGTCATGGACCGGATATCTTTTGCCTTCATTGCGCTTGCTCCTTACATTTCATCATGGTACATGTTATTTATGACGAGTGATAAACCTGGTTTTAAGGGCAAATTTCCGCTGGGCAAGTCGCATCGCTTCTTTTGCAATCGTTTCATCCACGCCTTCCAGTTCATAAATAATACGCCCACGTCTAACAACATCTACCCAAAATTCAGGATCACCTTTTCCTTTTCCCATTCTGACTTCGATGGGTTTGGAAGTCACGGGTTTATAAGGAAAGAGCCGTATCCAAAGTTTACCACCCCTTTTGCAATACCGGTTAATAGCAATACGACCGGCTTCGATCTGACGGGCGGTGATCCAACCGTTTTCAAGAACTTGTAGCCCGTAGTCGCCATATGCAAGGGTATTCCCTTTTGTTGCAATGCCACGGCGTTTACCTCTGAATACTTTCCTATGTTTGACTTTTTTTGGCATCAACATGCTTAATTCTCCTTAGTCGTACACACTTTGCGTCTCACGTGTCATCATTAAGCCATCAAGTTTAACTATCAAGCTCACCATCCAGATCATGTTCAACTGCCGGAACGCGAGTACGTGCGTGTACTATTTCTGGTTCCACTTTTTTATAGCGCTCTTTTTCCTTGTCATTGACATAGACCCAAACTTTGATGCCAATCTTCCCGTAATCGGTGTTGGCCTCGGTAAATCCATAATCAATGTCGGCTCTAAGAGTTTGCAGGGGAAGTTTTCCAACCAGATACCATTCAGATCTGGCAATTTCTGTGCCGCCGAGTCGTCCAGATACCCTGATTTTGATCCCGATCGCACCAGCCCTGATGGACGAGTCCACTGCCTTGCGCATGGCTCGTCGAAACGAGATACGCCGTTCAATCTGATAAGCAATACCTTCTGCAATCAATTGCGCTACAATTTCCGGGTATTTAATTTCAATGACATCCACTAGCACTTTTTCCGCAGTGGTGCCAGTATAATCCTTGATTAATTTCTTTATTTGCTGCACCCCGGAACCGCCTTTTCCAATAATAATACCGGGCCGGGCCGTATTAATTTGAACCCGGATGGTGTCCGATATCCGCTTCACTTCAATAGAAGCAATTCCAGCATGTTTATACTTTTCTTTAACGAGCTTTCGTATATGAATATCCGTATGAAATAGATCGATATAACTTTTCCCTTTAGCGTACCATAAAGAAAGCCACCCTTTATTGAAGCCTAATCTAAACCCGTAAGGATGTGTTTTTTGACCCATTATTTCTCCTCTCTTTCACCTAGTTGAATGGTAATGTGACAATATCGTTTTAAGATGGGGACTCCGCGTCCGCGGGGGGCAGTCCTGAAACGTTTCAAGTAAGGTGCTTTATCGACATATATAGATGAAACATACAACCGGTCCACATCAATATTGGGCTGTTTGACCTGTGCATTGGCAATGGCGGAATCCAGCACTTTACTAATCATCCCGGCGGCTTTTTTCTTCCTGGTAAATCTCAGGATAGTGCGAGCTTCACCGGCATCCTTCCCCCTGATCAAATCGGCTACTAACCGACTTTTACGGGGTGCAATTTTAACATATTTTGCTTTTGCAACTGCGACTTGTGCCATTGAACTCCTCCTATTTACTTCCCTTCGAGGTATGACCTTTATAATTCCTTGTCAGAGCGAACTCACCTAACTTGCAACCAACCATGTTTTCAGAGATAAAGACTGGGATGAATTTCTTGCCGTTGTGAATCGCCAATGTCATGCCTACCATTTCTGGTACAACCGTGGAGCGACGCGACCAAGTTTTGATGACTTCCCGTTTCTGGTTATTTCTAGAATCCAGAACTCTTTTCATCAACTTTTCCTCTATGTAAACTCCTTTTTTAATTGAGCGTCCCATTTATCTACTTTCTCCTTCTAACAATAAATTTTTGAGTTTTTTTGTTCCGTCGGGTCTTATAGCCTTTGGTGGGTTGTCCCCAAGGAGTAACGGGGTTTCGCCCGCACTTGGTTTTACCTTCACCGCCGCCATGTGGATGATCGATGGGGTTCATAACGGTTCCCCTGACATGGGGGCGTTTTCCCTTCCATCGGGTGCGTCCAGCTTTACCTATTTTGATATTGCTATGTTCGACGTTACCTAATTGCCCAATAGTGGCCCGACATTCCAGTATAACTTGGCGGAGTTCACCGGAGGGCATTTTGATCAATGCATATCTGCCTTCTTTTGCCATTAAGGTGGCAGCAGCACCGGCTGTTCTGGCGATCTGACCGCCGCGACCCACGGAAAACTCAATATTGTGGATGATGGTACCCACCGGTATGTTTTTTAACCGCAAGGAATTACCCGGCAGTATATCTGCTTCCTTATTGGAAGAGATAATCGGGGAACCCACGGTTAAACCCAGAGGAGCCAGCATATAACGCCGATCGCCATCAGTATATTTCACCAACGCGATACGGGAGGTGCGATTGGGATCATATTCGATAGTTTCGATGGTTCCTGGTACTTCGAATTTATCTCTTTTAAAATCAATGATCCGATATTGCCTTTTGTGACCACCACCCCTGAAGCGAATCGTTATATGTCCGTCATTATTACGACCGCCGGACCTTTTTAACGGTTCCACCAGCTTCTTATAGGGCTTGGAGGTGGTCAATTCTTCAAAGGTATACCCGGTTTTACCACGTTGACCGGGTGTGGTTGGATTGTACTTTTTTATGCCCATTATACTACCTCGAAATATTCAATCATTTTGGCATCTTTTTTCAGCTTGACATAGGCTTTTTTCCATGAGGAACGTGTCCCTGTATACCGGCCGTATCTCTTCTGTTTGCCTTTGAAATTCATTACTCGTACCCATTCAACCTGAGTTTTAAAAAGAAACTCGACCGCTTTTTTGATAGTGATCTTGTTGGAATCGCGATGCACTTTAAAGCAGAGCAAATGCTCTTTTTCTTTCAGGTCGGTGGATTTCTCTGTCACCATTGGTGCAATTATGATATCGGTATTATTTAATTTCATTTTTTCAGTACCTCCACCAAGTGATTGACCGCATCCACGGAAAACATAATATAATTATATTTTAGCGAATCATACACGTTGATTTCGCTGAAGTCGATTGTTTTCACGTAGGGAATATTCCGGGTGGAAAGAATCAACCGGGAATTTTCTTTTTTGTCCACGATCAACAATTTATCAAATTCAAATTTCTTCAGCAGGGATACAGTATCCCTTGTTTTACCCGAATCCAAAGCAATGGTATCAATCACCCAGATGCGCTCATTCCGCATTTTATCGGACAAAACGGATTTTAACGCGTTCTGTTTTGCTTTTTTAGGCATTTTATAAGAGTAATCCCTGGGTTTTGGTCCGAAGGTGGTCCCACCTGATCTCCAGAGAGGACTTCGAATGGAACCGACCCTAGCTCTTCCAGTGCCTTTTTGTCTCCAGAGTTTTCTACCACTACCTGAAACATTCCCTCGAGTTTTGGTACAAGCAGTACCGCGCCGTTGATTGGCTCTGAAATTTTTAACTGCTTCGTAGATTAAATGTTCTTTCAAGGGATAATCGAAGATTTCTTCAGGGAGATCCATTTCACTGACATCGTCGCAATGGATATTCTTGATCTTTATTTTTAGCATTTCTGTCTCCTAATTGAAGGTTAAACTTTAAAGGAATCTCTAGTAATATAGACATAATTCCCTTTGAAGCCCGGGACAGCGCCTTTGAGCACCAGCAGGTTTTTCTCAACATCAATTTTTACGATGTTAATTCCTTTAAGGGTTTTTTGTTTCCCTCCCATACGGCCAGGCATTTTTTTGCCCTTAATAATTTTACCGGGGAATGCGCACATACCCGCCGAGCCAATACGACGGTGAAACATGGAGCCGTGGGTTGCCCGACCACCACCGAATCCATAGCGTCTGACAACGCCTTGAAATCCTTTACCTTTGGTGATACCGCAAACACTGACCCGTTCTTTTTCCGCGAAGATATCCACTTTAATAGAATCTCCAACGTTCACATTGTCTTCAGTGACTAAAAATTCTTTTAACACGTTAGTTGGGGGTACATGTGCTTTTTCAAAGTGTCCCCGCATGGGTTTGTTGACACTCTTGACTTTTCGTTCTTCAACCAATCCCAGTTGAATTTTCATCCAGAGATTGTTCTCTTTTATTTTTTTTTGTACAACCAGGCATGGGCCGGCTTTTATGACGGTTACGGGAATAACTCTTCCATCATCAGTAAATATCTGGGTCATTCCCAACTTTTTTCCTATTAATCCTTGAATCATGTCCTTCACCTTATTCCTGTCATTTGCTCATGTGGTTTAGTTGGATTTGACTTCGACTTCCACTCCGGCGGGTAGATCCATTTTTTTCAATTCAGCGATGGTATCGTCATTATGTTCCAGTATTTCGATGAGCCTGCAGTGGGTCCTTCGTTCAAAGTGTTCGCGAGATTTTTTATCCACATGGGGCGACCGCAACACACAAAATCTTTCAATCCGTGTGGGAATAGGGATAGGACCTGCGACTTTTGCCCCGGTTCGTTTGGCTTTAACCACTATTTCCGCAGATGATTTATCCAATATCCTGCTGTCAAACGATTTTAACTTTATCCTAATTTTTGTAGTCATGGTTATATACCACCGTTCTCCTGTATTTTTATTCGATGATGTCGGTAACAGAGCCGGCACCGATGGTTCGTCCGCCTTCGCGAATAGCGAATTTCAAACCTTTTTCCATGGCGATGGGGGTGATCAACTGGATGGTGAACTGGGCATTATCTCCGGGCATGACCATTTCCACGCCTTCAGCCAACTGGACGGACCCGGTCACATCAGTGGTCCGGAAAAAAAACTGGGGTCGATAACCGGTTATAAACGGTGTATGGCGTCCGCCTTCCTCTTTACCCAGCACGTAGACTTCGGCTTTAAATTTGGTATGCGGGGTGATGCTGCCGGTTTTTGCCAATACCATGCCGCGCTCGACATCATCACGATCTGTTCCGCGCAGTAACACGCCGATATTATCGCCAGCTCTGCCTTCATCCAACAATTTTTTAAACATTTCAACGCCAGTAACCACTTTTTTCTGGGTGGCACGAATACCAACGATTTCGATTTCATCGCCGACTTTCACGATACCACGTTCGACACGACCAGTCACAACTGTACCGCGGCCGCTGATGGTAAAAACATCTTCGATGGGCATCAGGAAATCTTTATCCACTGGACGCTCAGGCAATTGAATATAATCATCCACGGCATCCATGAGATCTATAATCCGTTTATTCCATTCGTTATCCAGCTTGCCATCGGTTTCGAGGCTTCTTAACGCACTCCCCCTAATAATGGGAATGTCATCGCCAGGAAAGTCATATTTACTCAATAATTCACGTATTTCTAATTCTACAAGGTCCAGTATCTCTTCATCTTCTACCATGTCGCACTTATTCATGAACACGACGATAGCGGGAACGTTCACCTGGCGGGCGAGTAGAATGTGCTCACGGGTTTGTGGCATCGGGCCGTCAGCTCCGCTTACAACGAGGATTGCACCGTCCATTTGAGCTGCACCTGTAATCATGTTTTTTATATAATCGGCATGACCGGGACAATCTATATGCGCATAATGCCGTTTTTTGGTATCATACTCCACGTGCGAAATATTAATGGTGATGCCTCGCTCTTTTTCTTCAGGGGCGTTATCAATACTCCAGAAATCTCTGTAAACAGCTTTTGAACCCTCAACCTGACTCAGTATCTTTGTAATGGTGGCGGTCAGAGTGGTTTTGCCATGGTCTACATGCCCAATGGTACCTATGTTCAAATGCGGCTTAGATCTGTCAAATTTTAACTTACTCATTCATTACCTCCTAATTAAACGTGTAAATGCCTAATTGGTTGTTTAAAACATCCTGCATCTTTTTCTCAGGCATTTCTACATAATCTTGAAACTCCATCGAATAATTGGCTCGTCCCTGGGTCAATGTCCGTATAGCAGTAGCATATCCAAACATGTTGGAGAGGGGTACCAAACCATCGATGATGTGTAAATTATTTTTTATATCCATCCTAGTCACTTTGCCTTCCCGCGCGTTAAAATCACTGATGACTTCACCGAGGTATTCGTCCTGCACGGAAATCTCTATTTTCATTAGGGGTTCCAATAGGATGGGACTCGCTTCCTTAAAAGCTCTTTTAAATGCCATGGATGCGGCAATCTTATAGGCCAGTTCGGTGGAATCTTCTTCATGAAAAGAACCATCCAACAATGATACTTCAAGATTGATCACTGGATAACCTGCCAAAATACCCACTTCCATAGCCTCAATAATACCTAATTCAATTGCTTTATAGTATTCCTTAGGAATAATCCCGTCTTTGATATTATTATGAAAAACAAACTTTTCTCGCCCAGATTGCGGGGCGACTTCCAATACGACATGCCCATACTGGCCTTTACCGCCAGTCTGTTTTACATATCGTTCTTCACCGAGTGCTTTTTTTCTGACGGTTTCATGGTAGGCGACTCTGGGTTTGCCCATTTTGGTTTGCAGGTTAAATTCCCTTTTTATGCGTTCCTTAAGTACTTCCAAATGGAGTTCACCCATCCCGCGCACTATCGTCTGTCCGGTATTGGCATCAACATTCACCTTAAAGGTAGGGTCTTCTGTGGCCAACCTTGACAGTATTTCATCCAATCGGTCATGATCGGAGGTTAATTTCGGTTCTATGGTTGCGGAAACAACTGGTTCAGGGAAAACAATGGTGTCCAATATAATCTGGTGGGTTTCAATACAAAAAGTATCACCGGTGGAGACATCGCTTATTCCAACAGTGGCTGCAATATCTCCGGCTCTTACCTCTTTTACTTCTTCACGTTTATTGGCATGCATTTTAAGCAGGCGGTTAATCCGAATTCGTTTGCCTTTATTGGAATTATAAGCGATGCCACCGCTTTTTAAAACACCGGAATAAACACGAAAATAAACCAACTGCCCAACAAAAGGATCTGTCATTATTTTAAATACCAAGGCTGAAAAAGGTTCGCTCTCATCCATTTTACGATGGATACTGGTCTCCGTGTTGGGAATAACACCACAGATATCCGCTTTATCGGCAGGCGAAGGCAAATACTCCACGACTGCATCCAGCAAGTTCTGTACTGCTCTTTTTTTAAACGACGACCCCATCACCACTGGGACGGCAGTAAGTTCCAAGCACATTTTGCGCACGGAAGCTTTAATCATCTGAGGGGTGGGTTGTTGTTTTTTTTCAAGCACGGTTTCCATCATTTCCAAATCCAATTCAGATAGTTTCTCAATCAGGTTTTCCCTGTTTACTTCAGCTTCTTCAAGCAATGCTGGGGGGATATCAATGACGGAATATTCCTGATCGGGAAATTCAACGCTATATTGGTAGGCCTTCATTTCAATAAGATCAATAACACCGATGAATTTATCTTCGGTGCCGAGAGGGATTTGAAGCAACAAGGTGGCCATTCCAAATTTTTCTTCTATCTGGTTTACCACATCGTTGTAATCCGCACCGATGCGATCCATTTTGTTGATATAGGCGATGCGAGGGATATTGTATTTAGAAGTTTGGAACCATACTTTTTCTGTTTGTGGTTCCACTCCGCCTACGCCACACAAAACGATTATAGCGCCGTCAAGAACACGGAGGGAGCGTTCCACTTCTGCGGTAAAGTCCACATGACCGGGGGTATCAATGATATTGATACGGTAATCTTTCCAAAAGCAGGTGGTAGCAGCGGCAGTAATCGTGATACCACGCTCTTGTTCTTGATCCATCCAATCCATCACCGCTGTGCCCTCGTGAACTTCCCCCATTTTATAGGTTACGCCGGTATAGTACAGGATTCGTTCTGTTGTGGTGGTTTTGCCGGCATCTATATGAGCCATCAAACCTATGTTTCGAATCCTGTAAGCTTCCATTGTTTTTCCTTTAATTCCTTGTTTCCTTTATTTATTCTATATAGTTTGGCCTATATTTGGGCGCTTCTATACTACCAGCGGTAGTGAGCAAAAGCACGGTTGGAATCAGCCATTTTATGAACTGTCTCTTTTTTCTTAATGGCACCGCCTTTCAAACTATAAGCATCCATTAATTCGCCGACCAGTTTATCCAAAAAAGATTTGCCGCCTCTTTCCCTGGCATTTTCAATGAGCCAACGTAGGCCTAGGGAATACGATCGTTCACGCCGGACATCCATGGGAACCTGGTAGGTTGCACCACCTACACGTCTGGAACGTGTTTCTGTGTGCGGTCTAATGTTCTCAATCGCTTTGAGTACAATTTTTAATGGATCTTCTTTTAGTTTTTCTTTTACAGTGTCCATTGCACCGTAAACAATTTTCTGAGCCACTGCTTTTTTTCCATCTTGCATGACGCTGTTGATTAATTTAGCAACCACAGATGAATTATAAACCGGATCATAAAATATTTCTTTCTTTTTGGTGATCTTTTTTCTGGGCATATGTCACTCCTGCTTAGCTCTTTTTGGGTCGTCGAGTACCATATTTAGATCGGCTTCTGTTTCGTTTTTCGACACCTGTGGCGTCTTTAACGCCTCTAACGATATGATATCTAACACCAGGAAGATCTTTAACCCTGCCGCCGCGTACCATAACAATGGAATGCTCTTGCAGTGAATGGCCTTCACCGGGAATATAAGCAGTCACTTCCATGCCGTTGGATAAACGTACCCTGGCCACTTTCCGCATCGCGGAGTTGGGCTTCTTGGGGTTTGTGGTATATACGCGAGTACATACGCCCCGTTTGAACGGACAATTATCCAATGCTGGAGACTTGCTCTTCAGCTTAATCTTCTTTCTACCGAACCTGACTAATTGATTTATTGTAGGCAAAAATAACCTCCTGTAAATTTAGGATTTTTTTAATTCCCTTTGATTATCTCTAAAGGGTAGTTATACCATACTTTTATATGTTCCGTCAATATGAATAGAAGAATTCTCGGAATTAAAAACAGACTTTTTTAAAAATTCCTTAAATTTTTGCATTTTTCCGCAAAATTTCAAGGGATTTGAGAATTGGAGGGGGATTTAATACGATTTTTTAAGTTTATTTTTACTTCAAATTGTATTCTTGGGATTTAACAGAACTATTTTTACTTTCCAATTATTTTGTTGTGTTATTGTATGAATTGAATTTAGGAACAATTTTATTCAATCTGAGAAACTTTTTTTTTGGTTGAGGGTAAATCGTTTTAATTCTTTCCGCTTTGGAACATATTTTTGAGAAAAAAAAAAGCTCGGTGACGACCTACTTTCCCACCCCGTTCCCAGGGCAGTATCATCGGCACTGAAGAGCTTAACTTCCGGGTTCGGAATGTAACCGGGTGTGTCCCCTTCGTTGTGGTCACCGAGCAAATATTGCGCTTTTCTATTATTATTGTTCTATTAGACCTACCGGGTAGAGAAGTTATTTAAACGTAATGAATAAGGCTCACGACCGATTAGTACTGGTAAGCTTAACATGTTGCCATGCTTACACACCCAGCCTATCAAACTCGTAGTCTACGAGAGGTCTTTAGTCACCCGAAGGTGAAGGGAGATCTTATCTTGGGATTGGCTTCCCGCTTATATGCTTTCAGCGGTTATCCTGAATAAATATAGCTACCCAGCGATGCTCCTGGCGGAACAACTGGATCACCAGAGATTTACCCATCCCGGTCCTTTCGTACTAGGGACAGATTCCCTCAAATCTCCTATGCCCACTGAGGATAAGGACCGAACTGTCTCGCGACGTTCTGAACCCAGCTCACGTACCACTTTAATCGGCGAACAGCCGAACCCTTGGGACCTGCTCCAGCCCCAGGATGTGATGAGCCGACATCGAGGTGCCAAACAGCGTCGTCGATATGAGCTCTTGGACGCTATAAGCCTGTTATCCCCGGAGTACCTTTTATCCGTTGAGCGATGGCCCTTCCATACGGAACCACCGGATCACTAAGCCCTGGTTTCCCATCTGTTCGACTTGTCGGTCTCACAGTTAAGCAACCTTATGCCTTTGCACTCTACGGCTGATTTCCAAACAGCCTGAGGTTACCTTTGGGCGCCTCCGTTACACTTTGGGAGGCGACCGCCCCAGTCAAACTACCCGCCTAACACTGTTTTCCGAATAGGATTACTATCGGAGTTAGAAACCCGATACATTAAGGGTGGTATCCCAACGATGGCTCCACGGCAACTAGCGTTGTCGCTTCACAGCCTCCCACCTATCCTGCACATAAAGCACCAGAATTCAATATTAGGTTGCAGTAAAGGTTCACGGGGTCTTTCTGTCCGTCAGCGGGTAACCGGCATCTTGACCGGTACTACAATTTCGTCGTGCATCTTCTCGAGACAGTGCCCAAATCGTTACGCCTTTCGTGCGGGTCGGAACTTACCCGACAAGGAATTTCGCTACCTTAGGACCGTTATAGTTACGGCCGCCGTTTACCGGGGCTTCAATTCAAAGCTTCTCCCTTACGGGATGACCTCTCCTTTTAACCTTCCGGCACCGGGCAGGCGTCAGACCCTATACGTCGTTTTGTTGACTTTGCAGAGTCCTGTGTTTTTGTTAAACAGTCGCTTGGGCCTATTCTCTGCGGCCTCCTCAGGCTCAGTCGAAACATCACCCTAATGAGGCACCCCTTTTCCCGAAGTTACGGGGTTAATTTGCCGAGTTCCTTAAGAAGATTTCACACGTGCGCCTTAGAATACTCATCCTGTCTACCTGTGTCGGTTTACGGTACGGACACCCATTCCACTCCTTAGCGGCTTTTCTTGGCAGCATGACTTCAGCAGGTTCACCCGATAAAAATCGAATTTCCCCGGTTACCTCAGAGTATTGAGTTCTGATTAAAGAACTCCTCCTTGTCACCGGCCGTACTCGACCAACGGTACGGTCTGCGTAGCCTACTGCGTCCCCGCATCGTGGTAACGCAAAATAGGTGGTGCATGAATGTTGACATGCTTTCCATCGCTTACGCCTTTCGGCCTCAGCTTAGGGTCCGACTAACCCTGAGCGGACTGACCTTGCTCAGGAAACCTTGGACTTTCGGCGTTCCGGGTTCTCACCGGAATTATCACTACTTATGCCGGCAGAGTCACTTCCTGATCACCATTAAGCCTCACGGCCTAAATCTACTATCAGGAACGCTCTCCTACCGCCTGTATAAATACAGGCCCACAGCTTCGGTATCATGCTTTAGCCCCGTTAAATCTTCGGCGCAAGAACGCTCGACCAGTGAGCTATTACGCTTTCTTTAAAGGATGGCTGCTTCTAAGCCAACCTCCTGGCTGTCTTTGTATTTTCACATCCTTTTCCACTTAGCATGAATTTTGGGACCTTAGCTGGCGGTCTGGGCTCTTTCCCTTTTGAACACGGAGCTTATCCCCCGCATTCTGACTCCCGAACTGATGTTGCAGGCATTCGGATTTTAGTTGGATTCAGTACCTCTTTCGAGGCCCTAGTCCATCAAGTGATCTACCTCCTGCACAAATCATTCGAGGCTAGCCCTAAAGCTATTTCGGAGAGAACGAGCTATAACGGAGTTTGATTGGCCTTTCACCCCTATCCTCAGGTCATCCAAACAGTTTTCAACCTGTACTGGTTCGGGCCTCCATATAGTATTACCTATACTTCACCCTGCCCAAGGATAGATCACCCCGCTTCGCGTCTATTCCCAGCGACTAATTCGCCCTATTCAGACTCGCTTTCGCTTCGGCTTCGTTTACTCAACTTAACCTTGCCACTGAAAATAACTAGCCGGCTCATTTTACAAAAGGCACGCCGTCATTCGTCAGAGACGAACTTCGACTGCTTGTAGGTATACGGTTTCAAGTTCTATTTCACGCCCCTAATAGGGGTACTTTTCACCTTTCCCTCACGGTACTAGTTCACTATCGGTCACAGAGTAGTATTTAGCCTTGGATGATGGTCCACCCAGATTCACACGGGATTTCTCGTGTCCCGCGCTACTTGGGAAACTCGATAAGAGAAATTATCTTTTCATTTACGGGACTTCCACCCTCTATGGTTAGCTATTCAATGCTATTCTATTAAGATAATTTTTTGTAACTCTTTGAAGATTTCAGGAAATCTTCCTTCGGTTCCCACAACCCCACAAAGGCAACGGTCCTGCCCTTTAACACCTTTATGGTTTAGGCTATTTCCCGTTCGCTCGCCGCTACTCAGGAAATCTCAATTGATTTCTATTCCTCTGGGTACTAAGATGGTTCACTTCCCCAGGTTCGCTCCTCTTACGAGGTATCACACTATTAAATGTGATGGGTTGCCCCATTCGGGTATCTCCGGATCGTAGCTCGTTTACAGCTCACCGAAGCTTATCGCAGTTCACCGCGCCCTTCATCGCCTCTCTGTGCCAAGGTATCCGCCATATACCCTTATTACCTTACTCAATAAGTTTAGAAGACTTCACTATGTCCCGGCAGATCTAACACAACAATAATAATAAGAAAGTCAAAGAACTGATTATAAATTTTAGTTATATATTTTATTTAATTCATTGTTTAGAATCGAAATATAAAATTGAATTTAAGTTTAGTTTAGTTTCGTTTTTGGTTGTCGCTTGCATTTGGAGAATACCGGGTTCGAACCGGTGGCCTTCGGCTTGCAAAACCGACGCTCTCCCAACTGAGCTAATTCCCCGTTTGCCAATGGTTGATCAAAATCGGGCTTCTCAGTGATGGTGGGCCTAGGTAGACTCGAACTACCGACCTCACGCTTATCAGGCGTGCGCTCTAGCCAACTGAGCTATAGGCCCGCTTTCGATAACCCATTGCGACATCCGAAACTCTCAAAACTGAGTAGAGTGAGAAATTAGCCATTTCTCTTTATAAGGAGGTGATCCAGCCGCACGTTCCCGTACGGCTACCTTGTTACGACTTCACCCCAATCACTAGTAGCACCTTCGGCGCCTTCCTCCCTTGCGGGTTAGACCAGCGACTTCTGGCGCCACCAGCTTTCGTGATGTGACGGGCGGTGTGTACAAGACCCGAGAACGCATTCACCGCGACGTAGCTGATTCGCGATTACTAGCAATTCCAACTTCATGTAGGCGAATTGCAGCCTACAATCCGAACTGAGAATGGTTTTAAGGATTGGCTCCACCTCGCGGTTTCGCAGCCTGTTGTACCATCCATTGTAGCACGTGTGTAGCCCTGGACATAAAGGCCATGCTGACTTGACGTCATCCCCACCTTCCTCCGGCTCGTCACCGGCAGTCCCATTAGAGTATCCGACATAACTCGCTGACAACTAATAGTAAGGGTTGCGCTCGTTGCGGGACTTAACCCAACATCTCACGACACGAGCTGAC
>CAZCVI010000053.1:0-49500 GCA_964502145.1 uncultured Clostridia bacterium
GTGGGATAAAAAAAAAGCGACGGTGATGATTCATGTTTTGTGATCATCACCGCCGCCATATAAGTAGGTCTATGAGTGCGTCATATGGTCAACCATTTGGATGACCATTTGAGCTTATTTTAAAACGTGGAAAGCAAAAAGTCAAGCGAATTTTGAAAAAAAATTTGACTGGCTTCATTTTCTTTCCTTTTTTTCTGGACGAAAAAAGCATAAATGGCTGGAAAAACAACGGGAACATTGACCTTGAATGAAGAACAGAGCTTGACAGAAAATAAAAAAGAGTGTAGACTTGCCTTTCATCATCGGTTAAAAAATTTTTTGAAAAATCACTAGGCATAAATGAAAAAAAAACACGTGGCGCTTGTATTACGATTACTGATCAGTGTTGGACTGATCGGTTACTTTCTGTTTGCGTTATCGCGGAAGTATGGCGGACTTGGACCTGCCTTGCAGCAGTTTACCGCTGCGTTTTCCGGTGCATCGTTGGCTTGGTTGTTGCCCGCATCATTGCTTCATTTGGTGGGGTTCAGTTTGATGAGTATACGCTGGCGGATTCTTCTGAAAGCCCAGAGCGTGGAAGCTAGCTTTGGGCAATTGTTCGCGTATTATTTCATGGCGGCATTCTTTAATACCTTTTTACCTTCCACGATTGGGGGAGATACGGTGCGCGCTTTGGAGAGTAAAAAATTAACGGGTAATACGACGACCTCGGTCATGGTGGTGATTGTGGAACGGCTCACTGGTTTTATGGCTTTGGCTTTAATCGCAACCTGTGCGCTGATTATTAAAATTAGCCGTAGTCATATGACAGACCCTACGGTCTGGATCTTTGTGGTGATTATGTTGGGCGCTTTTGTTTTGTTGATTGGCGGTGCGCATCCGAAAATAGCCCCCGTGTTCCTGCGCCTTCTGGGAAAAATTCTGCCTGCCAAAATCCACGCGCTGTTGGTGCGGGCCCATGATGCGGTTTGTATTTTTTATAACAAACCTGCCGCGCTTTTCTCCGCGTTGGGAGTTAGTATCGTGTTTCAATTGGTCATGGTGTTTTATTATTTTATGTTGGCCTCGGCATTAAACTGCCACCCCGATCTGGTTGAATTTGGGATGATGGTTCCGATTATGATTGTGTTGTTGATGACTGTGCCAGCAATTAATGGCATGGGCATCCGCACCGCTGGGTTCCAAGGGTTGATGAAGTTTCCTGCGGCGTATGCATTGGCTTTGGAATGTTTGGATTTGGTCTTGCGGTTATTTTACGGGTTGTTGGGGGGGGTGTTTTTTTTGCTTTATAAGCGCAATCAGCAGTAGGTGTCTGCTGGACGTACTGGACATACTGGACAATCTGGACTGGCTGGACGAATGATTGAAGATTGGCGAAGGGGGAGACCATATATATAGTATGATATATATGGTATGATTATTTTATTTTCCTTTTTTTGTCATTGGGTTAGCTCTTTACGTGGAGGGCATTATAGCGTATAATTCTGGTATGATATCTAAGCGATTCATGATTATTGCCTGTATAGTGTTGCTGCTTCTGGTCGAGAGGCCTGGAATCATGGGGGATGAGAAAGATAAAATCGCAACGGTCAATAAAGAAATTGAAGTGATCAATGCCAAAACTGAGAACCTGAAAAAAGAGGAAAAATCGATTCTAAATGATATCTATGCGATTGAATTGCAATACGAAAAAGCAGTGATTGAAAACAATAAATTAAAAATGCAATTGAAGGACACGGAAGAAGAAATCGCAAGCAAAAATTCGGAGAAAGAACTGTTGGACCAGGACATTATCAAGTCAAAGGAAAATTTACGTAAAATCCTGCGCATTCTCTATAAAATGGGCGATAATTCCTATCTGAAACTGCTGGTTCGTATTGATTCATTTGACCAGTTGTTTAAGAATTACCGCTTCTTCATTGTTTTGGTCAGTTATAAATCAATGGAACTGGAAAAACTCAAAACGAATATCCTCCGTTTAACCAAGGTAAAACAAGAACTGCAAACGAGTCACAATCACCTGCTAACCCTGCAAAAACAAAAGGAAGGCAAAATACGGGTCATTCGTTCGTTAAAACAAGAGAAATTGGACCTGATTAAAAAAACCAACAACGATCGCCAGGATTATCTGCAATTGTTGGATGAATTGCGCGATGAATCCACGCGTTTAAATGATATGATCTATGGGAAACAAACGAAACGACCACCAAGAACGCTGGACCTGGACCACTTGAAAGGGAAATTGAACTGGCCGTTAAAAGGAAAAGTGATCTCCTCCTTTGGGAAAAAAAAGAGCACGCGATTTGATACCTATATCATTAATAACGGGATCAATATCCAACCGACAATCTCCTCGGACGTGCATGCGATCTATTCGGGCGAAGTGGTTTTTGCCGATTATTTTAAAGGATACGGCAATCTGGTCATCCTGCAACACTCAAAAAATCTCTACTCGCTGTATGGCCACTGCGAAAAAATTCTCAAGCTCAAAGGGGACTATGTAGAAGAAGGGGAATTGATTTCGATTGCCGGGGATACAGGTTCTACGACTGGGAAATCCCTGTATTTTGAAATTCGCACGCAATCCACAGCCCAGGACCCTTTGGATTGGCTGCGGAAAACCCGCTGAATAAAACTGAAGAATAGGAAATAACAGAAAATGAAAATAAAAATAAGTCGTATCATAATTTTTAGTGCTTTCATCCTGACCTTTGTCTTGCTGGTGACGGGAAACAAACTTTTTCATTCCTATAGTGAACCCAAAACAGAGTACCGCTATTTGGCCTTGTTTGCCGAGGTGGCATCGCTGGTCAAAACAAACTATGTGGAAGAAGTAAATCCCAATGTGACATTCCCCGGCGCGTATTCGGCGATGTTGGCTGCGTTGGACAATCAATCCGCGTACCTGGATCAAGAAAAAACAGCGTTATATTACCTGTACATGCAGGAAAAAACGTGTGCTAGTGGTATCTATGGGGCAAAAAACGATGGTTATTTCGCGGTGACGGATGTAATCGCCAATTCCCCGGCTGCTGCGGCATGTTTGAAAGCGGGGGATTATATCAAAGCGGTGAATGGTAAGAGTATCTATGGTCTTAGCTTCTGGGAAATGGCACTTGCACTGGTATCAGAACAACCCACAGCTTTGGAACTGGTAGTATTAAAAGAAAATGCGCTGGACCCAGTCAAAATTAAAGTGCAAACGGTACGGCATCTGGCAGTGGAGGAGTCGCAACCCATTATTGAAAAAATCAGGGACGATATCTTGCGGGTGAACGTGCAACGGGTTAATGCGGCGACTTGTGCAGCATTAAAACAAGCGTTAACACAATCGGCAACCAATCATCCGCATCATTTGCTTCTTGATCTGCGAAAATACCGGGGTGGCGACCTGAACTCTTTCACCGTGCTCTGCCAATTACTATTCCCGCAAAAAGTAACCCTGCACTTGAAACTAAAAGAACGGACAGAAACTATTGTACTGGGTTCCACGACCAACCCTGCTTATCGGGCGGTTGTGATTATAAACCCTTCCACTATCTTATACGGTGAATTATTGGCGGTGCTGTTTAAAGCGGCCAATCCGAACGTGACGTTGGTAGGCCTCAAAACAGAGGGTTTTATATCCCAATTAAAGCATGTAGCGCTGCCCGATGGCAGTTCAATTCTTTTGAGTGACGGGTTGTTCCACTTGGAAAACCAAAAATCTCTCAATACTGGGCTTGACCCGGATATAGTAGTGAAAAATCAGGATTTCGACGCGATTATTGACCGCAGTATCGCTATTCTGGATGCACGGCAAAAACAATGAAAGGAACCAAGAAAAAAAGTAAGAAGAAAAACTCGGCGCTGGCACTGTTTGTTTGGTTCACTGTCATTGCCATCGTGTCTATTGTCGTGCTGGAATATCTTGATTACCAAAAGGGCGAAAAATCATTTATTTTTACACGGTTGTTTCCCTTGGAAAACCGCGACCAGAAAATTTCGCTGTTCAATGAAAAGCTTGTGGCTATTTTAAAGAACAATACGATTCCATTTGATTATTTCCAAGATGAAAAAAAAGTGTATCATTTTAAAATGGATATTGAACAGGCACACTACGAGAAGCTGGTAACAAAAATAAAAGCAGTGGCTACGAATTTAAAAGGCGAACTGGTACTGGCGGAAATCCAGGGCATGGCGTATAAGTCGATCATGCTTTTTCATGTCAAACTGGGGCAAAAGCTATCGCATGTATTGTTAATTTCCAGGATAAATCTGCTTAAACCACCCCATGAAGTGATCCAACCAGTGCCGGAGCAAGAGATTCCCAAGCCCGTAAAAAAAATACCGGCCCCGGTTACCAAAGAACCAGAATATGTCTCGCGGACGCCGCGTATTGCGATAATAATAGATGATGTAGGAGCCTATGATATTGGACCACTGGAATTAAAACGTTTGCAAATTCCGATTACATTGTCCATCTTACCTGATTCCAACTTTGCAGCGGATGCGGTTTATTGGGCGCAGGAATACCAGTTGGAAACGTTGATTCATTTGCCTTTGCAACCGAATAACTCCAATGGGCAACATGTTAATCGGAAACAAGAGATCAGGATTGATTCCTCGGACGATGAAATTCGTGCTTTGATTCGTCATGCCAAGCAGGTGGTTCCGCAAGCCAGCGGGTGCAATAGTCATCAAGGGTCTTTGATCACGGCTTCGCCGGGAATCATGTTACGCGTATTAAAAATTATAAAGCAAGAGGGGCTCTTTTTTATTGATTCGCGGACCATTGCCACGACTGTGGCTTTTAAATTAGCCAAACAACTGGGAATTCCTACGACTCATAAGGATGTGTTCATCGATCATATCCAAACTTATGAAAGTTCCATGGCGCAGATTCGCATATTGGTGGACTTGGCCCGTCAAAATGGCAAGGCGGTTGCCATTGGACATCCTTTTGGTACGACGTTGCGTGCGATCCGTGATTCTGTGGGTTATATTCGCGCCAAGGGCGTGGAAATCGTTCTGGCAAAAGAATTATTGGAATAATCAAGTCCGTTTAAATTGGGTTAATGGGTCTTGCGTGAGTGCTTTGGGAGCATTGGAAAAGCAAGTGGGAATGATGGGAAGTCTGAGAATTATGGGAGTAATGGGAATTATGGGAGGAATGGGAAATTAATTTTATATCCCATCATTCCCATTACTCCCATTACTCCCATCATTCCCATACTTCCCATAATTCCCATAACTCCCATTAATTTGGCAATTTATTTAGGATTAAATTGACTATTGCCATTTAAATTGTAAAGTGTTATAATAAGAGACTAAGATAAATCAAACATAAGAGATATAAATAACTTCAGTAGAAGTTAAAAAGCAATAGGAGGTAAAATGGCTAAAGCAAAAGATAAGGATCAAGAACAACCCACCGCGCCAGTTGAGGATGCGGTAAAAGATACGGAAGAGAAGCCTAAAGCAAAGGCAAAAACTGGGGAAAAAGCTACCAAAGCAAAATCCCCTAAAAAAGAACCTGTCATCGAACAGGCACCTGAAGCCCAGATCGTAGACGAAAAGGTCGCTGAAGAAGAAGCGCCTCATGCTGCCTTAACTGCGGAGAATTACGAGTTTCAATCCGAAGTGAAACAGTTGTTGAATATTCTGGTTTATTCTCTTTACCAGCACAAGGAAGTTTTTTTGCGCGAGTTAATTTCCAATGCGGCGGATGCACTTAACAAAGTTCAATTCGAGTCCCTGACCAATTCCGACATCGAGGACAAAGACCTGGATTTCAGGATTGAGATCACCATTGATAAGGACAAGAAGAAGCTGGTTATCGAAGATACGGGTATCGGGATGACCAAACAAGAACTTATCAATAATATTGGGACTATCGCCCATTCAGGCACCATGGATTTTGTTAAAAAAGTCACTGAATCCACTTCCACCAATAAAATGGATATGATCGGTCAGTTCGGCGTCGGATTTTATTCCAGTTTTATGGTCGCCGATGAGATTCATGTGCATACAAAACATTACAGCAAAGGAAGCGCGGGCCTGCTATGGAAATCAAAGGGTGGTAGCGCTTATACAATTGAAGAGAAAGGGAAAAAACAACGCGGTACACGCATCGAATTGTTCCTTAAAGATGATGAGAAAGAGTTCTTAGAAACATCACGGCTCAAAACCATTATCAACCAGCATTCCAAATTCGTGCCTTTCCCTATTTTCCTTGAATCGGAAAAGATCGAGAGTGTTGAAGCCATCTGGACACAACCCAAATCGGGTTTGCAAGAAAAAGATTACAATGACTTCTATAAGTTTTTCCAGAATGCCAATGAGGACCCGGAAACATATTTGCATCTTTCGTCCGATGCGCCCGTCCAGTTTAACACGATTCTTTATGTTCCCAAGAACAACGTGGAAATGTACGGTTGGATCAAGACAGAACCGGGTGTTGACCTGTATTCGCGGAAAATATTGATCCAGAAATCCTGCAAGGACATAGTCCCGGAATATTTCCGGTTCATTAAAGGCGTGGTGGATTCAGAAGACATCCCCCTGAACATTTCGCGGGAAACAATCCAGAGCAATATCCGCATCACCAAGATCAGGAAATTTATTCTGAAAAAGATTTATGATCATTTCATTGAACTCAAGACTAAAAATATGGAAAAATACCTGGCTATTTGGAAGAATTTCCAGCGGAATTTCAAAGAGGCGGTCCCCAATGAATACGAATTCAGGGAACAAATCTCCTCGCTGTTGTTGTTTTATTCTTCTAAAACACCCAAGGAAAATTACACCGATTTGGATCAATACATCGAGCGTATGCCCAAGGACCAGTTTGAAATCTATTATGCCATTGGCAATGATTACGAATCTATCCAGCGTAACCCCGCTTTGGAAGCGTTTAAAAAGAAAGATTTGGAAGTCCTTTACTTCCTTGACCCCATGGATGGTTGGACCATTGATCACTTGCAACAGTACAAGGGAAAAATGTTCCGCCCGGTTGAAGCCGCCGACATAAAGCTGGAAGATGAAGAAGAAAAAGAACCGGAAAAGGCCGAGGCGTCTCACAAGGAAGCTGAAAATCTGGTGGGGTATTTGAAAACTATCTATGGCGATAAGATTGAAGAAGTCCGTGTTTCCAAACGGTTAGTAGACAGTCCCTGCGTGATGGTCAACTCCAAGAACGCGCCCTCTTTTCAATTGGAACGGATGATGAGACTTCAGAACCAGAAAGCCGATTTCTCCAAGAAGATATTGGAAATTAATCCCAAGAACGCGCTCATCAAAGAGATGATCCGCGTGCATGCGGCTAAACCGGATTCACAGGAACTCAAAACGTTGGCCTGGCAGTTATTGGACAACATGATCTTGCGGGAAGGGGTACTGGAAGATATTGATAGTATCATTCCCCGTATTCACGATATCATGCTCAATGCCGCCAAACAAATCTAGACCCGTGCATTGAGTGCCAGACAGGAGCCGTAAGTCACATCGCAAGCGTGTGGCTTGCGGCTCTTTATATTTTATGTTTCACAAAATCTCTGAATTTAAATGATGAGCCTATCTCTTCCACCACCACGTCGAAGTAGTATTTTCCTTTTTGTGTCAGTGGGTAAGGCAGGGTGAATGTGATTTCTTTCAGTTTCAGTAGTTCCTCTTTCTGCCAACTGCATTTTTTTTCCATTTTTAAGACATCGATTCGTTTATTATTTCTGTAAACGTAGACCGTGGCGTGGAATTCCGCGTTCATTGTCCCCGCTATTTCCTCGAAGCTTATTTTTTTAACAGGTAGACGAATCTCCAGTTCGTTTTTATTATATAGCGCTTTAAAAGTGAAGGCCCGTTTCGTCACATTGTAGCCCTCGCGTAAATCCAATGAGAATTTATACAGGTTCAGCGCAGTCAGTAGGTTCCCAGGAATAGGTGACAGTGTCAGATGGCCGCTATCAGTCGTATCTAAAAATGTCAGCACTAACTGATAACTATAATAGTACCAGCGTTCCATGGGAATCCGTTTAGAGGTTAGCAGTTGACCTCCCGTGCTGGTAATCGGCGCATCGCCGAACTCGCGCCGATCTGGAAACCCTAATTGCAACAAAAGTCTGCCCCGTTCCGTGTCCCAGCCATAACCCTTGGAAGTTTCTTGGAACCATTTAATCGCATAATTAATCCGTTTTTCGAATTCATCGCGGCTCTCGTTTTCTTCCGTGGAAGGGTCTGGGTCTCTTTTTTCCCAGAATTCCGCGATAAATTGGTCTTTATCTTTTTCCCCTTCCAGGTGTTTATAGATATCTTCTTCCTCGCGCGTCATGATAAACCGGGCAGTTTCAAAAAAGGTGTCGCGTGCTTTTTTTTTCGCTTCTAACGGTTCTTGCATCAAGGCCAGGATGCTGGCAAAAAACAGCATCAGAACGGGTAAAAACCGTGTTTTTTTCATAATTTATACCTCCGTTTCGCTTGTTTTGTTTATCACGTTCATATTATAGTGATTTGCGTTTGTTTTTCAAGTAGGTCAGACGAATATTTTCTTTTTTTAGGCTGGGCTGTTGATTTGTCAGAAAAAAGTCATTATAATAATAAATACGCATGTTAAACATAAACGATTTGAAAGAGTACGAGCTTTTTTTTGAAACGTTGCTTAACAGTATGGTTTCTGCTGTGCTGCTGGTGGATAAAGATCAGAAAATTCTTGGCTACAATGACTCCTTCAAGACATTATGTCATCAGGTACACGCCGATTCTCCCGCTCCGGATTGTCCTGGTGGTGCCCATTGTAGTGCGTGTAAATTAAGGGACTCCTTGGTGCCGCATCTGGTTTATAAGGTTCCAGTTCACCAGGAGCGGATGACGCGGAAATTTTTGATTGATAGTCAGGAGGTAATCCGTTATTTTCTATATTCCACCCGTTATGTGCAAATTAATGGTCAGGAGCAGATACTGGTTATTGTCGATGATATCACGGAAACGATGGAGGCGCAGTTAAAAGTAAAGCGCATGGAATTTCTGGACCCGTTGACGCAAATGTACAATCACAAGCGGGTGCAGCTCAAATTGGAAGAGGAAATGATCCGTGCGTTTCGCTATGGGAATAATCTTTCCGTTATAATGTTGGATATTGATAATTTTAAAGAGATTAATCGGACCTATGGTCATCAGGTCGGCGACAACACGTTGATTACTATCAGTCGGTTGATCAAGAAGAATTTACGTGACATCGATGTTGCTGGACGTTATGATGGTGTAGAATTTCTCGTGATATTGCCCCAGACGCTTCAGGAGCATGCCTATCGCACCGCAGAACGTATCCGTCAGGCGGTAGCGGACCATATCTTTGATGAACAGGGTTTAAAAGTAACCATCAGTGGCAGTGTCACAGAATTTCAGCAGCAGCAGAAGAGTGCCTTGCACCTGACCGATAAAGCCGAGCTTCTCCTGCATGCAGCGAAAGAAAAAGGCCGTAATCGCATTGAAGTATAATCATTTTTAAGAAAAGCCCCGCCACGCGTCTTGGATTCACCGGCAACTTAATGGGAATTATGGGAATGATGGGAATGATGGGATAAACAAAAAAATTCCCATTCCTCCCATCATTCCCATAATTCCCATAATTCCCATACTTCCCATTAAGTTGGCAGTGGATTCAGCGCGTTTCACCAAGTTGAAATTCCCGTGTATTGATGATATACTATATCCGGTAAATGGTGAATACATATGAAAAGAAAAAAACTGCCTATCGGTATATCGGATTTTAAGGATGTCGTGTCCGGAGATTATTATTATGTTGATAAGACGTTGTTTATTCAAGAGATCATGGATAGAGGCAGCAAAATCTTGCTCATTCCCCGGCCACGGCGCTTTGGGAAAACGCTTAATCTCTCCATGGTCGGATATTTTTATGATTGTTGTCCCGAGAAAATTTCCACTGAAGTTGACGGGCTTTTCCCTACCCATAAGAATGCTTTGCCTAAAAATTCGTATGGGCAATTATTCCAGCGCTTCAATATTGCGCGGGCCGGTCAAGAATACATGGCAAAGATGGGCAAACATCCCGTTATTTTTTTCTCTTTTAGAAGCATCAAAGAAACAACCTGGAAAAATTGTCTGGAAAAAATCAAGCAGCTTATTGTTGACGCCTATTTAACGCATGACTATCTGTTGCATAGTCCATTGTTAAAGACAGAGGAGAAGAACTATTTTCACCGGATCATCGAGTGGCAAGGCAGTAGTGTTGATTATGGAAATAGTTTGGAAAAGTTGTTGCATTTCTTGAGTCGTTATTATGAGGAACGGGTCGTTATTTTAATTGATGAATATGACGCGCCTATTCATGCTGGCTTTGCCCATCATTATTATGACGACATCATCCATTTTATTCGAAATTTCCTTGGTGGTGGTTTAAAGGATACCGATAAATACTTGGAAAAGAGTGTGATCACCGGTATTTTGCGAATAGCCAAAGAATCGATCTTTTCTGGGCTCAACAATCCGGGTGTATTCACCTTGACGTCGAACCAATTCAACGATCAATTTGGTTTCACTGAGGCAGAAGTAGAAACTATGCTGACCGATTTTGATCTGCTTCATCGTTATGACGAGATAAAAAAGTGGTATAACGGTTACATGTTTGGTGACAAAACCATTTACAATCCGTGGTCGATTATCAATTTTCTTGAGGATATTGACCATAACATACTGCCTTATTGGGTCAACACGTCTAATAACGAATTAATCGAGTCGCTTCTTTCCAATGGTGGCAAAGAATTAAAAGAGGAACTCGAACAATTGCTGCAAGGTGAGTCGATTGAGAAGATTATTGATGAAAACATTGTCATGAAAGAGATTTCTTCTCGTGAAGATTTGCTGTGGAGTTTCCTTTTAATGGGGGGTTATTTGAAATACACGGCAAAGCGAATGGACCTTTCCATAGGAAAATACTATTATGTGCTCTCTATTCCCAACCTTGAAGTAAGGATTACATATATTGACATTATCAACCATTATTTTTCTGCCAAGGTCAAGACTACCAAATTGGAGAGCATGCTTAAAGCGTTAATTGAGGGGAATGTCGTTCTGTTTGAAGAAATATTGCAGGATGTAGTGGCTGTAGTTTTCAGTTATCATGATTTTGGTGGGGAACCGGAGCGAGTGTATCATGCATTAGTGGCCGGGTTATTGGTTTGGATTTCCGGCACTCATGAAATAAAATCCAATCGTGAATCTGGTTACGGCAGATATGATATCATGATAATCCCGAAGGATCCCCAGTTGGTGGGATATGTGATTGAGTTCAAAGGGGTTAACAAGCGTAAAAAAGAAACGGTTAAGAATGCGACGGCAGTGGCTTTAAAACAGATTGAAGATAAGCAATATGAGACTGAACTGCGTGAACGAGGGATAGATACTATAAAAAAATTAGCGATAGTATTCAGTGGGAAGAACGTTTTTGTGACTGAAAGCAGTAATACTATTAAATAATGGGTTGCACTTGTATGGATTGGGCTGGAATAGGGTTCAAATTCTCTGCAAACATAGGAATCAAGGGAGCAGAGTGTTCATTCTCTTGTGTTTTGTGTGGTGTTTATTGAATTGTATCTCATTGTTTTCCTGTTTTGTCTAAAAAACTAGGATTTTAAGTCGGCATTGTTCTCCCCTGCGAATATTACAGCCACTTTGTCTCATTGCAGGCGTGAAGGTTGTGGATGTACTAGTGAAACGGGTTAAAAAGATGGAATGTAATGTTTTTCCGTGGTCCTCTTGTCTTTTTCCGCTGTCCTCTGGTTGTTTTTCTCCGTCCCTTTGTTGTTTTTCCCGGTTTTTTTGTTGTTTTTCTCGGTTTTTTTGTTGTTTTTCTCAGTCCCTTTGTTGTTTTTCCCGGTCTTTTTGTTGTTTTTCCCGGTTTCCTTGTTGTTTTCTCTGGTTTCCCTGTCTTTTTTTCTCGTTCTGTATCATTTCACCTGAAATGGAAGTTTCAGGTTTTTTGTTTGAGCAGTATCAAAAATCCCTTGTTTATATGATAAAGAATTGGGTTTAAAAAGTCAATAGTTTTTTATAGAAATTATTTTTTTTGTCCGGTCGGGTTAAACGTAGACGCGCCATCCTTGGCGCATTAATAAATGACAGAGTTAAAGCAATATTGCAAGATGTTTGGTCTACCTGGATTCACCGCCAAGTTTCAAAAAAAACTGGACTATCTGGACATATTGGACATTCTGGACTAACTGGACTTCACAAAACCTGTAAATTTTGTCCAGCTTGTCCAGTAAGTCCAGAGCGTCCAGAAAGTCCAGTTTGCCACGGTTATCCGTGGGACTGATAAAAATCTGCTGGTGAATCCAAGTCTACAACATAAAACTGTCTATAAAACAATTGGTAATAAATGGCAGCAGGGTATTAATGATTAAGCGGCTGGTTTATTTTAATGCGCCAGGGATGGCGCGTCTACATAGTAGTAGAGGTAGCAGGAGTTCATGATGGACGAATGATGATCATGAACATCCTGCCCCACTCAACTGATACGCGCAAAGCAAGCGCGGCCAATGGAAAACCAATTAGTGACTTCCACATTCCCCAGGCCGGGGGCTTGATAAACAAAGATAATACGTATAGGTAAATACTCCATTTTCATAATCTTCACACCAAACTTTGTAATAGGTCACACAGACTGAAACCGAATCACAAATACTACTAATTAGTGTGTGAAAGATATATTCATTGGGAGGAGTACAGCATTGCTCGATTCCCTGTTCACAGCCCAAACCATAACACCTCTTTTCACCCAGGCCAAAGATGGAAGGTTCCACAATGGATATCACCCCTATGACTACAATAACAAGACCAACCGCGTACCGCACTAATCTTTTCATGTTAAATTTCTCCTATTATTTTTTTATTTTTAAAAGGGCTACCCCTATCTCAGTCACACCGTAAAACACCTTATTTTGTTTTGCCACAATTCTTTTGCAATCAGTGGGATAAAAAAAATAAATCTGGACTAGTTGGAAATTTAAATCGAAACAATAAAGCACTCGTTTACTCTTGTAAGACCCGGCGGATAAATAAAAAAAGGATTCATTGTCTTTATCGACAAAAAAATTTGCAAACAAAGTCACATTTCTATACATATTTGCCGGGGCAGTCTTACTCTTCTCAATTCTATTCAAAAACTCTGGGAATAATCGTTCAGGCCAGAGATTAGCCTGCTTTAACAATTTCCCCTCCTTGAATATATAAATCGTGGATGAACGGGACGAATACACAATTAATCGCCCGTCTAATAATACATCATACTGAAGATCACTGGTTCCAGTGGGATATCCAAGTGGAAAATAAGGGTCGTAGGTTGGGGCTTTCATTAGGTAGGTGTTAACCTCCCCGTTTTTTAATAATCTGTATTTTAGTTTCAGGTTTTTATCCAAGACGTCAATTCCATAGGTCGTTGGGGATATGGTAAAAAGATTTCCCGATTTGTCCACAACAGGTAAAAATGCAGCGATAGGATAGGTGTATAATCGGAATTCTCTGATTGGTTTCGCATCACTGGTGAAAGAAATAATTTTCTGGTTTTGGGCTGATATCACATACAGGTTGCCATCACGGGAAAAATAAATTCGATCATATGGTCCTTCTTTCTTGCGAATTTCAAAAGGGCCAATACCATGGTCTATGAACGCTTTACGCAATTTTAGATTCTTGTCGAAGGAGAAAACCTTGTCCAAGATCGCGTCAAAGACAAAAAAGCCGCCCCTATCGTCTGGCATAACAGATGTGGGACGACCAAAAAAGTTTTGGTCATCAATATCTTCTTCCACACTGCCCACTCGTTGCAACTGGATATACATGGAATCCTTTTCGATATGGGTTGGTTTTGGTTTTTCAATCACAACAGGTTTCCCTGCCAACAAATCCACAGGCAAAACCAACCCCATGGCACCTATACATAAAAGACTTAAGAGACAAAACATGGTCAAGCGGGTCATTTTCTATTCTCCTCCCTTTCCAGAATTCGTTTTGGGGAACTTCTTTTTTTATCACAAGGTAAATGTATATTCTTCATCCCAAAAGTATAAACCCCACAAAAAAAGTTGTCAAGAGCTTTTAAAAAGTTTTTTTCATTGTCATCTGAATGGAGTAAGATGTGGAAGCAGATATCATGATTAAGCGGCTTGTTTATTTTAATGCGCCAGGGATGGCGCGTCTACTCTATTTATCGTAGACGCGCCATCCTTGGCGCATTAAGAAGCGGAGGGTTAAAATAATACTGCAAGATGCCGGGTCTACCTGGATTCACCGCCAAGTTTCAAAAAAAACTGGACTATCTGGACATACTGGACATTCTGGACTAACTAGACTTCACAAAACCTGTAAATTTTGTCCAGCTTGTCCAGAAAGTCCAGTTTACCACGGTTATCCGTGGGACTGATAAAAATCTGCTGGTGAATCCAGGTCTACAACATAAAACTAGCTATAAAACAATTGGTAATAAATGGCAGCAAGTTATTAATGATTAAACGGCTGGTTTATTTTAATGCGCCAGGGATGGCGCGTCTACATAGTAGTAGAGGTAGCAGGAGTTCATGATGGACGAATGATGATCATGAACATCCTGCCCCACTCAACTGATACGCGCAGAGCAAGCGCGGCCAATGGAAAACCAATTATTTACTTCCACATTCCCCAGGCAAGGGGCTTGATAAACAAAGATAATTCCTCATATGAAACAATCCAAGATCAAGATCTTCGCACCAAACCTGGTATTTGGTCACACAGACTGAAATCGTATCACAAATACTATAAATAATAGTATAACCGTAATACTCCTCGGGAGGAACACAGTTTTGCTCAATACCTTGTTCGCAACCCAAGCCGTAACACTTCTTTTGTCCCAAGCCAAAGATGGAAGGTTCCATAAAGGATATCACCGCAATGGCTACAATAACAAAACCAACCGCGTACCATAATAATTTTTTCATGAGAAATACCTCCTATTTTTTTATTTTTAAAAGGGCTACACCCATTTCTGTTACTCCGTAAAATGTCTGATTTCGCTTGGCCACAATTCTCTTGCAATCGGTGGGATAAAAATAATAGATGTTCACAAGCTGGCAATTTAAATCGAAGCAATAAAGCCACCTTTGTTTGCTCTTGTGAGATGCGGCGGATAAATAAAAAAAGGATTCATTGTCTTTATCGACAAAAAAATTCCCAAACAAGGTGACATAGGAATAAATATTTGCCGGGTCTTTTTTAGCCTTCTCAACTTGATGCAAAAACTCTGGGAATAGTCGCTCAGGCCATAAATTAAACTCCTTCAGCAGTTTCCCCTCCTTAAATATATAAATCTTTGATGAACGTGAAAAGTATACAATTAATCGCCCATCCAAAAGTACATCATACATGAGATCAACGCTGCAAGTAGGATTTCCCATTGGAAAATGAGGGTCATAGCTTGGGGATTTTATCAGCCATGTGTTGACCTCCCCGTTTTTTAATAAGCTGTATTTTAGTTTCAGGTTTTTATCCAAGACGTCAATCCCATAGGTGGTTGGAGATATGGTAAAAAGATTTCCCGATTTGTCCACAACAGGCAAAAACCTCGGTTGATTGTAGGTGTATAATCGGAATTCTCGGATTGGTTTCGCGTCCCTGGTGAAACAGATAACTTTCTGGTTTTGGGGGGAGATCACATAAAGGTTGTTATCGCGGGAAAAATAAATTCGATCAAATGGTCCTTCTTTCTTCCTAATTTCGAAAGGGCCAATACCATTGTCTATGAAGACTTTCCGCAGTTTTAAATCCTTGTCGAAGGAGAAAATCTTGTCCAAAATCGAGTCAAAAACAAAAAAACCACCCCTATCATCTGGCATAATATCGGTTGGCCGACCAAAAAAGTTTTGGTCATCAATGTCTTCTTTCACACTGCCCACTCGTTGCAACTGGATATACATGGAATCCTTTTCGATATGGGTTGGTTTTGGTTTTTCAATCACAACAGGTTTCCCTGCCAACAAATCCACAGGCAAAACCAACCCCATGGCACCTATACATAAAAGACTTAAGAGACAAAACATGGTCAAGCGGGTCATTTTCTATTCTCCTCCCTTTCCAGAATTCGTTTTGGGGAACTTCTTTTTTTATCACAAGGTAAATGTATATTCTTCATCCCAAAAGTATAAACCCCACAAAAAAAGTTGTCAAGAGCTTTTAAAAAGTTTTTTTCATTGTCATCTGAATGGAGTAAGATGTGGAAGCAGATATCATGTTGAAGCGGCTGGTTTATTTTAATGCGCCAAGGATGGCGCGTCTACTCTATTTATCGTAGACGCGCCATCCCTGGCGCATTAATAAGCGGAGGGTTAAAACAACATTGCAAGATGCAGGGTCTACAACAATGAATGGGAGAAAAGAATAAAATCTTACTTGATTTGTTCGATGGATTTTAAGATGGTTTCTTCTTTCTGTTTATGTCCGATAGATTTATATATTTCCAGAGCCTCGTGCAGATAATCCAGAGCTTTTTCCTTTTCCCCCAGGTCGAGATAAACAAGACCGAGGCTGTGAAGTATTTGTGGTTTCTGATAATCTAATTCCAATTGCCGGATCAATTCCAAAGAATGCAGGAGGTAGGTTAATGCTTTTTGAGTTTCCCCCATCTGGCGGTAAGTCTCACCAATTCTGCCCAATTCAACAGCTTCACCCCCTTTATCCCCCAGTTGAACGAACAATTTCAATGCGTGTTGAAGATAAGGTATGGTTTTTTGTGGTTCGTTCAGGCTGTTGTAAACCAGACCAATTCCGATAAGGTTTGCTGACTCGCTACATTTATCGCCCAATTGTTTTGCCAAGGCCAATCCTTGTTGAAGTGTTTCTAATGCCTTTTGAGGTTGGTTCAAATCGCAAAAAATCAGACCCATTCGCGAAAGAAGGAAAGCCTCACCCAGTTTATCACCCAATTGTCGAAATAAGTCTAACACTTCATTAAAGAGAGCCAATGATTTCTGGAGTTGTCCTGTAAAATAGTAGATAGTACCGATAATACTTAATTCTAATACCTCCCTTCGTTTATCTCCGGATTGTTTAAAAAATGTCAGGGCGTTTTGCGAGGTTTTAAGTGCATCAGGGAACTTCCCTAAATATAAATATGCATTACCTACTCCTAATAATAAATCGGCAATTCGTTTTTGGTCTGGGGTTTGTCTTTCTTCTTCTGATTTAAGAAACTCAAGTAATAAAGCAAGTTCATCAGACTTTTTCTCACGCCACAGTAGTTCTTGGGTTACTTTTTCTTTAATGATATCGGTGTAATCTTCATCCATGAAGAAATGATAGGAACCGGCCCGGAAGGTCCAAAAATCAGCGGCTTTAAAAATCAGCCCTTTATAAACAAAGTCTTCGGGTAACATGTAGACCACTGCCCGTTTGTTTTTTCCATAAAATTCGCGTTGATAAATAAGCAACGAGTAGGTGGCTGTCTCTTTTTCCTGCAATGCTTGTTCAAGGTTACCCACGAGGTATAACGTATTGGCGGCATCACTGGCAGGGAATAATTCAATTAAATCTCTGATCCGCAAATCCCATTGCACCCGCTTGAATTGGAATTGATCCTTTAACCCCTTTTGTAATTCTGCAACCACGGCATCCTTGGCACGGGGTCCAGTAACACTTAACACAATAAAACCACCACGTGTCTTTAGATAGGGAAGCGACACGATCAGTTCCGCTAATTTCTCACGGAATATAGGGCTTAGGGGATATTGCCGGTCAGTCATGTGTCACCCTAAGTTAATTTAAAAGCATTTTGGCTTGTGGGGTTTGTGGTAGAGTTGTCATAGTTGTTGCTCCTTTTGTTCTGCTTCTAGTGATTAACACCTTGTATTATATCACTTTTTGATAAAAATTTGTATAGCCATGCAAAACATGAAATTAATAATAGTGGCGTACTGGGGGGGATTAATGCCACTGCAATGTTTTTAGAAAAGACTGGACTTACTGGACTCACTGGACATTCTGGACTTGCTGGACGTCAACAAACCTTTTATTTTTTTAGTTTGTCCAGTAAGTCCAGGAAGTCCAGTAAGTCCAGTTTGTCATGGTTAGCCGTGGGGCTTTTTAAAATGATGGTGAATTCTGGTTATACATTTGGCATTGGCAAAAGAAATTCAACTGTGGTATAATGCAATTTCAGAAAATGAGTGATTTTATTGTCAAAAGAATCCTAATCTTTGCCAAATCATGCTGCTCTGTCCAAAGGCGCTAGCTTGGCAGGAATTGTAACTGTTTAGTGTCCATATCCATCCATTACCTATCATCCAAAAATTAATGGTCCATGAGGTGAACAAATGAGACAATTAGAAAAGAAGAACATCAAGGATATCCTGATGTTATCGCCATTACAGGAAGGGATGCTTTTTCATTACTTGAAAGATCCACAAAGCGAACAGTACCACGAACAATTAAGCCTGAAAGTGACAGGGGAAATCAAGCTTGAACTATTCGAAAAAGCTTGGCATTGGGTCAGCAAAACAAATGGGATGTTACGAACTGTATTCCGCTGGGAAAAACTGGAAAAACCAACCCAGATTGTGCTAAAAGAACATACATGCACGATCACCTATATTGACCTCTCATCTGAAAACAACAACACGACAGCATCTCGGCTATTAGAGATTAAAGCAAAAGATCGACAAACCCCGTTTGATTTACACGAGGTTCCTTTTCGGATCATGCTGTGTAAGCTGGGGGATAAACATTATGAAATTATGATCAGCAACCACCATATCCTCTATGATGGCTGGAGCAATGGGATTCTTCTGAAAGAATTTTTCGGGGTGTACCACGATTTATGGCAGGGGAAAAAACCACACCTGCCTAGTAAAACTCCATTCAAGGAGTTCATTCAATGGCTTCAACACCAAGACAGAACAAAACAAGCAGAGTTCTGGCGGGAATACCTGGAGGGGTTCGATTCACCGACTGAACTTCCAAGCAAACGGAAAATAACGGGAATAAAAGAAGCAGAACACGTGTCCCTTGTTTTGGAAGGGGCACTAAAAGAGGGCCTGGAAGATTTTGTTAAGCACAAACGGGTCACATTGGCCGCGGTGTTTTATGCAGCCTGGGGATTATTGCTGCAAAAGTATAGTGGGAGTGATGATGTTATTTTTGGCACGACGGTTTCGGGTCGGTCCAGCCGGGTCAAAGGGATAGAAGAGATGGTGGGTTTATTTATCAATACGATTCCGTTACGCACGCACACGGGGCGAGAGGATAAAATAGGTGCGGTAGTGCTTGAGATGGATAGAGTGTTGCAAGCCCGCGAGGAATTTGAAAATACTCCGTTGACGGATATCCGGGGTTACAGCGGGGTGGAGGGGTATGAATCGTTGTTTGACACGATTGTGGTAATCGAAAATTATCCGCTGGATAGCGGGTTACTTCCGAAAGATTGCGCGTTAATGCTGGATTCGTTTGGCATGGTTGAAATGACGCATTATGATTTAACAGTGGGTTTTTTGTTGTTTGAGAAGATGGAGATAAAATTTTCCTATAACGGGTCATGCCTGGATAAAAAAACGATCACAAATTTGGCGGGACATTTCAAAAGAATCCTGGAAACAATTATCAAACACCCGGAAATGGCTGTTTCGCAATTGGAAATAATCACTGTTGGGGAAAAAAACAGCTTATTATATGAATTTAACAACACGGCTAAGGAGTATCCAACGAACAAAACAATCCCACAATTGTTCATGGAACAAGCGGAGCGCGCGGCTGATGTGATCGCTTTAATGGACGCTGAATGGGGAACACAATTAAGCTATGGAGAATTAAACAGACAAGCAAACACTCTGGCGAATAAATTAATCGCCCAAGGCCTCTTGCCTGAAGCTATTGTCGCGCTCAAAATGACACGTTCAGTTGAATTAATTATCGGCATTTTAGGCATATTAAAAGCCGGTGCTATATATTTACCAATAGACCCGCAGTACCCAGCAGAACGCATCCAATTCATGCTCTCCGACAGTGCGGCCTGCATCCAAATAACAGAACAATTCTTCCAAGAAACCACTCCCATAACTCCCATACTTCCCATACTTCCCATAACTCCCATAATTCCCACAACTCCCACAAATCTGGCCTACATCATCTACACTTCAGGTTCCACTGGCAAGCCCAAGGGAGTGTTGGTCAGACAAAGTGGCATTATCAATTTGATTCATTGTCGTCGGGAAATATTTAATGAAATTCCTGGGGCGCGGACTACGCAGGTAGCGAGTGCTGGATTTGATGCAATGGCTGGTGAAGTGTGGCCCTGTTTACTGAATGGGGCTACACTTGTAATCGCTGATGATGAGACTCGTGCGGATTATTTTATAATGAAGGAGTGGTTACTCAAACATCAAATTACAATCACTTTTCAATCCACACCAATCGCAGAACGTTTAATCATGGCAGAATGGCCGGATTATCCAATTTCATTAAAGGTGCTATTAACAGCGGGGGATAGATTAACTCGTTTTCCACCACCGCAGCTTCCTTTTAAATTCTATAATCTGTATGGTCCCACGGAAGATTCTGTGATGACAACATGGGCGGAAGTTTCTTCGGCACCAGAACAGGGGGAGAAGTATCCTAGTATTGGCAAACCTATGGCCAATCATCGGGTGTATATTACCACCGCGAGCGGGAAACTTCAACCGGTAGGTGTTCCGGGTGAGATTTGTATTGGTGGCGCTGGGGTGGCGGCAGGATATTTAAACAATCCTGAACTGACGGACGATAAATTTTTCTTTATGTCTGAGTGGTCTAATACGGGCGGGGTTAAACGCTTCTATCGAACGGGTGACTTGGCGCGCTGGCTAGCGGATGGTAGGATTGAATTTTTAGGCCGGGTGGATTTCCAGGTTAAAATCCGTGGCTATCGGATTGAACCGGGAGAAATTCAAAGTGTCTTGATGATACATGAACATATCAATGAAGCACTGGTGCTTGTGAAAGAGGATCAAGAAAAAGAGAAATATTTATGCGCTTACTTTGTGGCGGAGATCGATATTGACGTGTTAAGCCTGCGTGATTTCTTGGCTGCACGGTTGCCTGTGTACATGATTCCGGCTTATTTTGTCAGATTGGAAAAAATGCCGCTCACGCCCAATGGCAAGATAAACCGCAAGGCGTTACCAGACCCGGTGTTTACAATGGGCAAAGAAGGGACTGGGCCAAGGAACAAAATAGAAGAGACATTGGTTTTGATTTGGTCGGAAGTATTAAATATAGAGGGACCAATTGGTATTGACGATCATTTTTTTCAAATGGGCGGGCACTCGTTAAAAGTCACGGGGTTAGTTTCGCGGATACACAAGCTATTTAATGTCAGGATACCTATGGCCGAAATATTTAAACGGCCCACGATTCGCGGACTCTCAGAATATATCCACCACGCGACTGGGGAACGGTATATGCAGATTTTACGGGTAGAAGAACGGGAATATTATGTATTATCTTCTGCTCAGAAACGGATGTACTTCTTGCAACAAATGGATAAAACGAGCACGACGTACAATGTGTATGATGTTTGGCTTCTGGAAGGGCATGTGGATCAGAAAAAACTGGCAGACACGTTCTTAAAATTGATTGAAAGACACGAAAGTTTCCGCACTTCGTTTGCGATGATCTATGAAGAACCAAAACAAATCATCCACGAAACGGTCCGGTTTGACATTGAATACGGGGAAAGCCTAAATGTTGACATATTTATCCGTCCATTTGCGTTATCGCAGGCGCCATTATTACGGGTAGGTTTGGGAAAAATAGGGGAAACAGAGCACCTGTTGATCGTAGATATGCATCATATTATCGCGGATGGGATGTCAGTGGGTGTTTTGGTAGAAGAATTTTCCGCGTTAATGGCCGGACAAGAATTACCGGCGATTGGTTTTCGGTATAAAGATTATGCGACGTGGCAGAGCGGGGTGAAAGGGAGTCCTGCCAGTTTGAAGCAAGAAAACTATTGGGTTCAAGAGTTTGTGGATGAAATACCGGTCTTGAATTTACCCACGGATTTTGCTCGTCCTGTTATGCAGGATTTCGCGGGCAATCAGTGTCATTTTGAACTGGATGGGGAGATTACAGAGGCGCTCGGAGTGTTGGCATTGGAGGCAGGGGTTACATTATATATGGTATTATTGGCTTTATATGCCATTTTCTTGGCTAAGCTTTGCAATCAAGAAGATATTGTCATTGGAACGCCTATTGCGGGGCGGAGTCATGGGGATTTGGAAAAGATCATCGGCATGTTTGTCAACACGTTGCCATTAAGAACGTATCCAGTTGGCACGAAACCATTCACGGATTTTTTGGTGGCGATCAAGGAATGTGCCTTAAAAGGATTTGAGAACCAGGAGTACCAGTATGAAGAACTGGTAGAAAAATTAGCGATCACGAGGGATATGAGTCGTAATCCATTGTTTGACACGCTTTTTGCTTTGCAAAACATCACGGCCCGTGAAATAGTGATTCCAGGTTTAACATTAACATCCTATCCACGAGAAAATAAAACGGCGAAATTTGATCTTTCATTAATTGTGCAGGAAGTAGGGAACACATTAAACCTGACCTTTGAATATAGCACGGCATTATTTTTGCCGGAAACAATCGCCCGATTCATCACTTATTTTACGAACACGGTAGCCGCGGTACTAAATAATAAAACAGCACCAATAGGGGCGTTGCAAATTATATCCCTGGAGGAAAAGCAGCGTATTTTATATGAATTTAACAATACGCGCACAGATTACCCGGCAGACAAAACGATCCCGCAATTATTCATGGAACACGCAGCACAAACGCCAGATCATATCGCGCTAATTGGGCAAAACCATGGCGGCAACCAACTGACCTACGGGGAATTAAATAAAAAATCCCATCAATTGGCCCACACATTAATAAATAAAGGCATAGTACCGGGTTCAATCGTAGCCATCCAAATAGAGCGTTCGTTAGAAATGATCATTGGCATCCTGGGCATTTTAAAATCCGGTGCCGCCTATTTACCCATTGCTCTCGATTACCCGCAAGACCGCATCGATTATATGCTTCAAGACAGTGCCGCCAAATTGCTAATAACCACCCAATTCATCCAAGACTCTTCTCCCATAATTCCCATAACTCCCATAATTCCCAGCATTCCCATCACTCCCACAAATCTCGCTTACATCATTTACACGTCCGGTTCCACCGGTAAACCCAAGGGTGTGCTTACCATGCATCATAATGTTATCCGTGTAGTCAGGAATACCAATTACATTGAATTTTTTCCCAGAGATCGCGTGTTGCAATTATCTAATTATGCTTTTGATGGGTCTGTGTTTGATATTTATGGTGCTTTGTTGAATGGAGCGGCACTCGTCTTAATTTCCAAGGAAGATGTTTTGGTCGTGGACCGCTTGTCTAGGGTTATAGAAAGAGAAAGTGTGACCGTGTTTTTTATTACTACTGCCTTGTTTAATACCCTGGTGGATTTTGAAATCAAATGTTTTTACAGTATTCGGAAAGTGTGTTTTGGTGGGGAGCGGATTTCAGTTGAACATTCGCGAAAAGCATTGGATTATCTGGGGAAAGGACGCATCATTCATGTATATGGTCCTACCGAGACCACGGTTTATGCCAATTATTATTTTATTGATCAAATCGCCAGTCACGTGGCTACTATTCCTATCGGGAAACCGATTGCCAATACAACGGTGTATATCTTGGATAAACATTTACAACCCGTACCATTGGGAATCAGCGGTGAAATAGTGATCGGTGGCGCAGGTGTGGCCAGAGGCTATTTAAATAATCCAGAATTAACCCAAGAGAAATTTATATCCTTATCCATATCATCAATATCGTCCACAAAATGTTACCGAACGGGTGACTTGGCCCGTTGGTTACCTGATGGTGACGTGGAGTTTCTGGGTAGAATCGATTTTCAGGTCAAAATTCGCGGCTTCAGAATTGAACCGGGCGAGATAGAAGCGCGCTTATTACATGTTGAACACATCAAAGAAGCGATTGTTATGGTTCGTGAAGAAGTGTTGGGTGATAAATATCTGTGTGCTTATTTTGTAGCCGACCAGGAATATGATTTGGTGGCATTACGGGACCATCTGGCCAAGGAATTACCAGAATATATGATCCCAGCTTATTTTATGCAATTGGAAAAATTCCCCTTAAATGCGAATGGCAAGATTGACAAAAAAGTCTTACCATTACCTGTGCGGCATGCAGGCGCGGGTTATACTGCGCCACGAAATGAAATAGAAAGACAATTGCGCACGGTGTGGAGCGACGTGTTGCATACGTCAGAGGAGAACCCAATTGGCATTGATGATAATTTTTTCAAATTGGGCGGGCACTCGTTAAAAGCATCGCTGCTGGTAGGAAAAATTCACAAGGAACTCCAGGTAAACATTCCCTTGGCGCAGATATTTAAAACGCCGACGATCAAAGGTGTAGCAGAGTATATTGGCACAATAAATGCGGACGGATTAGAAACATATGACACTATCCCAGCGGCTGAAACGAAAGAATATTATCCCTTGTCCTCGGTACAAAAAAGATTGCACGTGCTGCAACAGATGGATATAATGGGAACAGGGTATAACATTCCAGCCGCGCTTAAACTGGAAGGTCAATTGGATATAGAAAAATTGGCAGCCGCGTTCCGACAATTTGTCGCACGTCATGAAAGTGTGCGCACCTCCTTTTTTGTGCTTGATAATGTTCCCGTTCAAATCATTCATAACAAAGTGGCCTTTGAATTTGAATATGAAAAAAGGGGACAGGCGGGAAATTTAGCAAGAAACTTCCTGCGTCCCTTTGATTTGACCCGGGCGCCTTTGTTGCGCGTTCGTTTGGTGCAGGAAGCCAGCGCGAACTATACATTACTGGTAGATATGCATCACATTATCGCGGATGGCACTTCCACCGCTATTTTAATCAAAGAGATCATGGCCCTGTACAGTGGCGCTGAATTACCAGCGCTACGAATCCATTATAAAGATTTTGCCGTGTGGCAACACAACGAAAAAAATCAGCATGCATTAGTAACACAGGAAAAATTCTGGCAGGATCAGTTTGCAGGTGAGATACCCGTGCTTAATTTACCTACCGATTACCCCAGACCACTTATTCAGAGTTTTGCCGGTGATCGTTTTCGTTTTGAACTCACCCAAACCCAAACCCAATCAATAAAAACCCTGGCCTTAAGCCGGGATGTCACGCTTTACATGTTCATTCTGGCAGTCAGTAACATCTGGTTGGCTAAATTAAGTGGCGAAGCAGAGATTATTATTGGCACACCGATTGCCGCTCGCAGGCACGAGGAGTTGCAAGGCATTATGGGCATGTTTGTGAATACGTTGGCTTTACAAAATTTTCCAGCACCGTCAAAAACCTTTGTAGATTTTTTAGCCGAAGTAAAAAACGTCACGGTAAATGCGTTTCAAAACCAGGATTATCCGTTTGAAGACGTGGTGGACGACGTGGTCAAGAACAGGGATATCGCGCGCAACCCCTTGTTCGATGTTTTATTTGCTTTTCAGAACATGGACATACCCGAAATAGTTATTCCTGGCTTGCGTGTCACCCCATGTGAATATGAAAACAAAACAGCCAAATTCGATTTGAATCTGGATGGTCAAGAACAGGACGGGAAATTAATGTTTAGCCTGGAATACTGCACCCATTTATTTAAAGCAGAGACTATAAAACGATTTAGCACGTATTTCAAGAATATTATGGTCACTGTTCTGGCCCATCCGGGCCAACGAATCGCAACAATAGACATTCTGGATGAAGCAGAAAAACAACACGTCCTGGAAATGTCCAACGGGGTGGCAGAACCCATTGATACTTCGGCTACGATTCATGGAATGTTTGCAGAAACAGCGGCACGAAATAAAGATAACACAGCGTTGGTGTTTGGCGAGAGCCGCATGACTTATGGCGAATTGGTTCGTAAAACCAATCGGTTAGCGCGCTTGTTACGCCACCTGGGCGTGCAAAGAAATTCGCTTGTCGGTCTGATGGTCGAACGTTCTTTTGAAATGGTAATCGGTATGCTCGCTATTTTAAAAGCAGGCGGCGCCTATTTGGCCGTGGACCCCAAGTTCCCGCTATCAAGAAAACAGTTTATGATCCAAGACAGCCACATGATTTTATTACTGACCAATTTTGAAATAGATGACGAGACTACGAACATCACAGAAAGTATACCCACTTTAGATATTCGCACGATCACCACGGGTGCCAATCTAACATTACCCAACCTGAATAAAGGCAGTGACCTCTTGTATGTGATATTTACCTCCGGTTCCACCGGTAAACCCAAGGGCGTGATGTTGGAGCATACCAATCTGGTTAACCTCATGGAATTTCAGTATAAATACACGTGTATAAATTTTAGCAAGGTCCTGCAATTCACTACCATCAGTTTTGATGTCTCTTTTCAAGAGATATTTTCCACGCTACTCGCGGGTGGCCAGTTGTATTTAATCACTGAAGAGACTCGTAACAGCATACCCGATTTATTCCAATTGATTGTGCGCCATAAGATCACGACCCTCTTTTTTCCCATGTCTTTCCTCAAGATGATGTTTAGTTATGATATAAACATCCCCCTGCCAGCCGGGAACATCGAGCATATCGTGACCGCAGGTGAACAGGTAGTGGTAGATGAGTTATTACGGAATTATTTAAAAACGTTTCACATCTATTTGCACAATCATTATGGCCCATCGGAAACACACGTGGTCACGGCATTAACTATCTCACCGGAAGACGCTATCCCAACATTTCCCACGATTGGCAGACCCGTTTCCAACACGGCTATTTATATTTTAGACAAAGAAAAAACAATTCTGCCCAATGGTATAGCGGGGGAATTAGGGATTGGCGGGATACAAGTGGGCCGAGGATATTTGGGCCGGGAAGAAGAAACAAAACAAAAATATATAGAAGATATGTTCCACAAGGAAGGGAAATTATACTTGACGGGTGATATGGCCCGCTATCTAGCGAACGGAAATATAGAATTTTTAGGCCGCATTGACCACCAGGTAAAAATCAGGGGCATCCGCGTGGAACCGGGCGAAATAGAGAGCCAGTTAAAGAAGTTAGACGAAGTACGGGATGCAGTAGTGATGGTGAAACAAGAACCCAAAGGCGAGAAGTTCCTGTGCGCGTATGTCGTATTAAATGCGGGTGTAGCGTGGGATGTAGTAAAATTAAAGAATACATTGTCTGCCACTTTACCCGATTACATGATTCCCGCCTATTTTATGCCCCTGGATACAATCCCGCTGACTGCCAGTGGCAAAGTTGATCGCCGTTCATTACCAGAACCGGATAAAACGGCGGGGTTAGATTATACAGCGCCCAGAAATAATACAGAGCAATTATTGGTAGACATGTGGGCGGATATATTGACCATGGAAAAAGAAAAGATTGGCATAGATGCCAATTTTTTCCAATTGGGTGGGCACTCTTTAAAGGCAATCGTGTTGATTGCCAAGATTCATAAAGAGTTTAATACCCGGATTCCCTTGCCAGAACTATTTCAAAGACCCACGATTAGGGGACAGGCGGGTTTTATTCTTAATATCCTGCATCCCCAAGGCGAATCCTATACCCGGATTGCACCGGTAGAACAGAAAGAATATTATCCGTTATCCTCGGTGCAGAAACGCTTGTACTTTTTACAGCAACTTGACCGGTCCGGGACAACTTATAATATTTATGATGCGTGGGTGTTAGCAGGGTTTGTTGATAAGCACCGCTTGCAAGAAATTTTTGTCACCCTGACCCAGCGCCATGAAAGTTTCCGCACCTCGTTTGAGCTTGTTCAGGAAGAACCCGTGCAGTTCATCCATGCCCATGTTCCATTTGCCATTGAATATGAAGAATATGACGAATATGAGCCAGTTTTGAAGTTAAATAAGTTCATTCGTCCTTTTGATTTATCTCAGGCCCCGTTGTGGCGTGTTGGCTTGGTAAGATTAGCCGAAGAAAAGCACATTTTGTTTGTGGATATGCATCACATCATCTCTGACGGTAAATCCATTGAAATAATGGCCCGTGAATTCACCACTCTCTGTGCAGGCACTCCCCTACCCGCGTTAAATCTGAGTTATAAAGATTATGCAGCGTGGCAAAACGAAAAAAACACACTTGCCAGTTTTCGGACCCAAGAAAAATATTGGCTCCACGAGTTTGCCAATGAATTACCCGTGCTGGAATTACCCACCGATTACAGTCGACCGCCCATGCAGACGTTTGCAGGTGATTTTATGCATTTCCAATTAAATAGGGAGCGCTCCACTTCCTTAAAAACAATTGTTTTAGAAACAGGCAGCACTCTGTATATGGTATTGCTGGCCTGTTACACTATTTTCCTGGCTAAAATCAGCCACCAGGAAGATATCATAGTCGGTACTCCAGTTGCCGGGCGCAGTCATGATGATCTGGAAAAAATCATCGGCATGTTTGTTAACACCTTGCCGATGCGGAATTATCCAGGCGCAGAAAAAACCTTTCCCCAGTTTCTACAGGAGCTCAAAGCGCGCACATTAAAAGCATTTGAGAACCAGGAATACCAGTATGAAGATATGGTTGAACACCTAGTATTAACCCGCAATGCGAGTCGGAACCCGATGTTTGACACGATGTTTGTAGTGCAAAATATAAACACGGAGGCCATAGAAATCCCGGGGTTAAAATTAACGCCTTATCCGCAGGAAAACAAAACGGCCAAGGTTGATTTAACCCTGGTTTGTTCCCAAACCGAGCAGCAGCTTTCCTGTTCCTTTGAATACAGTACCACGTTATTTAAACCAGAGACCATTTTTCGTTTTTCCCAGTATTTCACGAACCTGATCTATACAATCTTAGAACATCCCGCCCAAAAAATTTCCGCGCTCACTCTTTTATCTTCCGCTGAAAAGGATCAGGTATTATTTTTTTTCAATCACACCACCACCGCCTACCCCAAAGACAAAACCATCCCGCAATTATTCATCGAACAAGCCACACGAACCCCAGATCATATTGCGCTCATCGGGGCAGATTCAGTAATAGGTCAAATAACCTACGCCGCCTTAAATAAACAATCCACCCAATTGGCCCATTATTTAATCAGTCAAGGTATTTTACCCGACACCATTATCGCCATCCAAATAGATCGTTCAATAGAAATGATTATTGGCATTCTGGGTATATTAATAGCAGGTGCCGCCTATTTACCCATTGCTCTCGATTACCCGCAAGACCGTATAGATTATATGCTTCAAGACAGTGCCGCTAAACTGTTAATAACCACCCAATTCATCCAAGATGCTTCTCCCATTACTCGCATAATTCCCAGCATTCCCATAATTCCCATACTTCCCATAACTCCCATCATTCCCATCACTCCCACAAATCTCGCTTACATCATCTACACTTCAGGTTCCACAGGCAAGCCCAAGGGTGTACTCACTACCCATGCCAATGTCACCCGTGTTGTCAAAAGCACCAATTATATTGATATCCATCCATCTGATCGTATTTTACAATTGTCTAATTATGCCTTTGATGGTTCTGTGTTTGATATTTTTGGCGCGTTATTGAATGGTGCCGCGTTGGTTTTGATTTCCCATGACGATTTAGTGGTCGTAAACAAGCTGTCAAACACTATCCAGCGAGAGGCAATAACCTTGTTTTTTATTACTACAGCCTTATTCAACACCCTTGTTGATTTAGAAATCGATTGTTTATGTCATATTAAAAAAGTCCTTTTTGGTGGGGAGCGGATATCGTTGGAACATTCCCAAAAGGCGCTTGATTATCTGGGCAAAGATCGTATCATCCATGTTTATGGTCCCACCGAAACCACGGTTTACGCCACCGCTTATTTTATCAATACAATTGATGCAAATGCCATAACCATTCCCATTGGCAAACCCATTTCCAACACCATCCTATATATATTGGATAAAAGTTTACAACCCGCACCTATCGGAATCAGTGGCGAGATATACATCGGCGGCGCCGGTGTCGCCAGAGGTTATCTAAACAATCCCGAACTAACTCTAGATCAATTTATTCCTATATCCATCTCCACATCGTCCACATCGTCCATACCGTCCACACCATTTTACAAAACCGGTGACCTTGCCCGTTGGTTACCTGATGGCAATATCGAATTCCTGGGCCGCATCGACAACCAGTTAAAAATACGTGGCTTCCGCATCGAATTGGGCGAGATTGAAAATTGTTTATTAAAAATTAAAGACATCAAAGAAGCAGTAGTCTTGGTCCATGAAGATGTGAGGTCAAAAGATAAATTACTCTGTGCTTATTTTGTCGCAAAAAAAGAGTATAAAACCTCCACCTTACGTGAACACCTATCAGGAGAATTGCCAGATTATATGATCCCAGCCTATTTTAAACAACTTGAAAAAATGCCGTTGACCCGCAATGGCAAGATAGACAAGAACGTTTTACCCGAACCTGTATTCGACACCGATATCTCCAACTATGTGCCGCCCCAGAATGACATTGAAAAGAAATTGGCCGCGATCTGGTCCCAATTACTGGGCATAGAGAAAATAGGGTGCCTGGATAATTTCTTTGAATTGGGCGGTCATTCCTTAAAAGCCGCTACCATGCTTGCCAAGGTACATCGAGTCATGGATATAAAAATCGATCTGGCGCAGGTTTTTAAAAACCCTACCATCCGCGGATTGGCCGAATTTATCAAAGCCAGTACAGAGGAAAAATACCTGGACATCGAACCCGCTGAAGAGCGATCTTTTTATGAATTGTCCTACAACCAAAAGCGTCTCTGGTTCATTCAGCAATTGACCCCCGATAGTTCCGCTTATAATATGTCGGGAATACTCGTATTAAAACAAGCCGTACAACAACACGCACTAGAAAAAGCATTGCAATGTATTATCGCACGCCATGAAAGTTTCCGCACCGGCTTTATCATCGTGAATGATGAACCCGCCCAAGTCATACAAAAAGAAGCCACCGTGCCCCTGAAAATGGTCGATTTATCCATGCTTCAGCCCACGGAAAAACAACAAAAGATGACCGCTATTTATTCCCAGGAAGCCACCACTCCTTTTGATCTCGCCACTATCCCTTTGTTCCGGGTAATACTTTTAAAATTAGCGGACTCGTTAAATAGCGTGATCTTCAATATGCATCATATCATCAGCGATGGCTGGTCCATGGAAATAATAAAAAGAGAGTTTTCCCTTTTTTATGAAGGAACAGAATTTAATCCCGAACCGTTAAATATCCAGTACAAGGATTTTGCAGTCTGGAACAATAAACAAATAACCAATCGCGAATTCAAGGATAAAATTCATCTCTTTTGGCAAAAAAGACTAACCCTTGGCGTGCCTATCGTGCAGTTACCCATGGATAACACCAGTAAAGGCAATGAACGCCAAGGCGCCCATTATATTTCCCGGCTCAATGACGTCCAAACCCGTGGATTAAAACAAATCGCACGCGAGGCCAATACCACTCTTTTTGTCGTCATGTTCTCCCTTTACATTCTCTTGTTGCACCGCTTTTCCAGTCAGGAGGAGATTTCTTGTTTTATCGTGAGTGCTGGCCGGAATCAAGAATCTCTCCTGCATATTCTGGGTTTTTTTGTCAGTACTGAATTGTTTAAAATCCAGGTCTTCCCCGAAGAATCTTTCATTCATTTCCTGACCCGTGTTAATGCCGAAGTACTGGCAATTTTAGAGCACCAGGGTTACCCCATGGAATTGGTATTTGAAGAATTGAATATGAAGTACCCCGAGATTTCCGTGGCGTTTAATATGCTTAACCTCGGCGACACCCACCTGGATCAGGTAACCGAGAGCGCTCCCATTCACGACAACAGCAATCCAGACGTATCCGAGGTAAAATTTGACTTAGAACCCTATATCATGGAATATAAAAATGGTATTGAAATAAATTGGGCGTATAAAAAGGAACTCTTCCATTTAAGTACTATTAAATATATGGTCTCTGAATACAACCAATTCGTTGATTTCTTTTTAACCCTTCCTCAAAAGAGTATCACTGATTACCTGGAACTCGGTATCACCTATACCTTTAAACGCGGTTCCAATGCAATACGCAGTGCAGAATACCCACCCAGACATGCGAACGTACTCATTGAAACATTTGAAAACCAAGTCAAACAACATCCCCAGCACCCAGCCATCAAAACCATCAGTCACCTGTTTACCTATGATCAGTTAAATCGTTATGCCAACCGCATCGCCCATTTCCTTGCCAGTTCAACATTATTCAACCCGCAAAACAGAACCGTGGGACTCCTGTTTGATCATGGTGCAGATATGATTGCCGCCTCATTGGGAGTATTAAAAGCCGGTTTGATTTATGTGCCCCTGGCCCCTGATTATCCTGGCAGCAGACTTTCTGCTATGATTCAAGATGCACAGTCCCCACTCATCCTCACTGATACCACCAATGAAACAAAAACCATCGGTTTGGCCCAAGAAAATAATATCCAGTACCTCAACATTAATGAAATGGGTGCAATCAAACCAGAAACAGAAGAAAACCCCGACTGGGATATAGAAACAAATGCATTGGCTTATATTATTTATACTTCCGGTTCTACTGGTCAGCCCAAGGGAGTCTCACAAACTTCTGAAAATGTTTATTATTATATTCGCAATTGGTTGACTATTTTTTCCATCACCCCTTCAGACCACTTGACTTTGATCTCTTCTTTTTCCCACGATGCCGCTGTAATGGATATATACGCCGCCCTGTTAGCCGGTGCTACCCTTTATCCCTTTAATCTCAAACGCGATCAAAGTGCTGGTTCTCTTGAACTTTCCCAATTCTTGATTGACGAAAAAATAACCCTGTGGCATTCCGTGCCCTCCTTGTATCATTATTTTGTGAACACCCTGACTGGAAAAGAAATGTTCCCCTGGCTTCGTTTTATCATTCTGGGAGGGGAACCTGTCTTGGAACATCACATTACCCTGTTTCAAAACTATTTCCCCCATGCCACACTGGCCAATATTTATGGACAATCCGAAGCCTCGGTAAACTCGGTGTGGTTGGTCCATGCCCAAGATGTTGTGGATAAAGTAGTGATTGGAAAAACACTGGATCATACAAAAATAGTATTGGTCAATGACAAAGGCAGAGCAGTGAAACCCTTTCAAATCGGAGAAATAGTCGTGGTGTCGCCCCATGTTTCCCCTGGCTATTGGCGCAATGAGGAGGCTTCACGAAAAGTATTTACCATGGACCCAGAGTTTGGTACAGAATATTGGACCGGTGATCTCGGTCGTTTATTGATGAATGGGGAAATCGAATTTATCGGACGCCGCGATTCCCAGGTAAAAATTCGCGGCTATCGCATTGAACTGGGAGAAATAGAAACCATTCTATTAAAACATCCCGCTATCAATGAAGCGGTAGTGGCTGCCAAAAAAGATGCCAGCGGTGATTGGTTCCTGGTCGCGTATATTATTAAAAAAACAACCGCTACCCAAGTACCTAAAACCCAAGAAATGCACGAATATCTGGCCCAAACATTACCCGATTATATGATCCCCGCCTATTTTGTGCCACTCGAACAGTTCCCTTTAACGGCCAGTAATAAAATTGATCGGAAAGCGCTACCCGATCCGGAGATTACCAATCTGCAAGCGTATACCGCTCCCAGTAATGACACTGAACGAAAATTGACCCGCATCTGGGCCGATGTTCTGGTGCTCACCGAAGATAAAATCGGTACCCAAGCCAATTTTTTCGAACTGGGTGGTCATTCCTTAAAAGCCGCTACTCTCACTTTAAAAATCCATAAAGAATTTAATGCCAAAGTTCCATTGGAATTCATTTTTAAAAAGCCCACTATCCAGGAATTAGCCCTCTATATCCAAGCTGTAGAAAAAGAATTGTATTTGGCAGTCGAACCCACGGAGAAAAAATCCTTTTACCCGTTATCCTCCGCGCAAAGACGCTTGTATTTTCTCCAGCAAATGGATGAGACCAGCACCGTGTATAATATGTCCCAGGTTCTCAAACTGGATGGAAAAATTGCACTGGAAAGACTGCAAGATACCTTTGTAAAATTAGTCGAGCGCCATGAAAGCTTTCGAACTTCTTTTCTTATTGTCGCTGAAGAATCCGTGCAGCGAATTCATGAGACTGTCACCTTTGAAATAGAAAAAAATGCCGGGGAATTTTTCCCAGATCATATTCACCCCTCCCCAGAGGAGATCATAAAGGCTTTCATCCGTCCTTTTGATTTATCTCAAGCTCCCCTATTGCGTGTGGGGATTGTGCCATTGGCGGAGAACTCCCATCTTTTAATGGTCGACATGCACCACATCATCTCTGACGGGACTTCTGTAGGTTTGTTAGTGAAAGAGTTCATGCAATTCTATGAAACCCGGTACTTGCCCCCGCTCTACCTTCATTACAAGGATTATGCCGTGTGGGAAACCCAGCAACGCGATACCATTCTCCAACAAGGCGACTTCTGGTTAAGCGAATTTGCCGATGAAATCCCCTTGTTGGATTTACCCCTTGATTTTGTGCGGCCCCAGTTCCAGCAATTTATTGGTCATAGTATCCATTTCACTCTCGGTAATAGTAATACCCGTGCCTTAAAAGCGCTGGTTTTACAGCACCAAACCACCTTGTACATGGTCTTGCTTTCTGTGTACAACATCCTTTTAGCTAAATTATGCAATCAAGAAACAATCATCGTGGGCACACCCACTGCTGGACGCGCCCATGTCGATTTAGAACACGTGATCGGCATGTTCGTCAATACCCTCGTATTAAAGAACCATCCGGCAGGGACCACTCCCTTTCACTTATTCTTGAAAGAAGTCAAAGAAAAAACAATCCAAGCCTTTGCCAATCAAGACTACCCGTATGAAGACCTGGTAGAAATGGTCATGAGAAACCGGGATATCAGTCGCAATCCGTTGTTTGATACCATGTTTGTCTTGCAAAACCAAGATATCCCCACCATAGAAAACCCCAGTTTGAAACTGGAACCCTACACGTACCAGCAGATTTCTTCCAAATTCGATTTAACCCTGATCGGCATGGAAATAGCCCAGGATATTTCCTGCACCCTCGAATATTCCACCCAACTCTTCAAACCAGAGACTATTCACAGGTTCGTAACCTATTTCCAGAGAATAATAACCGCCGTGTTGCAAAACCCGGAACAACCCATATCCCATATTGATATGCTTCCCGACCCAGAGAAAAAACAATTGGTCCAGGAATTTAATAATACTGCCGTACCCTACCCAGACCATAAAACTATTTATCAATTGTTTGCCGATCAAGTAGACAAATACCCAGACCACATCGCATTGGTATTTGAAAATCAAAGTGTGACGTTCCGTGATTTTGAGCACCGTGCCAATCAACTCGCCCATTATTTAATTTCCGTAACACACATTCAGCCCGGTGACACCCTGATGGTATTGTTAGATCGTTCCATCGCATTGATTCTTATATTAATGGCTATCATGAAAACCCGTGGTGCCTATATTCCCATGGATGTTTCCCTGCCTGCCGAACGATTGCGACTTGTATTAAATGATGCCTCGGTAAAAATTGTCCTCACCGCGCACAACTATCTCCCCAAAATCGCCGCCCAACACTCCCTATGCCCATTACTTCACTCTATCTTATGCATTGAAGACGTACAAAAAGAATGTCTCGCTTATCCCACGACTCACCCCGTGCCCGGTAATGCCAATGACCCCGCGTATGTCATGTATACTTCCGGTTCATCGGGAATTCCCAAAGGGGTACTTGTCACACATCGTTCTATAGTTAATACCATCATCTGGCGAAAAAATAATTATGAATATGCTCCCGGTTACGTCTCCATGCAAATTCCACCCTATTTTTTCGACAGTTCAGTCACTGATATCTTTACTCCTTTAAGTGGTGGTGCCCGGTTAGTGCTTATTCGCGATGAGGAACGAGCCGATCTTACCAAACTCAGAAAAACTATTACCACCAAAGGTATTACCCATTTTATAGTCGTGCCCATTTTTTATAATATGTTACTCGAAGAGATTGCCCCCGATTTAAAATATGTAAAAATGATCTGTTGTGCCGGTGATAATTTCCCCGATGAATTGATTCGCAAGCATTTTGAGCGCTTGCCCCACGTGCGTATATTTAATGAATACGGCCCCACTGAAAACAGCGTTAACGCCACCGCCTATGAACTCAAACCCACCAGTCCCAAAGCTGTTATAGGCAAACCCATCAGTAATGTCGCCGTTTATGTTTTGGATAACCACCTTTCCTTATGTCCTATCGGTGTAACTGGCGAATTGTGTTTGGCTGGTTCCAGTTTAGCGTGTGGTTACCTGAACCGCCCCGAATTAACCGCTGAAAAGTTTGTCAAAACCAATCTCTATATGCAACCCAGCATACTTTTTTACCGGACCGGTGATTTAGGGCGCTGGTGTCCCGATGGAAATCTAGAATTTATCGGTAGATTGGATAATCAAGTCAAAATTCGCGGCATACGTGTCGAAATAGGTGAAATCGAAAACCAATTAATGAAACGCGATGATATCAAAGAATGCGTGGTACTGGTCAAACAAGATGAAATTGGTACACAATCCCTGTGCGCCTATATCGTGCCCCATACGTTACCCCAACTTGACCAACCCGCTATATTAAAAGAATACTTAACGCAACGACTCCCCCTATATATGATCCCCGCTTATTTTCTAATCTTGGAGAAATTACCATTAACGCCCAATGGCAAACTTGATACTAACGCGTTACCTCTCCCCCAACCCCAATTAGTCAACCCATGCGCCAGCCCCAGAAACGAACTGGAACAAAAAATGGTAGAAATCTGGGAAGGTGTGCTGGGCAAAGAACATATAGGCATCAATGATAATTTCTTTTATAGCGGCGGTGATTCCATTAAATCCATCCAGATTTTGTCCCGTTTAAATCGTGCCGGGTACAAATTAGCCATGAAAGATATTTTCCAATATCCAGTGATTGCCGAATTGTCTGCCCATGCCCAAAAAATCGTGCCTATTCCTTCAGTTCCCGACCCATCAGCCTCCGAAACATTCCCCCTTATTGCCAACAAAAAACCCGTGCCCATAGATTTTACATACAAGGAGTTAACTAACGAGTCGCTCCAGCAGCTCGTGGATGTGTATCCCGATGTCGAGGATATTTATCCCTTGGCACCCATGCAGGAAGGCATGTTATTTCATGCCTTGTTAGATAAATCTTCCCACTCGTATTTCCAGCAGACTGGCTTTCGTTTGTCCGGTGACCTGAATATCCCCCTCGTGGAAAAAAGCCTCGGAGATTTGGTCAAACGCCATGATATTTTGCGCACCGCCTTTGTTCATAAAAATACTCCCCGTCCCTTACAAGTCGTTTTAAAAAATAGACCCCTGAACTTTTATTATTTGGATATCAGCCACATGGACACCCATGACGAAAAAGAAAAATTTGTCCGCGAATTTAAAGCCGGGGATAAAAAATTATCCTTTGATTTAAATAGCGATATCTTGATGCGCGTCTCTATACTCCAGTTAGAGGCATCTCTCTATGAATTTATCTGGAGTTTTCATCATATCTTAATGGATGGCTGGTGTATCGGTATTATCAATAGCGAATTTTTCCAGATATATACCGGCTATATAGCGGGTATTTCCTTGCCATTGCCCGCCATAAAACCCTATCGCACGTATATCCAATGGCTGGAAAAACAAGATAAAGAAGCATCCCGCCTGTATTGGGAAAACTACTTGGATTCCTTTTCCGAACAAACCGTCATTATAAAACCAAAGCTAAAAAAAGATGCGGTGCAAAAGCGATATCATAATAAAAAAATTTCATTCGTATTAACCAGAGAGCAAACCCACCCGCTCGCATCACTGGCAGCCAGGCAGCATGTGACCTTAAATACAGTCACCCAGAGTCTCTGGGGTATTGTGTTGGGAAAATATACCCAAAAAGAGGATGTCGTCTTTGGGGCAGTTGTTTCCGGCAGACCCTCTGAATTGGAAGGCGTCGAATCCATGGTTGGTTTATTTATTAATACCATCCCCGTGCGCATCCGCTTCCATAGAGAGCTAAAATTTAACCACCTCATCCAGCAAATTCAAGCTGAAGCATTAAGCAGTGAAGCATTTCATTATTATCCTTTGGCTGCCATTCAATCCCACAGCGCACTCAAGCAAAATTTATTGGATCATCTTTTTGCCTATGAGAATTTCCCCATAGCCGAACAAATAGCAGGCTTTGGCGATCAGAACGATACCACCACACCGTCACCACTCAGAATCAAACTAACTGATATTGATGCGTTTGGACAAACTACCTATGATTTAAACATAGTGGTGGAAGGTTCCCAACAATTAAGTATCACCTTGCAATACAATAGTAATGCAATTGATGACAATTATGTCAATCAGCTTGCCCATCATTTCCAGGTTGCTTTTAGTCAAGTCATAGAGAACAATGAATTGACTATCAATGAAATAACCATGTTATCCCCCCAGGAGCGGGCGCAATTATTACTTACGTTTAACAACACCGCCGCCGCTTATCCCGCGCACAAAACCATTCATCAACTATTCGTTGAACAAACCCAACGAACCCCCGATCACATTGCCCTAATCGCATCCCACCACAACGGCTGCCAATTAACCTACGCCGCATTAAATAAACAATCCACCCACCTCGCCCATTATTTAATCACCCAAGGCGTTCAACCCGAACATATCGTCGCCCTTAAAATCGAACGTTCCCTAGAAATGATCATCGGCATATTCGCCATCTTACAATCCGGTGCCGCCTATTTACCCATAGACCCCGATTACCCCGAGGATCGTATCCAATTCATGCTCTCAGACAGTTCCGCCAGTATCCAGCTCACCCACCAATTCATTCATGATCACACTCCCATCACTCCCATAACTCCCATACTTCCCATAATTCCCATAACTCCCGTTACTCACGTAACTCCCATCACTCCCATCACTCCCACAAATATCGCCTACATCATCTACACCTCCGGCACAACCGGTCGTCCCAAAGGTGTCATGGTCACCCAGGAAAATGTCGTGCGTTTGTTTTTTAATGAGCGTTTCCAATTTGAATTTAATTCCCGTGATGTGTGGACCATGTTTCATTCTTATTGTTTTGACTTTTCCGTTTGGGAGATGTATGGCGCCTTGTTATTTGGTGGGAAATTAGTGCTCTTTTCCCGCCTCACTGCCATGGATACCGGATTGTATTTACAGATTCTAAAAAAGGAAACTGTAACCGTGTTAAACCAAACCCCCTCCGCTTTTTATCGTTTATTGGAAGAAGAATGTCCTATTCCCGTTAAATTACTGTGTTTAAGATATATTATATTTGGTGGTGAAGCCTTGTTTCCCGGCAAGTTAAAAGAATGGCAGCGGCAATATCCTCAAACCATGTTGATTAACATGTATGGCATTACCGAGACCACTGTCCATGTCACCTTTAAACAAATCACCCAAGAAGAAATCCAAACCGGACTCAGTAATATCGGCACCCCCATTCCTACCCTGAGTGTTTATCTCTTAGACAAATACAACCAACTTGTTCCGATAGGCATTCCCGGTGAAATACATGTTGGCGGTGCCGGTGTAGCCCGCGGCTATTTAAATCGCCCCCACTTAACCCAGGAAAAATTTGTTTCTCTGTCCATATCATCCACCACATTATACAAATCCGGTGACTTGGCCCGCTGGCTTCCCGATGGCAATCTAGAATATTTAGGCCGCATCGATCACCAGGTTAAAATCCGTGGCTTCCGCATCGAACTGGGAGAAATCGAAACCATTATAAAAACCCACCCGCTAATAAAAGAAGCCGTAGTCATTGACCGCATCGACAATCAAAGACAGTATCTCTGTGCTTATTTTACCACCAATCTTGCATATGACGCCATATCCCAGTCCGACGTGTTCCCCGTGCAGCAATTAAAAGAATCTCTTGAAGAGAAGTTACCCGCGTATATGGTTCCGGCCTGCTTTGTAAAATTAAACCAAATCCCCCTCAATGCCAACGGGAAAATAGATCGCCCCAAGCTGCCGCCACCATCCGAAACCAGCTTTCAAAATGCCGATACCTATCTGGCTCCAGAGACCCCGGTGCAAAAAACAATAAGTTCTATCTGGCAGGACGTATTACACCGCGAACGAATCGGCATCCAAGATAATTTTTTTGATCTCGGTGGCAACTCCCTTGATCTCGTTCGTATTGCCAATCAATTGCGCGAGAAACTGGGCAAAGATATACCCGTGGCCATATTATTTACCTATCCCACCATTGTAGAACTGGAAACCTATCTTGCCGATGTCCAATTGCCCGATGTATCTACCTCAATACCGGAAACATTCGTCATGTTAAATGGTTCGCCACAGTCCAATAAAAATATCTTTTTCCTCCATGAAGTACTTGGCGATGTAGGCGCGTACATGGCATTCGCCAAGCAATTGGGCACTGATTTTAATTGCTGGGGCGTGGAGTCGGCCAAATTAAAAAATTATGTTCCCCGCAATGATACCGTGGAAGAGATTTCCACCCGCTACATCCAGCAAATAAAACAAGTTCAACCCACAGGCCCTTACAATATTTTTACTTGGTCCTGGGGTGGGCATTTGGGTTTAGAGATGACTTTACAATTAGAAAGAGCAGGAGAGCAATTATCTTTCCTCGGTTTAGTCGATTCTTCTGGTCCCGATTACCAGAATAATCCCGAGGCCATGGAGTTCACACTGGAATCGGAACGGAATTTTATCAAGCCATTTTTTATGGCCACCAATAACCCCATGGACCTGGATAAAATAGACAATCTTGATTTACTGTGGACGATAACCGTCGATTACTTAGCCAGTGACCCCGCCATGGTGGCGCAATTGCGGCAATTACTAATAGCCAACGCCCTGGCACTACCCAATTATTTTGGTCTTACCGGCAAAGAATTGATTCAATATCTCAATTTATCCCGCGTTCACAGAAATGCGGGCCCGAAATATAAACCCGTTGGCAAGATTCACACCCCGCTCCATTTTTTCTGGGCCAATCAAAACCCAGACCGCGTCGAATCGTGGCAAGACTACTGCCATAATCCCATCATCTACCATGAAATAAATGGCGACCATCATTCTATATTCAGAGATAGCCAGCAGATCATTGATTTTGCCCAGGTATTCAGAGAGGTTTTTACCCAAGCCTTAAAATAAAAGACTGGCCCACGAATTACACGAATTATCACGAATTGATCAAAAAAAAAAAGACTTTATCTCCCTTTAATTCGCGTTAATTCGTGTTAATTCGTGGGCCAGTCTTTTTCTTTCTTTCAGCTATTGCTTATGCCCATCCAATACCGCCCGGACTAAACGCGAGAAATCATTCTTAATAATAGGTTTCATCAAAAAGGCATCAATTTCAAAAGATTTGTACGTATCCTCGTTCACTACTTCACTAAAGCCGCTGCACAGGAGAATCGGAATGCCTGCTTTAATTTGCCTGATTTTATGCACCATCTGCAAACCTGTCATACGGGGCATCGTTTGATCGGAAATAACCATGTCAAAACTATCCGGTGCCGCTACAAATATATTATACGCCGCCACACTGCTTTCACATGCCGTTACCTGATAACCCAGTTCCACTAATATATCTTTCTCTAATTCCACGATAGCCGGTTCATCATCGACTACCAGAATCCGTTCTGTTCCCCCCCGTATAGGTTCAGTGGATTCAAGAGCAGCCGTTCCCTCTGTAGTATGGACAATCGGAAGGAAAATATTAAAAGTAGAGCCTTTATCCGGTTCAGAATACACCGTGATATCCCCACCACAACTTTTAATAATGCCATGAACCATAGACAATCCCATGCCCGTGCCATCGCCTTCTTTTTTAGTGGTAAAATAAGGTTCAAAAATACGACTCATAATCGCCGGATGCATGCCACAGCCCGTATCACTGATTGTTAAGCGTTGATATGTTCCTGCTTTCAAACTTTTTCCCGCTACACTATCGCTTGATAGATACACTTCCTTTAATTCTACCCGGAGAGTGCCCCCATTTCCACGCATAGCATGCGCTGCATTGGTGCATAGATTCATCACGATCTGGTGAATCTCCGATTCATTTGCCAACACAACATTTTCCATATGCGGTAAATCAATAAAAATCTCGATGGTGCTTGGCAGTGTCGAACGAATAAGTGTTAACGCTTCCCCAACCACTTTATCCAAACAAATCGGCAAACGCCTATTCTCTGATTTGCGACTGAACGTCAGGATTTTTTTAATCAGGTCTTTCGCCCGCATTGAAGCAGCCAGCACATTTTCTAGATTACTTTTGCTCCGGCTCCCTTCTTCCAGTAGTGGTAACGTCAACTCCGTGTAGCCAATCACCGCTGTTAAGATATTATTAAAATCATGGGCAATCCCACCCGCCAATGTGCCGATAGATTCCATTTTCTGCGCTTGGCGCAGTTGTTCTTCCAGTTTTATCTTTCCCTGTTGCGCCAACCAGCGCTGGTCAATTTCTTCCTGGAGTTTTTCCGTGCGTTCCGCCACCTCTTGTTCAAGGTTGTTGTTTAATTGTTCCAATTGTCCCGATGAATTTTCGAGATTCTCGATCATCAGGTTAAAAGAGGAGGCCAGTTTTCCTAGTTCGTCCCCGGAAGTATAAAGAATACGCTGGGAAAGATCGCCGTGGGAAATTTGCTCGATGATACGGATCATTTTATTCAACGGGCGCGTAATAGCTGTACTGATAAAAAAAGCGGCGATCACACCAAATATAAAAATAACCAAACTCAACATGGCAATAGTACGCCTACTTTTTCCTATCCTGTCGTGCAAGTCAGCCAATGATAAAGCCAAATAAAGTTGTCCGATTCTCTTTTCCTTGTTATTAATGGGACAGGTGACCCAATAAAACAATCCATCATCCGTAATCGGCTTTTGAGTAGAGAAATAGTTATAGCTCAGATTCACCGCCGAGTTCAGTTTAAACTCAGAAAATATTTTCCCCTTGTTGTCCAACACAATTAAATACACCAGATCCTTGTTGTTCCTGACATTGCGGATAATAGTATTCATTTCCTGTTTATCCGTAAATACCAGGATCGGACTGATACTGTCGGCAGCCATAGCCGCGATACTGTGCGCTTTATCCGCTATCGATTCAATGGCTTGTTTTTCCAGTTTCAGCGGGAAATAAAAAAGTATAAACATGGAGATGATACATACCAGTAGCGAGATAATAATAATGAATTTCGTGCGAATAGAAATACCACCCAGGATTTTAATAGTGTGAATGTCATATTCTTGCACGAGTTTACTCCAGTCTATTGTTGTGGTTAATGACTTTGGCCAATTTTAATAGCCGGGAACTAAAATCATTGCCGCTGGCATTGGCCGCGGCAAGGTTGATGATAATCAACGGATTACCTCCCTTTGAACCTACTCCCACCACAATCCCCAACTCGCAATATTCCGGGATACCCGTCAAACTCGTAATTTTTAACGACTGACTCAACATGGCAATCTCTGCCACGCTGACAGCCCGTAATGGAGCGATGTAAAGAATATTAATTTTTTCTTTCTCAAGCACCAGCTTAAGTTCCAATGTATCCAGAAGATCTAAAAAAACCACCCGTAAGGGAATACTATCAATACGATTGGTGCGGGATTTTTTCAAATAGCTCGCCACCTGGTTTTTCGCATCCAAAGATTGTCTGAATTTCTCCTGAAATAGAACCCCCAAAACAACTTCACTCCCGACCCGCTGTTTTAAGTTACGGTCAAAGGACAACACATTCAATAAAATAGGCACCTGGACATCGATCTCCACTGGAACATCCATTGGCGCCGCACCAGAAGCACCAAAAACATGCACGCTCATCAGGAAAACAAGCATACAAAGACACGCGCTTGTACTTCGGCCCAGAGCCACTACCATGCCAACAGTTTTTAAATGTATGAATCGCTTTACCATGTTCATTTAAAGTTCATTTAAAAGGCGTGTATTCGATTTTTAGCGTGAAACGCCGTCCCATTTGGATGAGAGCGGATTGACGATGTTCATTGCCACCCGGCAGACTGTATCGCGTATTAAATAGATTCTGAACATGGAAGGAAAATTTCAACCGGGGAACTAAACTCCTGGTAAAAAGATGCAGGTTCGCTAAAAAATAAGCGTCCGTGTTTTCATTTTTCAACGTGCGCCGACTCGATTCATAAAACAATTCGGCAGACAGAAAAAAGTGCCGCAACAACGGAATAGACAACCCGGATTTCAGCAGGTGAGAAGGCGAATTTGTTAACGGCAACGGGTCGTTAACAAATTGGCTCTCCTGGTAATTATAGTTGATATATCCAATTAAACCATTGGCCAAACGGACATTAAGTTCCGCTTCAATGCCCTTGGATTTCACTTTAGCACTATTAAAAAATTGCGTCAGTTCGGTTACCTTGTCTTTGACCGGATCGATCAAATCTAAAAATGAGAATTTATAAAGCGAAAAAACGCCGTTTATCTGTTTACTAAAGCAATGTTCCAGCACAAATTCCAGCGTGCGAATCTTTTCCCCTTTTAAGGTGGGATTGGCGACCGAGTCACCCTCTACCTCATAATAAAGCTCATAGAAATTTGGGGCGCGGAACGCGTTTCCATAAAGAAGTTTCAGCGTTGTTTGTTGATACGGGTTATATATAATAGCCGCCCGTGGATTAAGGGCTTGTCCCCGATCAGTAAATTTATCGTATCGGGCTGAAAGCGTGAACGAGAGATTCTTCTGGATTTGCAGTTCGTCCTGAATATAACAAGACCACTGCGCAAAAGGTTTATCCAAATAGAACTGCACGCCAAAATCATCCCAATATATATAATCCGACTGGCAATTGTTCTTGTATTCAATCCCCAGTATCAATCGGTTATCCGCCCGGATATCCCAACCGAATTGCCCTTCAAAACCATACCATAAACCAATCGATTTATCTTCCTGAAGGAATGTCTCGTCCCCCTCGCTGTATGGGTAAGACCCCTTATAATAATAATTGCCATAATAATGGCGCAAGGTAACCTTCGTATTATAGGTGATATCCTTGCTGTATTTAAGTTCAATAGCACTCTGCGTATCAATGCTTTTTTCCCGCGGATCATTAAATATCGACTCAAACGAGGCCGTGGGGATTTTCTTTCCCCTGGAAGCGACCATCCCTTGAAAGGAGAAATTCTTATATTTTATAAGGGTAAAAAAACTAACGTATTGATCTTTATCTATATCATGCGCCATGCCATTATTGATATTGATCTTATCCGTGTTCCACTCTTTAAAATAATAGTCCTGACCTTTGATTTGACCAATGTAGGCAGAAAGGAATACATCCAACCCCGTTTTAAACTCTTTACCCCACCGGATACCTGTTTGCAGCGCTCCGAAATTGCCCATTTGTAGCGTTGTTTTTATCCCATCCTCCGTGTTCCCATCCTTGGTAATCAGATTGATTACCGCCAGCATCGCATTGGTGCCATAAAGAGCAGAAGAAGGACCCCGAACAATTTCGACCCGTTCAATAGCATCCAAATCCAAGCCCAATTGCGTCCCAAAAAAGGACGAGCCATACACATTCTCGGCCATGGAAACACCATTGATCAAAACTAAAACACGATTATTGTAATCCGTGGGACGACTGAAACCACGTACCCCCACGTAACTGTAATTGTGGTCGTTGGTCAGGTAAAAACCGCGCACTTTATTGATGATATCATCTATCGTGCGATACCCGAACTGCTCAATCTCCTCCGCTGTGATAATAGTCACTGAAGCAGGCGCCTGGTTAAGGGTTTGGAAATATTTCGACGCCGTATTGGTTTTAACTTCCAACAGCTTTTTTAATAGGTCCTCGTCCATATCCTCGTTGTTACTTTCGTAGCCAAACACGGGTAGAATCAAAAGTAACAGGCAGCTAACTAACCATAAGCGATGTGCATTCATTTTCATTTTGTTCCCCATCATGTATTATTTTACCCAAAAAAAGAATGAAATACAACCTTTAATCGAAAAAAATACCATGAGGCACCTGTTAAAACAAATCCTTGATTGAATAAACCAGCAGCATGCCAGTTAAAATAATCAAGCCACCCGCAGTCAGATAAGAGACAATATTACGCGTCAGCGAGTTGCAGTATTCGCCCATGATTTTTTTGTCATTGATGATCAACAACATAAAAATAAGAATAAAAGGCAGCAAGATACCATTCACAGTTTGCGAAAGCAGCATCACTTTCATCAGATTTATATGGGGCAGCAAAACAACCCCCGCGCCAATAGCAGCAGTCAACGCAAATATAGAAAAGAAAACAGGTGCTTCTTTCAATTTTTTATTCAATCCCGATTCCCAGCCAAAAGCCTCGCAGATCGCATAGGAAGTAGACACCGGCAAAACCGATGCCGCCAATAATGATGCATTCAACAGGCCAATCGCGAATAACAGGGAACAATATTTCCCTACCAGCGGTTTTAACGCCAGTGCTGCATGTTCCGCCGTATCAATCGTGATGCCCGCTTTAAACAGTGTGGCCGCAGTCGCAATAATAATAAACAAGCTGATAAAATCAGTAAAAAACGCCCCGATATACACTTCAGCAGAAGAATATTTCAAGTGAACCAATTTGATCCTCTTCTCCGCAATCGAGGATTGCAAATAAAATTGCATCCACGGCGTGATCGTAGTTCCAATCAAAGCGATAACCAGGATCAGGTAATTCGTATCCGTTTTAAAAGAAGGGATCAATCCAGCCGCAATTTTAGGCCATTCCGGTTTGGCCATAAAACCAGAAATAACATAGGCGAAATAAAATAACGATGAAAACAAAAATACCTTTTCCACGAACCTATAAGTCCCCTTAAGCAGGAGCCAGAGAATAAAAATAACAAAAAAGGGTAGCGAGAGAAAGCGAGAAACGCCGAACAGTTCCATAGCTGCCGCGATACCGGAAAAGTTGGAGACCGTGACGCAGATATTGGCAAAAAAGAGCAGCACCATGGCCAGCAGTGTCCAGCGTACCCCGAATTTTTCCCGGATCAAGCCAGCCAGGCCTTGGCCCGTCACGATGCCCATGCGACTGGACATTTCCTGGATAATTCCCAGGCTAAACGTCACCAGCAGCAGCACCCACAGCAGACTGTATCCTTCTTGAGCGCCAGTAATTGCATAGGTTGCAATGCCGCCCGCGTCATTGTCAGCCGTAGAAGTAATAAATCCCGGGCCCAGAATACCAAAAAAAATAATTGCGCGTTGCCACCATTTTTTCATGTTCGGACTCCTTAAAATCGGGCTCTTTTCTTTGAAGGAATCAACAGTTCCAAGATATCGTCGACCGTGATAATGCCGCTCAGTATATTTTCTTTATCCAGGACTGGCAGGCTCAGCAGGTTGTATTTGGCCATTATTTTAGCCGCGTCCCTACCGCTCGAATCTATAGTCACGCTTTTTACGCGGCGGTCCATCAATTCCGAGACCAGCGTGTTTTCAGGGTTGGCGAATAAGTCGTGGATAGTAATCGTGCCCAGCATTCGTTCTTCATCATCCACCACAAAAAGAACATATATATTTTCATATTCCGGCGCGTTATAGCGGATAAAAGTCAGTGTATCCGCCACCGTGAAATGGGTTTTGATACACAGGTAATCCGTGGTCATCAAACCGCCAGCCGTGTCTTCCTCGTGTTGCATCAGTTCTTTAACATCTTCCGCCTCTTCATCTTCCATTTCCTCGATGATTTCTTCCGCTGTTTTTTCTGGCAAGTCGCCCAGGATATCTGCCGCGTCGTCTGGGGCCATCGCTTCCAAAACATCCGCTGCTTTTTCCGTGTCCATGTTTTCCATCAATGCGATCTGGCTCTTCTCGTCCATTTCCGGGATAGCTTCCGCAATTTTATCAATGCCCAGTGAATTCATCAGTGATTCCTGGTTATCCGGCGGGATTTGGTTCAATATATCCGCGATATCCGAGGGGTGTAACGCCAACAATTCCTTGGAAACGCGGAGCGATAATTGCGTGACGCGTGGTTCGATAGGTTGAATAAAATCCCATGAGATCAAGTCATAAGGAATTTTACGAACCAGGGTTTTCCACAATGCCCCGTTTCTTTTTTTTAATCCCACCCGTCGTAGCAACCCGCGGAATCCCACGTCCACGGCTAACAGGGCCAGGTTGCCGTCGATTTCTTTGACTTTGATATCGTTCACCCGCACCAGTTTGGCCCCGTTGATATCCAGGATTTGTTTATCCCAGATATCGCGAACTGCTAACAGGTCGTGATCCAATGTTTTCTTGTCAATTTCTGCAATGTCTTCAAGGTCCAGTTTGCACAGTGTAAAATTACGGTTAAGCAATTCGATTTGCTGCCATTTCAAATTGAGTGTGCGGCGTTCTGCTTTCAGGACAAAACCCGTGATATACGGATACAAATCCCCGGGCACTACCAGAAAGTCCTTAATTTCGCCGATCTTTTCCCCGTTGATTTCAACCGCATGTTTACCTACCAGTTCACTTAAAAATATTTCACCCTGGAGTTTCATTGGCCACCTCGAATTTTTAATTAGCTTGCGAAACAAAAACGCCGGTATTTTTCCTATTCAGAAAATACTACTATATCACTGTCAGCAAGTTTTTTCAACCCATCATTCCAGCCTGGATTCACCACCAATTCTTTGAGAGTACCATAAAATCAAGTGGGAGGAATGGGAATTATGGGAATTATGGGAAGAATGGGAGGAATGGGAATTTTTTTGTTTATCCCATCATTCCCATCATTCCCATCATTCCCATCATTCCCATTCTTCCCATTAAGTTGGCGGTGAATCCTGTCCAAGTTAAATCCACCACCAAGTTAATGGGAGTGATGCGCTCTTGGAAACAGTTGAATAAAATAATGCGACAAGGATGTCGTATTAATAAGCGGCGAAAACATGGTATTGGATACCATTTCGGGCAAGTTTCTTAGAAAAAAGGTACTGCTCGATTTTTTAATGGCAATTCTGCAGGTCAAAGACATGGAATGAAAAATAAAAGGCTGGTAGGTCAATACAACTCTTCTAAGAAACTTCCCCAAAGAGTTTCTCTATAATAATAATCGAAATGCGCGTAGCGCCGTTCGTGGGGAGGCTTCCAAGAAACTCGCCCAAGAGTACCATCAATTAAGAATTTCATTCTTTACCCTTCTTTAGGACAAATTGAAGGCCCAGCTTTGATGCCTTATACTTGAGGTTTTTTATGGCTTTTTTAAGATATTTTTTTTCATAATAATCACTTCCAGCATCCTTATATTCAACTTGTTTGGTGACCATCGCATAAATAATTCTGGCAATTTTGGCGGCAGTAGAAACCACAGCCGTTGCCGCAT
>CAZCVI010000054.1:0-49154 GCA_964502145.1 uncultured Clostridia bacterium
TTTTGATTCTCAATCAGGGGTGAACCGTCATAGCGGTTCAAAAATAGAATTGCTGAGATTCACGGAAAAAGATTGACCATACCGCTTCTTTCTGATACAATAAAGGATTAAACTTATTTAACCAAGGTTTTAAGTGTTGAATAGTATAGATATTACTGATACGAATGACAGAACGGATAAAAATTGACATAGAAGGAGGCCACTATTGGCTTATTTTCGCGAAACCAAAGATTATGGGAATGAAGTCGAAGAGTTCTTGGCATCACTCTTGCAGACACTGACCACCCTGCCCCAAGGCGAACCCGACCACTTCCATTGGGAAGAACTACTCCAAAGCAAAGCAGTCCTGGAAAAAGCATTAAAAAAGGTCCCCCTGATCAAAGATTTCGAGAACATCGATCCCATGGACATCGGGTTTAATGATCCCAACGAGCTCTCTAATTAATTAAGCGCACTGCTTTTTAATATACTTTAATATACATACCTGCCCACCCGGCACCCCGCGCTTTGCGGTTCTTATTTTTACCCGTTCTTTAAACTGGACTTTCTGGACTAACTGGACATAATAGATACGAAATTGGGGGGAGGCTTAGCTGTTTTTAATTATTTTTATTTTTATTGTTTTGGTTTGCTTTGTTTGTTAGCAGGCTATATAGCAATATTTCCAGCTCAAGACGAGAGGGATGTACATCGCTATAATTGGACATTTTTATTTTTTTACTTGACATGGAAAAATACCTGGGTTATAATGAAACTTAAAGCTAAGTAAAGGTGTGATAGTTTTTCATGCAAAGTTTATACTTTCTTGATTATAACGTTTTCTACCTCTATTTTATGCTAAAAAAAAATACTACTCAGGAGGTAGTCAACTATGGCAAAAGGTAAAGTTAAATGGTTCAATTCACAAAAGGGTTACGGATTCATCGAAATGGAAAATGGCAAAGATCTCTTTGTACATCATAATGCAATCCAAGGTCAAGGCTTCAAATCTTTGGACGAAGGCGACATGGTCGAATTTGATATCGGTCGTGGCCCCAAAGGCGACGCTGCTGAAAACGTAGTCCGGATTTAACTCCCGATTATCAATCAAGAAAGGGGTCTGTATTTCCCAATTGCGCGGTGACCGCAAGGTCGTTGCCAAAAGGAGAGCAGGCTCCTTTTTATTTTTAGGTGCTTTTTTTTTAAAAACCAACCCCCGCTTTATCCCCCCGATTATATACCCAAAATGAGTGCAGGTATCTGTGCCTAGTAAACTGGACTATCTGGACAAACTGGACTTTCTGGACTACCTGGACAAAAGCTGCTGCTGAACGCAAAACTATCATTATTAACACAGCGGCCCAGCATGGGGCCCTAACTCGCATAATTCCCAAAATCTTTTTCCATCTGCTTTACAATCAGTTAAAATTCTGATATTGTATTGATTGCTATGAATCCAAGAGTTGTCGCGAGGTAAAATATGGTATTTTTAAAAGATTTTCAAAAAACAGCCATTATCTGGAAAGACGAGCACATCAGCTACCAAAAGCTCCTGCAAAACGTCCACCATTACGCGGATTTATTCGTGGGCTCCCATGCCCGACGAGTCGCCATCTTTTCCGAGAACCGCCCCCAATGGGCCTATGCCTTTTATGCGGGCTGGGAAAACAACTGCACGGTAGTCACCATCGACTTTATGGCCACTGCCGACGAGGTTGCTTATATTATCAACGACTGCCAACCGGAAGTGCTGTTTTGCTCCAGCACCACTTGGCCAGTCCTGGAAGATGCACTGGAACTCTGCGATTATATACCGCAAACCCTCACCTTCGACGATATCCCACCCCTCACCCACGAAATATCCATCCCGGACTTCCCAGAACCGGACCTCAACCAGACAGCGGTTATCATCTATACCTCCGGTACCACGGGCAGCCCCAAAGGGGTGATGCTCTCCTTTGATAACCTGCTGGCCAATATTGAAGCGGTTACAGTGGGTGCCAAGATTTATAACATCCACCGCAACGTGATGGTCATGCTGCCCTTACACCATATTTTCCCCCTTATGGGCACACTGGTTATCCCCCTCAGTATTGGTGCCACCACCGCGTTCTCTCCTTCCCTGGCCACCAAGGATATTATTGATACACTGCAAAATAATCAAATCGCCATCATTATCGGCGTACCCCGATTCTACAATCTTTTGAGAAAAGGCATCAAAGACAAAATCAATGCCAAAGCTGTAACCCGGGGACTCTTTAAAATGGCGGAGAAAATCAATTCGCAGAAATTTTCCAAGACCTTGTTTAAAAGCCTGCACCGCAAATTCGGTGGCCATGTCACCTTCCTGGTCTCCGGCGGTGCCAAAATTGCCGAAGAAGTGTGCCGCGATTTTTTGACCCTTGGTTTTGAAGTGCTGGAAGGTTTCGGCATGACCGAAGCCGCACCCATGATCTGCTTTACTCGTCCTGGTCGCGTTAAAGTGGGTTCTGCTGGCGAGCCAGTGTCCACCTTAAAAGTGACAACCCGCGAGGGTGAAATCGTGGCCTGCGGACGCAATATCATGCAGGGCTACTTTAACCGCAAGGAAGAAACGGACGCGGTTCTCAAAGATGGCTGGTTACACACGGGCGACCTGGGCTACTTCGATGACGAGGGGTTTGTTCATATCACGGGTCGTAAAAAAGAGATCATTATTCTTTCCAATGGCAAAAATATCAACCCGGAAGAAATCGAATATAAAATCCTGGCCATGTCGGACTTGATCACGGATGTGGGCGTGTATATGAAAGACGACTCACTGAACGCGGCGATATTTCCAGACTTAAAAAAAGCCCTGGAAAAAAATATCACGAACTTGGCGGAAACGATCCGCTGGGAAGTGATTGATATCTATAACCAAAAAGTCTCATCCTATAAGCGCATCACTAAATTCATCATCCTGAAAGAAGACCTGCCCAAAACCCGTTTGGGGAAAGTGCAACGTTTTAAACTGGATGCGCTCACGGGTGAAAGTACGACCCCACGAATCGAACAGGAAGAACCGCAATACGAAGAATACCAGATGATTAAAGATTACTTGTCCGGGCAGGTGGAAGGCGCGATTTACGCGGATGCCCACTTTGAAATCGACCTGGGCATGGACTCGCTGGATAAAATCAGCTTGTTGGCTTTCTTAAAAGGCACTTTTGGCGTGGAATCCAAGGACGATCTGTTCTCCCATTACCCAACACTGGGGAAATTGGCGGATTATATCAGGGAAACCAAGGTTAAGATGACGGTGGAAGCGGTGAAATGGGCGGAAATATTCAAAGAAAAAATCGATATCCAATTACCGAAAAGCTGGATCACCCAGAATTTCTTGAAAAATACAGCCCGCATTCTCTTCAAAACCTATTTCCGTTTCAAAGGGGAAGGCCATGAAAATCTACCGGATGGGCCATTCATCCTGGCTCCTAACCACCAGAGTTACTTCGACGGCCTATTTGTAGTCTCTTTTCTGAAAAATAAGGAGATGAAAAAAACCTACTTCTACGCGAAAGAAAAACATGTGCGCAAAGGATGGCTGCGATTTATCGCCAACCACCATAATGTGATCATCATGGACATCAACCGTGACCTGAAACTATCGTTGCAAAAAATGGCTGAAGTATTAAAGATCGGCAAGAACCTGATTATTTTCCCAGAAGGCACGCGTTCCAGTGATGGTAATATGGGCACTTTCAAAAAAACGTTTGCTATCCTCAGCCGTGAAATGAATATCCCTATCGTTCCGGTCTCCATTAAAGGCGCTAATGAGGCACTCCCCAGAGGTAGCATCTTCCCCAGGCCCTGGAAAAAAATACAAGTCAAATTCCTCCACCCGATTTACCCGGAGAACCACACCTACGAATCTCTACGCGATGAAGTTTACAACAGCATCAAACTGGAACTGGCCTAAAAATGCTTTCGCGAAAAGCTCGTGGGACGCAATCCACTTTCTGAACTTCCCAACGCTTTTGCGTAGAATGTAGGGTTGTTTTTTTTAGAGATTATGATATCATATGTTTAGGAGGTAATATCATGGAAACTACGAAATCGATTTTAGATCACGCCATCAACATGCGACCTGCCGAAAAATTTATTATTATTGAAGGATTATTGAATAGTTTGGATGAGCCAGATCGAACAATTGACGAAATATGGGCTGGTGAAGCTGAAAGAAGACTAAAGGCTTTCAAGGATGGAAACTTAAAAACGTTCTCCTACGAAGAAGTGTTTGGTCACCAAATCATGGGATAATGAATACCAAGAATATAAGAATATCTGAATTTGCCCAAATCGAATTGGATGATGCTGTTCTCTATTATGAGCTGGAACAGCAGGAACTTGGCTTAAGATTTAAAGATGAAGTCCGAAAAGCCATAGATCGTATCAAAAAATACCCTACCTCATGGCCATTGGAATGCCCTGACGTGAGAAAATGTTTTGTTCTTAAATTTCCTTATAAAATTTTGTATTCAATTCAAAAACAAGATATCGTCATCTTGGCAATTGCCCATCAACATCGAAAACCAGGATATTGGATAAGAGGTAGCCACGATTAATACCATTTTATTTTATATTAAACTGGGCCGAAACATCGCCAAACATTAAACCAATTTAAGGAGATATAGCAATGAATTCAAAAAATCATGATAATGAAGAACCGGTGTTAAGTTTGGAAGAGTTGAATCGAGTGGATAAGTTAATCCGTAAATCAGACAAATTGTCGGAGAAGGGTAAGTTCGGAGAAGCCTTAATTGTGCTTCAGCAAATATCCGAGATCAGCAATAATGTACCTATTGCTATTTTTGAGACCGGCAATATCCTGTTGGATATGGCGCGGTACGACGAGGCAGTGGCCATGTTCGACCGGTTGATTCACCTGGAATACCGGTCCCCAATTGTCCATACGGTTCAGGATGCAGAAACAGACATGGTCATGGATTTAAAAACCGCGGCCCACTACAACAAAGGCAACGCGCTCTATCTTCAGGAAAAATATAAAGAGGCCATCGAAGCCTACACCCATGCTATCGAGGTTGAAACTGACTATTATATCGCCTGGTTCAACCGGGCCTGCATGTATACCAAACTGGGCAATACAGAACAAGCCCTGATCGACCTAAAACAAGCCATCAAATTAAATAAAAAACTAAAAAAAGAGGCCCGCCAAGAGGAATTCTTTCAACCCCTATACAATGACCCGGAATTTTTGAAAATAACCAAATAAAAATTATTTTTCACAGTCTAACATATTGACTGGCTGTGCCCTTCTGATTACCCACCTTATCTTGGGCCGTAATCGTTAACTTGTAATATCCCTGAAATTGCGATGGCAGGATCAGCGAAATAGTCAGCGAAGTTTCTTCTGCGTGCAGGGTTTTATGCGTTTCGTATACCACCGTAGCCGTGCTATCCAACAACCCCACAGACACATCAAGCGCTCCTTTTTTATACCCCGTGGCCCTAAAGGTTAATTGATGGCCTGCCAATGTAACACCCGAAATAACCAGTTCCTGGGTATCCGGCCGCGTCCTTAACCAGGTAAACTCTTCCTTTCTGAACCTTTTTTTATAATACAATACCGCACCCGATAATCCTGGGGAAACAGAAACCAGGATATTCTGATCTTCTTCTTGGCCATCAAAGGCATAAATAATTTCATAGTAATAATCAGTATGGTCGGTCACACGCTTCAGCGCATCGGTCAGCCCCGTTTTTTCCCCCGCATAGGTCGTTATGCCACCGGTTTGTTGGGCGATATAGGCTAAAATTTTTTCGTAACCAGCGGAAACAGAACTTGAAAGATCAGTCTCGCCCTGATTGGTCAGGTTCTCCAAAAAAATAACATGGCAATGAATATTAACCCCCAATAATGCATCCAATAGTTCATCCATGGGAAACTCACCGCTAAAAAGCATGGAGCGTGCGATTTTATCCAGCGTGTCAGTCAATACCTTGCTCTCCTGTGGCGATTTTTTGGCCAGCGAAAGCGCATAAGTCTGTAATTGGCTGGCAATGTTTTGAAAACTTTTCATTAATGGCAGGATATCCCGTTCTTGGAAATGGATCGCGTATTTCTCCCCTTTCCCTGCGGCGAACCGTGCCGTGAACGTGGCAAAAGATTCTAAGTTAGCCAATAAATAAGTTTGATAATAGTGCCGCCACCCCTCCAGAAAATGAGCTGCAAAGAGCGTGGCCGCACGGATACCCACATGTTTTTTGCCCAGGCGCAACGTTATCCCCTGAAGCAATAGGTTTAATTGTTGTAGCGCCTCCATTTTATCGCGTTGCTGTTGGTGCAGGTCGTTTTCTAAGATCGTGCGGATATTTTCAATCATCTGGGTCGTATCCGGGGTAGTGTTTATTGTATAAATATCTAACGGGGTTCGGATCACCAGGTGATCGTGCGGTGTGATATGGAGCCGGATAAATGCGGTCACCCCTTCAATAAATGAAACATCAAAACTGCCAGTTTCAAAAGAAAGCGCAATGAACCGTTCGGTAGCGGGGTTCACCATAGCGCCCATAGATTCCTTTTTGGCAATAAACCCCGTTATAGCTCGCGGTTGGTTATTGACAAACAAGGTAATATGTTCCTGCTTAAGAGCGGTGCTGTAATCCCCCACATTTCCGTTGCCGTCCGTACTGTACACCCGTACCGGTAATTGCAGCAGCACGTCCGATCCGGTGCCCGCACACAAGCCAGGGTTGGAAAACCAGGGGAATAAAAATAATAAAAATACAATCAGCCGCTTAATCATAAAGCCCTCCTCTATGAAAAGCAAATTATATCATATTATATAATAAGAAAATAGTGGAGTGGGGCTATTGTAGGCACTTTTCCTGCAACGTTTTTTATGAGGAAGGGCAGGTATTTTTGGGTATATTGAAATTATCTTTTTTTTGTGGTATAAAATCAGCATGACATACTTAAAGGAAGAACGAATTGGCAACCCGGACCTATTTACTGGCAGAGAAAAAGATATGGCTCATTTTCTCAACTGGATAAAGGGCATCCAAACCAGAAAATCCAAGAGCACCGCCATCCTGGCCCGTCGCAAAATGGGAAAAACAGCCATCTTGGAACGCTTGTTTAATATCACCTTCGCCAAAAACGACGGGGTGATCCCTTTTTATTATGAAGTCAAAGAAACCAGTTTGTATATCGCTGACTTTTGCCTGGATTTTTTCCTGACTTTTATCTACCAGTACATCGCCTTTAAAACCCGGAAAACAACTTACCTAAAACCATCGCGGGGAAGCAGCCTGATCAAAGCCAAACAAATCGCAGAAAGCGAGGGACTGGGTTACCTGCTGGATTATATTGAAAGCGTGGAACATGCAATTAATATGAATCAAATGGATTTCCTCTGGGGCTTTGTGCGTGAAACCCCTAAAACAGTGGCGGAAAGCCAGAATGAATTCATCGTGCAAATGATCGATGAGTTCCAGTTCCTGAATTCCAAGATCTACCGGACGCCGATTAGAAGTGAAGAGTCATTGGCCACCGACATGGCCTCTGGATATCTTAACGTGGCAGAAAGTAAAATTGCCCCGCTCTTGATTTCCGGTAGCTGGGTGGGCTGGCTAATGGATATTCTAACCATGACGCTCCCCTCCAGGTTCAAATTCTATAGACTGGACAACCTACCGGAACATGAAGCCATTGAAATGATCTATAAATATTCCTATTTCTTCGAGGTACCGGTGACGGAAGAGACGGTTTTTCTGATTGAAAAAATATCCGAGGGCAGTCCTTTTTATATCAGTGCCATCCTTCGTTCCGAGTGCCCGGACAAAGACCTCACCCACATGGAGGGGATACTGGCGACCCTATCTTACGAAACCCTGGACGATCGGGGAGAGATTAAATTTACCTGGATGGAATATTTGGCTTCCGCCTTTCCCCGCATCAATGATAAAAATGCCAAGAACATCGTGTTGTATCTATGCAAAAACCGCGACCGTGAAGTCAGCCGCGATGAAATTATGAAAAGCCTAAAGTTGGAGATGACGGATGACCAATTGGACCTCCGCCTCAAAGCCCTGGTTAAATCCGATGTCATCAAACAGGGCAGTTCAAATTATAGATATCAAGGCGTGAAGGATAATATTTTCGATAAAGTTTTTCGCGGTGTGTATCAAGAAGAGATAGACATGTTTGAACCGGGAGTCAAAAACTTCGATCCCAAACAAATTATCGCGGAGTATGAAAGTGCCCTAAAGGAATTAAAAACCAGGAACAATCAACTTCAAGGCCAATTCAATTATCAAAAGGGCTACTTCGCCGAGTACTTGATCGTCGACCAATTACGCTTTCACGGGGAAGCCAAGAATCCCCACTTAAAAAAGATCACCCAGAATTTACCAGCAGATTTTAATTTTTGCACGTATGCGGATGTGTGGACCTATCGTTTGGCGCTATCCCATGGCAAAGGATTTAGCGTGGATATCCTGGCCCAGGCCAAAAATCCGGGCGATTACTCCATCATCGGCGAAATAAAAAACCGCGACATTAAAAAGTTCTCCCTGAAAGAAGCCACCGCTTTCCTGGATAAATTTACCTCCATCCAAGACAAGGAAAACCTGCATCCTGTTTTGGGTTTTATTTTTTCCAGAAACGGATTTACCCAGGAAGCAGAAACATATCTGCAAGAACAGGGTATCGCTTTCAGTAGTGCTGAACAGTGGTTGGATATATAACGCGCTATCAACAACTCGTCTGTACCCCAAGTTTCTCTTCCAACTCCCTGTACAATACATCAATCTTTGTCTGACAGTGTTGCGTCAAATGGATAGCACAGGTCATTTTAATGAAATGCAGGATGTCTTCCCCGCTCAACCGATTGCCTCGACGGTCTTTTAACCACTTCCACAGCACCTGATATCCAGTCCAATGATATTCCCAGAGTTCCGGGCTTATGTTTGAAAAATACTGCTTCTGGTTGATAAAAACCCGGCCCAGTTCAGGGTAATACTCAATGGCTTTGATCTGGTTGTTGCCTTTGACTTCAAACTTGGTAAAGGTGTGGTCCAAATCCGGGGATTTCAGCAGATGCCATGCGGACAATTGCTCTCCCAGCTTGCTCAGCGCCATAAATACAGTATAATCTGTGGTAAAGGGAATCCGCGGAAAATCGATTTTTAAGCCTTCAGCATAATTCTCTCTATAAATAGTGGAAAAAAGGATGGCATAAATATAATAAAAAATGTGCTCGGGAGTGGGGTCATTGGGAAACCCGGCTTTTTCCCGCCACCAATGAAGGACATGGGGCGCAATATTGGGGCGACGAGGCGACGATTCACCGGACAGATAAGTAATCTGACTGAAAAGATGCTTTTTATTCCTGACAGGGTGATGAAACGGATATAGATACAGATAAAGGGGAAAAAGATAAGCAATACCCTTGTTGCTGGTAGTGATACGACTTTCAGCCATCGTATCCGAGACCATACAATGATTAAATGTGCCTTCCGCCACTTGGCGCACCGTGATCAGCGCGATATTTTCATGCAGCATGTGGCGCATCACTTCCGGTCTGGGCATACATAGGAACCCCCGCGATTTACCCGTATAGTACGTGTAACGGAGATCAAAAGGACGGTATAAGATAGGTGTGATATGGCCCCGGTCCGGTCCGCTGTCTTGCAGGTCGTATTGGGCGTCTTTTACTTGCCAGTCCCGGGTATCTTCCCCCAGATCAAACTGCTGGCGGGCAGTGGTTTCATCTGCCGCAGCAAATTCCTTGACCCGGTGGAACAACTCCTCTTGGCTGGTAGCGATAGTCAATGCATCTCTGGCCGTGATAATCGCCACGCTGTAGACGGGGAAAATGTCGGTCACTTTAAAAAAAGAGGCATAGCGCTCCCGATTCATCTGCGCTCTGGGAGTGAAGAGATAGAATTCCGTTTCCGGGTGAATTTCTTGCCAAGCGGTGGTGTCGAAATTCTGACTATTCAATAACTCGTATTTATACTGTCGCGAACCCTGGATTTCCGCATAAAAAACCCGGCATGGGCCTGTCCCTGCTTTTTTTTTAATAAAAAAAGAGATAGCCGTGCCCTGGCGGATATCGAAGATATTTTCGTCTATCGTACCGTCCGGGCATTTTTCTTTTTTAGCGACATTGCCGTGCAGGTTCAGGATATATATTTCATTAAAACTGTTCATCAGCGACCGGCGCATCCCGCGAAACGTGGGATTGTCCAGGTAACCGTGATTGGTAATAAAGCCTATCACCCCTTCCCCCAACCCATTGCGGTCAATCATGTACTGGGCGAAACGGATAAATTTGACGTAATCGTCTTGCAGCCATTTTGGGTTTTTCTCATTCAGAGGGTTCCCATCTATGCGCTTGTAATCTTCGATTTGACTTCCGATCCAGGTTTTTTCCTTGACCTGGGAGGGCGTGGTTTTTCCTTTTTTGCCTGTTTTTGTTGTCAAGCAGTTGCTTTCGTTCGAGGAGTGGCCTGCATAAGGGGGGTTGCCCACGATTACAAAAATAGGCGTTTCTTTTTTCACTTTCCCTGCTTGCTGGGATTCCTTTGACAGCGAGTGCATCCCTGGCAGGTCTGATTGTTCGATATTTTCCATTTCCAGTGTATTGGTCAGGTAGAGGTTAAACCGTGGTGGTTCGCCTCCTTTGATGCCCAGTTTTTCCAACAAGTAAAGCATTTTTAAGTGGCCCACCGCGTAGGGGGCCATCATTTCCTCGAAGCCGTAGAGGTTATGGACCAGGTAGTCCCGTACCAAACCCGCCTGCGCACCTGTCCCGTATTTTTCCCCATACGCTGCTGTGACCAGTTCCGCGATTGCTGCCAAGAACGTCGACGTACCCGAAGCCGGGTCCAGAATCTTGATCTTCTTGTCTGCCAAGCCATCTGTTTTATCAAGGTGTGTCTTTAAAATAATATCCAGGGAACGGACAATATAATTCACTACCGCAGCCGGGGTGTAATACACTCCTTTTTTCTCCCGCACCGTGGGGTCGTATGCTGTTAAGAAAGTCTCATAAAAATGAAGTACCGGGTCCGCGCCTTTGCCTTTATTATAATATGTATGTAGGATGGACCTGGGGTCCATTGATGCGATTACCGTGATGATATCATTCAGACAACTGCTCAATTCATCTGGAATCTTGCCCATGGATATGAACTGAAAAATATTCAGCAGTATCCCGTTGGTGGGGGGGATGAAATGAGTAGCCTGATTCATATTGAAAATACAATCGTTTTGAGTGGCCGCTGTGAATAATCCAAAGGTCAGCGTCTGGGAGTAGAGATCGGCAAATTCTCGCTTGCTTAGCCCGTGGATTAAATAGGTTTTAAACGCCGCATAAAGACCGTGAATATGAATTGTATTTTCATCTTCCGAGTCCGGTTCTTCTTCCAGTATTTTTATCACCACGTGGTCTCTCATGTACCGTGTTCGTCTGGCTAATTCTTCCGCCAGTTCTTTGACGCAGGTATTGACGGGCATGGAAAAGCAAATAAAATCACGCATTAATTCCATGAATTCTTTTTGTTGCAATGGTTTTGGCTCTGGTTCTGATAATCTGAACGAATCCAGTGTGGCCAGAGTGGCGTGGTGGGTTTGTTTTCCATGCCGGAACAGGCGGAATTCCAAGAAATTGGTTAATATGAAGTTGGGGAACACCGTCAAGTATCGTTGGATTTGTTCGCTATTGACCAACGACTCCAGCTCTTTAAATGGAGCTTTAGCCTCGACATACCCCACCACCAAGTTATTATTGTCCTTAAGCACCATGTCTGGAAGGCCACCTTCCGTTCTTTTGGGCATTATAATAGGCTGCGAAGCACCGATTTTATGCAACTTCCATATTCTCTCAAGCAACGTTCCCACGTGGCTATAAAAACTCGCTTCCATGGCATCCCCAGTGGAATATAGTTTCTTGACACGCCTTAAATAATCTATCAACACCCTATCTTTTTCATTTTCTTTCATGGTTAATCCTGCATCTTATGTTGTTATGTCGTATTTATGAGTAATACGATGTAATATATGTATATTGTACCATGAAACGAAGCGTTTATCAATCATATAAATGAAATAATCTATATAATTATGACGGTAAAATTCATTTAATGCATATGTTGCGATCTATTGTTTTGAATTGGATTCATCGTCAAATTCTTGAAAACATGGTGGACTAGGTGGACAGCGTGGACGATGTGGACAATATGGACGATGTGGACCCAAAGCACAAGCTTTTTTTTGTCCACAATGTCCACAACAATTTCTATAATTTGGCGAGGGGGTCAAAAAACTGACGTTTTTTCATGGTATAGGGAAATATTTTCCCTGTGCTATTTGGGTGTAAAATCAGGAGTGATATGTATTGCGGATTTACAGCGGCGAATATTTTTCCTTGTTGGCATTAAACATGCTTAACATTATGTGGAGTCAAAAAAATGATTATTGATTACAATACAATTAATAGGTTAGCTGCTGATCTGGATGACCGAGTTATGCGGAATCAGCTAATTGCGTCCAATGTGGCCAATGTAGATACTCCCGGCTACACTGGGAAAGATGTCAAGTTTGAGCGTATTCTAGCCGATACTATGGATGGTATGAACTTGAAACTAACCCACCCCAAACATATGGATGACGGTCCGAGCGGCATACTTCAAAATGAAGTCATAGATAACCCCAATCCTGGCCGACCCGATGGAAATAATGTCAATATTGATGATGAAATGATGAAGCTAACGGAAAACAATATGCAATTTAATGCCACAGTGCAATTGATTACAAAAAAACTTCGTGGTCTCCAAGATGTTATTGCCACCAAGTAAATAAATGTGAGATAAAAATGAGTCTGGATTCGGTTTTTAAAATCAGTGGCTCGGCAATGCAGGCACAAATGCTGCGCATGGAAGTCTATAGCTCCAATATTGCTAACATCAATGTTACCCGCACTCCAGAAGGCGGTCCATACCGACGCAAAGATGTCGTCTTCGAGTCTAAACCAGTCGATGAGTTTGCCGATGCCTTGAATGCGGCCAACGGTTTGGAGAATACCGCCGTGGGCGTCGAAGTGACCAAAGTAGTGGAAGACCCATCCCCCTTTATGAAAAAATTTGATCCCGGTCACCCGGATGCCGGACCTGACGGGTATGTGATGCTTCCCAATATGGACGTGGTAGCGGAAATGGTGAATATTCAAGAAGCCACTCGGGCTTATGAAGCTAATATTTCCGTTATTCTCACGGTTAAAAATATGATCGCAAAAACGTATGAAATCGGCAGGAGGTAATTATGTCCGACTTAAGAATAGACGATATCCGACGCCAGTTGGCAGATATTTCGGTTAAGTCTAAACTGAACACTCCCAAGGATGGCCCAGTAGATAGCTTTGCCAGTGTTTTAAAAGAAGCTGTCAAAGATGTGAACCAGGAACAATTGGCTGGCGAACAGGCCCTTAACAATTATGTGTCCGGGAAAGATACCAATCTTCATAATACCCTGATTTCTCTTGAAAAAGCATCTATCTCGTTTAACTTGATGATGCAAGTGCGGGGTAAATTAATGGATGCGTACCAGCAGATCATGCGTACCAGCGTTTAACGGTAGGTTTTGACAACTGCGCACCTGATGCTGGCCCTAAAACCAGCATCGCTGGTGCGCGGTTTTTAAACCTCAATGGGTGAGAAGTAAGTGTTGTGCATGTCGTCAGCAAGTATCCAAAAAGCGTAGCTGTGTTTAGATAAGATCAAGTAGGCAGTGTTTCAATACCCTTAGAGAATAAAAATGGCAGAAGAAAAAAGCAATGCATTTGGAATAATAAAGAAATTTTTAGACCGGTTTACTCTATCCCAGAAAATATTCCTGGGTTCTGTGATCGTTTTGACTGTGATTGGTATTATGCTGGTGATCAATATGGCCGGTGCATTAACCTATGGAGTCCTTTTTTCCAACTTGTCCACCAAAGATTCGGGAATGATTATAGAAAAATTAAAAGAGAAAAAAGTTCCGTATAAACTGGATGGCGGCGGCACAGTGATCAAAGTACCCGAAGGTCAGGTCTCGGAACTGCGCATTGAACTGGCAGCCGGTGGCTTACCTGAAGGTGGCGGCGTCGGGTTCGAGATTTTTGATAAAACTTCTCTTTCCACCACTGACTTTGTACAGAACATCAATTATATCCGTGCTATTGAAGGTGAATTGGCCCGAACGATCTCGGAATTACGGGAAGTCAGCTCCGCCAAGGTTCACATCACATTGCCCAAACGTTCCGTGTTTATCGACGAACAAGAAGAGGCCAAAGCCTCTATCGTGTTAAACTTACGTCCCGGCGCCCAGGTTTCTGGGAACATTATTCCTGCTATCCTTCATTTAACCGCCCAGGCCGTGGAAGGTTTAAAACCGGAAAATATTGCCATCGTCGATATTCACGGCTCCCTGCTGTCCAGACCCAAAGGTGGCGACGACGATATGTTTTCCGAATTATCCTCCGGTCAAATGGTGTACCAACGGAAAATGGAAAACAGTTTGTCCACTAAAATTCTCTCGTTACTGGAACCCCATGTAGGCGCTGGCAAAGTAAGGGCGGACGTGCGGGTGAAACTGGATTTTAATAAAGTAGAATCTACCGAAGAAACCGTTGACCCGGAAAGTATTGCCAAAGTGTCGGAAAAAACCGAGACCACCACTTCTACCGGTGGCACCAGGGGAGGCGGAGTTCCTGGCGTCAGTTCTAATGTGGCCCAGGCTAGCAGCATCGGAACACCAGGAACCGCAGATGGCATTCCCGCCAAATCCAAGTCTGAAAAATCTCTGGTCAATTACGAGGTTTCCAAAAAGGTCACCCATACGACGCACCCAGTCGGCGAACTTAAACAAATTTCCGTGGCCGTGATGGTCGATGATAAGGTGGCTGTACAGGTCAAGGATGGCGAGTTGGTAAAAGTTCCAGAAAAACGCACCCAGACCGAATTGGATACTATCAAGCGGGTCGTGCAAGCCGCAGTCGGATTCGATGCCCAACGGGGCGATGTGATTGAAGTGGCCAATCTCTCCTTTGATACCTCCTCGGAAACTGTCAGTGATTTTTTAGAGAAAAAACAACACACACGAGACTTGATTGATGCTGTTGCCAAATATGGGGGCTATGTCATCGGGCTTTTCCTGCTCATCTTTTTGATCATTAGACCCGTGGCCAGCAAGATCCAGATGATCATTAAAGAATCCAAGCTGCCTAAAGCCGAAGAAATCGAAATTCCACGGGTCGATGGCGAAAAATTATCCGCGTTGTACGAAGCACGGGAAGAAGCAGAAATCGAACAAGAATTATTGGAAAAATATAAAGTTCCTAAATCCACCAAGAAGATGGGATATATCCGGCAGAAAGTCAAACAGTTTGCCGAGGAGAATATCGATGGCGCCGCTTCCCTGGTAAAGAGCTTTTTGATAGAGGATTAATCGCATATGGCATTGGAAAGAGATAATCTCACGGGCAGACAGAAAGCCGCTATACTGTCATTGGTTTTGGGCGAAGATTTGACCGCCGAAATATTTAAGCGGTTGGATGATGATGAAGTTCAGGAGATTTCCAGGGAAATCTCATTGTTGGGCGCTGTGCCTGCCGATGTGACCGATAAAGTGGTGGAGGAGTTTTACAACCTCACCTTGGCCAAAGAGTACATGACCATCGGTGGTATCGAGTACGCTAAAAAAGTATTGATTAAATCCCTCGGTCCAGAAGAAGCCCGCCGGATTATTGACCGCCTGATCAAATTACTGGAAAAATCAGCCGGCTTTTCTTCCCTGGAAAAGATCAACCCCCAACAACTTTCAAAATTTATCCAGAACGAGCACCCCCAGACTATTGCCTTGATTCTGGCCCATCTCAGCGCTTCTCAGGCCGCAGAGCTCATCTCTGCCCTGCCCGAAGACATGCGCACCGAGATTATTATCCGCATGGCCAATCTGGAAGAAATTTCCCCAGAAATTGTCAAGAAAATTGCAGGCGTGCTGGACCAGAAATTGGAAGCTCTTGGATCCTACAGTTTGGAAGAGTACGGCGGTGTAAAAGCCGTGTCCGAGTTATTCAACCGCATGGACCGTCGCGCTTCGCGCAATGTTCTGGAACAAATTGAATCCAGGGACCCCGAATTGGCCGCATCTATCCGCGATTTGATGTTCGTGTTCGAGGATATTCTGCTCATTGATGACCAGGGCATCATGGAAATTTTGAAACGCGTGGATAAGAAATCACTGGCTTTGGCCTTAAAAGGCAGCAATGATGAATTAAAAACCAAGTTCTTCCGCAACATGTCGCAACGTGCCGCTGAAATGCTGAAGGAAGAAATGGAATACCTCGGTCCCATCCGCGTGAAAGAAGTCGAAAAAGCGCAGCATGAAATCGTGGAAATTGTCAGGAACCTGGAAGAAGAAGGCGTGATTGTGATCGGTGGTGCTGGAGGTGACGAGTATGTTGTCTAAAATCGTCAGTGGTAAAAGCACTGAAAAACTACAGTTGGATACCTATTTTGTTCCATCCATGGAAGAAGTGGGCCTATTCATTGCCGATAAAAAAAGGGACATGCAACGAGAACATATCCTCGATGAAAATAAAGATGATCCCGTTAAAGCCGCTAAAAGTGAAGCCAATAAAATCTTGATCGAAGCCCAGACGAAATTAAAAGAGGCGGAAGTCGAAGCCACGGTTTTGAAGAACCGCAAGGAAAAAGAACTGCGCATGGTGCTGGAAAAGGAGTTCCAGGTCAAATTAGAAGCGGAAGTTAAAAAACTCCAACAGAATTATATCGATGCTCTGGAAGAGTTGACTGTTTTTAAGCAGGGCTTGTATAAAAAATCTGAGAACCAGTTGATGCATCTTGTTTTTTCCATTGCTAAAAAGATAATCAGTGACGAGGTGAAAACCAATCCTGATATTATTGTGAACATGCTGAAAAAGGGTTTCGAGAAGATCAAAGATATCAAGGAATGCGAGATAAAAATCAATCCCGCCGATTATGCCGCGATTGCCAATAAAAAAGGCGAGGTGAGCGAGATATTAAAGAATGCCGGCGCGGTCAAATTTACCAAGGATGAGAATATCGAACGCGGCGGTTGTCAAATAATTTCCGAGCTGGGCGAGATTTCCTCGGAACCTGGAAAACAGTTGGACATCATCATGAGAGAGTTGTTCGATGGAGCTTAATCTCAGCGGCAAATTTGAAAAATTAAACCGGGTTGAACCCATCCGTATTTACGGCAGAATCAAAAAAATTGTCGGTCTTACCATTGAATCCGAGGGGCCGCCCGCTTCCGTGGGGGAAGTGTTGCGTTTGGAAAACAATCAGTTAAATGTGCCCCTCCAGGTCATTGGTTTTAATGGTAACAAGGTCATATCCATGCCCTTTGGCGAGATCAAGGGGATTAGCAACGGCCATTTGATCTATTCTACTGGCGAGTATCCCGCCCTTTCAGTGGATGAGAGTTTTTTAGGACGGGTGATTTCCGGGCTGGGTGAACCCTTGGATGACAAGGGGCCCCTAAATGGCAAACAACGGGTTAATATCTATGAGACGCCGGTTAATGCCATGAAACGCGATCCCATCAAAGATGTGACCGTGACCGGTGTCAAAGCTATTGATGGGTTGTTGACTTTAGGCAGAGGGCAACGTATCGGGATATTTTCCGGTAGTGGTGTCGGCAAGAGCACTTTGATGGGTATGATTGCCCGCAATACCCTTGCCGATATAAATGTGATTGCCTTGGTCGGAGAGCGTGGCCGGGAACTGAAAGATTTTATCAATAACAGCCTTGGCGAGGAAGGATTAAAGCGTAGCGTTGTTGTCGCCGCGACTTCCGATGAACCGCCCCTGTTGAAGATTATTTCTGCTTTTAGTGCCACCGCCATTGCCGAGTATTTTTGCCATAAAGGGTTTAATGTCATGTTGATGATGGATTCCCTGACCCGCTTATCCATGGCGCAACGGGAAGTCGGGTTATCTGCTGGCGAACCCCCATCCACTAAAGGTTACACCCCTTCTGTATTCACCATGATGCCCAAGTTGTTGGAGCGGGCTGGCAACTTCATCGGTGAGGGCAGTATTACTGGCATTTATACCGTGCTGGTCGAGGGCGACGATGTGAATGAACCCATTTCCGATCATGCCCGTTCCATATTGGACGGCCATATTGTTCTTTCCAGGGATATCGCCCATAGAAATCATTTCCCCTCTATCGACGTGTTGGGCAGTATCTCCAGGTTGATGAGCGATATTTGCACCAAGGAACAAAAATCCGCCGCCGGGAAATTCAGAGAACTATTGGCAGTCTACAGGGATGCTGAAGACCTCATCAATATCGGTGCTTATGCCAGGGGTTCTAACCGTAAAATTGATGAAGCTATCCAGCGTATTGATGCCATCAACGGCTTTTTGACCCAGGGTGTTTATGACAAATTCACCTTCCCACAAACCCTGGAACAAATGAATAAGGCCATCGGATTGTAGGACCATGAAACGGTTTGTTTTTAAATTAGAAAATGTGCTGAAGTATCGCAACACGGTTGAAGAGCTGGCGAAAAACGATTACCGCAATGCACTGATGATCTTGAATCTGGAGCGGGAAAAATTGCAGGGCTTCCAGGAAAAACAACGCCAATTGGCCCAATATTACGATATCAAAGCTGGTACCGTGGTGCAAGCCGACATGCTGCTTTTTGTGGCCAGATGCGCCGCTCAATTGGCAGAACTTGTTCTTTTGCAATATGATATTATCACCCAAAAAGAGAAAATCGTCGCAGAAAAACTCCAAGTATGGCAGGTAAAACGCCAGGACCTCAAGGTAGTGGAAAAATTAAAAGAGAAAAAATGGACCCAATATTTACGGGAAGTCGATATAGAGGATCAAAAGTTCCAAGATGAAATTTTTATTGCCAAAAAAATCAGGAACACACGGGAAGCCCTGGAAGCATAAATATTGGAAATAAAATAATAGAAATAAAAAGAAATAAAATAGTAGAAGAGTACGAACATGAACAATAGAATGAATAATAAAGCGAATAATAAGATTGGTACTATTGTGGATCACAACGAGGACAGCGATGTGGATAGTCGCGTCAATGGTCACGTGAATATTAGAGCCAATCACCCACAGGGGCGCAAGAGCGCGAAGAAAAAACTTTGGATCACCGCAGCCGTGGTACTTTCCGTTCTGGTGACCTTTTTTGTGTATCTGTTCAGTACTGGAGATAATGGTGTCGGTGCCCAGTCGCAACCAGACACCTCCGTTTCCAGAAAAATGATCGAGGAACTACGCAAGGAACAAAAGGTCGTTGAAGATGAACGGTTACGCTTGCAACAATATGAACAAAACCTTAAGAATCTTGAATCCGAATTGGACCGCCGGTTCAGCGAGGTAGTGCAAAAGGAAAAAGACCTGACCCTAAAAGACGAACTGTTTAATAAAAAAGTCGCGGATAGAACCGTGGACCGGCAGACCCTTGAAACCTACGAGAACATCGACCCTGAACAAGCTGCCGAATTACTGAAAAGTCTCTATATCAAAGATCCGCCGTTGGCCACATTATTGATGCGCAAGATGGCCGGTAAAAAAGCCGGGAAAATTCTGGAAGCCATGATCCCCTTAGACAAGGAAATCGCCACCCAACTGGCCAAACAAACGCTGGATTATTACAAACCCGATAGTCAATAATCCCTGATTCAGACTTCCCTATTCATACATATTTTTCCAGTGTGCCGGTTGTTTTTTCAGATATTTATCGAACCACGCAATAATCGTGCGCATCCATTGCAGGCGCAATTTATAGTCCACGATAAAATGTTTTTGGTCTTTAAACGTAATCAGCGCCACATCTTTTCCCAGCAGTTTTAGCGCTGCGAACATCTGGTAACTTTCTCCTGGCGGCACATTATTATCCGCATCACCATGTAGTAACAGCAATGGTTTGTTAATGCGGTCCGCCATGAACAACGGGCTGTTGCCCACATAGATATCTTTCCGATTCCAGGGGAAACTAGCCGCCGTGGCCACACCGCTGTAATTATAGCCATAATCACCCACCCCCCAATAACTCGCCAGAGAAGTGATGCCTGCATGGGAGACAAACGCCGCGAAGATATCTGTTTGCGCTGCCAAGTATTGGGTCATAAAACCACCATAAGAAGCACCCATCGCCCCGATCCGTTCCCGGTCAATGTATTTGTGTTCCACCAGCAATTGTTTCACTGCCGCGATGATTTCAGTCGCTGAAGTTTTACCCCAATCATTGACGTGACTAGCCGAAAACTCCTGGCCAAACCCAACCGCGCCACTCGGTTGCAACACGTACACGATATAACCATTGGCCGCATACCAGCCCTTGGGATAACGTCCCCCAAAATCACGCGTTACCGGCGTGGTGCCACCGTAATAATACACGATACAAGGATATTTCTGGGTGCTGTCAAAATCCGGTGGATAGAATATGTGACCATAGATGGTTTTGCCTTCCGTTGTCTTATAATTCCATACTTTGACCGTGCCCATAGCGGTCTGTAAAAAGTCCCGCGTGTTGTAGTCTTTGAGCAGAGAACCCGGGCCACCCGGTAAATTTATTTTATATAATTTGTATGGTACCGTGGCACTGCACCCCCAATATACTGCCAAGTTGCGCGATTTCGCATAGCTAATGTCCGTGACCACGTCTATGCCCATATTTAAGCGGGTATAGGTTTTTTTCTTGACCGCGTATTTAAAAAGTCCCTGTTCTTCTTTGTCTTTCGCCTGGAAATAAATGACATCCCCGGCTGGGCTCCAGTAGCTTTTATCAATTGAGGGGTCAAAGGTTCTGGAGATCGCCTCGGTTTTTTTGGTTTTCAGATCATAGATATAAGCTTGAATATCAAAATCATTGGGGATGATCTCTTTGGGCAGTGTATTGCCGAGCCCATCAAAGGCCGAGGCACCACCCAGCAGCAGCAACTGCTGCGAATCCGGCGAAAATTGCGCGCTGTTCAACCATACACTCTCCAGCACTTTCTCTGTAGTCAGCGTACTCACATTGCACAGGTAGAAGGCCGCTCTCAGGTAGGGGCGGATTTTATTATCGTCTATATTGGCTTGGAACAGGATCGTTTTACTGTCCGGGCTGATCACCGCTGACTCGTAATTGGCCCCTTCATCGCTAATCCGATGGGAGGCACCCCCTTTAGGGAAAAAAAGCGTCATTTCCGATTTACCCGCTGGGTCTACTGCACGGTCCGCGATTTCCTTGATGTATTTATAATCTTTGCTCTCTGGCATGTGCAGCGTCGAGTAGACCAGGAAGGAATTATCCGGGGCCCACCAATAGGTAGAGAAATCCTTGATGTTTTCCAACAGCGCGCTTTGACTGCACGTGTTCAGGTCGTAGAGAAACAGCGAGGTGATCTCTTTATTCGCCCGGCTGAAGGAGAACGTTGTAGAGTTATTCAACCATCTGAAATCCGTGATATTGCCCGTTCCCCGCGAGGAAAAAATCGTGGTGCCGTTCGTTGTATCCAGAATTTCTAGCCAGGTCTCTGGTTTCCCCGAATCTTTATGCGTTTGGTTCAGCGATACCGCTACCCGTTTACCGTCCGGTGACACCTCGATGTTTCTAGCCTGCACCGTATTTAAGATATGGTCTGGTTTTAGTTTGCTCATTGGCGACAGCGATATCGCCACTTTATTGTCACCCAACCCTTCCTTGTTTTCCAATGAGGCTTTAAAATTGAATTTTTCTCCTTTAATCAGGAGAATTTTAAGTACCAGCAGATGTTTTTCATTCGTGAGGGTCAGGTCTGCCGTGATTTTATCTTTTAGCACCTGTGCTTTTTTCGTGGTACCATCCAGAAACACCGCCACCCCCAGGTTTGTATTGTGGATATTCAGTGTCGTTTCCATCCAGCGTGATGGTTCCAGGTAGGTGGCCAGGTAGACTACCCCTGTTTCGTAAGCCGCGAATTCCTGGTTCGTTAATATTTCCCATTTTAGCATCCGGCTGGCCGACCAGGGCACCTGGGCCCCTTCTATTGGCAATAAATCCACTATGGATAGATGCCGGTAATCCAGGATACTTTTGCTGTCCCCAAGAATGGCCTTGGAGATCGCTGGAACCTCCGCTGGTCCAAGCGCCAGCCATTGATCAATGCCTTGCACAGACGGTTCTGCACCCCATAAAAGCGTGTCCGGGGTAAAGAATGCGCCAAATAACAATCCAAAACACACTACCAATCGCACTACTGCGGGTAATACTCTTAATTTCATGTGACCTCCTGGTTCAATAATCAATACTGTTTAATTCATCTATTAAGAAGGTAAAGACTAATATATTTTTTGGATGAATGCAAGTAATTTTTTGAAAAAAGATTGATTGTTTTTTTTTTATGGGATATTATTGAATTGTCTTTATATTATAATGTTAACGTGCTGTTTAACAAGCAGTCAAACAAACGTCAAACAAGCCGTTAAATAATAGTATGAAATAAATAAAAATTAAAAAACGGAATTGGAGGAAACAATGACGATGACAATAAGAAAAATAATAATTGCTATGGTAGTCATGTGGTTTGGGATGGCCTTATTTGCCGGGCAATCCGTCACTTTTTTAAAGGATGGCCGTTCTTTTACTGGGACCATTATTGATATCAGTAGTAATACTGGTGTGGTCGATTATCAGGGCGGGACCAAGTTCCATCGCAGTGAAATTTGGATGATCAATTATGAGGGTGGCGACTGGGATTTCCCTGACGAACGCGACGAATTAGCCGCTGGAGTGGACACTGTATTTTTAAGAAACGGGCAGGTACAGAGTGGGAAAATAGTTGATTTCAGTAGTCGTCGGTTTGTGTATGAGTTCCAGGGCGGAGGTGAAGTGAATGAGTCTGCCGTAGCGCGCATTTATTTTTGTTGTGATGTGTTGCCTGCCGCCTACAGTGAGGAAGATTAATACCCGAACAACTAGTATTTGGAGGAAGAAAAATGAATGTAACATTAAAGAGAGTTGTAATCATGATAGTGGTGTTGTGGTTTGGGATGGCCTTGTTTGCCGGGCAATCCGTCACTTTTTTCACCAATGGGCGTAATTATACCGGTACTATTATTGATATGAGCAGTAATACCGGTGTGATTGATTACCAGGGGAATGCCAAGTCAAACCGCAACGAAGTGTGGATGATCAATTATGAGAGTGGCGATTGGGATTACCCCGATGAGCGCGACCAATTAGCCAATGGGACAGATACCGTATTTTTAAGAAACGGACAGATACTCACTGGAAAATTAACCGATTTTAGCAGTCGCAGGTTTGTGTGGGAGTTCCAGAATGGTGGCGAAGTACATGAGTCTGCTGTCAAGCGGATTTATTTTTGCTGTGTCAAGTTACCTCAAGCTTTCAAGCAGTCCCAGAACGAGTCAAATCAAAACTCGGATAGTTACGCCGCCGTGTTTTTATTGGATGGCAATTATGTTGAAACTCCTCTTAAGTATCTCAATAACCGCAAGACCGGGTTTACCGATGGCTTGCAGATCAATACCAAGGATATTTGGATGATCAATTTGGAAAATGATAATTGGGATTTTGCCGATGAGCGTCAGGAGCTTGATTCCCAGACTGACAGCATCTTTTTGAAAAATGGTGAAGTCTTTTATGATCGTCTGGTATCCTTTGATGAACAACGTCGTGTGTTTGAATTTGAAGATAGTAAGTCGATTCGTGAATCGAAGATCAGCCGGATTTATTTTTGTTGTAACAAGCTCCCGGATGCGTACCGGAGTAGTGGGAATCGGCATGGGTCGAAAAGATCCATGAGAAATAGATAACGGCTTGTTATAGCAGGTTTATCCCTGCACACCACTGGGAACTCTAAAATACAGGAGGAAGTATGTCATCGCTGTCTGAGTCGCAGAGTTTTAAATGTTTGCATTGCGGGAGCGCAGAGTTGTGTTTTGGTTATCAGGGTACTTCCACCAATGTATTTGTTCCCAGTGGTACCTTCACGTTTCATGGATATAAGACCCGGGCCTATGTCTGTTTGAAGTGTGGCGTTATGGGGCACTATATCCCCAAGAATAGTCTCTTGAAAATGAAAGATAAACTATCTAGCCGGTTCACCGAAGGGGATTCCGCGGAATAGAAGATGAAGTAAGGATTGTTTATTAATTGTTCACTTATTAGAAGGTTATGAGACTACAATCAGATCGGATTTAAGAAAAGACCCCCACGAATTTCACGAATTTACACGAATTAAAAGATAAATAAAATCTTTTTTCGTGGATATTCGTGATAATTCGAGTAATTCGTGGGCAAATCATTTTCTTTGTTTCATCTATTGCCTATGGGGTGAACCGTAACGTTTATTATTCATCAACACTTACTCTTTTTTTTCAAGTTCCTCCAGTTTGTCTTCCATGGTTTTTATCTTGCTGGTTTTTTGGCGCAGGTCGTCTTTGTATTCTTTTTGTGAAGCCATTTTGGAAAGTGTGGTTGCTTTTACTTTTTTTTCCAGGTCCTCGCATTTTTGTTTATAGCTTACCAGTTGTTGGTTTGTATCGTCCAGGCGTTTGCAAAGTAGATCGAACAGTTTCGGGTAGAATTTGGCTTTGACCCGTTCCAGTAATTGGGAGGAGGTGTTGGTGATCAGTTCTACATTGATCATCACGCAGATAGTGGGGGTCATAGCTGTGACCGAAGCTGTGCGCGGTTTGCCCGTAAAGGCTGTGACTTCACCCAGAAAATGGCCGTGGCCTTCTATAGTTTTGATTTCTTTGCCGTGGCGGCAGTCTTCCGCGAAAATTTCGCGGCTGATTTTAACACTGCCTTTGAGCATCAGGAAAATGCGTCGGTCGTGACTTTGTTCGGTAATAATATTTTCCCCGGCGTCGAAACTCATCAGGTGGATGATTTGGTTTTGCAGCATTGTGGAGAGGTCTTTATCCTCTAATTCATTGAACAGTGGCAGGGTTTTGATATGTTTCAGTTGTTGTTCCAGATCATAGGTCATGGGTTCTCCTTTTTTCATGGCTGGTTTTTACCAAAACAATGATACACTATAATAACAGTTATTACAAGAACTATAATAGTCCTGGATTCACCATCAGATTCGTGAAAAAACATGGACGATATGGACAGAGTGGACTATATGGACGATGTGGAGCAAAAATAAAAAGCATTTTTTTGTCCATGTCGTCCACTCTGTCCATATCGTCCACAACGATTTCAGAAATTTGGCGGTGAATTCAGGTAGTATTAATTCCGTTTTTTGCACAGCTCCCCAAAAAACAATTGCCTACTCGCAGTCAATAGTATTCTTGGGGATCGAATAACAAGAATCATCGCGAATTTAGCAGAAATTTATTTTTGTTGGTTCGGAGCGGTGTAAATTCATGAAATTTGTGGTACAATTCTAAATGGAATTCATGGGGTACACCGTGAGTAAAAAGAATCATAGGTTAGATGAATCTATTTTCTGTGCTGTGTGGTTAAAACAACAGTTCCTGTGGCAAAAAGTTACATGATGGTAGTATTTTTATTGATTTTATACGGGTGGGAGCTGTGAAGTGGGGTTTTAAACCTTGGGTTTCGTACTTTGAACCTCTAAATACTCACAAATAACCTCGCGCACCGGGGTTAGAATGTGAACGGTGGCGGTCAGAATGTGAACGTCCAGGTTTTGATTGTGAACGTTCGGGTTTTGATTGTGAACGGCTGGGTTTAGAGTGTGAAGGAGATGATCTGGGTGTGAAGGGCCGGTTTTTTTTGTAGAACCCCAGATCTTTTTTTTAGAATCGTGAGGTCCAAAATGAGACCGGAGGGATTCAAAATAAGACCGTAGAGATTCAGAATGAGACCGGTGAGATTCAAAATGAGACTGGAGGGATTCAAAATGAGACCGGAGGGATTCAGAATGAGACCGGAAGGATTTAGAATGCGAAGGGTCGGTTTTTTTTGTAGAACCGCCGATCTTGTTTTTCGACTTTTGGCTGGTGAATTCTTTTTGATGCAGAATGGGTTTGGGGTGGGATGAAAAATTTAGTAAAAAGTATTTTTAAATTTTTATTTGAAAAGAATCAGGAAAGCAGTTATAATTGGAGCGAGTGAATAGGAGAACAAAATAATGGGCAATCCTTATACGGTTATGGTTAGAAAGAGCAAGTTTGAATATGTGGCGCTCTGCCTTGAGCTCAATGTTGCGGCAATCCGCTTGAGAAGGAGTCAATGGCATGAAAAATATTTCTTTAATTGATGCAGAGTATTCTTCTTGGCTTAAAGAGTTAAAAAACAAAGTCCGCACTGTTCAAATTAAGGCGGCAGTACAAGTTAACTCCGAGATGCTTCATTTTTATTGGGAATTAGGGGCTGATATTATTCAAAAACAAGAAATATCCAAATGGGGCGATGGTTTTATATCAAGACTTAGTGGGGATTTAATATCTGAATTCCCAGAAATGAAGGGATTCTCAATGAGCAATCTCAAATATATAAAACATTGGTATCAGTTTTATACGCGAGATAATATAATTGGCCAACAAGTTGTTGACCAAATTATCCAAGTTCCGTGGGGACACAATATTGCAATCATAACCAAATGTGAAAGCATTGCTGAGGCACTCTATTATATTCAAAATACTCGTCTGCACAACTGGAGCCGTAGCGTACTTGTTCACCAGATTGAAAGCAGGCTTTACCAGCGCGAAGGAAAAGCCATCACTAATTTTTCTATAACACTGCCTAAACACCAGTCTGATCTGGCTATCCAGACCTTGAAAGACCCTTATGTCTTTGATTTTCTAACAATGACAAAAAATTTCAACGAGTTAGAGCTTGAAAAAGAGTTGGTAAAGCAAATCACTCATTTTTTATTGGAGTTGGGAGCCGGATTTGCTTACATAGGCAGGCAGATTCCTCTGACTGTTGGAGAGCGGGATTTTTTTATAGATTTGTTATTTTATCATACCCGATTGCACTGTTATGTGGTTGTGGAATTAAAGACGGTTGAATTTGAACCCGAACATACTGGCAAGCTTAACTTCTATATTAAAGCTGTTGACAATCAATATAGACAGGAAGGTGATCAGCCTACTATCGGAATTTTGCTATGCAAAAACAAAGACAAAATGGTTGCTGAATATGCATTGAGCGATATTCATAAGCCAATCGGTGTTTCGGAATATCAGCTCAGTCGTTTTTTGCCTGATAACTTAAAACCAAGTTTACCCAGTATTGAAGAACTGGAACGGGAGCTTGCCGAGTTTGGGCACCAAGATTAACAGCGGGATAGAATCAGATACCTACAAAGAAACAAAAATCTACGAGAGTTGGTATTGACAGGTTAAAGGATTTGTATTATCTTTATGGTATGAGGTATTATAAAAAATGATTCAGCAAGAACGAGTTATACAAAGAATCAGTATAGATGTTAGCCCGGAGGACCATCGCAACATCAAAACACAGGCCGCCATTCATGGAAATAGTATTCGAGAATATGTCCTTGAAAGCATTCGTGAGCGGATGCGGCATGACATTGAAGAAAAAAACCTGCTCAAACTTACGACTTCAATAAACCCAGTGCTGAAAGAACTGTGGAACAATGACTTGGACGCCGCTTATGATCGATTATAAGTGTGGGGATATTGTTCTGACCAAGGTGATATTTTCGGAAGGTGGAGGCGTAAAAAATTGGCCAGCACTGGTTGTCAGCAGTGATAAATATAATAAAAATAGACAAGAAACAATTATAGCCGCAATAACCAGCAATAAAAAACTGGGAACCCATTGCCATTTAGACATGTAGATGCGGCATTGAATCCCCGTTTTTTTTTCCTAACTTCCTATCCTCGGCCCGAAGATTTGGATGAGATTCTCCAGATGGGAAAGACCAAGGCAAGAGGCGTGAACCTCGCAGATGTGCAAATATATAATCATTTGCAAGCACCGAGTGGGGAACTCCAGAGCGGGGCACTCCAAGGAGAAGGTGGGCGAGGTGATTTACTCGAAATCACTGCCCAAAGTATGGGAAGATATGACTCCCGCTTTTTCCATTCCCATTTTTTACCAATTGGTCAGACAGTGTCTGACCAATTGGGGGGTAAGTAAGATAAAATTGGCGGAGGAGTTTGAGTACGGTCACCGAAACCCCCTTCATACCTTATTTTTTCAATGATGTCGAAAGACTTTCTAACAGGCGTTTGCCGTATTGGGCGGATCCTCGCCATTTTGCTCATACTCGACAATGAATACACCGAAACACCAGCTCCGTATGGTATTGGCGCGGTTTACGGCCACAACGGCACGATTTTGCAGGTACTCGTTCATGTTGACAAGTTTTTCCAGTAATTGGTCAAAATTGATTACCATATTTTATGCCTCCGGGGTTTCGCCCAGTGAAAATCGGGGTTAGGTAGGCAGACATCCATGTTTTTGCCTGTGAAGCCGCACGGAATTTGTATCAAAAAAAATTTATGTTCACCCATGTCTATATTATAGCATTAAGATTCTCCAACAATCAATACCCATTGAGGAAAACAACCGGAAAAATCCCTGATAGTGGTTTACTTTTTTTTTATGGTTGAAAAAATCTCTGGCTTATGGGAAAAAAAACCTGTGATGACAAGAATATACCCATTCAATAGACCAACACCCGATGGTAGGAAAAAACCAGGAACCTATTGCCATTTAGACGTGTAGACGCGGCATGTGACGGAGCGCCGCATTATTTATTCCGCAGTTCATGAATGAGGCAGGATGACGTATCGCATTCCAGCCAATCGGAAAGGGTGGGATTAAATGGGTTCAAGATTTTGAACCCCTACAATCGAATCGTGCCGATTTTCAAGGCAAGGTTTTAAACTGGGTGTATTCGTTATCTTGACAAGCAAAAAAGCAAGCAGAAAACTTGCGCGGCATTGAATCCCCGTTTTTTTCTTTTTCCTAACTTCCTATCCTCCTAATTTCTTAACTTCCATCCTTTTTGCGGTGTATAATAGTTATGGGTATGGCTACGCCATAGGGATGAACTATAAGAACAAGAAGGGAAGACGTGAGATGCTTTGGCCTGAGGATTTGGATGAGATAGTGGAGATGGGGAGAACGAAAAATGGATTTGGGCTGGGATGAAAAAAAGAAGGGGGAAAAAACTGGCAAGGTTCATGTCGGTTTCTTGCGTCTATAGGTAGAAATACTCATTTTTCAAAAATTAGTAGACTTTTGTATTAAATTATGATAGCATTTATTCTAAAACAGAGGAAATTATGACAAAATCTGAAAAAACAAAGTTGGCATGGCAAAAGGGGTTGGATTTGACTGTGTGGAGGTAGCTTGCAACAAATGAGAATAAAATCGAATCAAAATGTAAAAAATCAAGATAACAAGAATAATTTTTTCTGGAGGAAATTATGCTAAAATCAAAAGGTGGTAAATTGGTGAATAGAAAAGGAATTAATTTTGAATTAATTAAGTGGTTAAAAGAACACAATAATATAGAAAGTATTTTATATAATGTTGTGAATTTTGAAACTGAATTAATTCCGGCAATTTGCTCAAGTGATCAAAGAGAAAGGGTTGCTCATTCAAAAGAAGTTATAAAAAAAATATGGTATTTTCATGAACAACTTGGCCCTTATCCGTTTTTAGATACATTATCACAATTCGAATTTGATAGAGTTTATTATACAGATTATCGTGATCATTCTAGCCACCAATTAAAAGTTTATTTGCTGGGGCTATATTTATTTGAAAAATCATCAATAGTAAAAAAAAATATTCTTAATGAAATCAATTTAAAAGACGAAAATATTGCAACAAAAGAATTTCACCTTCGTTGGTTTATAACAGCAGTTTATCATGATATTGGATATGTTATAGAGAATGAGCAAACAGACAAAAAAACAAACGAAGTCTGGGAGAAAACTAAATCTACTCTTAATAACGCCCTACATGCCCCTCTTTCTTATTTAACTAAATTTGAAAAACTTTTATCAAAAGAAAAAGAAGAACAAATAATTCAAAATAATAGCATTTTTAATCCGACAGTTACCTATCCTGTTAGCATTGAACGAGATGAAACTTGTGATGATTTTCTTAATTTAATTGGAGAATGTAGTATTAATGCTAATCTTGGAACCATTCAAGATAATGTAAAATCTCCATTACGTTCGTATTATGATTTTGCAACTAAAACTATACCAAATGATGGAAGACCTAAATTTAAAGATCACGGAATTGCAAGTTCGCTTCTTCTTTTAAAAGTATGGAGAAGTTTTAGAGATTATGTTTTTAAATTAAGTAAAATTGATAAGGAAGTTTTATTATCCCAATCTCAGCCATCAATAATTAGTTTAAAGAAATTGCTTGAAAAAACTGAAAGTACAGTATATGCAGCAGCATCTGCAATATCACTTCATAACATAAATAAAGACATTTGGGAAAAACAAGAAGCATTAATTAATCATTTGACTCTTGATGATTTTTTATTACGGATTGAACCTGAAAATGGAAAAAAAGCTACACCATTAGCTTTTCTCTTGGGAATAGTAGATTCAATTCAATGCTGGGATAGACCAATGTTTAGCACACCTTCTATTAACAATAGGCATATTACTGATTCTGACATAAATATGTCTAGTTATAATGATAAAATATACATTTCATTTAATGATGATAAGTCAAGGTTTAAAAAAAATCCTAAAGACGAGACTGATAGTTTATTTTCTAGATTACTTTTTGGAATTGGAAGATACTTAGATATTCATTCTGTAAATAAAATATTAGATTGTCCAGGTAATTGTAAACCCTCAAATAGAATAAATGAGAATTTCTCTAGAAAAATCTCTACTTCAGTTTCAGCAGAAATGCAATCTTTAGATAAAAATAACAACGAAGATATCTCGGAAATTTTCAAATTAATTAATTCTTACAAAAATTGGCTTGTCGGTGCTGTTAATTTTGATGAAGATTTACATTTTTCCTCATTCTATTTATACCAAAGTTGGAAGCATAAACTACCAGATGAATTAAAAGAATTCGGTTATAAAAACATAATTGCATGCTACAAGGATTTTAATGAAATATATTTTATTCCTGAACAAGAATGTAAACGGGTGGCTGACGCACTAATTGAAAAAATTAAGGAAAATCCATTTTGGTTTAATGACATTCTTGAAAAAATAAAAAAATTTGCTGAAAACTTGTGGAATGTATTCCCCTTCGAAGCAGACAGTAGGCCATTTAAAAATATGTCGGATTTTGAATTAATAAAGTATTATACAAGTCATAACATCGAACATACTCGACTTTATCAATATTCGCGATTACCAGAAGCACTTGATAGAGGGAATAATTATTTTACCAATCATTTAAAAAGTTACCTGGAGGGCATTAATTCTGAATTTACGAACGCCAAAAAGCTAAATGAAGTATTTGAGATATTTACATTTCCAGAAGATTTAAGTATATCAGGAAATGAATTCACAGAATTTGTTAAAATTCTTGATAAAATTAAAAACGACTCAGAATTAAAGGAATTAATTGGTAATCAGTCAAGAGACATTTTTTTAAAAGCTGACCCGGATTTCTTGAAAGAGATAACTCAACATCGTGAAAAGTGGACATTTTGGGGTTATCATGGCTATAGAACAAGAGCATTGAGAGATATTAATTATTTTTTAAAAAAATTGAAGTACAGCGTTGATGATAATTCGTTACATGAAAAAGCGATTAATTTTCAGCATGCATTTGATGAAGCAAAAAAAAGAAAAAAAGAATATTTCGAGAAATACTCAATCGATTCTCTATATCAGATGCTTTTTAGATTGTATTCAAGGATTGGAACGACGAAACTCTATAGAAGATATATCCAATTAAGGAATTTCTATTTTCTAGACTTACTCATCAGTAAAATTTCCGAAAATTTTAATGTAAAGGAAGAAATTATTAGAAATCTTTTACCCGAAGAAGTTGAACAACTTCTTAGGTATGAATTAACAGTAACAAAAGAACATAAAGAGCGAGTTTTGAATTCAACTTTAATACTTTTTGAGAATGAACAAAGATTGATAACTGGCGATGAAGCTGATAAAATAAGAATGAGATTGAAAAGTTTAACAGAAAAGGACAATTATGTCTCCGAAACTTTAACTGGACAACCACTTGTAACTAGTTCTGAAATAATTAAGGGACATTGCAGAATTATTCTAAGAACTGAAGATTTGGAAAAAGTTGTTTTAAACTATGGTGATATTTTAGTTTTAGAATCTGCCGACCCTGATTATTTTGACTTAATGCAAACAGCAGGTGCAGTTCTAACTGAACAAGGTGGCGTTACTGCACATGCCTCAACTTTTTGCAGAGAAAATAAAATTATATCTGTAATTGGTGTAAATGGGCTCTTAAAAAACATCTTTAATAATGATCTTGTTGAAATTGACACCAAGCAAGGGACCATACGAAAAAAAACAAAAATCAGCGATAGACTTATTGTTACTCCAAAAAGCCAAAATATAAATAATTCTTTGATTGGCAATAAAGCATTTAATTTAATAAATCTAAAAAACAAAGGGCTTAATGTTCCTGATTTTTTTTGTATTCCATTAGATTCGCTAAGGCCCTTACTTCATAGAGGGACTCAGGACAACATTGGATTTCAAAGTCAAGCTTTATGGGATGATGTTAATTCCGAATTAAATTGTTTGCATGGCGAGTTGTTTGCGATCAGAAGTAGCTATAACAACGAAGATACTCCAAATTCTTCGTGTGCTGGCTTGTACAAAAGTGAATTGTATGTTGTAAAAGAGGATATAATTGAGATAATAATCAGTACTGCTTCAGATTTATTCTTTTCAAAAGATACAAATGTATCCGGCTCCTTAATTGTTCAAGAAATGATTCTAGGGGATTTTTCTGGCGTGTTATTTACAAAAAATCCGTTATCAAACGCTGACGAGATTTTATTAGAGGCAATTCCTGGTGGTAATGAATTATTGACTGATAATAAAATTACTCCTTCACAATATTTAATCGACAGAAAAAATTTAGAAATAAAGGAAATTTCAAGAGATACTATTGTAAAACATTTATTAAAAGATACCATTATTAAAGAGATATCTGAGACTGCTTTAAATATAGAAAATATATTTTTAAAACCACAAGATATTGAATGGACCATAACTGATGACTTGCTTTACATTCTTCAATCTAGACCGATAACAAAGAATCAGGGAGAGAGAAAAGCTGACCATTTTCAAAAATCTGCAAAACAGAATAATATAATCAGTATTTATAGGAGCTATAGGGTTCCATTATATATACAAAATCATATGCTTCAAGTTGCAGGAATCGGACAATGGATAATTGATAATTGGAAGGGTGAAAAATTGAATAGAAATAATGTAATCACTACTTTATTACTTCATGATATATTAAATTTAATTAGAAATCCTTTTCCTAATTTAGAAAATACTTTTCCTGATATTTATAATACAGTTTCGGGAAGTTCTAAATTTGTTGGACATTGGGTAGCAGTTCAGCAAAGATTAAAAGAAAAATATGGTAATTTTGATGTACAGGCAGTTATTTCTGTCGCAAAAGAATTAGGAGTTAACGAGAGAGTAATTTATTTATTAGAGAATAAGCAATTTGTAAACAACGAGTTTACTCTTGAAAGTAACGACTTTGAATTAAAAATATGTTCTTATTCCGACCAACGTGTATCACCATATGGTATTCTACCAATTAGAAAAAGGTTAAATGAAGCAGTGTATCGATATAGAGGTATTAAATCTGCAAGTGTAAACAACCCTAAAAGAGAATTATTGATAGATAAGGCTGAGGAAATTGAAAAACAAATTTTTAAATTTATTCAGAAAAACCCAGATGAAATAAATGACAACAGCATTGCACCTTATTTAAAAATGCTCAGAAACTATCATTTATAATATAATACAGAACAGTACCAAAAACATTTGAAACATTTTATATACTGATTCAGACTGACATTCTACCTCTTTACATTTTAAGGTCAATTCCCGATCCTATCGAGTTTCCAATTACGGCTCCGGCATCTCAATCCCTTTGAATCGCAACTTCCAACCGCCCCTCTATTGCTTCCAGTAAATTTTTATATACTTCCTTATACGTCTCGCTTTGAGTCAACCATCCTTGCCCCCCAATTTTTATTACTCGCGAACCACTCGACATGCAGCAGTCGGGAACGCCCGCCTTCCCAGGAGTTTGTACCTATGGACACTGTGGATATATCAATTTTTAGCCCGCTTAAAGAAAAAGTAACTGTTCAGCCCATAGGCAATAGCTGAAACAAAGAAAAAGATTTGCCCACGAATTACTCGAATTATCACGAATATCCACGAAAAAAGATTTTATGTATCTTTTAATTCGTGTAAATTCGGGAAATTCGTGGGGGTCTATTATTTTTTCTTCTGGGGGAATCATTTATTGTTGCAGCAAGGGCTGGAGGTCTTTCTTTTTCAACCCTGTGATTCTGATAATGGTATCTATGGGTAAATTTTCCATCAACATCTTTTGGGCTATCTCTAACGTAGTATTTCTTTCACCCTCTTTTCGTGCCTTGGCATATGCTTTTTTCTCGGCCATTTTTTCAAAAGTGGTTATGTAAGGCATATCAATCGACTCCTTTGTGGTGTCTCAACTCAAGCCAATGGGAAAAAAGTGGAATCACTTATTGTTGCAGCAAGGGCTGGAGGTCTTTCTTTTTCAACCCGGTGTATTTAAGAATGGTGTCTATGGGTAAATTGTCCATCATCATTTTTTTGGCAGTCTCCAAGGCATAATTTTTTTTACCCTCTTTTCGTTCTTCCATTCGTCCTATGGTAATTCCTCTTTTTTCACCTCTTTTTTCGCCGATTTTTTCAAAACTAGTTACGTAAGGCATTCTTTTTTTCTCCTCTAATATAATCAATTGGTCGTATAATTTTTCCTTGTATTGTTGCGGCAGATTGATAATCCAATCTATGAACCTGATCAAGGCGCGGATTTGCTTTTTATTGTACCCCTTGTTAAAACAATCCCGGTACAATTGCAGTTTGATGTTATAACGGGTCTGGTCATCCGCTTTTTTGGCTTCAAAACTTTTTAACTGCGCCAACACCACCAGAGCCATCGGATTGGGGGATTGTTCCAGTTCAGCCACACGGTCTTGATAATCCAACAGCTTGACTGTGGGATAAATCATAGTATGATTGAATCCCCAACGATTGAAACTATAACGATCCTGTCGATATTCAGGATTATCATCGGTTAATATGGCCAGACTCACCACTTCCTCGTTGAACTCCCGGTGATGATCGTAAACTCGGTAATTGTACACAAACATCCGTTCGGCTAAATTCCAATCCGGGGAACCCTGCACCTCGATATGAATAAACAGACACCGCAAAGAACCATCCTTCAGATACACTTTCACCAACACATCGGCGAAACGATTACCTATATTATTATCCTTTTCAAGCCTCGGCAAATCCTTGCTTATATACTGGGGCTTTCTGGAAAAATCAATGTCCTTATGAATCTCCGGGAATAAAAAACCTAAAAATGGTTCCAGCATGTCTTTGAGAACATCTTTCCAAGCGGTATCGTAATCGACGTTTTTCGTCGCTTTCTTGGCTTTCAGGGCTTGGCTTGTCTGTGGCTTCTGTTTTTTCATGACTATATGATAACTCAAAATGCGCTAAAATTCAACAGCCTGTTAGCCAAAGTGTTTTATTTTTTCTTCCTGCTATTTTTCCCCGGCGGCATTCACCTGCGACCGCAACAGAACCCCAAACGGCACCCCAATCAAAACCAACGGCACCACCACACCCAATAAATTAGTATGCGCCACAGGCACAATATAAATCAACCGCTCCACGATCAACCCAGAAAACACCAACAGGGCAATAGCGGCCACAGCGGGAAAACTCCCTTTCACTTTCCTGGATACCAACAAGATGAACGGTATCACAAAGAGCGCGAACAAAATGTAAATGCCCATCTTCTCCACGATGGGAATATGGATGCGTTTTGTTATATAGGCCACTTCCTCGGGGATATTACCATACCAAATCACCAGATACTGGGAATAAAAAAGACCGGCCCAAAATAAGGCGAAACCAATAATCATCAAGGTATAATCATTAAAAGATTTCAAAAACCGCAACGCACTCTTCCTGGCTAAAAAACCGGCTAATAAAGCACAAAAGGCAATACCTGCATAAAGCGCTTCCACGAAGAAAAAGCCACCAAACAACGTGTTCACCCAGGGATACTCGAAGGTCATGACCACATCAAAAGCTAAAAAAGACTGGCTAATCACAAAAAAAAGAATGAACAACACGGCAAATAATCCCTGTCGTTGCGACTCTTTCTGCACGGAACGAACATAAAAATGAGCCATGAGAAAAGGCATAAAAAGGGCAATGGTATTGCGGATAATGAAGAACATGGGATTCAACCAACGATCAGGATGCTCCATCCAACCATACACGGTCACATGACGCGAAAAAATCAGGAAGAGAAGGGGAAATAACAGCAATAGGGGATAATACTGGAACACATAGGGCTTGATCTCCTGGGTCCACTTGGCCTGCGCTAAATCAGAAGCAGCACTCAACGCGATAATCCCCTGCGCTACAGCAGCCCAAAACAATAAACCAATTAAAAGCGAGGCATCGGCTTTGGGGGCCCACAAAAAGTCAAACAGGAACACCAACAGGACTACAACGAGGATTTGGATATATATGGAACCTTTTTTCATTGTTTCACCTCATGCCGAATGATTACAAATTGATCGCCACACTCCCGCGGGTCGATAATACGCTTGATATTGGGTAAACGATTAATATGCAAAAAACCTAAAAAGGAAACGATACCACCGATTAAGATGGTGCTCTCAAAGGCGACAATGATAAAGGCAGGCACGGAAATCAAGGGCTTGCCACCAGTAATCAAGGGCCAATCCAAGACGGTGAAAATGATGAATAAAAAACTGAGCACAAACCCAGCAATAGCCCCGGTTAAAGTGAAAAACCGCAAGTGGCTGGTAGGACTCTTCATGATATGCTCCACTTCATGAATATGAAAGGGCGTTAAGGTGGTCACGTTCTCCCATTTCACTCCTTCGTGGGCCAGGGTTTCCAAGCGTTCCAGGAACTCTTCCTGCGTATCGAATTCATAGCGTTGCTCTGTCATTGTTCCACTCCTTGTTCCTTGATTTCTGAAATGGATAAAACGGGCAATACCTTGGTAAAGATCAGGAAAAAGGTGAAAAACATGCCAAAACTACCAATGGAAATGCCGATCTCGGTGAGACTGGGTTTATAAATACCCCACGAATAGGGACTGAACTCATGGGCCAAGGACGAAATGATGATGTTGAACCGTTCCAACCACATGCCCACATTCACGAAAAGGGACAGGATGAACAGATACTTCAGATTACGACGCCACTTGCGCACGAAAAGACTCAAGGGCATAACCACATTGCAAAACATCATCAGCCAGAAGAAAAACTTGTAATCCCCAAACATGCGATAACGAAACTGCGCCTGCTCGAACACATTGCCCCCATACGCGGCCAATAATATCTCGATAATATAGGAAAAGGAGACAATCAAAGAGGTAGTTAACAATACTTTGGCCAATTTTTCGTAATGGTCCACAGTGATATATTTTTCGATCTTCAGTATTTTACGCATGGGAATGGTCAGGGTAATGACCATGCCGCACCCGGAGAAGATAGCACCGGCGACAAAATAGGGGGCGAAAATAGTGGAATGCCAACCGGGCACAATACTCATGGCAAAATCCCAGGACACGACGGAATGAACGGACACCACCAACGGCGTGGCAAACGCGGCGAGGAACATGTACAAGCGACTGTAATGCCGCCACTGTTCCGCCGTGCCCTCCCATCCGAGGGATAATATTTTATAGGCCCACTGCCTGACGCCGGTAAAATGACGGCGCGCGGCGGCAAAATCGGGAACCAATCCGACATAAAAAAAGATGATGCTGATAGTAAGATAGGTGGATACGGCAAAAACATCCCAGATCAATGGGCTACGGAAATTCACCCACAATAAACGCTGGTTGGGATAGGGTAAGAGAAAATAAAACCGCGACACGCGGCCCAAATGGATCAAGGGATACAACCCGGCGGTCAAAACTGCAATCACGGTCATGGCTTCGGCGATGCGGTTATAAGCACTGCGATACCGCGCCCGAAACAAAAACAACACGGCGGATATCAATGTGCCGGAATGGGCGATTCCCACCCAGAACACAAAATTGGTGATATACACGCCCCACCCAACCGGATGGGTGATGCCCGCGACACCAATTCCCCTGAAAATCTGGTTGGCCCACAATCCTAAACCCATTACAAACGCCAGGGCGGATACAGTCAACGCCAACCAATACCAACGGCTCGGTTTTTTCATGACCGCCAGAACATCCTGCTCTACTTGCTGATAAAACGGTTTTAAATTCATCTTCTTGACTTCTCCATTCGATATCTTAAGAGAAAAGAAAAAAGACCCCCACGAATTTCACGAATTGACACGAATTAAAAGAATTAGATAAATTAAAATATCTTTTTTCTTTTTTCATTCGTGATAATTCGTGTAATTCGTGGGCCAATCTTTTTTTCTTCATTTTTTTCCCTAACTTCCTAACATCCTAACATCCTAACTTCTATCTTTTTTAATGTAATAAACTGCCGGTTCTGTACCTAATTCTTCCAGCACCCGATGAATCCCCGCTGTTTTGACCAGGACGCTCACCTTGGTTTTGGGGTCCATCAGGTTGCCGAAGGTGATGGCGCCGGACGGACAGGTTTGGGCACAGGCAGGTTGAACCTCGCCATCTTTGACCAGCCGTTTCTCGTCTTTGGCCTGGTCTTTGGCCGCACGTATACGCTGGATACAGAAGGAACACTTCTCCATCACACCACCGGGCCGCACGGAAAGTGCTGGATTGGACTGGGTGTAGAGCGGCAGGTTATCCTTGGCTGCAAACCAATTAAAACGGCGCACTTGATAAGGACAGTTGTTGGCACAATAACGGGTGCCCACACAACGATTATAAACCTGGGCATTTAATCCTTCCGGCGTATGATAGGTGGCAAAGACCGGGCACACGTTCTCGCAGGGGGCACAATCGCACTGCTGGCACATCATGGGCAGGAACTCCGGTTTGGCCGGGTCGTTGTAATAGGGTTCAATGCGCAACCAGGAGGCCTCGCGACCTTTTAAATGTTGAATCTTGCCAGTCAGTGGCACGTTGTTCTCAATGTAACAAGCCGCGACGCAGGCAGCACAACCCGTGCAGGCATCCAGGTCGATCACCAGACCCCAACGGTAATCTTTATGTTCATGCGGCGGATACAGGGTGTGGCGTTTGTATTCGTGGTGATGCGCATTGGCAGCTTTGGGATCATGAAAATCGTCTTCGGGTAAAATGCCACGCTTGCCCGTAGTATAAGAACCAGATAAACAGGCCAAACGGGATGTTTTGCCAGTAGGAGTCAGGGTCACTCCGTCTAAACAGAACAGCAATTGCCCGCTCACCAGATCCGTGGGTAATGCTAAACCAGCACAGGCATCAATAGATAACGTGCGCTGTCCAGCGGTTAAACCTGGACTCACCGCCACGGGCAGGGTTAACGTGCCGGCTTTGGTGGTCAGGGTTAGGATGTCGCCAGTTACAAGCTTGGCTTTTTCTGCTTCAGCCGGGGAAATGGCCACCCACTGACCGTAAGTAATAGCAGTCATGGGGTCGGGTATCTCTGCTAACAACGCGATATCGGCACTGCGTCCATCAAAAGTGCGGATAGACGGCGTGATAAACAGGCACTCGCTACTCTGCGGGATACTGGGAAGAGATAGCTTGGGCCCTGCCACCAATTGGACCGGTATGGCGGGGATATCTGTCAAAATAAACCCACGGGTAATCCAATGTTCCCCTCTACCCTGCCAATGGTCTGCCAAGTAGTCGCGATAGGATATGTTGCGGCCCATTAACAACAATAACATATCTCCCTCGCTTTTGGTCTGATGAATTGGTTCCAAAACCGGTTGAATAATGGAAAACAATCCTTTGCGCGGCGTGGCATCGCCCCAGCTTTCCATGGGGTGGGAGAGGGGCAACACCAGATCACACAACGCGGTCAGTTCATCCGGGGTTTCGGCCAATGCTACTTTGAAGGGAATCTTTTTAAGCGCTGGCAATAGGCCAGGTAATACGCTGGCGCCATGGAAGCGTGAAAAGAGCGCGGTTCCGATAGAGCCATTGTTACAATAATGGATAAAAGAAGCCAAATGGAACATGGTGCCCACGGATTCATTGTTTAATGAATGGCTGTAGTCCACCGTGCCGTTTTCCCCCACCATGCCCAAAGACCATTGCAACAGTGCGCCATACAACGCTGTGGCACTGCCATTGGTATTGGCCGTGGACGGACCACCGCAGATCAGCAACGGATTCTGCGCACCAGATAACGTTTGCGTGATGGCCGTGATAAACTCTTTCGACAGATTCGTTAATTCCGCTGTTTTGGTCAGGCTGAGAACCGGCACAGCAGCCATTAGTTCTGCCGGGATACTATTCTTTTGGCGCACATGTCGTAGCAGATAGGCCAGTAAATAGGTTTCGCTGCCCGGTTTGAGTGGGGCGCGATGTTCTGCTGCCGCACCCGTGAGCGAGAGATAGGGCTCTACATGGAACCAGCGGAAATATTTATTTTTCTGTGCGTGCTGAAACTGCTTCATCCATTCCACCGGGCTAAGAAACGTCTCGAAGATATCCGCGCCTACTGTCACCAGTGTATCGCATGAATCAATGCGGTAACGTGGCACCACGTCCAGGCCGAAGAGTTGTTGCCCCGCATTTTTAATGGCACTGTGGTTGAACAGTTCCACCTCTTTTTGCCGTTCAATTTGCATAGCCCCGCAGAACTCATCCAGTAAGGTGGCCAGTGAACCCGTGGTTTGGGAAGCAAGGTAGACATTCTTTTTCCCTTTAGTCGTGTTCTCTTTTAGTGTTGTTTTTAAAACATGTAATGCCGTGTCCCACGACACCGGTTTTAAAGTACCGTGGCTATCTTTTAATAGCGGTTGGGTAAATCGTTCTGTATGATAGAGTCGGGCCAACGAGGCTTGGCCGCGCATGCATAACGCGCCTGTATTGATGGGGTGGTCCAGGTTGCCTTCCAGTTTCACCGGTTTATCATCCAGGATGGTCACTTGTAGGCCACAATGGGCCGGACACTCCATGCATGTACTGCGACTGAACCGGGGCACACCGGGAATAGTGCCGTCTTCGGGTGGCACTAAATAAGGTAACAAGGTGCGGTCCGCATTATTGGTATTACAGGCCGCGATGGCTGCACCGGAGGCAATACCCATCACTTTGAAAAAATCTCTTCGTTTCATCTTAAAAACTCCTCATCATAGTTCTGAACCTATTTGTGACAGGTTAAACAATCCGTGGGCGCTTTATTGGCCCGATGACAGGACACACAGAACCCCATATCAAACGACCGTACTTGACGGGCCGTGGTCATGGCTTTCATCTCGCTATGGCAATAAGTACAATCCACACCGGCCTTAATATGGCGCTTATGGGTAAAATACACATGCCAGAGCAACCGATTCACTTTGCGCCAGGGAATGAGTTCTTTTTTCGTCCAATACGCGGTTAGTTTCTTAATTTCCGGGCGGTCTATAGCCGCTGTTTCGTGGCATTCCATGCAGATAGACATGGCGGGCAGAGTGGCGCGGGGTGATTTATCCGCGTTTTCGTGGCAGTGGGTGCAATCAAGCTGTAACCCCACCACATGCACCTGATGTGTATACGCAATGGGTTGATCTGGCTTACGACCGGTAAAATACCAGTGTCCGGCTAACCCGGCAACGACCAATAACCCAATACCTAAAAGACCAATCAACAATAGAGGCACGATTCTCTTCATCACACTTCAACTCCTCATCTTCTATTTCACTTTGCCCATAAGGAACTTCACCACCGCCTTGATCTTGCTGGTGGTCAAACCCGGATTCGGCATCAAGGTATAAGCGGGGTCTATTTTTTTCGGGTTACTTATGAAGGCAATCAACTCATTCTCTTTGCCCACGTATTTCGGTAACACCGTCAGCAGCGGTGGGCCCAGTCTCTTTTGATCCATACTGTGACAGGCTGAACATATCGTATTAAATATTTCTTCGCCTTTGCTTGCATCCACCCCGGCTGTTTTAGCATAAATCTCTTCCCGTTTGCTCACTTCTTCTTCCCAGGCTTTTTCCGCGTCCATACGGGCAACCGCTATCGTTTCTAAACTGGCATTGGTTTGTAAGATACGATCTCTGCCAATCATCAAACCAAAAGCCACTAGCCCCAGTACAAAAAAAGTCACACCATAACGGGGGCGGCACTCTTTATAGTTCTGCAACATCCGCACCACCAATACGGTAACAAAAAACAATGCCACCACCAATAAGGCAGCAACAACATACACGGAAATAGAAAGGGCATACACGGGCAAGTTAAATAAATCCAAAAACAGCAACGGCGGGGTCAACAACGAACCGGCCAACACCATGCCATACCCATGATACTTCAACAAATTAAAATGCGGGCAAGCTTCAGGTAACTGTTTCTCAGTCCACCGGTAATAAAAGAAAAGGACGGCACCACCGGTCAACAACAACGACAACATCAAAAACCCGCCAAATTGCAGCAACGGGGTAATCGAAAAAAGCGGGAAAGGGACCATGGTTTTCTGCAACGGCCACTTCTCAGGAAACATAAGAAACGCCATCAAATTAATAAAATGAAAACAATACAACACCACTAACAGTACTCCACCCGCCCCGGCAATAATATTCGCGGTACGCCGATACACCGACAACAACACCAACCCGCTGACCATTAACAATATAATCTTCAGCAAATACCAATGAATGGGCACACCACCGGTAAACAAGACCATCCGATACAACAAGGCCAATGCCAAAGCAGGCAATACGCCAAAAATGATCCATATTCCGGTTTTTCCCATCACCAACTGGATAAAATCATGGGATAGTTGCGGTTTCTTCTTCCAGTAAGCCACTGAAAACACCGACGAAACCAATACCATACCCATATAAGGCAAATGGAACACCAACATAAAATAAACCAAATACGATAATATTTGCAAAAACTTAAAGCTAGGTGGTATTAAAACATCCATGATCGCAATCCTCTTCTTAAATTTCCCATTAATGCCTCCGGCGGCCAAAAACCTTTTCGAGAAAAGGTTTCTGGACTTCCAAAAGCTTTTGCTATTATTCTCATAATTCTCATAATTCCCATAATTCTCATGTTCTGACCAAAAAACCATGATCTATGATTAGAGTAACCATGATCACCACGGCAAACACATTAATAAACATAAACACCCGCCGATACACCATCACTCCGACCCCACGCGACCTCACCAACCCCACGGCCCCGACACACAACCCCACCACTCCCAAAAACAACACGACCAACGAAACAGGATGATGAAACATGCGCAACAACGGAAACAACATCCCCATACACGCGGTAGCCACAACCCAAACAAACGTGATCCGCGCCAACTGGGCGGCAGAAAACGTTTGCGTCAACGAGGGAAACCCAGCCCGTATATAATCCTCCGCATGAATCCCCAACAACAACCAAAAATGCGGCACCTGCCACATATAAAAAAACACCAATAACCCCACCCATACCGGCGACTGCACACTTCCCCCACCCGCAAACCACCCGATCACTGGCGGCAACGCCCCAATCAACGCCCCAGGCACCGCAGCAAAAGCAGTTACACGCTTCAAATAGGTATACATGCCATTATACAAAACCACCGCCATCATTCCCAAACCAGCCGTCAATACCCCAAAAAACAATAACAACACACCAACCCCCACCCCAAGCAACCCCACGACCAACACCAACGCCACCCACGGCAAAAATTCCCCAGCCGGTAAAGGCCGCAAACGAGTCCGCTCCATCAAGCCATCCTTTCCCCGCTCCTGAAATTGATTCAACGCCGCCGCTCCCCCGGCCAAAACAAACATGGCCATTACAAATAAACCCAACCGCCACGAAAACCCTTCATACGCCACAATATACCCGGTCGCCGCAGACAACGTCGACAATAATACAATGCGGAACTTGATAAACACCAAAATACCAGAAAACAACTTCATCTTATTTCTGTTCCTGCTGTCCCGGGTCTTTCCCGTTCTTCAAAAATTGCACGATTTGTTCGATCTGGGTTTTCGTAATATCCGGTGGTAGCTCCATAATATTATCCTGACCCTTCACTACCTCCGCGCCTGGACTGGTAATCGAACGACGCAAATACTCTTCATCTACAATAATCTCTTTTTCCACTCCGTTTACTAAAACCACCCGTTTCTGTCCAAATATTCCTTTTAATGAGGTCCGTGCCCCAGCCGAACCATCCAGCGAATGACAATCCAAACATCCCAGTTCTTTCATCCACTCCAATGTTGGCACCACCGGTGCTTTTTCTTTTTTCTCGTTGTACCAGACATCAAAATCCGCCTGATTCATCACGATCACCTGCGAAAGCATATAAGAATGCCGCTGTCCACAAAATTCCGCGCAATAAATATCCGATGGCCCCACATCCTGCGGCTTGAACCACAAATAAGTCTCCCGTCCAGGCACCACATCTTCTTTTACCCGTTCAGCGGGCACATAAAAACTATGCACCACATCCAGTGATTTTAATAACAGTTTTACACTCTTATTCACCGGTACATAGAGCTTGTCTGTAACCCGCCCATTGGCATACTCAAACTTCCATTGCCACATTTGCCCCGTCACCTGCACGACCATTGCATCTTTGGGCGCATTGCGCATGAACTTAAAACCCTCGTAACCATAATAAAACATGAACAACACCAATATCGTTGGAATCACCGTCCATAGAATTTCCAACCACGCTTTTTCCGTGACCTGTTCCGGTTTCGGGTGTCGTGTGCGGTTGTATTTGAACCCAAACCAGATCATCAGCCCTGTAACAAGCACCAGCAACACTACCGAGGCTATAATAATAAATAAAAAGACACTATCTACCGTCTCCGCAATCGTCACTCCTACAGGATACATATTTCACCTCATCATCATTATCATAATAATAATAGTAGTAGTAATAATAATATTGTCTTACCGATAGGAGACATCGGCAAACGTTAACACCAGGATCACCATCAGAATAAAAATCGCCAGGGTGAGCATGATTTTAAATACTTTATCTTCATATTTGATATGCATAAAATAAAGCACGACCAGTGTACTCTTGGCTGAAGCGATTACAATCGCGCCCCAGATACTCCATTGCCCTAGATTTAATCCCGCCACCGTGACCGTAAGAGCCGTTAACACCAACAAACCCAACCAGATGGAAATGTATGTGGAAAAAGGCCGTGGACTCTTTTTCTTTATTAATTCTTCCGCATGTGCCATCACTTGTACTCCATATTATATATACATCAAAAATTCATCCACTCAAACACTCATGTAATCAGATAAAAAAGTGGGAACAGGAAAATCCAGACCACATCCACCAGATGCCAGTACAAGCCCGCGTTTTCCATTTTAATACCCAGGCGGTCCGAGACATCTTCATTTTCGCCGTAGATCAGGGTCATTTTAATTTCATCCACCGCTTCGCTTTCCCCGTGTTGCCACAGCGTTTCCCCGGCACCCGCTTGAACCAGCAAATCCGCCCGGTTCACATTGCCCAAACGAACCCGTTTGCGCGGGCGACGCACCACCTGGACCAGCATCACAGTCAGAATAATCAGTCCAATAATAATATGCAGCCCATGCAGCCCGGTCATCAAATAATAGAGACTATAAAACACACTCTCTCCTGGCGTATGGGATTGCAACACCTCCGAATTCGGATACAAACCATGATGAATCTTGGTGGACCATTCCATATATTTATTAATCAAAAAAATCACACCCATAATCATCGTGGCCGACAACATCCAGGCCGCGTGTTTCCGTTTCCGGTTCTCCAGATGCAACACCGCCAGCACCATCGTTAAACTGCTGGTCAGCAGGATCACCGTGTTCAGACCACCCATAAACGTATCCAATTGAGCCGCCGCATAATGAAAGTCCGCGGCGAACTGGTGGCGGTACACCGCATACAATAAAAACAACCCGCCAAAAAGCAGCAATTCAGTAAACAAAAAAAGCCACATGCCAATCCGTGCGCCCTGGTGATCTTTATGCGCCAGCGGAAAATTTTCAATCGTCGTGCCCGTAGTCATGGTTAGACTCCTGCCAAGGGGAAGCCGTTTTCGTCACGATCATAAGGGCCACCATTTACTTCCGGCAGCACGTGGAAGTTTTCCAATGGTGGTGGCGAGGATGTGCGCCATTCCAGCGTCGTGCCCAGCCAAGGATTATCACCCGCCAGTGTGCCGGTCCGAAGCGAACGAATCAACGTGGCGAAAAAGTAAATCAAACCCGTCACCAATAACCAGGACCCCACCGTGGCCACAATGTGCAGCGTGTGGAATTGCGGTAAATAATCATAATAGCGCCGTGGCATTCCTTTAAAACCCAGGATCATCATGGTCATATATAACATATTGAACCCCACGAACAAAAAAGCCCAACTGCGGTAAATCGCTTTTTTATCGTACATTTTCCCCGTCATCTTCGGCAGCCAGTACAGCAATGCCGCGAAGAAAGCAAAACCGGTGCCGCCGAACATCACATAATGAAAATGACCCACCACAAAATAGGTATCGTGGATATGTACATCCGTGGCCAGTGCCCCGTTCACCAGTCCAGTTAAACCGCCAATCGCAAACAGGAACACAAACGAGAAGGTAAAAAACATGGGGGGATCCAAACGAATTGATCCTTTATATAACGTCGCAATCCAGTTAAACACTTTAATGCCACTGGGTATGGCCACCAGGAAAGTCAGTAGCGAAAAAATCCAGCGTGCTGTATCGCTCATGCCGCTGGTGAACATGTGGTGACCCCAGACCAGATAACCCACAAAGGCAATCGCCAGACTGGAGAAGGCAATGGCTTTATAACCATATATTTTTTTGCGACTAAATGTTGGGATAATTTCCGACACCACGCCCATGGCCGGTAGAATCATAATATACACCGCCGGGTGGGAATAAATCCAGAACAAGTGTTGATAGAGCAGAGGGTCACCGCCCCGTGCCGCGTCAAACAGTCCCAGGCTCAGCAGTCGTTCCCCCATCACCAGCAGCAAAGTCACGCTGAGAATCGGGGTCGCCAGGACTTGAATCCATGCCGTGGCGTAACTGCTCCAGACAAACAGCGGCATACGGAACCAGCCCATGCCTTTGGCGCGGTGGCGGTGAATCGTCACGATAAAATTCAAACCCGTTAGAATCGAAGAGAACCCCAGAATAAATGCACCCAATACCGCCATCGTCACATTGGTTCCCGTGCGTGTGCTATAGGGAGCATAAAAAGTCCAGCCTGTATCCGGTGTGCCACCACCCAGGAACAACGACGAAACCGCCACAATCGCGCCCAGCACATAAATCCACCAGGACAGCAAATTCAAGCGGGGAAAAGCCACATCTGCCGCGCCAATTTGCAACGGCAGGAAGAAGTTGCCCATCGTCGCCGGGATACCTGGAATAATAAACAGGAAGATCATAATCATTCCATGTAGCGTGAAAAAAGCATTGTACGTATTCGGACTAACCAGTGTGCGTCCCGGTGCAATTAATTCCAGACGCATCAGGATGCCGATAGCCGCACCCACCGCAAAAAAAGTCAGAATGGATATCAGATAAAGGATGCCAATCCGTTTGTGATCCGTCGACAGTATCCAACCCAGCAGACCTTTATGTCGTCCCGGAGTCGTTAAATAATTCTCTTGACCCATTGTTTTTGTCGTAGTTGTTTCGGTTGTTTCAGTTCGTTCAGTCATGACTTATTTTTCCTTTTTCTCTTTCCGTTTTTTCCGGGTTGAAATCACCAGCCAGGCCACGAATATCAAGCCGAAGAAAATAGTGATTGTGCCCGTGACTTTTAATATATCGAATACATAGCGTTTCCCTTCCGGGTCGTAGCGGAAACAGAACAGCAGCAGTTTATTAATCGTTGGACCTGTGCGGCCTTCTGAAGCTTCCAGCAGTCCCATTTTTAAATCAAAGGGCGGGTAGGACATACCGTTGAAGTAGCGGGTGATTTTTCCTTTCGGGGAGAGCAGGATCATCGTGGTCGGGTGGATGAAGTCTTCGCCGTCCCGTTTATATTTAAAGCCAACCGCCGCCGTGATTTTGCGGATGCTTGCCGCATCGCCGATCATAAAATGCCAGGCTGTTTCCGGGAAGGGTTTATTGAATCGTTTGATGAAACTATCTTTCACCGTTTTCGCGTGTTCTGTGTCTTCTTTTTCATTGAAAGAGATCGTAATCGCTTGGTAATCTTTCCCCGGAATATTATCAATGCGGTCCAGTCCGTCCACTACTGCACCCAGCAACGGTTTGCATACCGTGGGGCAATGGAAATACACCAGCGTCAGCACCGTTGGTTTGGAAATGATGTCGCCCAGTTTTAATGTAGTCCCGCTGGAATCCGTGAAGGTGAGGTCCAGCGGGATGATGTCGCCCAGGTGTTCTTCAATGCCTACTTCCTCGCTCACCGGGGCAGGTGCGGTGTGTTGGGAGAACAAAAAACAGGGAAAAACAGCAAGAGCCAGGAGAAAAAAGGATAGATTTTTCTTGATTATATTCATAGAGTCACCTTTAAGCTGTGGATTGAACTATCGTTTTGTTCGGTATTGTATTGCGGTTCCAGCGTGTTTGTCATCGGCGATGTATCCTTAATCTTGCAGTGCATTTCTTCTTCAAGCAATACCTCTTAACACGGGCAGTCTATCACGATTTAAAAAATAAAACCATCATGGTAGAACTGTAAAATCACATTATAATAAAACCGCAATAAAATTGCAAAGGAAAAATGCCATGAAATGATAAAATAAAAAAAAGAAATCCGATGCCAGCCCAGGTAGTCCTTCTTCTAAGAAACTCGCCCGAAGTGGGATTAAAAATGTTTCGTTATTGGGCC
>CAZCVI010000055.1:0-17523 GCA_964502145.1 uncultured Clostridia bacterium
CATTGAATTATCGCAGGTCTGAAAGAATCTCTTTTTTTCTGGCGGTGAATTCAGGGATGCATGGGATTAAGGGATTACCGGGATAAAGAAAAAAAACTTCCCCACGAATTACACGAATTTACACGAATGAAAGAGACATCTTTACAGAGATAGGCGGAATGATCTGTCCATGTTTTTCGAAGATCATGGGTCAGGAAAATTCTTGGACCCATTGGAGATTGTTTTTAATAAGCTTGTTTGCAATTGCGCCGATATCCACTCCTTTTTTATAGCGATGTCTTCGACAAATTTTTGAATATCGGGTTCCAATTACTTGAATTTATCTTCTTTTTTTTATACAATAGTACCATGAACGATTATATAAAATCTGCTTACCCAACCCGAGGGACATCATGAAACCGCAGAAACTTTTAATAAAGATTCTTTCAGGTTCTAAGAATATAAGATTCACAGACTTTGTCCATTTAATAGAAGAATTCGGATTTCATCACTCCCGCACCAAGGGAAGCCACCACATATTCGTTCATCCAGATGTCGATGAATTGGTAAACATCCAGGATGTAAACGGCGAGGCTAAGCCTTATCAAATAAAACAATTTTTGGAGTTGGTCGAAGAATATGGCTTAAGAATGGAGGTTTTGCAATGAAAGATTATCATATAAATATTTTCTACAGCGAAGAGGATGGGGGATATATTGCAGATATTCCTGATTTAAAACATTGCTCTGCTTTTGGCACTACACGCCAAGAAGCATTGGCAGAAGTGGAAATAGCCAAAGAGCTCTGGCTGGAAACGGCCAAGCAAGAAGGAAAAACCCTTCCTTTGCCAAGATATAAACCGATCATGTACCAATTATCCATGCAATAATAATCGCACCGGTCGATATTACTGGAGCAAGCGCGTTAAAAGAAGTCCACAGATTACACAGATTAAAATGATTATCCAGATTAAAAGATGAGACTATTAAAAAAAAGTCCGTTTTTAATCTGGATAATCATTTTAATCTGTGTAATCTGTGGTGATCTCTTTTCTTTTTGCCCGGAACACCTATTGCATAACGAATTGACCGGTTAGCTTTCGCTATAGCGAATTATTTTTCGCTTAAGCGAAAGGTGCTCCGTATTAGTGAAATATTCTCCGTCTCCATGAAATGTTCTGCTGCTTAGTGAATATGTCTTCATACCCACGAATTCCCTTCCTGCTTAACGAAGCTGCATGAGGTTTAGTGAAACCGCTTCCTGCGTAACGAAGATGCCTCCATCTCCACGAAGATGCCTCCATCTCCACGAAGATACCTCCATCTCCATGAAGATACCTCCATCTCCACGAAGATGCCTCCACCTCCACGAAGTTGCCTTCACCTCCACGAAGTTGCCCCCGCCTTGACGAATTTGCCTGCGACACCACGAAATGGCCACCACCATGACGAAAATGCCATCTGTACCACGAAAAAATAGGGGCGTTCATACTACAAAAGAAGTCCACAGATTACACAGATTTAAATGATTGACACAGATTAAAAGAAAGGGCTATTAAAAAAAGTCCGCTTTTAATCTGGGTCATCATTTTAATCTGCGTAATCTGTGTTCTTCTTTTTTCTTTTACTCTCTTTGGTGCAAATCTTTTTTTTCCTTAGTTTTACTTAGCTTCCTGATTGATTTTAAAATAGTGATGTGTTATAGTCTGCTTATGAAAAAACAACCGAAACCTCTGGGGCAACGGTTGATTGATATGGGAATCCTGACCGAGCCCCAACTTGATTTGGCGTTGAAACTGCAAAAACGTACCGGTTCGATGCTGGGTGAAACATTGATCCATCTCGGTTTCGTGACCGATGATGTGCTCTCCAACACATTGGCAGCGCAATCCAACGTGAGCAGCGTGGATTTGAGCCGCGTGATCATCGAACCGGAAGTGATTGCCCTCATCGCGGAAAACTACGCGAAAAAAAATAAATTATTACCGCTGGGCCTGGAAGAAAATACAAATACGCTGACTGTGGCGATGGAAAACGTCTTCGACGTGGATGTAATCAGCGACCTGGAACGAAAAACAGGCTTTTTAGTGAACGTCGTCGCCGCCACGGAAGCAGATATCGCCTCGGCACAAGAAGTTTACTATACGGGCGGCGTCACACTGGATGAATTGATCGAAGAAAGCATTAACTTGGCCGCAGGCGGCAAAGTAGCGGGCGAAACACTGGTCGAAGAAGCCCCGATTGTAAAACTGGTCACCCAATTCATTATTAAAGGCATTAAAGACTCGGCCACCGATATCCACGTCGAACCAGAAGGCAATATCTTGCGCGTCCGTTATCGCATCGACGGCATCATGCTGCTCGGTCCCACTGTTCCCAAATCATTGCAAAGCCCGATTGTCGCGCGCTTGAAAATTCTGGCTGAAGCCAATATCGCGGAAACACGCATCCCCCAAGACGGGCGCATTAAATTCAGCATGGGCAAACGAGAAGTCGATATCCGCGTCAGTTTTTTCCCTACTATCAACGGCGAAAACGTCGTGCTCAGACTACTGGATAAAAGCAAAGTAGTCAAAGGCCTGGAAAAACTGGGCATGAATCAAAAAACCATGGACATTTTCAAAACCGCTATTGTCCGCCCCTATGGCATGATCCTCGTCTCTGGCCCCACCGGTTCTGGAAAAACAACCACCCTCTATTCCGCCCTCTCCTACCTCAATTCCATTGAAAAAAATATTATTACCCTCGAAGATCCCGTTGAATACGAGTTCCCCATCATCCGCCAATCCCAGGTAAATGCCAAGATTAATTTTACCTTTGCCGAGGGTTTGAAATCCATCTTAAGACAGGACCCGGATATCATCCTGGTAGGCGAAATGCGCGACGCGGAAACGATTGACATGTCGATTCGTGCTGCCCTCACCGGTCACCTTGTTTTCTCTACCATTCATACCAATAACTCTATTTCCACCATCAACCGCCTCATGGATATGGACGTTGAGCCTTTTCTCATCTCTTCCACGCTGATCATGGTCATTGCCCAGCGTCTGGTGCGCACGATCTGCGAGTTTTGCAAGGAACCGCTGCCCAATTCTGTGCTGGATAAAGAACTGGCACGGGCTTTAGGAAATTTTAACGGCACGCTGTACCACGGCAAAGGCTGCCCGAAATGCAATCAAACGGGTTGCAGCGGTAGAATCGGCCTGTATGAAGTATTGGAAATTTCCCCTATTATCCGCGACATGATCGAACGCAAAGCGACCTCGCAGGAAATTACCGCGCAAGCAATTAAAGAAGGATTCCGCACGCTGTTTGACGACGCGGTGGAAAAAGTAAAAGCGGGAGTCATCAATCCCACCGAAGCCTCGCGCATCACTATAGGAGCTTTTTAACTATGCCGATATTCAAATATAAAGGAAGAAACGCCACGGGACAACTGCTGGAAGGGGTACTGGATGCAGAAAACGAAAACGAACTGCTAAAAAAACTGGGCGAGATCGACGTGGTGTTGATCGATTTTAAAATAACCCACAGCACCTCCTCTGGCGACGGGTTTTATTTCGGCAAAATCAAACGGCGCGAGATCATCCTTTTCACCAATCACCTCGCGTCTTCCGTGGATGCGGGCATACCGGTCATCCAGGCGATTGCGGATTACGGACGCGAAACAGATAATCCGCGCTTTAGAAAAATAGTGGAAGATGTGCAACGACAGGTCTTGGCTGGCACTACGCTGTCAGAAGCATTCTCCAAACACCCGGAAGCATTCCAAGAAATGTACGTGGCGATTGTTTCCACTGGTGAAGCCACTGGTAAATTGGGCGTGGTGTTGGCAGATTTGGTGGGATTTCTGGAATGGCAGGAAGACTTGGCTGCCCAGGTGAAACAAGCGTCAATATATCCGGCTATTCTGGTCTCCATGATTGTAGGCGTCGTGATTATCATGATGACGTTTACGTTTCCCAAATTTATACCTATCTTAAAAGGATTCCAGGTCGAACTGCCCGCGCCTACGCGCATATTGATCGGCATTTCCGAATTTTTTCAGAGTTATTGGTGGGCGTTGGTGGCGGTTGTGGTGGCCGTTATTGTCATGTATAAGATTACTTACCGGACAGAGCAGGGCAAATTCTTCTGGGACAATTTTAAATTAAAAATACCGCTCTTCGGCCCATTGCTCAGTAAAATCATGCTCTCCCGTTTCGCCCATTTTTTTAGTATCTTGTATAGTTCAGGTATTGGGATCATTGAATCGTTTCAGATCATCAAGCGTGTCGTGGGCAACGAGGTCATGCGTCGTGCCATAGGCAGATGTGGCGAATCTGTCGAACGGGGTGGCACTATTTACGATTCATTAAAAGATGAGGCCACTTTCCCGCCGCTTGTGATGCGTATGATCCAGGTCGGCGAATCAACGGGTGGCCTTGATATCTCCTTGAAAAAAGTGTCCCAGTACTATGATAAGGAGATTCCCGCGTCGATCAAAAAAATGTTTGCCGTATTCGAACCCGCCTTGGTTATCATCATGGGCGGAGTCGTGTTGTTTATCGCCCTCGCTATTTTCTTGCCCGTGTATAAATTAACCTCCACCATAGGAATGCAAAAATGAAGTCAGTGATCATTGATTTTAGTTGTGCCGGTGTCATCCGGATTCTGCACGCCCGCATCACCTCCAGTGTCAGCGTGATTGGCGGTTATTATTTGACCCCCCGTCCCGATGATGATCCCATTATCGCCGCTATTACCAAATTAAGGGATGAAAGTATCTCTTCCTTGCCCGCCATTATTATTCCCCCGGCTGAGTTGGTGAAAAAGCTCAATATCTTGCTGCCTAAAATGCCTGATAAAGAGATACGCAAGGTACTGCCCCGCGAAATTGCCACGGCTGCCGATACTGCCGCGCCCATGGTCTTCAACTATCTGAAAAACGGCATGGTGGAAGATCGCCAAGTGGAAAAAATGGAAATCTCCATCTTCTATTGCGAACAAGAAAAGATGTTCGACTATCTGAACCAACTGAAAATAGCGGGCATTCAACCCTCCCACATCATCCCATTGGTGCAGGGTCTCAAAACGCTGGCGGAAATCAACCCGAAGCTGGGCACGGAAAAAACAGGCGCGGTGTTCTTGGAAATGATGGAGAATCGGATCAGTTTAAATATTTTCAGGAACAAATACTGGGGTTTAGAACGCGAATTCATGTTCCGTGTCGAACGTCTGACCCAGGATGAAGATTTAACCGAGGAAGATTTTACCCGTATCAGCACCGAATTGAATCGTACCTTCCAATACTTCAAACAACGCAATCGCGGTTATACTATTGATCAAGCCCTGCTCTATGGTCCCAGCAGCAAACTCACCAATCTAAAAAATCTTATCAATGACAATCATTCCGTGACCGCAGCCGTGATCCAGCCCGAGCATCTCGGTGGAAAAGTCAGTTTGCCCAGCCATTTACAGGCTTCTACCGAGTTCCTCGCTATTTTTATCGTGCCTATTGCAGTCGCCCTTGCCGTGTGCGGGAAAAAACCATTGGACCTTTATCCCATTGAGTACCGCGAAAAATCCAAATTGTTTTCCCGTTTATTGGGCCTCACTATTTCTACTATTATCATTGCTACTATTTTATCGGGCAGTATTTTTTACTTTGAGGGCATCAAAAACTCCTATAAGAGCGATGTTAAAGAGATGGAAAAGATCTTTTTATCATTGGGTAAGAATTCTACCATGATCATGGAGACCAAGACCCAGCGTATAGATTTATTCAAGCGTCGGTTTTATCTTGATTTCCCAGCGCGGTATGCGTACAGTACCGCTGAATTCACCCGGAAACTCAGTATGATTGCCACCACCAACATAGAACTGCTTGATTTAGAAATGACCCCCACCAATCAGAATTTTAAATTTAAACTTGATGGGCGTATTACTGCCGAGGACAATGTGCGCGTGCAATCCCAGTTCCTCACTTTTTATCAACAGCTCAAGGAATTTGATTACATGTTGAATATCTCTTCTTCTAAGATTACCGTCAATCCCGGTGAGGGTGGCGCACGACAGGGCGGTGGCGACGTATTGCCCGCCGCTGGACAAAAAGAATCCATACTCTATTTTACCATTGATGGCGAAGTAGAGCCGGAATAAATCATGAAAAACAAATACTTCTTTATCAAAATCGCCGGCATTGCTTTTTTAATCCTGCTCGTGATTAGCTATTTTTTACTGTACTTTGTCCCCTCCATCAAAGAGATCAGCTTGTATAAACGGCAATTAAAAGACATGAATCTGAAAATTGCCGATTTTGTCAAGATGGAAAATAACTTTACCTTTTCCGATTCTCAAGAACGCTCTTTATTCCAGCAATCGCGGGAGGAATTGAAAAAAAAGATCCCCGAGATACGCCACCGCGAGGATTATATCGCCCTATTTACCCGTGTCTCCGATTATATCCAGCGCCTCGCCAAAACAGATGGTATATTTAATCTCGTGTTTACTTCCGATTCCCAGGAAATGCAGGTTGAAACCGGTTCACTCGCCACCAGCAAAAAGAATCTGGACGATCTGCTCAGTTTTTCTGCCCAGCGTTTGACCGCTATTAAAAAGCAACTCGCTGTCGGAGACAAGACTAACGACACCCAGATTGGCGGTTTGGCCGGGCTTGTGCCTGGATTAAAATATCATACCGTTTGGATCAGTTTCACCGGTGAATTACCCAGTGCCCTGAATTTTATCAACCATATTCCCCGGAGCGATTATTTCTTAAGTGAAGACAGAGTTAATATTTCCTCTGGCACCGGGTTGCCTTATTATATTGTTTCGCTCAAAATATATTATATTGATTTACGTGCCGATTTAGCGGGCCAAACAGGGAAAATACAATGAATTTAAACAACAAGTATTTAGCCATCGGGTTATCTGTGGCCGCAGTAGTCATCGTGTCCTACCAGCTATTTTTTAACAAGACCAAAGAGACCATGCAGACCAAACAGCAATCGCCTACACCCGCTGTAGTGCAAACTATTCCCGCCACCACACCCGCACCACAACCCAGCGCCACTTTGCCAAATACTACCGCGCCAATCAGCGACACCGCGAACAACACTACTGATGAGGGGCCACCGATTGATTATCATTCGGAAATTCTTTTAAAACGAATCAAACCGGAACTGGTCAGACCTTTTTTACCACGTGAAATCACGCCCGAATTTGGCAGTCAAATCTTTGTCAAACCTGTTCCCAAGGACGAGGTTCCCGTCAGCACCGAAACAGTCAAAGAAATCGAATTTGTTCTGAATGGGATACTCATTGACAGCACCCGGCGTTTGGCGATCATCAATGATACCATTCTTAAAATAGGCGACATGATCCTGGGCGCCCAGATCACGGCCATTGTTAAAAACAAAGTTATCTTAAAATTCAATCAACAGGAAATCGTTTTATCCACCGATTCCAAAATAAAAAAGTTTACCATCAGCGGAGGCACGGGTGATCATTAGAACTACGTTACTAACCCTATTAATAATGGTATTGCTAGGCTGTTCCCAGCGTGTGTCGCATCCGGTGGCGACCGAGCCAGACGTCACCCCGGCAGAAGCGAGCCAATCCGCGCTGACCGCGCCCCACCCGCCACAAGACGACATCCTTAGCGATGAATTGCCCGTGCTGGAAGCAGTGGAAAAGAAAGCGCTTTATTTGCAGTACGAAAAACGTAAATACAACCTCGACTTGCAAAGTGGCGATATCAAGGACGTGTTGTTGGCTTTAATTCGCGACACCGATATCGGCTTGGTTATTGATCCCGGTATCAGCGGCCACATTCCAATCATGGATTTAAAAGAGGCCACCCTAAAAGAAATAATGGGCTACATCCTACCGCCTTTAAACTTAAAATACCGCTGGGAAGGGAAAAACATCCACGTCTTCAAAGACCCTTTAATCACCCGTTACTTTAAATTGGATTACCTCAGTTCCACCCGTAAAGGAACCCGGCAGGTTTCTTTTTCCACCCGTTCCGGTGGCGGCGGCGGCGGTGGCGGTTCCAGTGGCGGTGGTGGTTCCGGTGGTAGTGGCGGTGGTGGTGGAGGAGGCGATTCTGGTGGACAGAACCAAAGTTCCAGTGAAATTTCCACCAATTACAGCAATACTATCTGGCCCACATTTATCGAAAGTATCCGCGTGCTGGTTTTTGGCACTATCGAGGTTGGCAGTACAGTGACTGCCGCCACCGTTTCAACTCCTGCTGGTTCCAGTGGCGCCGCTGAATCTGCCGAGGGTAGCCAGCAAGCGTTTACCTTTAAAGATCCCATCGGTAGAGAAGTAATCATCAGCCCAGAAACCGGTATCGTAGTAATCACAGCGTTTGAAAATGAAATCACCAAGGCCGCCGCGTTTTTGGAATCTTATGAAGGTTCTGCTCAGCGGCAAGTGTGGATCGAAGCCAAAATTATCGAGGTGAATCTTTTTCAAGCCTATCAAATGGGTGTGGATTGGGGTTTGGTCGCCAATCGCAGCAAATGGTACGGCACATTAGATGCCAAACGTACCCTGCCTTCCCCGGCCATGTCATTTACTCCTGGCAGCGTTGAAAACCAGAGTCTCAGTTCCGGTGCCGGTTCCTTTCAATTTGCCGTGTCCAATAATGTCTTGGATATCATGTTGGATGCTATTTCCCGCCAGGGCAGTTTAAAAGTTCTTGCCAGTCCCCGTATTTCCACCCTCAATAATGAGAAAGCCGTGATTCGCGTCGTGCGCGAAGAAGCTTTCTTTAATCTGCAAACCCAGATTTCGCAAGGAGTGGGTGGCAATGTCAGCGCCCCTACTATCGCCGTGCAAGTCGTGCCCATTGGTATTGTCATGGATATCATCCCCCAGATCAGCGAGAATGGCGATATCATGTTAAGTGTTAATCCCGATATCTCCGAATTGTTGGAAACCCGCCGCTTCGAAGTCGAAGGCGCGATGGCCACGCAACCTGTCATTGATCGGCGCAGCATTGATACGGTAGCCCGTTTAAAAACAGGTGAAACCATGGTTATCGCGGGCATTATCAAAGAACGGAAAAACGAGGTATTAAAAGGTGTGCCCTTTCTGTATAAATTACCATTGCTGGGCAATTTGTTCCGTCGTACCGAGCAACGAGTGGACCGTACCGAGCTGATCATTCTTATCACCCCCAGGATTCACTATGGCAAATCCGCCGAACAACTCACCGCCCAAGAACGCCAACGCATCAAAGATGCCATTCAACCCCTCAAATTAGGCGATGCCGTGTCCATTAAAGAAGGTATTCTCGGCGAAACCACCAGTTTCAAAAAAGATCAGAAAAAAGAAGAATAACCGCCAGCAATGAAATCAAAAGACTATACGAGTTGTCATGTTTGAAAAGTATTATCATTTCACGCGGAAACCGTTCTCTCTGACCCCGGACCCCGATCTTTTTTATCTCAGTCACGATCATGTCGAAGCGGTTGAGCATTTGATTTATGGCATTACCGAGGGAGAAGGTTTTTTATTGCTTGTTGGTGGTATTGGCACTGGCAAGACCACCTTGTCCCGCGTATTGACCCGGAAATTAAACGATTCTATTATTTATTCCCTTATTTTAAATCCGTTTCAAGATTTTGTCACCTTGTTAAAGGGTATTATCTCCGATTTTGGAATCAAACCGTGCAGCGACAACAAGAGTGATCTTATCAATCAGTTGATCCATTTTTTAATCGTCGAAGTCGGGCCTTTCGGTAAAACCGCGTTGATAATCATAGATGAAGCCCAGAATTTATCCGTTGAGACCCTTGAACAGTTGCGTTTGATTTCCAATATCGAAACCGACAAGGAAAAATTGTTGCAGATACTCTTATTGGGACAGGAAGAGTTGATGCAGAAGCTTGAAATGCACCAGTTGCGGCAGTTGAACCAGCGAATTTCCGTTCGGTATTTTTTAACCCCCCTCACGCGTTCCGAGTTACCCGCCTATATAGATCATCGTATTCGTTTAAGTCGTGTCGAGGGTGCCACCCCCATAACTTTCACGTGGACCGCGTTACATGATATATATAAATTTTCCAAGGGAGTGCCCCGGTTAATCAACATGTTAGTGGGCCGTTGTCTTGTCGCTGGATTTGTCGCCGAGACCCATATCATAGATCACAGCATGGTTAAGCGCGCTAAAGAGAGTTTGTACGGCGAGAAATATAGAAAAATAATTCGTTTCAAGAAGAAAAAGGAGAGAAAAATAGATGAGCTTGATTTCGGAAGCCTTAAACAAAGCGCAACAGGAGCGGGAGAAGAATCGTAACAGCGACGAGCTGTCTTATTCAGAACCGCCGCAGCACACCACCCTTTTCACAAAAAGGCGCCTGATCTTTATCGGTGCTTTCGCGTTGTTTGTCCTTGTATCCGTGTTGATTGTCAATTTTTGGTATCAGCCCAGTTCCGTGCCCCAGATGCAGGCCCTAAACATCAATCCCACCCCCCCCCCGCCAACCACCAAAGCAGTAACCGCCCCCACACCCCTCCCAAGCCAGCCCATTCCAGTAGAAAAACCCATTATAAAATCCCATTCCACCTCAGACATGCAGGTTCCCCAAGCTAAAAAATTCATTCCCCTCCCAAAATCCCATAATTCCCAGAATTCCCAGCGTTCCCATAATTCCCAGAATCCCCTTTCCCCCAAATCCATCCATGCAGGTGTCACGCTCCAAAAAGAATCCCCCCAACCCCCTCCCGCGCCCATGGATGCCGCCGCGTTCATGCAAGAAGGAGACCGTTGGATGGAGAAAAACAACGGCATTTTAGCTGTTGAAGAGTATAAAAAAGCATTGGCTTTATCCCGTACCACTGATATTTATTTAAAATTATATACCGCTTTCAAGTCGTTGCGTAATCCCGTGTTAATGCGCGCTTATATAGATGAAGGATTATCTTTTTTCCCTCGCGATTATTATTTGAACAAGATTTCCGCTGTTTTATATATTCGTGCCAAGGAATTCCGCAAGGCCCAGGTCAACATCAATGCCGCCATGACCAATGATCCCGGTGATTATGCCATTCATACCTATCAAGGTTTGTGTTATTTTCATACCGGTGGTTATGACAATGCCTTAACCGCTTTTCAAGAGAGTTTGCAAATCAATTCCGATGCCGTTGAGAATTATTATTACATTGGTTTAATTTTCGATAATCAGAAACAGTATACCAAAGCTCTGGAGTATTACACCGCGTTCATCAAATTAAATACCGGCAATGAGAATTTCATGCATCGCGATTGGGTCATTGAGCGCGTCAGACTCCTCAAGGAAAACCAATGAACAAACCCATTCCCCGTCTTTTAATATCCCTGGTGAGAGTCGCATGCGAGTTGTGATTCAGCGAGTTTCCAGAGCCAGTGTCACCGTTGCTGGAATCGTAAAAGGCGCCATCCAGTCGGGTCTTCTTCTTTATGTTGGCATTGAACGCGGTGACACCCACAAAGAAATTGCCTTTGTCGCCGAGAAAATTCTAAACCTCCGTATTTTCTCTGACCCCGAGGGTAAAATGAACCTCGATATTAAAGAAATAGGTGGTTCGATTCTTTCTATTTCCCAGTTCACCTTGGCTTCCTATATCAAAAAAGGGCGGCGCCCCGATTTCACCAATGCCGAGAGTCCCATACTCGCTCAATCCCTGTACGAACAATTCAACACCTTATTAAGCCCAGAGATTCCCGTAGAAACCGGCGTTTTCGGGGCCATGATGCAGATCGAATCTATCAACGATGGGCCAGTCACCTTCATCATCGAACGAAAACCAACCGAACAATAAAAAAAGACCCCCACGAATTTCACGAATTTGCACGAATTAAAAAGGATTAGGCTTTTTTTATTTGAGTTCATTCGTGCTCACTTGTGGGTCATCTTTTTTCCTTGACAATCCCACCAGCTTCCTCTATAATCCCTTTATGGCTGCAAAACAATTTTGATATAATACTTGTTAGGCACCAGAAGAATGAATCACGGCCAAGGTTTGGAATCAATGATGAAGAAAATTATTTTTGATCGTAGCGAGCATGTCTACAAGAACGATGCATTTGTCGAATTGGTCAAGGATGCCGTGCGGTTTTTTAATGGCACCCCGGTTCACACCTTGCCCCCACCAGATTCTTTTTATGGAACAGGAGTATACGCTATATATTATATAGGAAAAATAGAACCATATCAAAAGTATGGTGAACTCAATAGGTTATCCTATAGCTTTCCAATTTATGTTGGGAAGGCTGTTCCCCGGGGATGGCGGCAATCACGTATTTCTGATAGTCCCAACAGTCAATCTCGGAAATTAATAAGTCGCTTAAGAGAACATGGTAGAAGTATTGAGGCTGGAGGCCTTATTCTTTCTGATTTTACGTGCCGTTTTGTGATTTTTGAAAGTGATGGTTCAGATATGATAAGTACAATTGAAGCCGCATTGATAAAAATCCATAGACCACTTTGGAATGTTGCACTTGATGGATTTGGGAATCATACCCCAGGCACCGGACGGTTCCAACAGGCCATGTCAGATTGGGATGTAATACATCTTGGTCGTCAATGGGCCGCCCAATGCACCGGTAACCATAAAAACAAAGAGCAAATACTTCAAAATATTGAACTCTATTTTGAATCAATAGGATAAATGTCATGAGATCATTTGAAATATTCTCCGGCACTGGTGGATTGGCAAAAGGACTTGAGGCATCTGGATTCAAACACGCCGCTTTTGTTGAATTCAACAAACACGCCTGCCTCTCGTTGTGCAAAAATTTTGACAACAAAAGAGTTTTTTGGGGCGATATTAAAGACTTTGACTTAGATTCTGTTGGCCATGTGGATTTAGTCGCTGGCGGACCTCCCTGTCAACCATTTTCACTGGGCGGCAAACACCGGGCAAATAACGATAATAGAGATATGTTTCCTTATGCCATACGCTCAATTGAAAAACTTAGACCCAAAGCTTTTGTTTTTGAAAACGTGAAAGGACTTCTTCGCCCATCATTTTCCGATTATTTTGAATATATTACTTTGCGCCTTTCTTTTCCATCGAACAAGATAGCCATAGGGCAAGACTGGAAAAATCACTTGGCAAACCTAAGAAGGTTAAGTGAAAAAAAACAGGCAGTAACTGAATATAATGTGGAGTATAAATTAATAAATGCCGCAGATTATGGCGTTCCGCAAACCCGCGAAAGAGTTTTTATAATAGGTATTAGAGCCGATTTGGGTGTATCCTATTCTTTTCCCAAACCATTATATTCAGCGGATCGACTGCTGTGGGAAATGTTTGTAACCAAGGAATATTACCAAAGGCACAACCTTCAAGTACCCAAAAGAAGCGAAGCAATGGCAGTAGTTAAAGAACGGATCGATTACATCAAAAGCCGATATGGCCTATTTGAACCAGTGCATCACCCCTGGCGAACAGTCAGAGATTCTTTATGCAATGTACCCGATCCACGGACAAATCATGGGATACCAGATCATATCTTCCGCGATGGCGCCCGGGTTTATGCGGGTCACACAGGTAGCGAATTGGATTGGCCTGCCAAAACTATTAAAGCCGGTGGACATGGGGTTCCCGGTGGGGAAAACATGATTCGCTATGAAGATGGTAGCGCCCGTTACCTCACCGTGTTTGAAGCCAAAAGAATCCAGACCTTTCCAGATGATTTTATCATCAAAGGCGCATGGGGCGAAGCCATGCGGCAAATAGGGAACGCTGTCCCCGTAATCTTGGGAGAGATAATAGGTCGCTCTATTATGCACACATTAATGGCACATAACCAAACACTCAAACGGGCAAGCTGAAACCCCTCCTAGAAAAAGACCCCCACCTGTCCCCTTTAATCTATTGATATTTCTTGCCATTTATGGTATAAAATCACCATGGAATACTTTTATAAAGAACGAATAGGAGTGCCAGACCTGTTTACTGGCAGACAAAAAGAGTTGGCCTACTTCCTCAAATGGATTGAGAACATAAAGAAAGAACAATCAAAAAGCTCGGCCATGTTGGCTCGTCGTAAAATAGGGAAAACTGCCATAATGGAAAGACTCTTTAATATAACTTTCTATAAAAACAGCCACGTGATCCCTTTCTATTTTGAAGTCCTGGAAGTAGATTACTGGGTGGCCGATTTTTGTATTGAGTTCTTCTTTACTTTTATTTACCAGTACATGGCTTTTAAGACCAGAAAGGCCGAGTATCTCAACCCTGTTGAGAAAAGCCATTTTGGTAAATTAAAAGCCATGGTCCAGAAGGAAGGATTGGATTATTTGACCGATCTGATTGATAGTGTCGAATACATGGTTCAGAACGAACGGGTGGACGTCTTGTGGGAAACGGTTCGCGACGCCCCCAAAACCATTGCTGCCAGACAACATGAATATATCGTGCAAATGATTGATGAATTCCAGTTTATTAATGCCAAGATTTACCGCGATAAAAAATTAGAAAAACTAGCAGATACTCTGGCTGCTGGATATTTAAGCACCGCTGAAAGTAAAATCGCCCCACTGTTGGTTTCTGGTAGCTGGGTCGGGTGGTTGATGAATCTTTTGAAAATGATGCTGCCATCCCGGTTCAAATTTAAGTATCTTGAAAGTATGCCAGAAGACGAAGCCATTGAAATGGTATTTAAATATTCCAGATATTTCGATGTTCCCGTTTCCGATGAAACCGCCTATCTCATTGCCAAAGTGGCAGAAGGAAGTCCTTTTTATATCAGCGCAATCATGTGTTCCGAATTTGAAGACAAGAACCTAACCAGCGCGGAAGGTTTGGCGCAAACATTGGAATTTGAAACACTGGATAATCGAGGAGAAATAAAATACACCTGGATGGAGTACGTCAATTCTGCCTTCGATCAGATCAACAATAAAAACGCCAAACGTATTGTGCTTTACCTTTGTAAACACAGAGACCAAGAAATTACCCGTGCGGAGTTATTGGAGAAATTGCAACTGGATATGACTGACGGCGAACTGGAACTCAAGCTGGAAGCTTTGATCAAAGCCGATATAATCCTTCAAGGCAGTTCAAACTATGATTACCAAGGCGTAAAAGACAATATCTTCGATAAAGTTTTCCGTGGTGTCTATCAAAAAGAAATCGAAACCTTCGATCCTAAACAGATTAAAGAAGAGTATCTGGCAACCATTGAAAATCTAAAAAAGCAACACTATCAACTTCTGGGTAAGTTCAATTATATGAAAGGCTATTTTGCCGAATACAGGATATTGGACCAGTTATTGTTTCATGGCCAGGAAAAGAACGTTCTTTTAAAATCAATTACCCGGAACCTGCCCGCAGATTTCGATTTTTGCCCGTACCAGAGTGTTTGGCGCTATAATGCGACCATAGAATATGGCAGTGCTTTAAGTGTGGATATCTTGGCCCGTGCTAAAACCCCCGGATTTTATTCCATCATCGGCGAAGTCAAGAACCGGGACACCAAGAAATTTTCCAAGGATGAAGTCGTGGCTTTTCTAGATAAATTCGCAAAGATTAAAGAAAAGGAGAACCTTTCCCCGGTCATTGGTTTTATCTTTTCAAGGAAAGGATTTACCAAAGACGCATTGGCCTATTGTTTGGAAAAAGGAGTGGCGACCAGTTCTGATGAGCAGTGGCTTTAAAAGAAGACCACAGATTACACAGATTAAAATGATTACACTGATTAAAAGATGACTTTTTTTAAATATCCTTTTTTTTAATCAGGGTAATCACATTTTAATCTGTGTAATCTGTGGTCTTCTTTCTTTTCTCTTATTGATATTTCTCTCCATTTATGGTATAAAATCACCATGGAATACTTTTATAAAGAACGAATAGGAGTGCCAGACCTGTTTACTGGCAGACAAAAAGAGTTGGCCTACTTCCTCAAATGGATTGAGAACATAAAGAAAGAACAATCAAAAAGCTCGGCCATGTTGGCTCGTCGTAAAATAGGGAAAACTGCCATAATGGAAAGACTCTTTAATATAACTTTCTATAAAAACAGCCACGTGATCCCTTTCTATTTTGAAGTCCTGGAAGTAGATTACTGGGTGGCCGATTTTTGTATTGAGTTCTTCTTTACTTTTATTTACCAGTACATGGCTTTTAAGACCAGAAAGGCCGAGTATCTCAACCCTGTTGAGAAAAGCCATTTTGGTAAATTAAAAGCCATGGTCCAGAAGGAAGGATTGGATTATTTGACCGATCTGATTGATAGTGTCGAATACATGGTTCAGAACGAACGGGTGGACGTCTTGTGGGAAACGGTTCGCGACGCCCCCAAAACCATTGCTGCCAGACAACATGAATATATCGTGCAAATGATTGATGAATTCCAGTTTATTAATGCCAAGATTTACCGCGATAAAAAATTAGAAAAACTAGCAGATACTCTGGCTGCTGGATATTTAAGCACCGCTGAAAGTAAAATCGCCCCACTGTTGGTTTCTGGTAGCTGGGTCGGGTGGTTGATGAATCTTTTGAAAATGATGCTGCCATCCCGGTTCAAATTTAAGTATCTTGAAAGTATGCCAGAAGACGAAGCCATTGAAATGGTATTTAAATATTCCAGATATTTCGATGTTCCCGTTTCCGATGAAACCGCCTATCTCATTGCCAAAGTGGCAGAAGGAAGTCCTTTTTATATCAGCGCAATCATGTGTTCCGAATTTGAAGACAAGAACCTAACCAGCGCGGAAGGTTTGGCGCAAACATTGGAATTTGAAACACTGGATAATCGAGGAGAAATAAAATACACCTGGATGGAGTACGTCAATTCTGCCTTCGATCAGATCAACAATAAAAACGCCAAACGTATTGTGCTTTACCTTTGTAAACACAGAGACCAAGAAATTACCCGTGCGGAGTTATTGGAGAAATTGCAACTGGATATGACTGACGGCGAACTGGAACTCAAGCTGGAAGCTTTGATCAAAGCCGATATAATCCTTCAAGGCAGTTCAAACTATGATTACCAAGGCGTAAAAGACAATATCTTCGATAAAGTTTTCCGTGGTGTCTATCAAAAAGAAATCGAAACCTTCGATCCTAAACAGATTAAAGAAGAGTATCTGGCAACCATTGAAAATCTAAAAAAGCAACACTATCAACTTCTGGGTAAGTTCAATTATATGAAAGGCTATTTTGCCGAATACAGGATATTGGACCAGTTATTGTTTCATGGCCAGGAAAAGAACGTTCTTTTAAAATCAATTACCCGGAACCTGCCCGCAGATTTCGATTTTTGCCCGTACCAGAGTGTTTGGCGCTATAATGCGACCATAGAATATGGCAGTGCTTTAAGTGTGGATATCTTGGCCCGTGCTAAAACCCCCGGATTTTATTCCATCATCGGCGAAGTCAAGAACCGGGACACCAAGAAATTTTCCAAGGATGAAGTCGTGGCTTTTCTAGATAAATTCGCAAAGATTAAAGAAAAGGAGAACCTTTCCCCGGTCATTGGTTTTATCTTTTCAAGGAAAGGATTTACCAAAGACGCATTGGCCTATTGTTTGGAAAAAGGAGTGGCGACCAGTTCTGATGA
>CAZCVI010000055.1:17623-48521 GCA_964502145.1 uncultured Clostridia bacterium
TATTGAGTTCTTCTTTACTTTTATTTACCAGTACATGGCTTTTAAGACCAGAAAGACCGAGTATCTCAACCCGGTTGAGAAAAGTCATTTTGGTAAATTAAAAGCCATGGTCCAACAAGAAGGATTGGATTACTTAACCGATCTGATTGACAGTGTCGAGAATATGGTTCAGGAGGAACGTCTGGACGTATTGTGGACGACAGTACGTAACGCCCCCAAAACTATTGCTGCCAGACAACATGAATATATCGTGCAAATGATAGATGAATTCCAATTCTTAAACGCCAAGATATTTTGGGACAAAGAAAAAAAAAACATCGCGAAGAACCTTGCTGCCGGATATTTAAGCACCGCTGAAAGTAAAATCGCCCCACTGTTGGTTTCCGGTAGCTGGGTCGGGTGGTTGATGAATCTTTTGAAAATGATGCTGCCGTCCCGGTTCAAATTTAAGTATCTTGAAAGTATGCCAGAAGACGAAGCCATTGAAATGGTATTTAAATATTCCAGATATTTCGATGTTCCCGTTTCCGATGAAACCGCCTATCTCATTGCCAAAGTGGCAGAAGGAAGTCCTTTTTATATCAGCGCAATCATGTGTTCCGAATTTGAAGACAAGAACCTAACCAGCGCGGAAGGTTTGGCGCAAACATTGGAATTTGAAACACTGGATAATCGAGGAGAAATAAAATACACCTGGATGGAGTACGTCAATTCTGCCTTCGATCAGATCAACAATAAAAACGCCAAACGTATTGTGCTTTACCTTTGTAAACACAGAGACCAAGAAATTACCCGTGCGGAGTTATTGGAGAAATTGCAACTGGATATGACTGACGGCGAACTGGAACTCAAGCTGGAAGCTTTGATCAAAGCCGATATAATCCTTCAAGGCAGTTCAAACTATGATTACCAAGGCGTAAAAGACAATATCTTCGATAAAGTTTTCCGTGGTGTCTATCAAAAAGAAATCGAAACCTTCGATCCTAAACAGATTAAAGAAGAGTATCTGGCAACCATTGAAAATCTAAAAAAGCAACACTATCAACTTCTGGGTAAGTTCAATTATATGAAAGGCTATTTTGCCGAATACAGGATATTGGACCAGTTATTGTTTCATGGCCAGGAAAAGAACGTTCTTTTAAAATCAATTACCCGGAACCTGCCCGCAGATTTCGATTTTTGCCCGTACCAGAGTGTTTGGCGCTATAATGCGACCATAGAATATGGCAGTGCTTTAAGTGTGGATATCTTGGCCCGTGCTAAAACCCCCGGATTTTATTCCATCATCGGCGAAGTCAAGAACCGGGACACCAAGAAATTTTCCAAGGATGAAGTCGTGGCTTTTCTAGATAAATTCGCAAAGATTAAAGAAAAGGAGAACCTTTCCCCGGTCATTGGTTTTATCTTTTCAAGGAAAGGATTTACCAAAGACGCATTGGCCTATTGTTTGGAAAAAGGAGTGGCGACCAGTTCTGATGAACAGTGGCTTTAATTGTCCCCTTATAATCTCCCCCTCGTTCTTTCCGCCTCTTGCAATTTTGAAGGATTTCATTTATCATGTTCGTATGATTAAGCATATGATTTATTATAAGGGGGGAAGCAGGTGAATTGATCACCGATGTCTTATATATTTTTGGCTTCTTGCGGGGTCTGTATGGGGGGTCTATGTCCTTTCGGCGGTTCAGAGGGTCGCGGGGTTGTTGGCTCGCCATTTAGCCCCCCTTTTATTTCACTCCCTTCCTTAATGATATAACGCCCCCCATTATTAATTATGTTTATATTACTCATTTGATACCTCCATGTTTTTATCACTTTGGTTTTCTTTGGATTGATTGATCTCTATCTCTGGAAATTCGATAATAAGTTTGTCTCTCTTTTGAGCCAGATATAGTCCGGGAATTTCATACAATAGTTCAGCCGTTGAATCCGTGAAAACCTTTACCCTCATCAAAAACAATTCATCTGGCTCAAAACTGGCCGAATAGGCATAAACATGCCCTTCATACATCAAATCATGTTCAATGTCTCTTACCCTTACCCATTTTGGAATTCTAGAATCCATGATATAACTCCAGACATCCAGGTCACCAAATTTATTGGTCACACCCAATTTTTTAGCAATTTTATTCAAGATTTTTTTATTGATAAGAAATGAAATAAGAAATCCAAGTGGTACTGAGATAATTGTACAAAAGAGTATTTCCCATAAATTTAAAGGTGTGCTCTCATTTAAAAGGACTTGGATAAAAGATACTTTGAAATTAAACCAAGAGATCAGAGTTATAGGATAGAAAAGAAGGTAACACAGGAAGCCCATAAGAAATGAGTGGAGGAGCAATCTAAAAGGTGGGGTCTCTTTATGAGTGGTTAGGTTTTCTACAATAAAGAATGATATTAAACCAGGCAAAAAAATTACAATTAATCTTAAACTAAATGCTGAAAGGCTCATTGTTTCACACTGTCGCTTCCTATTTCAATTTTCATCTTATCTATCTCCATATGCTATTGTAATATGATTTTAATGGATAGTCAACTATTAATTGCAAAAAAAGAACCATCGGAAAATCTTTTTATTGGCGAATCAAGCCATCTTGGTGAAGTACATGAGCCAATAGAAGCTTTCATCCCGCTTGTTTACCCCAAAGGAAGGCGTATTTGCCTTGTTTGGCCAGTAGTTCTTCGTGGCTGCCTTCTTCCACGATACGTCCGCCATGCATTACCATAATCCGATCAAAATCAGTGATCGTGGTTAAACGGTGGGCAATAAAGATGATGATTTTCTCACTGTATTTTTTAAACAATTCCTGCAATAAAAGTTTTTCAGCATTGAAGTCTACATTGGACGTGCCCTCGTCAATAATCAAGACGTCTGCATCCTGTAACAGCGTATCAATGATCTCCAGTTTCTGCACTTCACCACCAGAAAAAGATTTCTGAAGGATTTGACTACCCGGAACCGCCGCCTCGCCATTAGGACCGCTAAAATTTTTATCGAAACGGAACTGCGTCAGAAATTGTTTCACCTGCGGGTTATTAAGTTTTTCTTCGATTTCATCTTCCAATAATTGCAAGCTTTGCGAGACATAAGCAATTTTATGGCGCAGCGAATGCGCCGAGATATCCGCTGCATTTTTACCCGAAAATAAAAGGTTCCCAGCTAAAGGCAGATAGAACTTCAACATCATTTTGATCATCGTGCTCTTCCCTTGTCCGCTTTCACCCACCAGAGCCACCCGCTGCCCACGCGTGAACGTCATATTCAAATCTTGCAAGACCCATTGATCGCTGTTGTATTTAAACCCCACCCCTTTGAACTCAATACTCGTTATCGCTTCAATATCTTCACCCGCGAAGTTCTCGCCTGGCTCGTGGAAAATTTCATAAATCCGTTCCAGTCCAGCCATCGCACGGGACAGCGAAAAACCAGTCGACGTTAAACTACTGGCAGGCTTATATAAATAACCCAGAAAAGAATTAATAGCAAAAAAAGTACCCAGGGTTAATGTTCCTTTCATGATCGACGATACCCCGTACCACAACACAATAAAAGGCGCAATAACACCAAGAAAAGAGGTGACCGTAGAGGCAAAAGCGTTTAGTAGTTCTGATTTTAAACCCAGGTTGATCACCGTGCCCAGTTTCTCCGACAAGCGGTGTCCTTCAGCTTGTTCTTTCACCGCTGATTTAATTTTTTCCATGGCCGTGATATTTCGTTCCACCTTGCCGTAATATTTCGCACTCGCTTCTCTTAATATCGTATTGATGTCTTTGATCTTTTGATGGAAAAATTTCAGCGAGTAAACAAATAAAGGAAGTATTAACAGACTGATCAAACCCAGTTGGAAATGCAGTTTCAGAATCAACACCGCGCCCACCAAGATCGTCAGCGTGTCTCTTAATATATATAAGAAAGTATCAGCCATAGCCGATTCAATCGATGAAACCTCCGAAATACGCGACAGGATGTAGCCCGATTGCTTTTTATTAAAATAATCCAGCGGTAGCGTCTGGACATGCATATATAGTGCCTGTTCCAGATCAAAACGAACTTTCGCCTTATATTTAGCCAGCAAGTACTCCATTAAATACCCGATTATTTGTCTGAATACAATAATCCCAAACAAGCCCAGGGATAATAAATGCAAGGCCATAAAATTTTTCGCCGGGATGATCTTGTCAATCAAGTAGCGGGTAACCAGTGGCATAGGAAGTTGCAGCAGCACGTTGATCAAAAGAATAATCGCCGCCCCGATAGCAAAGAGCTGGTATTTCTTTTGAAATGAGAAAAAAAACGTAATCAATTCTTTTGGTTTTATCTTTGTTGTCATAGTCTCGGTCCTTATTAAGACTTATGTTACAACAACAAGCCCCCCCTGTCAAGGGCAAGGGATGGAAAATTTTCTATAGGAAACCACAGGAAGAAAAAATGTACCGCTAACAATGTCTTATATCAAATGCGTTAGTTGCTTTTTGCTTCCTGTGGAGGACGCACAGGTCTGTGACCTTTCGGCGGTTGAGTCTAGTGGTGGAGTGAGCCCGGAAGCTCACTACTCCCGGACTTCCTTTTTTTATATTATGTCAATGGCCAGCCGAATGCCTGCATCGTTACAGAAAACGAAGCGAGTGGCCTTCGATTAATTATCCAATTGCCCTTTCAGTGATTTCCAGTGTGCCCCCTGATTATCAATTACCACCACCCCCGCGTATTTACCTTTACCCGTGGCATCACCATCCGAACGAATCCACCCTCCCGTGTTGATTATCGGATAAGTGTCGCCTTGTATTTCAATATTCGTGCTAAAAGGGATGTGCGTATGTCCAAAAATAAAAGTAAAAGGGGTCGGGGTAATTTTTTTTCGCGTCACACCTTTCTCTGGTTCCACGTTGGCTAAATCCTTTACATAACTTTTAATGATATATTTTTCGATATAGTCTTTGACACTGTTCAGTAATTGATCAGTCACATCAGAACCCCGCAATTTGCTCCGCCCCATTTTTTCTTCTGGCACCAGCGTGATGAATTTTTTCAGAATGAATTTAACCAATAGCGTCCATGGACATTTAAGGCCAATGGATTTCTTTAGGTTATAATATGCCGCATCAAAAATCGCTTTTGCTTTTCCCTTCGCATCCCTTCCGCCTTCCAAGAATCGTTGTTCCAGCTCTCGAACCTGTCTGGACAGTTCGTCCGAATGACCCAGATAGTAGTTGAAAGATTCCAGCCATAAATTATTAAATGCTTCCAATTGCGCTAAGCCGTCCGGTTCGATCAGATAATTTACAGGTTTGAACAGTTCTTCCAAGAAGTGGCCGTGAGTAATCAAATAATATTGCCACTCTTCACCCACAAGACCCGGCAAACGCGGCACCTTCAGGAAATGATGCGGGTATTCAACCACGAATTCAGGCACATCCCCACCTTCCTCTTCTTTGGGCCAAAGATGCGGGAATAAAAGATAAGACCCATGTTCTGGATCATGTGACGAATAGCGTTGGTCCACGAATTTTTTTGTATAGTTTCCATGTCCAGGAGGCAGGTGACCCGCACGGATTTTACCGTCTATTTCAATTTGTTCCACCAATGATCTCCAGAAGTGATGGTCATGATTACCCGGTAAAAAGACAATCTTTTTAATACCGCCCACTTCTGCCAGTAACTTGAAAAATTTCTTCAATTCCCGGTACGCCTCATCCAGTCCAGCCATTGATAGTTCCAAGATATCTCCATCCAAAATCAGTTCATCAATTGAACCCACACTGGCAATCAACGCTTTGACTGCCTTCCGGTTACCCGCGTAGCGTTCGTCCCTGGAAAACAAATACCCGTCCCCTTTGCCCAAATGCATATCTGAAAACACGATGGCTTTATTGATCATATCCACAGCAAGACCTCCGTTAAAAACAAAAGTATACCTGATTTATCTATGAAAATCAAATCCTATCCTCCCCCATGAATTAGTTTGGATTTAGGTTCCGCGCCTACTTGAATTTTAATGCAAACTGTCTTACACTTATATCATGAACATGATAAAGAAAAATTTTTGCCCCCAATGTGGACGCTCATTAATCGAAAAATATATTGAGGAGCGGCACCGGTTATTTTGTCAACATTGCCTCGTGCCTATTTATGAGAATCCAGTTCCTGCAACTGCCGCTATTGTTTTAAATGAAAAGGGCGAGCTTCTACTCGTCAAACGGGATCGCGAACCCAAAACTGGGCAGTGGTGTTTGCCCGGTGGTTACTTGGAATTGAACGAGACCCCAGAAGCCGGGTGTTTACGGGAATTACGCGAGGAAACCGGTCTTGAAGGAGATATTGACCACTGGCATGGTAATGTAACCGGGGACAGTCCCTTTTATAAATCTATTTTACTATTGGGATACAGTATTAAAAATATTCGCGGTCATTTAACTCCCGGTGATGATTGCCAGGATGCACGGTTTTTTAAGTTGTCTGAGATGCCTCCCGTCGCGTTTAGAAGTCACCGTGAGATACTCGCCCATGCCATAGGATTGGCCCATAAACCCAGGAACATGCCCGCAGAATTGGGTGCTTATGTCATTACCAGTGGTGATCATCTTGATATCGCTCAAAAAGCCTGTCAAGCTGGAGCACGGATTCTCCAATACCGCGATAAAAACCCAGACAGACGCCACGTTCTCCAAACAGCGCGAACCATCCGGGAAATTACCCGTCCGTTTTCTACCCTGTTTATTGTTAATGATTTTATTGACATTGCACTTTTGGCCGATGCGGATGGTGTACATCTTGGTCAGGAAGATATCCCGATAGCGGAAGCCCGAAAAATTACCCCGCCCCATTTTATTATTGGCTTGTCCACCCATTCCCTGGCGCAAGCCTTGGAAGCTGAAAAGCAGGGGGCCGATTATATTGGTAGCGGGCCTATTTTTGCCACTCCTACTAAAGCCCATTACCTGCCTATCGGTGTCGCTACGCTTACACAAGTACTTGCTGCTGTGCGTATTCCTGTAGTTGCTATTGGTGGACTTAATCCCCAAAACATCCCCGCACTCCAGAACTTGGGCGCTAAAAATTTTGCCATGGTTAGAGCCTTCCAGCAGGATACTGCCACTGTGATTGGCCAAATCAATGCTCACCTACTCTAAAAATAGATGCGCAGAGACTTTGCGCATAACCCTGAATTCACCGCCAAGTTAATGGGAAGAATGGGAAGTATGGGAAGTATGGGAATTATGCGAATTATGGGATAAACAGAAATATTTCCATTCTTCCCATAATTCTCATACTTCCCATTCTTCCCACTTGCGCTTACGATACTCTCAAAGAACTGACGGTGAATCCAAGATAACGTCGCCGGCTATTTTTTAATCTAATCCGATAGCAATAATTATCAATAATGGCCCCTTTTTTTAAAACCACGATTATTGTCCGGCGGGTAGAAAAACCTTACCATGAACCATGGAACCATTTATAATAAACCATTGCGCCTTCATCTGCCCCGTGTGCGCTATGCTTAGCTTGGTCACAATTTCCCTGTGTTCCCGCCACCTTGAAGGGTGATAATAGTGCTTACAGATGATTCTCCAGGGAATCCCCCGTTTGTCGTTCAACGGACAATTTTATGGCTTTACACTTTTTTTTTAACATGCTATCTAAAAGACATGAAAAGAACGTCTTATTGCCCCATATTATACAAAATCATACGGAGTGCCTCATGAAAAAAAAGAAGTTATCCCATCTGGCAGTGGAATTCATTCTCAGCCGGAATATCGAGGAATTGGCCAGTCTTACCCAGGACACTTTGGTGCATCATTTGGAAGTGTCCCTGTCTCAGTTGTTGCCAGAATTCCAAAAAGATCAAAAAATAACGTTGACCCGGTTTATCATCAGAGAAAAAATGCATCGTGCTGCTCTTTTTCTTGAAACTGCGGACTCTCCCTCTATTGACAACCTCGCGCAATTATTGGGGTTTGCCAGTACCCCTGATTTTTGCCAGGAATTTCAGGGTTATCTGGCCATCGAACCCGAAAAGTATTGGGCATTAAAGCACAACCTTAACACGGAATGAATTTTCCCCCTGCTTTTGGGTTGAAAGTTATTCAAATATATGGTTAAACTCCTCTCTGAGTACAAATTACAAAATATGGTCTTGGTGTAGGCAGAAGTGGCGTGATTGGTTGTGAATAGCGAAATTAGATACCAGTACAAAAACATAAAACAATGGGAAAACCTCTATCTAAAAAATCTTCCCATGACCATTCGCCATCCACACCGATCACTACAACAGCGAGGAAAAAATAACCATGAAAAGGAATGACTTTTCCGACAGGGTGATTAAATTTATAATAACGCGGAGTAACGACCAATTGGGGGATTTGACCATTCAGAAAATTACCGGCATGTTAAAAATCAGTCGCTCACATCTATACCAACAGTTCAAGAACAAGACGAAATTTACTCCCGGTGATTATTTGGTGATGATCAAAATGCTGCGTTCCGCGTATATGTTGCTGGAGGATCGCACTCTTCCCATTGAAAAAATTGCCCATAAGATGGGGTTTTCCAGTACCGATTATTTTAAGAAAGTGTTTCGCCATCAATTCGGCACCACTCCCGGCCAATATCGAAAATATGCCAAGTAAAAATAATTCACACCCGTTGGGTACTTGAAATATTTTGTCTGCTGTGGTACTTAATAATGACTGCCGAAAACCGTCAAAAATAACAAGGAGTGAAAACACATGACCCCAGCCATAAATTGTGCTGCCAAAGCGAAAATAAAGTACAAGATTCATCAATACGAGCATGACCCCGCTGCTGATTCATACGGTGAAGAAGCCGCGCTAAAGCTAAATATCGACAGCCAGCGAATTTTTAAAACCCTAATCGTAGACATTGAGAATAATCAATTGGCCGTTTCAGTGATCCCGGTAGCAGCCAAGCTTAATTTAAAGTCTTTTGCCACCGCGCTGGGTGTAAAAAAAGCGGCCATGGCCGATTACAAAGATGCCGAACGCGCCACCGGATATGTTTTGGGGGGAATCAGTCCTTTAGGGCAAAAGAAGCGCCTGAAAACCCTCATTGATGAAAGTGCCTTGCACTTTGAAACCATATATGTCAGTGCCGGACGCCGTGGGCTAGATATAGAACTATCTCCCCAGGATTTACGCGCTATGACCAACGGAACCTTTTCCACTATCGCCACCACGACGCTTGCCCCCCATGATGCCATCTCTTGACGCTACTCCGTTCAACCCGTGGGTTATACCTGGATTCACCGCCAACTTAATGGGAGGAATGGGAAGTATGGGAATGATGGGAATGATGGGATAAACAAAAAAATTCCCATTCTTCCCATCATTCCCATACTTCCCATTCCTCCCACTTGGTTTTATGGTACTCTCAAAGAATTGGCGGTGAATTCAGGTATAGATGCCACAAATAATATTCTTAAAAGCAAACGTTTCATGGAGAATTATCCTGTTTCTTGTCTGTCGCTTATCTCAAAAAAAACAATGGCCAGGACTTTTTTTTGTTCGTTTCAAAAAAAAGCCCTGGCCACAGAGAGAATGATTGGGATTATAATATTTTCGACTTGAAGGAAATTAGCGCGGTCAGGTTGAAGTAGAAATCTCCTTTTGGTTTGAGCCCCGTTTCAGGCTGGCCATAAAAGACATACTTGATATTGGGAGAAATTTTAACTGTCTTGTAGGGCTGGAATTGTAAACCTGCGATCAAGAAGCGAGACTTATATTTTTTGGATGGGACGGGAACGTATTCGCCGATATCGCTAAAATTTTTGTCGGTAAAGTGGTCGTATCTGGCAAAGGCGCTGGTGGTTTTGTTGAAATTCACCATCGCAAAGGCCGAGATAATGCCCGTATTTTGATTGGCACCTGTTTCAGGTTTATTGTTTCTGTAGTTATAACCCACACCCACGCGTCCCCAGTCACCTTGCAAACCGCCGAACAACGAGAGGAAGGTTGCTTTGATAGGAGTTTCAGTCGCATAGTGACCATTCGCTTCCAGGTAGATATTGTTGCTTTCCCAGCCGATGCGTCCGTAAAGGGCTTTACCTTTGTTGTTTTCGCTTTTGTTAGAACTGTAGTTGCCAAACATCAGCGTATAGACAATACCGCCAGTTGTTTTTCCATCCAGAGCGATACCAAAGTCGCGTGAGGAAGCTAATTTGAAAAAATCAGCCGGGGTTTTTTCGATGTGCCGTAAGTCCCAGAATTTTTCAATCTTATCAAAGCTCGGTGGGTCGATGATGCCTAACAGGATAGAGGCGCCGCCGCCGATAGACTTTTTAACGCTGAGGTTTTTGACATAAGGAATAATGGAGTCGCTTTTAAAAGCAGGACTGTTCATTTCAAGTCGTACGCGTGCGGACCAGCCTTGGCCAAGGTCAGAATCATATCCGAAATAGACGCGGCGTAACCAGAAACCATTTTGTCCTTCAATTCCTGTTTTGCCATCGTGATGACTTCCCACTACATAGTATTCCGGGATCATGTACCCATTGATTTCATCTGCCAGTCCATTGGTCGAAACCATCAGCATCAGGCTTAAAACTGCTAATAAGATCAAACTGTGTCGTTTCATATTAAGATTCTCCTTTGTTTATGTTTTTATTCTCAATTGTTTATCGCACAATTGGTGAAGCCTTATTTTAAGAAGAACCTGTTAATGAAAAATAAGAAAAGCGTTAATTAATGGTTAAGAACGAAACCGGTCGTTACGCTACCAATCTGACAGTCCTCATCCCTGCCCACATTATCTAGATTATAAGCGTCTATCAGGTTGGATTATTTTTTTCTTATCTTTTCGTCTGACTTTTTTTTCGTTTGCTATCATTAATCCCCGACATCTTCATCATCACGCCAATGAAAAGAATTTTCCAGAGCGGTGGGCTTGAATTATTCTATGAATCCCATTGCCCTGTGACCGGATCATAAGTACAACATGGAAGTTTCGCATTTGTTGGGAGGTTTTCCTTTGCAACGGAAACCCGACAATCCAAACAGTTATACCGAATCTATTCATTTTTTTTACGACTTCTACTTTTGGTATTAAAATGAATCAATCCCATAATCCATTAATATCCTGTTGCATTTTTTGCCCTATTTTTTATAGACAGTTTTATTTTGTAGACGCTGCATCTTGCAGCATTATTTTATTCCTATACCTATGTTAAATAAAATTATTCCCCTTCTGTGACGAATTACCGTTTTGGCAAAATGCTATCCAATGATCAACCCCTTCACCACTTGATCCAGGCATTTAAGAATCTCAAATATCCCTACCTCCTAAAAACTAAAGAGGTAAAAAATAATTCTATCATACTCGTGGAGTTCATTAATACCAATTTACTATATACGGCTCTCCTTTTGTTTTCCTCTATAAAACATGCATTATAAAATTTCAGATTCTCATCCGAGAAAGGCTGTGAAAGGTCTAACCCTGTTGACGCGGGTATATCTAATCCGTATTAGAGAGTGTTTCATTCTATCATTCCCACATACCCATCGCGCAATCTGATTCTTTTCACGTCTCGCGACTGTTATTAAACAGAAACTCATTGATTTTGGGTTTATTAGAAGGCAAAGTAGAGGGGAACTTGGACTTCTTCCCTGTGCAAGTAGAGACTTTAGGATGGAAAGGACTGGATTCAATGGAAAAAAAGTGTTTGCACTTCTGATAGTAGAGAGTTTAGCCCTGCAAGTAGATAGTTTACCCCTGCAAGTAGTGAGTTTACCTCTGCAAGTAGTGAGTTTACCTCTGCAAGTAGATAGTTTACCTCTGCAAGAAGAGATTGCACCACTGCATTTAGAGATTGCACCACAACATTTAGAGAGTGTACCGCTGCATTTAGAGATTGCGCCACAACATTTAGAGAGTGTACCGCTGCAAGAAGAGATTGCACCTTAACATTTAGAGAGTGTACCACTACATTTAGAGAGTGTACCTCAACATTTAGAGAGTGTACCATGAAATTGACTTATTCCACTCCAAAAATGGCACAGTGTCCTCTGACAACAAGACATCGCACCTCAAAAATGGCAGAGTACTCCACAACAATGAATCATTGCACGAAGGAAAAAGGTATTTTCACCATGAAAGAAAGGCAATGTGAACCGTAACTAACACGAAATCCATCAAATCCAAGAGAGTGTAGAATATCATTTAAAAAGTGCAACGTGTATAATAGAGAGTGTACGCTATTTTTATGTAAATAATTTTCGATATTAGCCAATTGGTTTAACCTTTTTTCCTTCAACCACCATTATCTCTTCATCGGTTAGTCCATACAGCTCGTATACCAGCTTATTTATTTCAGTATCAGTCTTTGCAAGTAAGGATTGAATGTTCTCGGCCTCTTTTTTTTTATCGTTAAAGAAAGATAACCATTCCGCTCGCTCCGGTAATGACAGCTTTATTTTTTGTTTCTCAAGTTCTTTGCAAAACTCTTCAAAGGACAGGTTATACCAATCGGAAAGCTTGCCAGTGATAGTAAGACTTGACCACTTACTATGCAGCAACTGGATAAAATCATCTGCGGCCTTGTACAAACGATTATTTTCAAGTATCATTAAATCCACTTTCTCAATCAGGTGTTGTTGATCTCCAGTAATTCTGATGGGAAACTGACGCAAGTCTTGCAAAATGATTTTGGGAAACATTTGCCGAACCGCTTTTGGGGTATACTTCATAAAATAATAGGACAGCAGGCTACTGTTCAAAATGCCAAGAATGTATTTCAGCGAAACGTTTGCACCGGATTTTTCAATAATAACAATATTACTTCGGTTAAAAAGCACAACATCTTCGCTATAACTTGCATTGATAGATTTAGGGAATGTGCCAGTTATTTCCCTGATAATTATTTTATTATTGCTGAAAATATCAAAAGTACGAGGAGCTGCCAGATGTTCACCATATTTTAAATAGCTCCCAGACCATTTTATGAAATACCGATTCACATCTTTACCTTCCAAATATGGAAACGTATTGTCGTCGATTTTACTCTTGAAATCATAAGGCCTATTTTTTACATCTGCTGGAGTTTGTTCTGGAATACCTTTTCCAGATTCATAAGCTTGTAATCCTGCTTTGACTGTAGCCACTTCATCTAAAATAATAGAATTCGCGGTGATTCGTTGATATATTCTATCGCTGTTATCATCGGAAAAAACTAGAAATTCATACCCGTCATTCTTTAGGAATTCCTCTTGATTTCGGGTATGAGAAAAGACAAAATCATGGCTACTGCTTAACTTCACATTGAGAGAATTCGTCGCCACCTTTTCTTTTTTGACATTAAAAATGATTGTTTCCACATTGACCCCGTCAAACGAAAACCCGGTCAAATTGACAATTTCACAAATCTTGGATTGAGTTAAAAGGAGTTCCCGCAGTTTTTTGGCAGAACTTACCATTAACCATGCATTGGGAACAATAAAACTCAAATAACCCATCCCTTTTAATAGATTAACTCCCCGCTCAATAAAGAGAATATAGGTATTCACCTGATATTGAGCGGTTGAATAATGCTCTGCATAATAACTTTTTTCAGCATCATTTATTTTTTCCCTGGCAAAAACATACGGTGGATTCCCAATGATGACATCAAAGCCACCTTTTCCAAAACTATGATCAGGGAATACAGCGGGAAAATTCACAAACCAATCAAACGCAGGGGGCCCTGCAACATCAGGGTCATCAATCAGAGAGTTACCACATTTAATATTGTCATCCAGCGCCGTGAGTTCCTTCTCTTTACTGGCCGTCTTAAGCCAAAGGGATAGTTTTGTGATCTCTACTGATTCTGGATTAAGGTCGACACCGTAGATGTTTTTAGTTAAAATATGGCGGTCTAATTCAAATATTTCCAGTCGGTCCAAATTTAAACGGCTGATTTGTTTACTCACCTTGCGGCCCTCGATAAATAAATACTCAAAGACCTGATTGAGAAACGCTCCCGAACCACACGCCGGGTCCAATACTTTTATATTTCTTAATTGCTCTTTGTACGCTTCCCAGAAAACAAGGTGTTGCTTGACGTTCTGGTTAAACTCCGGCGATTCAAAAAACTTGCCATCTTCCTTGCTCTTACGACGCACGTACTTGATAGAATCAAAGTCCGCTTGGGTTAGTTCTGGCAGGTTGTAAAATCCTAATTCTTGTTTGCGGTCCTCTAACCAACTGCCAATCGCTTCTTTGACAATATAACGCGTGATATATTCCGGTGTATAAAAAATGCCCTCTTTTTTTCGCTTGCCATTCTTATGAACCTCCACTTTTTCATCCGCAGACAATTGTTTCCCATTGCCAATCTGAGCTTTTATCTCCTCAATGTCTGAAAGCGACTGCTCGAAAATATGTCCGAGGATATTCACATTCAGATCGCTGGCAAAATCGAAATCAGAAAACTCAATCAACTTCAAAAGAATTTTATCTTTGATGATCAGTGAATCGAGTTCTTCATCATTCGTGAACAAGCCCCCATTAAAGCGAGTGATATCCATGGGTGGATTACCAATATCAATACTATGAAACAACCCTTTAAGCTGACGCCAAAGCTTGTTGGGTTCAAAATCAAAGGCATTTTTTAGGGTTTCTTTTATCTTCTTTAACGTGTAAGCGGGCAGAAGGTTGGCGTCTTCGCAAAAACAGACAAAAATAAAGCGGTCCAGAAGTTTTTGGGTTTGGGTAATCAGGTGCAAGGGATCTTTGTCTGGATTGTGTTGTTTTAAATGGTCGAATAATTCAATGCGCATGACTTTGTATTGACTATAAAACTGTTTTGAGATAGTTTGCTCAAATTCCAAGCGTTCACGGTAAAGAGAATCGACAATGGATTCCCCTTTGGGCGAAATCAATCGCTCTTTTTGCAGCAAAAAGAAAAATCGTTTTAGATATTCAGACTTGTCAAGGTCTTTGATCTCAAAAAATTCGTACCGGCTCTGGTCTGTGGCATGATAAAGCCGGATCTCTTTAAAATTGGAAACAATCACCCATTTACATCGTCCCCCGGCTTTGGAGGCATAGGAAAAAGCTTGTTCAACAGGGTTTCGTTTATCCCCCAAACGGTTTTGCGGTTTGTCCAGGTCTGTTGAAGCGTCTTTTAATTCCACAACCACTCGTACATCGTACTTTTTTGTCTTCTCAATCATTGAAAAAAAACCTAAGGCACCATCCGCCTTGCTGCTATCGGTCACCGATTTTTTTTCTTTTTCAAGGTTCCAGAGGTTTTCATTGTTGTAGTCGTACTGGAGAATATCGCCAAAGAATTTGTTTAAAAAATCAGCTTGAAGGGATTCTTCCTTGGAACCTTCAACCTTTCCACTGTTGAGCGTCAAAATATACTTGTCTATTATTTGTTTTTTAGCCGGTAGATCAGCAATGGTTTCAAGCGAGAAATTGGTAAGCTTCTGTTTATAGTTCCGATCGCCAAAAATTGTCTGTTGCAGCATAATCCGTTCACACTCCTCAGTTTAATTATCGCATTTAATGATACGGGGATTATAGTGGAATTTCTAAAAGAAGTCAACCCGGAGGGCATCCTGGATTCACCGGCAAATTTCTGAAATCGTTATGGACGATATGGACAAAAAAATACTTTTATTTTTGCTCCACATTGTCCATATCGTCCACTCTGTCCATGTCGTCCATGTTTTTTCACTAATCTGATGGAATCTGGGCGTGGATTTAGGGCATCCCCTTTTTTTTTTAAGCCGCGTAATCTCCCGTACACTCAATAGATTTTGCATTCTTCGTTTTACCCCTTTTACTTTATCCGCAAAAGGTATATAATACCTATTTATTAAACAATTCATCACGTTCATATTACTGGTGCGTGATAAAAAAGAAAAAATTGGAGGAAACAATGAAAAGAGTTATTGCGATTTTATTACTGGTATTTTTCTGCGCCACCCTTTATGGGGGAGAATTAAAAAAACTGACGGTGGAACAACTGCTCATGGGCAAAAGCGACCCATTATTTACCCGTTTACCATTTATCTCAGACTGGGCGGATAATCTCCATTATTTCCAGTTTATTGATGGCAAACTGTTCAAAGTAAATGCTAAAACAGGCGTGGCCGGGTTGTTCATGGCAAGTCCCAAAGAGAGTGTCCTGGATGTGAACACCCTATTTCCCCAGTTTGGCGGCGTAGAACATACGGCGGATTATAAAAAATTCCTGGTAGAAAAAGATGGCAATATTAATTTGTTCCAACCTGAAAAAAACACGCTGATCCCATTGATCACAAGCGAAACAAGCCAAGTGGCGACTGGCGGCGAGGAACTCCTGGACACTCCACGGAACCCAACTTTCTCGGCAGACGGGAATTCTTTTGCCTATACTTTAAAAGGCGACCTCTATGTATACGACATTACGGCTGCTAAAAATATCCGCCTGACCACGGATGGCAGCACCGAGATTTTTAATGGTTTTGCTTCCTGGGTGTATTACGAGGAGATATTGGGCCGCGCCAGTCAATATAAAGCCTTCTGGTGGAGCCCGGATAACCAGCGCATTGCCTTCATGCGTTTTGATCAAAGCCAAGTCAAAGAATTCGCGGTGTTTCGCGACTCGGGCGACTATGGAAACTGGGAAAAAACACGCTACCCCAAACCAGGTTACCCCAACCCCACGGTTAAAATCGGCATTGCTGATATTACTACTAAAACAATCGAATGGATTGATGTTCAAGAAAAACAAGAACATTATCTGGCTCATCCTGTCTGGAACGAAAAAGGCAACAAACTCTTCTTCCAATACCTGAACCGCGGCCAAGACGACCTGAAAATTCTCTGCTACGAGGTGAACTCGAAAACACTGAAACCAATCTACGAGGAACAACAAAAAACCTGGGTCGATTTGTTGGATGAGGATGATTTTTACCTCTTAAAAAACGATGATCTGCTGATTCGCAGTAGCAAGGATGGCTGGTATCATCTTTATTATATTTCCAATCAGGGTGTCACACGGCAAATTACCACTGGTTTGTGGTCCGTCAAGAGTATTGAGGCAGTCAATCAAAAGACCCAAGACATTTTTTTCAGCGCTGCCAAAGAGGACTCCAATGACCAAGATTTATATAAAATAGGCTTTAATGGGAAAAAAATAGAGCGTTTGACTGCATTTAAAGGTTCCCATCGCGTGAAAGTCTCCCCTGATGGCGGCTATTTTATTGATACGTATTCCTCGATCGATACTCCTTCACGAATGGAACTGCGGGATAACAGGGGGCGCTTGATTCGGCCACTTGGTGACAGCGATACTCCCCTGCGTGCCAGTTATGAAATTTCAAAGGTTAAAGCCGAACTACTTCACATTAAAACCGAGGACGGCTACCTCTTGCCTGCTGTCTGGTATTTACCACCTGATTTTGATCGTACCAAAAAGTATCCCGTGGTTATTACTGTTTACGGTGGTCCCAATAACCCGATTGTCGCCAACAGTTACGGCGAAGGATACCGCGGCGGCCTGATCAAATTCTTTATGGCCCAGGAAGGAATCATCAACCTGTTTGTCGATCACCGTGGCTCCGGCCATTTTGGCAAGAAAGGAATGGATCAGATGTATCGCCAACTCGGAAAATGGGAACTTAATGATTATATTGAAACGGTGAAGTACTTGAGAACCCTGCCATTTATAGACAGTGAAAAAATTGGTATTGCCGGACACAGTTATGGCGGATATGTTACCGCTTACGCCCTGACCTGCGGCGGTGATTATTTTAAATATGGTATTGCTGCCTCCCCTGTTACCGATTGGAGGCTCTACGATTCCGTTTACTCCGAACGATACATGGACACCCCCCAGGAGAATCCCGATGGCTACAAAAACAGCGCGGCTATGTCCTATGTTGATAAATATCAGGGACAAATGCGTCTGACCCACGGCACCTTGGACGACAATGTCCATCCCCAAAATACCATGCAATTACTCGAAACTATTCTGGATGCAGGGAAAAACGTTGAATTGATGCTCTATCCCAGCAGCCGTCATGGTGTGGGTGGGAAAAAAGCAATGGAATACAACCGCTCCAATATCAATTACTGGCTAAAACATTTCTTTGGAAGAACCATTGAGCCGACACCTGAAAAAAATAAATAACCCGGCAAGCGCGGGTAATATTATTTAAAAACAGTGTGAAATATAAAGTAAATATACTATAATAAAATATCCCGGCGGAAATTATTCTGCCGGGATAGGATGTATTGCCATGGGTTTTTGGTCTATTTTGCACTTGCTCAGTTTTGCCTGCTATATTTGCCTGATTACTTTTATCCTAATAAAGAATCCCAATGATTTGAGACGGCGTCTATGCGTTGCGTTTATTTCTTGTTTTGCCCTGTGGAGTTATGCAGAAATATTTTTTCATAATCCCTATTCTTCCCGCGCCACCGCAGAACTCGCCAATTATTTTGCCAGTGTGGGATGGCTTGCCTTTGGTGGAATTTTTTTATGGCTCAGCTTATTACTCGCAGAAAAACGCCAACTCATTCAAAAAAAAGCCTTTGTGCCCATGCTATTTTTGATACCGTTGATTTTATTTGTCGCCCATCTGGACCAATCTCTTGCCATACCTGTACCCAATAAATTCTATGGCTGGGGTATTGCTTGGAACCCCACTTTTTGGATATATCTTTATTTTATGTATTATCTCTTTTGTATGGGCAGCGGGCTTTTCTTTCTTTACCGCATTAAACGCACCAGTCCCAATCCCCTCAAACAAAAGCAAGCCCAGGTTATTTTTTACAGTACTCTTTTCGCTCTTTTAGGCGGGACTATTTCCGATGTGGCATTTCCTTTGTTGGATATACGATTTATTCCCGGTTTATCCGATATTTTTGGTCTTATTTGGGCTTGTGGGCTTGTTTATGCCATGGCCCGCTTCAATTTTCTGGAGATTAGCCCCACCCCACCCGATAACAATATCCCAACCACCATGTTTGATTGCCTCATCTTATTAAATGCCAAAGGCGAAATAACCTCCCTCAATGATGCCACCTTAAAATTACTGGGCTATAAGGAAGATGAACTGCGTGGAAAATCGTTCGACTTTTTACTGGAAAAAACCCACCAAGAAAAGCCACACCCCCTCCTGACTGAAATCATCGGGTACAATAACGTGAAAAACCGTGATCTGGTTTTCAGGTCTCAGGAGGGAAAAAGAATTGATGTCACTTTTTCCAGCTCCTTGTTGCAAGATGAAGAGGGCAAAATCAAGAGTATTGTGTGCGTGGCCCGCGATATAACCGAATTGAAGCGGAGTGATGCCATCCAGGAGGTGCTGTTTCATATTTCCGAGGCGACACGTCGTTCAAGCACGTTGCAGGGACTGCTGGAACTGATCCAAAAACAAGTCGCCCGCCTCATGGATGCCCGAAATTTTTATGTTGCCCTCGTTCATGATCGTGACAAAGCGATTTATTCGTTTCCTTTTATCGTGGATATTAACCCCGAGGAATTGGAAGACACCAAGGACCTTGTGCCATTGCCCCATAGTTTTACCGATTATGTGCTACGCACCGAAACACCCCTCCTGGCCGACCAAAAAAAATACGATGAACTCAACGCCCGCGAAGAGGTACATCTGATTGGGTCCATGCCCAAAACATGGATGGGTGTTCCCCTCAAAACTTCAGAAGATAAGGTGTTGGGTGTTGTTGTTGTGCAGAGTTATGAGAATGAATTCGCTTACTCCGAACGGGACATGGAAGTATTGGCTATTATTTCCAATACTATTGCCGGGGCGATCCAGTACAAACAGGCCGAAGAGGCATTGCGACAATCCGAAGAACATTACCGCATCCTTATCGAGAATATTCAGGACGGTGTTTTTATTATTAAAGATAAGAAATTTGAATTTGTCAATGAGGCTTTTGCCCGCACCATCGGCTATGCTATCGAGGAATTGAAGCACCAGATGTTTACGACCTTCATCTCCCCCGATGATTTGCCCATGGTTTTAGACCGCTATCTCAGGCGTTTAAGAGGAGAGTTAGTGCCCTCCGAGTATGAATTTAAGATGCGCCATAAAAACGGCACTGATATTGATGTGAATATGCACGTCGGGCTCGTGAATTATAAAGGAGATGCCGCCATCATGGGCACAATAAAAGATGTTAGCGAACGTCAACGGGCTGAAAAAAAGAGATTGGAACTGGAAGAGAAATTGGTTCGTTCCGAGAAGATGGAAGCCTTGGGTCGATTGGCTGGTGGTGTGGCCCATGATTTAAACAATGTGCTCAGTGCTATCGTGGGGTATCCCGATCTCCTATTGCTAAAATTACCCCCTGACAGCCCGATGCGAAAACAAATCCTGTTGATGCAGCAGTCTGGCCAGAAAGCCGCAGCGATTGTTCAAGACCTCTTAACTCTTGCCCGTCGTGGCGTGATTGTCAAGAATAATATCCCTATCAACACCATTATCAACGAGTACCTTCTCTCCCCCGTATTTGAGAAACTCAGCAAGTACCATCCTTCCGTAAATGTAACCGCCCGGTTGGCAGAGCCCTTATCTTTGATTAAAGGTTCCGCCGTTCATCTTTCCAAAACCATAATGAACCTAGTTTCCAATGCTGCCGAAGCCATGCCCAAGGGTGGGGAAATCACGATTCTTACCCGAGAACAATATTTTTCCCATCCCGTAAACACCTATTACCAAGTTATTTCTCCTGGTGCTTATATTGAGGTTTCTATTTCCGATACCGGGACCGGTATTGCAGCCGCAGATTTAAATAAAATATTTGATCCCTTTTATACCAAAAAAGAAATGGGCCGCAGTGGCACTGGCTTAGGTATGTCTGTAGTGTGGGGAACCGTGGAGGATCATAAAGGGTTCATTGATGTTCACAGTATCGTGGGACAGGGAACCACTTTTGCCCTTTATTTTCCTACCACCGACGAAAAAGCCATTACCGATGAAGTTGAGATTCCTATAGCCACGTATCGCGGTAATGGCGAAAAGATACTCGTAGTTGATGATGAATTCGATCAGCAGGAGATTGCCTTGGCCATGTTAAAAGAACTCGGTTATGATGGCCAATCCCTTTCCAGCGGTGAAGCTGCTATAAATTACATGAAAACCAATCAGGCAGACCTCATTTTATTAGACATGCTCATGGGGCCAGGATTGGATGGTTTGGATACATATCGAGAGCTCCTTTTGTCTCATCCTGGTCAAAAAGCAATTATAGTCAGTGGTTTTTCCGAATCTCAGCGCGTCAAAGAAGCCCTTGCTCTCGGTGTGTCTACCTATATTAAAAAACCGTACACCTTACCCAAACTGGGCATGACCCTGGCCAAACAATTAAAACAACAGACTGTACTCTGATCCAAAAAACCGCCCCACGAATTTCACGAATTTACACGAATTCTCTTTAAAATAACTTTCTTTTCTTTTTAATTCGTGCAAATTCGTGAAATTCGTGGGGTTCTTTTTCTTATTTTTTTATCTGCTCCATATAAAAACGAATCCCCAGGTCGCGGGTTTCATTGCTCAGGGCCATCTTTTTCAGATTAAAAGCCGGTATCGTTCGTACTTCCAAGAATCCCCCACCATGAGGCACTGATTTTATTTTGAATGTGACCGTCGAGTTTTCGGTGAACATAATTTCTTTGTACAGGCGGCCTTCCCAATAGACCAGAACCTGTTGTTTCTTATCTTGCAAATGGGCTAAAGGGGCCCCACAAACCAATTTGATCTCCGTTGATTCACCTGCCGCATCCAAACCCAGACAGACCCCCGCTTTTTCCCGTGTCCAATAAAAACGGTTACCTAACTCGTCTTTTTCCGGGTACCAGAAGCCATAATCATAACGAAACCCCACTTCTTGCGCCCAGCTTTTCGGATGTAGCCCCTGAAAGGAGAACAGATTGAACAGAATCACCAGCAACACTACCCCGCCTGCCATTATTTTTTTCGTTGTTCCAGACCAATGTGATTTTTGTTTTTGTGTTTGATGGTTCACTGCCGTGATTACCCAGAACAATAAGAACGCCTCCGGGAACCAGAAGAAATTATTGAATAACAACGAAAAAAGAATCACTCCCATCAGCAGTTTTTTTTCACTGTTTCGCCATAAAAATATCAAGAACCCTGTAAAACAGAGGAATGCCAACACCCCGTTTTCCGCGAACACCAGCAGGTAGTGATTTAACGTTAGATCGTAGAGGTATTTTTCTCCCGTCTGTTTATAGGGCAGATAGTTTTTATAAGCCAGATAAAACGTGAAGGTGCCCGTGCCGATCCCGCCCACTAAATTATCGCGGATAGTCGCCAGCGTAAAGGAAGTCATCCATAATCGTCCATTTGTAATCGCATCCACTTTTTTATAGAGCGAGTTTTGCTCGGAAAATCCTTCCTGCACTCTTTTGATTAATGTCCCGCCCCCTAAAATCACCAGCAACAACACCCCAACGATGAGCAGGGTGGAAACAAATTTTTGTTGTCGTTTCCGGTCTTTCAGAGCAAAATAAAGCAGGTTCAAAACACCCGCAAAAATAAAGAAAAAGACCGTTCTGGAACCCGATAACAAGCAACCTGCCAAAGCCAACACAAAGGTCACGTACCCCAGAACATTTTTTTTGCGAATTTCATAGGTTGCCCACATGAACATCACCCCGGAGAAGAATCCAAAGGCGTTAAAATCCGAAAATCCCCCGTAATATTGCTGCAAATCCTTGCCTAAACGATCAGAAATCAACGAGCGACCGCTCAGTTTTTGGACTACAGCCATAACCACCGAGATCGCAAAGCCGTAGGAAAGCCATTTGAATATCACATTTTCCTTGATTGCCAAGCTCCTGATTTTAAAAAAGATAAAGGGCGCGATAAAATAGATAAAGAGCGAGACTACCGGGAATATCGAACCAAAAGAGATGCGGATCACTTCCGGTGATACCGGGTTGTCCGGCGAAACCGGTGTATCCGCGCCCAATGCGTTGCTACTGGGCAGCGTGATATTCGACCACCGCAGTAGCACGAACAACGTCGAAATCACCAGGATTAACAAGAAAAGATAATACAGATAAAAATCCTTGTCCACTGCCTCTTTTTCATTGTGTTTGTCCGGCCAAAAGATCAAAACCAACGCCATGCCACTCAACAGGAACAGCGACGGCGACAAATAATTTAACGCGTATCGTGTCTCAAACAGCAACGGTGTTGAATTGATAAAAGGAAACATGAACACAAATAAATAAATCGAGAATTCCCGATTATATAATGCCGCAACCAAACCAATCACAAAAAAAAGCACTGGTAACTCCCAGAACTGAATGTGAAAAACAATCTTGGCAAAAGCGGTGACAATCACTAAAACTGCAAAAACTGCAAACAAACGGTTTACCGTCGACTTCATATTCTATACTCCAAAACATCCTCATTATTTCTTTTATTCATCATCGTTAATATAATAGTTAATCCCATATTTAATAGGCCCCTTTTCCGCGCAGAACCGTGCCGAAGGTTTTAAGGATAATCGTAATATCCAGCAGGAAGGACCAGTTCCGCACATAGAATTCATCCAGTCTTAAGCGGGACTGGAAACTCAAATCATTGCGCCCTTTAATTTGCCACAAGCCAGTTAAACCTGATTTCACCCGGAAGATAATTGCCGCGTGTTGTTCGATCTCGTTTTTTTCCCGTGGCAGGTAGGGCCTTGGTCCGACCAAGCTCATATCCCCTTTTAACACGTTAAATATTTGCGGCGATTCATCTAAGCTGAACCGGCGCAGGAATTTTCCCACTCTTGTTACCCGTGGGTCACCTGATTTTAGTTTCTTAAAACGTTCCCATTCCGCTTGCTGTTCCCCGTGTTGTTCCAAGTACTCTTCCAATATGTCGTCCCCGTCCAAAAACATGCTTCTGAATTTTAACACCTTGAATTTTTTCCCCGCTCTACCGAATCGTTCCTGGGTAAACAACACCGGGCCCCGTGAATCCAATTTAATCACTACCGCGATGATCAGGAACACCGGTAACATGAGGAGCGATGCCAAAAAAGAGAACACCATATCGAATAGTCGCTTAAACAACCGGTTCATTGGTGATAACAAGTTATTGGCCATTCGTATCACCAATAATTCCTCGATGTATTCTGTTTCCACCCCGATTGTTTTTAGGAATCCAGGGTCCGAAACAATTTTGATCTCTTTAACCCGGTTCTCCCAGGCATTGATCAGGTTGTTTAAGCGTTGCGGTTCTATACCCCCGCTTACAATAATCAGTGTTTCCACTGCCGCAGTTTTTGTTTCTTCCCCTATTGTTTGTTCTGTCCCGTCGTCGATATTTAAGACATGCAAAAATCGCCACCCGCTTGATTCCAGTTTCCGTAAAATAGGTAACACCGCTGCTGTTTCCTCTTTTAAACCTAACACCGCCGCATAACGGCAATAAAACCCCAACCGGATCAACAACCGTTTAACCCCATACCGGGCTAACGGCACAATCACCATCCCAAACAGCATCATGATAATAGGAATTGACCGCGAAGATCTTTCATAGGTGCGGCTCAAGTAAACTACCACCGCGATTAATACTACCGATATAAACAAACCACGCGTTATAAAGACAAATTCCTCGAAAAAATCATAGCGCCGATTGTACGTGTAGAGCTTCTCATAGGAAAAAATCAGGATAAAAACAAACAACAGGTAATACATCTGATAAAAATGCTGCAACGGGAAAAACCACGGGTTGCTGATATGGAAAAGGTCTTGTAAAATTTCCACCCGCAGGAAATAAGCCAGATGAAAAGAGAGGACCAGCGCCAGAATATCTGTTAAAACAAGCGCTAGCAAAGAAATCCCACGCTTCATTGTTGTCTTGTACTCCTTGTTATCGTTACTGTCTTCATTACTATCTTCGTTACTGTCTTCATTATTTTTTATTCTTTGGTTATGTTCTCATTCCACATATCCCATGACAAATCACTGATAAAAGAGTATTATATCACATCTTGCCTAATTTGGCTTTAGCCCGGATGCGTGCGATCACGATCAGATAGGTCGTAAACAGCAACAGTTCTATCACCGCACGCGTGCAGATAATTCCGTAAATTGAGAACAGTCTGCCCAGAATAATTTCCAAACCGATCATCAGCGCCGATGAAGAGAGCAGGATATAAAAGCGCAGGTTCTGATAACGCGTCGCTGTTAACACATCACCCGCATAAAACGAGACGAAACGAAAAAATAAGAAAAAAGAAAAATAAAACAAATAATCCCCGGTCAAAATACGGTTGTCTGTTGGCTTGGCAAAAAATGCCACCACCACATCCCGCGTCAAAAAAAGAGTCACTGACGCCACAATCCCCAGCAACACCCCATTGAGCAAAATTTTATTATAAAACGTATCAAACGCCGCTTTTTCACCGAACTTGTCCCCTTCTTTATTGCGGTACACCCGCGAAATATAGGGCGTTAACGCCAACGAGGTGATCTCTGCTAGCAAACAGAAACTGAAAAATATCCGCAACGCCAAAAAATAAGCCCCCTCCTGCTCCACGGTAACCAGAAAAGAAATAATATACAGATCCACATGATATTGGATAAACGTCGCGAAACCCGAGGCCGAGAAAAAGCTTACTTCTTTCCAATTGGAAAAGGTCAGGCGTACTTTTTGTTTGAATAGGAACCACACTCCCGCGTAATGCAGGCGCAACACTATCGTCACCGCCGACGCCCCTACCCGTAACCAACACAGTCCGATAATATCCAGTTTGACCGCCAAGTAAAAAGAAGGAATCGCCACCATCACAAAGGACACCAGTTGGACCCAAAATTCAATGTACATCTTTTCTTGGCCCAACAGCACCCCGGAAAGATTTTTTTCCAGACCAAACAGCACCCCGCTTAGAGCGGAGATCAACAGTATATCCGTGCTTAATTTTCCATAGGTCTGCCATAATATCAGCAGCACAATCAGACTCAGTCCCAAGCCAAAAATAAAAGTCGTGGCAATCTCCCCCAGCAGTTTTTTTAATTCTTCCTGTCGGTCCCGCAGGTGTGCCACTTCTTTCCCGAAATAAGTCGTTAATTCAAACGAGGTGAAAAAGGAAAAAAGGTAATACATAAACGCTGAAATCGCATATACCCCCATTTTCTTTTCCCCCAATTTATGCGACACCGCGTACATGATCACCAAGTTCGTGAGCGTCAGGAACCCACGGGAACCCAGGGAAAAGAAAGAGGTTTTAATGATTCGTTTGAGCATCGGCTGGTTTTAGGATGTACCCCACGTTTTTTCCTTTATAGAAGAGGTATTTTTTTACGCGGAAATAGGTCTTGTTTTCTTTTTCTTCATAGAGCATACGTTTCGCTTGGTTGATGTTCACAAATTCCGGTTCTGGCACCACGTAATTGTCAAAGATAATATAATCCACCTGTCGCTCCCGGATCTCTTTGAAAAAAGCGTCGATATATTGCGCTTTGGTTTCCTGGGAAATAATCAGCGGCACAGTGAATGTTTCCCAGCGGATATCTTGTGCGCCCGCCCCTTGTTTATCCAGGTAAAAGCCCATCATCAAATTATCCGTATAGGAAAGGATAACCGTGCCCCCTTCCAGTCGCATCGAGTTTAGCCATTGCGCTGCCGCGTAGGGTGCTTTTGGAGCCATTGAAATCATGTATTCCCTTGTTTTTACAAAACTGAAGTAGAACACTTGCAGCAGAAAAATCAGGACCACCAGTAATACTGGTAATTTATACAGCCATTTATCGGACTTTGAGTCATGCGAATTTTTCAGCAGCAGTGCCAGCACCAGCACCGCAGGAAAAATTACTATCGTGCCCAGTGGCGCAGTTAATGGTACAGATACAGCCAGCACAATCAGTAAAAGAGAGGCCGCCACATATACCGTGGTTTTTAATTTCCCCTGCCCCTTTACTTTTTGCAAGAAGAAGAAAGCGCCGATAAAGCAGAAAAAATAGAATATCCACAACCCCGAAACCACCCGGCGGAACTCAATTTCCGGTTTTGCTGTATTCACGTATCCTTTCACCGCCATAAATAGTAATTCATAGACCAGCACCGCTATCGTAAAGGTTCGTTCCATCTTGAACAAGCGGTACACCCCGTAACCAAAGAGCGCCAGCACTACCAGCAACAGCGCCAATTTGAACCCGTAGGGATAAGTGAACGGAATAAAAAAAAGAATATTGCCATAAATAACATTTAGGAAATCCAGCGGATGCTGGAACATGAACAAGTAGCTTTGTCTCGGCAGGATAATATCTCTAAAGTGGGCAAAGAAGCGGTCATTGAACTTAAAAAAGAAAAACAACAACGCCCCCAACACCGGCAGAGACGCCAGCAGCATAAAAAATTCTTTTTTCTTGAATTTAAAGTAATTCAGAAAAGTAGAGAAGAAAAGCAACACCCCTTCGAAACGCGTCAATACTCCACCGCACACCCCGATTATCACTCCGAACAACGCTTTTTTCCCCGGCTTTAAGAAAAAGTAAAACGTCATGCTGACAAAAAACAGATAGAGCATATCCGTGATCGGGAATGCCAGTAGTTTCAAGTACCAGGGAGAGATGACCAGCAGCAATATTCCCAGTAGTGCGTGGCGGCCCGTAAATTTTTTCAGTAGCAAGTAGGAGAACAGCAGCACGCCCAATCCTGCTACCAAAGAAATCAATCGACCAGCCAGGACAAATGCATCCAAGGGGTTCATGAACAGGCCCAGCATTTTGGACACAGGGAATTGTATTAGCGGGAAAAGCGGAGGTACAATGCCGATTTTCCAATCTCCTGAATAGAGTTTTTGGGCCACCTCGTAGAGTTTATAGACATCTGGCGGTCCCAATTTTTCCGCTGTACTTAATAGCACCCAGTTGAGGCAGGTAAACAGTAAAATAACAGCCAGGATGACCCCTTCTGGGTGATCGCTTAAATTTTTAAAAAAACGTTTCACGTTTGCTTCTTCCGTAACCTCGGGTCCCTAAAGGAATCCGATACATGGGATTGATATATACTTCAAACTACTATTATACCAATTTTCCAAGGATTAATAAATAGCCAGAAGGAGTTCCCTGGCAAAATATTTTGAAATTGTTCAGCCGATTGGCAATAGATGAAACAAAGAAAAAGATTTACCCACGAATTACACGAATTAACACGAATTCAGGGGTCTTTTCTTAAATCCGCTCTGATAGCCTGATAATCATATAGAAGATTATCCCTAAAATCGCTGTTGTCGCTTTCCACGGTCTCCCTTTTTCTGAACGGGAAAGATAAAATTTGAATTCTACTGCAAAAAGTGGTAAGTTTATAGTGTGATCGGATCATAATTCATCATCAACAGGTAGACTGAAAAAAAATGCAAAAAGAAGACTTTAAAAAATTACGTAAACGGTTGCATAAAACCCAGAAAGAAATGGCGGGCTTGCTGACCATTTCTAAAAAAACCATTGAAAGCTATGAACAAGGGTTACGAAATATCCCTGCCAATGTCCAACGAATCCTTTATTTCCTCCTCTTCAAATTAAACCAGGATAAACTGGAGAAAAAACAAAACTGTTGGAACGTCAAATCCTGTTCTCCTGAATTCAAAAAAAACTGTATCGCGTGGTTGGCTAAAGAGGGGTTTTACTGCTGGTTTATAACCGGAAAAGTATGTGCCGCAGAACAAGAACAATCCAAAAACACCATAAACAGTTGTTTTGAATGTGATTTTTTCAAAGAAAACCTAGACAAAATCATAGCGCCAGCCCATTCATAACTCCTACAGTTGCCTATCACTTACAATGTTGGCAATATTTCGTTCATACTGCCCGAACGGTACCCGACCAAATCCAGTGTGACATACACAAAACCCAATTCTTTTAAACCGTTCACGATTGTTTGGCGATGGGCCACCACTTTTTCGATTTCGTTTTCATCCACTTCGATACGTGCCATTTCTCCGTAATGGCGGACTCGTGACTGGTGAAAACCCAGTGCATAGAGTGCAGCTTCAGCTCTTTCTATTTGGTGCAACTTATGTCCAGTAATAATTTGTCCGTAGGGGATGCGGGAGGCTAGACAGGTCGTCGAAGGCATATTATAATTCGATAAACCCAGCAGTTTTGCTACCCCGTTCATGATATCTTTGCCGATCCCTGCTTCTACCAGGGGTTGAAAGAACCCTTCTTCGTTTAGTGCTTTGATACCTGGGCGATGTTCCCCGAAATCCGAGATATTTACACCGAAGGCGATATCTTCCATGCCCAGTTTGGCCGCCACTTTTTTCATCACCACCATTTCTTCTTTTTTGCAGTGGTAGCAACGGTCCACTGGGTTTTTCACGAATTCATCATTCTCCAGTTCCGACATTTTTTCCACCACGTGTCGAATGCCGATTTCTTTGGCTGTGTTTTGTGCCATTTCCAGTTCGCGTTGCGAGAAGGTATCTGAAGCGATAGTCACCGCGATTGCTTTGTCGCCCAGTTCTTCGTAAGCCACTTTGGCGATGACCGAGCTGTCCAAACCGCCAGAGAAAGCCACCAATAAAGAACTTTTACCACGAATCACCGTGCGTAATAGTCTTAATTTTTCAGCCACGTAGGCCGCGTTTTTTTTATCGTTAACCTGTTGTTCGTTATTTATCATTTTTTACCTCTTTTTCAATAATGCCGCCGCCGATAAGAGTATCGCCGTCGTAAAACACAATTACCTGACCCGGAGAGATCGCCTCTTGTGGTTTCATAAATGTAACTTCTACCCGGTCGCCTAGTAACGGCGTGACGTCAACTTCTACTTCCGAGCTTAGGTAGCGGATTCTCGCGCCCAGGTGTATTGGTTCAGGTAATGTCTCAAAATTAACCCAGGTCACTTCTTTGGCGATTAGTTTGTTGCCCAGTAGTTCTTCTTTTGGGCCTATTACAATCGCGTTCTTTTTCGCGTCTTTAGCAATCACATAAAAAGGATTTTCGCTCGACACGCCAATGCCCCGGCGTTGCCCTACCGCGTAATAGATCAAACCTTTATGTTGCCCTAATACTTCCCCTTTTGAATTCAGGATTGGGCCCGGTTTATCTGGGTCGTCGAATAATTGGTGGTAGCCGCCTGCGATAAAGTCTTGGCTTTCTGGTTTTTCCGCCACGTCAAAACCGAATCCCCGCGCTAATTCGCGGATTTCTTCTTTTTTATATATCCCCAGTGGGAAGAGGAATTGTTTTAATTGTGTTTCTTTTAAGTGGTATAAAAAATAGGATTGGTCTTTTTTCAGGTCCAGGGCTTTTTTCAGTACTGTTTGTTTTTTTTCTGTATCGTATTCGATGCGGGCGTAGTGGCCGGTGGCGAAGTAGTCGAAGGGGATGCCTTTTTTCTTTAGTTCTTCTAAGATCGCGTTGAATTTCATTTCGCGGTTGCATTTTGTGCAGGGGTTCGGGGTTTTTCCTTCCAGGAATTCGGTGACGAAGTAGGCGATGATATTTTTCCGGTATTGTTCTTTCAGGTCTACTATATAGAGGGGTATGCCCAGTTTTTCCGTCACTTTTTTGGCGTCTTCCAGGTCTTCTTTTTCGCCAGGGCCGAAGCAGGCGTGTTTGAAACCTTCTTTGACATCCGTTGAGTTGTCGTAGATTTCCATGATCACGCCAGCCACGTCGTAGCCCTCTTTTTTCAGCAGTGCCGCTGCCACCGAGGAGTCTACGCCGCCGCTCATGCCCACGATTACTTTTCCTTTATTACTATTTATATCCATGATGAACACACGATTTCCTTATTTATTTATAGAAGCCTATCTGGCCTGGATTTTCATTGTAACAGTAGCACCAAGAAAAGTCAATACTGCGAAAAGTATCTATTCAGTTTTTTGGACGGCATCTTCCATTACCGCATTAAAAAAAAATCTCTCCTCAAAACCATAACCACTTCGTGTCCACTCCCATTTATTCCTTCAAAT
>CAZCVI010000056.1:0-48284 GCA_964502145.1 uncultured Clostridia bacterium
TCACCTTATATTAATAACTTTAGGAAGGTGCGCTCGCAAAAACTTAAATCTTAAACCTTTTAAATCTTAAATCTTCACCCGTCAAAAGTCGAAAAACAAGATCGGCTGTTCTAAAAAAAAAGTTGGCGGTTCTACAAAAAAAACCGGACGTTCGCACTCAGAACCTGGAAGTTCGCATTCTGACCCCGGGCGTTTACACTCTGACCCCAGTGCGCCGGGGTATTTGTGAGTGTTTTGGGGTTTGAAATCCGAAACGCCGGGTTGAAACCCCCATTTCAGAGCCCCCCCAACAGTGTGAAATCAACAATAATATTACTATTATGTAAATTACCATTTCCCACACTGTTGTTTTAACCACACAGCGCAGAATATAGATTCATCTATCCTCTGATTGTTTTTTCTCACTGTGTACCTAATGAATTCCGTATAGAAGTATACCACAAATTTCATGAATTTACACCCTCTTTGAACCAACAAAAAAAAATTCTGATAAATTCCCTATGATTCGTGTTATTTGATGCCCAAAAGAATAATATTGACTGTGAGTGAGCAATTGTTTTCTGGGGGGCCGTTCAAAAAAATGAATAGATACTATCATAGGTATTTTTTTAGTTCTCTGCAAGTAGGCATCTATGAGATTCTTATAAGTCTCGATCAGTGTTTTTTTTGGCTCAAGGTAGAAATGTAGTTTACTCATGTGGATGGTATGAGCGTTAACTCCCTCTTGATTTCGGTTGCCGATGGAAATTTTTCCGATTGAACTGTTTTTTGATTCTTACTGGAAGAGTTGGCGGTATTTTGCTTCGAGTTTGGGGGTCTCGGTTTTGATATCGTGGTGTTCTTCAATGAATGTTCGACCAGCCTTTCCCATGGTGGACCATAGCTGTTGATTTTCCAATAAATAAAGGATATGGCGGGCCAAACACTCCACGTCACGTTCTGGAGACAACAGGGCGCTCTGACCGGGAAGAACAACATTGGGAATATCGGCGTGCAGAGTAGAAAGGACTGGCAAACCCATGGCCTGAGCTTCTAAAATAGTGGTGGGAGCACCACCTTCACTGTCACCATCGGTGGCGGTGATACTGGGATGAATAAATATATCGGCCTCCTCGACGCGCTTCAAATAATGGTCGTAACGCAAAAAACCAGGTAGCTCGACATATTCTTCCATATGATTTTTATCTATGAATGAACGGATATCCTCTTTTAAGAGACCATCACCGATAATACAGAAACGGATGTTCCTGTTTCCTTGCTGCCACACTTTTTTGATGGCGGATAATGCATAAAACAAGCCTTTTTTTTCAACGAAGCGCCCACAAAACAGCAGCCGAACAGGATCTTTTCCTCTGGGTAGGCGTTCCTTGAAACGAATGGTGTCCAAGGGAATGGCAATGGGTTGAATCTGAATCTTATGTTCGGGACAACCTAACTGCACTAAGGCGGCTTTCATGTATAATCCTTCGACGAGGAACTGTGTGCCATAATCAAATAATTGGCGGTACTGCTCCCGCAAGGGTTGAACCATATCTTGACGGGAGATATCGGCGCCATAAAAGGTGGTCACGAGTGGAATGGGGAGTTTTAATTGCCGGAGTAGTTTCATGGCCTGCACGCCATTGTGACCAAAATGGGCGTGGAGGAGACGCACGTCCCTGGTTTTAAGGATATGCTGGAAATACAGGTCTTTATTGAACAAATGTTTTTGCAAACCGTAATAAAACCACTGGCTATGATACTGTTTTAATTGCAGGCAATACATATCGGCGGGAGGAAAGACAAAATCCTCCAAATTCTCCAACCTCCAGGCTAAACATATGGGTTTAATGGTGCTCATATGGGATAAATAATGATAGATAAAGGTCTCGGATTTAACAAAAAAGGTATTGCTGAAATGGGCGACTACTGGCATATCATGGGGATTGAGATGTTTATCGGGCGAGAGGGTCATTTTTTATGTTTTACTCCCAAAGTAGGCAAGTTGATACACTGTGCGACGGCTTGATCGGCGTTGGGACAGTCGCTGACGGGAAAATCTGCGGGATGGATGTGAGTCTCAAACCAAATCCCGGGCTTTAATGATAATTGCTGCACGGCCCAACTTAAATCTTTTTTCTGGGCGGGTGCGACGAGCACGGGATAACGAAGAAAAATGGGAGTGGAACCTGGGATGACGAGTGGCACGTGATAGTGGTTTTGTTCACACCAGTGATTCCACGCTGCGGCTTGGTTTCTGCGCAACTGATTAAAATGGTCGAGTTTGTGCAACTGGTTTAAGGCGATGGCAGCCAACGGCGCGGGCATTTTACAGCCATAATATGAAGGTTTAATACCGACGATCTCCTCGGGGGTGGTGGAAACAAGGGCTTTAATGCCATATTTGTGGTAAGCCCACTCTTTTAACAACCATCGGCGAGGATGGGCGAGGGTGTAATAATTAAAAAGCAGGGTTTGCAATAAATGATCGATCCGGACGGTGTCGGGAAATGGGGCGTTGTGATAAAAAACCTGGAGTCTCTGACCGAGTAGGGGATCATTGGTAGTGGCAATACCGCCTTGACCGGTAGTGAAGGCTTTGGATTGCTCGCAGGAGTAAATGGCGACATCACCTTGGTTACCGATGTTTTTTCCATTGTATTGGGCACCAGTACTCTGGGCGCAATCTTCAATGATATAGATATTATTATGGCGGGCAATATTTAGGATTTCTTGGTAATCGCGACACACGAGACCGTAAAGGTGCTGGATTAAAATGGCCTTTGTTTTGGGACCAATTTTTTTTATTACGGCTGCGGCGTCAAGTCCGTAAGTGTCAAGTTCAATATCGGCATAAACGACCTGGATTCCTGCGAAACGAAACGCATTGGGCACAACTACACAGGTATAACCGGGTACAATCACTTCATCGCCGGGCTTTAAAGCCAATGCGAAAATACAGGCACTGAGGGCGACACGACCCCCCATAAAGGAAAAAGCATACTGGGAATGATTCCAACGGGCAAATTCCTGGTTAAATGTGTGGCATACTTCCTGATCATACCAATGATCGGGTTGTTTTAGCCATTGGCGGCATAGTTTAAGATCATCTGTGCCCATGGTATTGGACGTTAAAACAGGCAGTAATGGACTAAGGCCCAAAGTATGTTTGAGCAGATTCTTTAATAATCGGCTGAAGATGGAAACAATATTAGCTGACATGCTCAAAAATATCCCGGACACTGTGAATGACATCGGCGACGTCTTGATCGGTGAGTTTTGGGGAGAGCGGTAAACTGACGGTTCGGTCTGAAATCCAACGGGCATTGGGGAAATCGTTTTCCTGGTACTGGAAGGTGTTTTGATAATACGGGTGGAGGTGAAGGGCGATGTAATGGACGCCGACACCGATGTTTCGTTTGGTCATTTCATTTAGGAAATGGTCCCGGGTGATATGGGCGCGTTGAATATCGAGTAATAAGGTATATAAATGGTAGGAGTGTTTGATATTGGGCGGGATAGGCGCGGGGAGGAAGACGGGTAAATCTTTAAAGGCGGCATTATAGGTGTTCCAGATGGTTTGGCGTCTTTGCCAATGGGTTTGGATGCGGGGGAGCTGATGAATGCCCATGGCGGCCTGAATATCCATCATATTGTATTTAAATCCGGCGTAAACGACCTGATAATGTTTGTATCCTTCATCGGAGAATCTTTTCCAGGCATCTTTGCTCATGCCGTGCAGGGCGAGTATCTTTATTTTATCGGCATAGGCCTCGTGGTTGGTAATAGCCATGCCACCTTCACCGGTACAGACGTTTTTGGTGACATAAAAGCTGAAACAACCGATCTCACCAAAAAGACCGGTTTGTTTTCCGTTGTATTCTGCCTCGATGGCGTGGGCGCAATCTTCAATGACTTTTAAATGGTGAGTGTGGGCGATATTCATGATGGGGTCCATGTCGCAGGGGCGACCTGCAAAATGAACAACCACAATGGCGCGGGTTTTGGAGGTGATTTTGGCTTCGATTTGAAGGGGATCGATGTTCATGGACTCTTTTTGACAATCTACGAGCACGGGTTTACCACCGGCATGGATGACCGCGTTGGCTGTAGCGGCAAAGGTCATGGTGGGAACAATAACTTCATCACCGGGTTGAATACCAATGACATTTAAGGAAAGATGAAGCGCGGCAGTACAAGAATTGAGGGCCATTGCATGGTTAACACCCTTGAATTGACAAAACATCTCCTCGAACTGTCGGACTTTGGGACCGGTGCCAATCCATCCTGATTTCATGGATTTGACCACCTCTTCTATTTCTGCCTCTTCGATCAGTGGGCTTCCGAACACTAAAAACTCTTCTCGTTTGAACATTCATTGGCTCCGGGATAGGGTGTTGTGTTTTTTGTATTTAATATGGGTTTCATTCTTTAATGGTTAAATTGGCCAGAGATTTTTGTTTTTTACCTTGATCGAAGTAAGTCAGTGTTTGTGGGTCGCAGGATTCGGTGATGATGGAACCACTGGCAATCCAACTCCCGGTTTTAATGGTTACGCCTGGAAGTATGACGCTGCTTAATCCGATGGCGCAATAATCCTCTATTACTATCGGGCCGCAGATCATGGATTGCTGGTCGACGCGAACGCGGGGGGAAAAGGTGTATTGGAAAGAGTCCTGTTTGTCGGATAGGTTTCTATAGTGATGGGAATAGCTGTAGATTGCAGAATGAGAGGCTACGCCGCAATTTTTACCGATATAAATGCCACCGATACCTGATAAAACGCAATTTGGCGCGATGTGTGTATCTTTTCCAATGACAACTGCACCGGGATCAAGAGAAAAATCCGGGTTATTTTTGGTATATGTGATTCTCTGACCTCCGGGAGGGCCGGCGAGAATTATAACATTTCTATCTATCCAGCAATGATCTTCAAGGGAGATGTGCTGGGGATTTTGGAAATAAACACCGACATCAATGGTGACTTCGTTACCGAGATGTTTGAGTCGTTTCTGCCAAAACCATGTCCGTAATTCAAATCCCAATTCACCGGGGAGATAAGTGATGCACATTTTTACAAATTCACGGGGAAACCGCCACAATAATTTACCTAGATTTATCTTTTTCATTTATGTACCTAAAAAAAATTATAAAAGAAAACTATTCCTAAGTCAATGGGGCAGGAAAAAGAAGAAAAAATTTAGCAATGAATTCAGATTGCCGGGGTCTCTGTAAAAAAGAAGATTTTTGTGTTATATTATAATGGATGAATGATGCGGACTATTTGACGAAATTGCGTAACGGGACTGGCGTAAGCGGGTTCAAGACAGTAAGGATTTATCCATGTTGATGAAGTTTAGAGTGATCACCGGGGCACTGTGGAACGCGGTGAATTCAGGGTTCACCTTTTTGCTCAGTATTGCCACGGTTTCTGTACTGGCACGACTGTTGACGCCTGCAGATTTTGGTTTTTTTGCCATGATTATGGTGGTGATCAATATGTTGGAATCTTTTTCGGACATGGGGGTTAGCGCGGCGGTGATTAGTTACAAGGATGTGAAAGAGGAGGAGTTGGCCTCGTTGTTTTATTTTAATATTTTCTTCGGCTTAGGACTGACGTTTTTATTGATTATAGCCTCGCCGCTTATTGTTTCCTATTTTAAGAAACCGGAGCTTTATCCTTATTTATGGTTGATTGCATCTTATTTCACGATTACTTCACCGGCGATTCTGTTTAATGTGCTGATGAGGAAGAAAATGCGGTTTGACATGCTTTCTAAGATCAGTATGATCACGACGCTGGTTTATTCGGTGGCGGTGATAGTGTACGTGTATTTTTCACGGCAGGTGCTGGGGCTTGTGTTTGGCATGTTGATGCAAGCTCTGGTATCAACGGGCTTGAATATCTATTTCGGCTTACAAATCTGGAAACCGCAACGCTTGACCTTTCGTTTCAGACATGTACGCCGGTTTGTTTCTTTTGGCGTATTTCAAATTGGGTCGCGTGTGATCAATCGGTTCAATCAGAACATTGATTTTTTATTGATCGGCGCGTTTTTAGGGGAAGTGGCGCTGGGATATTATTCAATGGCTTATAATCTGATGGTGAAACCAATCCAACGGATCAATCCGATTATTACCAGCGTGGCTTTTCCGGCACTGGTAGAAGTATCGGACGATGGCTTGCAATTGAAGCGGTATTATCTGAAAATGATCCGGTATATTGGTTATATTATGGTTCCTATTTATTTTCTTTTTTTTGTACTGGCAAAGGATATCATATTGTTTCTTTATGGGGAGAAGTGGTTGTTATCGGTGCCGGTGTTGCAAGTGTGTGCTTTTCTGGGGGTGCTGTATGCATTGGGTAATCCGATGGGAAATTTGATCCTGGCGAAAGGGCGTGCGGATATTGGGTTTTATAATGATTTGGCCAAGACGTTGATTATTGTTACGGCTAATTTTATTGGCTTGCAATGGGGTATTACCGGGGTGGCGATCAGTACATTATGCACGATTATTTTTATTGTGGAACCAGCCAATTTCTTTCTCAGACGCTATTTAGCGAACATGGGCATTGGCGAATACCTGGATGAGATAAAAAAAACCCTGTTGTTCTGCACGTTCGCTTCGGTTTTCATTTTATTGGGAATACATCCTTTGCTGCACATACCGCTGGTGGCGGAATTAATCGTCAGCACGGTTCTTTTTGTGGCGATATATCTGGCCTTGCTTTTCATTTTTGAGCAACAGGAATTACTGTTCTTGAAACGCACGATCAAAGATTACCTGGGGGCGAGGAAAGGACAATGATGGGAAAATCACAAACGGATAAAACGAGTTTTCTGGTGGCGCATTTCAAGCATACTTTTTTTGAGAAATCTGATACGTTTATTTATCACTATTTGACGCATATGAGTCGTTTTATTCCGATTTGTTTGTCTTGGCGTTTGGATAATATCTGGCAATTTCCCTTTCCGCGTTGTAATATGGTGGACTTAAAGGTGCCGTTAAGCAGGATAAAAAAGTTTTTGAGTGCTATTTTCAAGCGGGTGTTGAACCGGAACTATTATTTTGAACGGATTATCAGAGAGCGTGGGGTGCGACTGATTCATGCTCATTCGGGGCGGGATGGTTTACAGGTGTTGCATCTGAAACGAAAACTGGGTATTCCTATGGTGACAAGTTTTTATGGTGCCTCGTTGTTTCGTGCGGCTTTGATTGACCCGATTTTAAAATTGCTGCCCAAACTATTTGTTGGGTGCGAGATGTTCTTGGTGGAAGGGGAGTTTATGAAAAAAAGGTTGTTGGGTTTGGGGTGTCCGTTGCAGAAAATAGAAATCCAGCGTATTGCGATTCCGGTGGATACAATTCCTTTCAAGGAACGAAGGCCCAAGGGGTCGGAAAGGGTGAAGCTTCTTTTCTGTGGGCGTTTCACTGAAAAGAATGGGTTGAGGGTAGCATTGGAAGCCCTGAAAAAAGTGCGGGAACAGAACCGTGATGTTTCTCTGTGCGCGGTGGGGGATGGGGAATTAAAAGGGGATATCCAGCATTATGTGGATCAGAATAAGATGGGGGAGTGGGTGACTATGCCGGGGTTTCTGGATTACAGGGATTATTTACAAAGGGCTGCGGAAGCGGATTTGTTTATTCATCCGGCGCTACGTGCAACAAATGGGGATGGGGAAGGTGGGGGCCCGATTGTGATTTTGGAAGCGCAGGCAATGGGTTTGCCGGTGATTTCGACTTATCATGCGGATATTCCGAATATGGTTGTGCCGGATCGTAGCGCGTTATTATGTGCGGAACGGGACAGTGAGGCTTTGGCGCGTAATATTCTGTTCCTTTTGGAAAATCAACATCTCTGGGCGCAAATGGGAAAAACAGGACGGGCGTTTGTTGAAGAATTCCATGATATCAAGAAAGAAGCAAAAAATCTGGAAGAGAAATATAAAGTATTGATTGGGAAAAGATAGAAGCCAGGAAGTTAGGGAAAAATAGATGAAAATATTGTTGATTGCTTATTATTATCCTCCGATTAATAGCGGGGGAACGATGCGACCGTTTAAAATGGCGAAATACCTGCCACAATTCGGGCATGAAGTGACGGTACTAACCCATAGATATGGAAAAAGCATCATTGAAGAGGGGAACCCAGGGATTATACGAATTTCGGATATCAGTTTTAATCGCGACCGCGTGGGAATGGGGCGACGGTTGGTTTGGTTGGGGTTACGGGGGGTGACGGAATTACTGAATAGGGTGGGGATTTATTGCTCTATTTATACATGGTGGAAGAAAAAAGTGATGCGGAATAGTGCGGCTATTATTGAACGGGTTAAACCGGATGTGATTATAGCAACTTATCCACCAGTGGAAACACTGGAGATCGGGGTATATTTGTCACAGCGTTATAATATTCCTTTAATCACGGATTTTCGTGACGGATTGATGTTTGAACCGATCGAAACAAAACGTATGGCACGGTACACCTGTATTCGAAGACGTTACCAGGAAATTGAATCAAAAGCGGTGCATAGTGCGGTGGCAGTGACTGCTATCGCTCATCCGATTACGGATTATTACCGGGAAACATATCAACCGCAGTATGTGGAAATGATTTCTAATGCATTTGACCCGGAAGATTTAGAGAATTTACCTGCGGTGGCGCCGTTTGAGTCTTCTTGTTTTAATATTGTATTTACCGGGCGGTTTGGTTTATCTGATGTGGGGACGCGCGTGGATTTCTTTTTTGATGCAGTTAGACAGTTGCTCCGGGATGAACCAACTTTGCTGGCAAAAGTGAGAATACATCTGTTAGGGGAATATCGGGAAGCGGAATTGAATGTTTTAAAGGATTTGCGCGACACCGGGGTGCTTGTTTTGCATGGTTTTGTGGAACGAACCAGGGCATTGGCATTCCAACAACAAGCGGATTTGCTTTTGGTTATTACTTCGCCCGATCGTAGCAGTCTGGTTTCTGCTAAAATATTCGAATATCTTTTTGCAGGTAGACCAATCTTGGCATTAACGTATAAGACGGTGTTGGCAGAGATTATCCACGAGACTAAGACGGGGTGGGTGGTGCATCCCTGGCAATTGGAAGCTATTGCCACGGTGTTGCGGCGCATTGTGTGCGAACCTGAATTTTATAATACGTTTAAGCCGGATTGGCAGGCGATTGAATCGTATTCCAGCAGAAAACAAGTGGAGAAATTGGACGGCTTGTTAAAAAAAATTGGAAGGTAACTGGACTTACTGGACTTATGGGAATTATGGGAAGTATGGGAGTTATGGGAATTATGAGATAAACAGAAATATCCCATCCCTCCCATACTTCCCATAATTCCCATAACTCCCAGGTGCTTTTACGATTTTATAAAAGAATTGTCTGTGAATCCAGTTTTTTTTTATGATCTTGTTTTTTTCTTGGTCATCTGTTATGATGGATAGGTGATTTAATAATGCAAATTGTACTATTAAAAAGGAGGTTCGACATGCCGATTGTAACGATTCATTTATTGGAGGGCCGGGACAAAGAGAAAAAGCGGGACTTGATCAAAAATGTCAGCGATGCGATTGTAAAAACGTTGGATGTGCCACCGGATAGTGTACGGGTTATTTTGCAAGAGATGGCGAACGACCATTTTGGGATTGCTGGTTTGCCGATCCAGGAATACTGGCTTAAAAATGGCAAAGAAAACAAAAAATAGTTGAATAATAGACGCTATTCTGGTATTATAAACGATTATGAAATGCAATAATTGTGGAGCTGATAATACAGCCGATGCGAAGTTCTGTAATTCTTGTGGTCAAGGGTTGTCCAATGGCGCGACTGATCTGTTGACGGTAAGCCCGGACTCTATTGAAAATCCAACTATCCCATACACCCCGGAAAACTATTCACTGGGACGATTTATTATCGGGGAACGATTCAAAGTACTTAAAAAATTGGGCAAAGGCGGCATGGGGGAAGTGTTGCTGGCGGAAGATGTCAAATTAAAACGAAATGTGGCGATTAAAAGTATTTTGAAAAGCAATCTGGCTGATACGAATTCCAAAATACGGTTCTTAAGGGAAGCGCAAACGGCTTCACAGTTGGACCATCCTAATATATGTACGATCTATGAAGTCTATGAAGAGAATGATACAGATTATATTGTCATGCAATATGTTGATGGTGTGACTCTTGATCAGATCATTGGTGTTAAAACTCTGAGCCTGGATAAAACAATTGATATAGCCATCCAAATTTGCGGGGGCATGGCTGAAGCCCATACCCGCGATGTGATTCACCGGGATATTAAACCGGGGAATATCATGATTGATAATAAAGGCGTGGTTAAGATACTGGATTTCGGATTGGCGAAATTTAATGTGGGGGTGACGGGGAGAAACTCGGGCCAAGTGGATGTTAACTTGACTGAAAAAGGGTTTGTGATGGGTACTATTGCCTATATCTCCCCGGAACAAGCGAAAGGAAAACCGCTGGACCTACGCTCGGATATTTTCTCTTTTGGAATTGTGCTCTATGAATTACTGGAAGGGAAAAATCCGTTTAAAGAAGAAGAACAAATTGAAACACTCTATAATGTGCTTAATAAAAAGGTCCAATTTACCTGTGATGTTCCTGAACCGTTGCAACGGATCGTATTAAAAGCCTTGGAAAAAAATAAGGAGGCCAGATACGCGGATTTTTTTAAATTAAAACAGGATTTGGAAACCTTCCGCACCGAATTTATTGGCTCATCGGGCACGGTTCCAATGGAAGCGGGCAGGCAGACTGAGATTATTGATTTAAAAGAACAAGCGCTGTTCATGAAAGAGATTAAACGAAATTCCGATAAAGAGGATTTAGGCGCCCTGGTCTCCCGTATTAAACGATTCAAAGCCTCCACCGCGCAAATGGTCCCTTCTCAGAAGAGAAAACATAAGCTGCTCTGGTGGGCGGTTCCCGGACTGGTTATTCTTTTGGCTGTGGTGCTTTATTTTGTTTTCGGACTTAATCATAATGGTAAAATTGATGATCAGGATAATAAAATCAATGCACAGAATAAGGATACGAAGGTGGCTGCCAATGAAACCCGCAGGGATGTCTTTTATATCTACCTGCATCAATTTGAGGACAAAACCGGGGCGAAAGAGTTACCGGCAATGGTTGACCAATTGCTAATGGAATCCCTTAACCAGTTCGTGGAATTTAAAACCATTAATAAAGATATGGTCGTGTCTCTGTTCGGCGAAGGTAACGAACGGGAAAATCTGAAGAATCTGAATATGAAGTTTAAGATCAAGTATGAATTAACGGGCAAGATTTCGCGGGATAGTAATTTTTATACGATTGATGCACGTCTAAAACCCTATGATGCATCTGATACGACTAAACCTTATGCTCCAGCCACTACTGGCCCGGAAAAAGATTCGCTGCTTGCCAACCAAATCGACTCTTTAACACAAAACATATACAGTCATTTGTTCCCGCAAAAAGGGAAAAACTACGAGTATTTCAAAATTTCGGCTGTTTTTGGGAACCGCTGGGATGCGTATGTGAATATCTATGAAGGAAAACCGTTTTGGAAGAGACGGGAAACTGGGAAAGCGTTAAGTTATTTTCTAAAAGTAGAGGAGGTGCTGATTGCCAAGTATTATCTGGCTGATTTGTACCTTTTTGACGGGAAAGGTCAAAAGTCTTTGGAAGAGATCAAGCAAATATTGCCGTATATAGGGAGTTTGTCACCGGCGTTGCAGTTAAAAGTCCGCGCATTGGAAGGGCGGTTGAAATTTTTGTTTAATGATGAGATTGCCAATTTGAAGCAATTGGTCGAGATGTTCCCTTTTGATAAGGAAGCTTTTTATCAATTGGGAGAGGCTTATTTTCATCATGCCGCGCCTGTGGAAGCGATCCAGTATTACGATCAAGCACTGGAATTGGACCGGCAATATTCGCAGGCACTCAATCACCAGGGGTATTGTTACGCGTATTTGGGGGATCATATCAAAGCCCTGGAATTATTTCAGGATTACCGCACCCTTGATGAAACATCCAACTCGTTTGATTCGCTGGGTGACGGCTACTTTTTTGCCGGGGATTTAGCCAATGCTGAAGCCATGAAACGACGGGCTGGATTACCGGATGATAAAAACAATCGGAATCCATACCCATTTCAAACGCTGGCGGATATCTATATTTTAAAAGCCGATTATACCCGCTCAAAAGAGGCGTTAAAAGAATTCGAAAACATGCAAAACTCGAAATCAGACAGCGCTTATGTGTTGTCCAGAAATGCGTTTATCGAATATCTTAATTTGTGCTATGAGTCGGCTTTAACGCTGATTAATCAGTCTTTGACTACTTTTGATTCCAATAATATCTTGGATAATACCGCGGAGGCCCATTGGCTGAAAGGGGTGATTCTGGTCACGGCACAGAAAATTAGCGGGGCTAAAGAACAGTTAAATTGGCTGGACGAGTTTAAAAAGAAATATAATTTGGATGTGGATAATTTTAATGCAGCCGTCAAATTTGGCATTCATTTACGGGCTTTGATTGCAGAGCAGGAAAATCATTTGGCCGAGGCGGAAAAGGAGTATAAAACTCTGATTGTCATTAAGAACAGGCTCTCTTATTGGATATCTTATTTCTATTACCCGTATTTCCATACCGAGTATGTCCGCTTTTTGCTGCGTGGGGCTCGTTATGAGGAAGCGCTGAAAGAAGTGAACGTATGCTTGGAATTTAATGGCGCTTATATCCCGGCCTTGTGGGCAAAAGCAGAAATACTGGAACGCTTAAAGAAAGGGGCGAGTTCTATCACGGCTATCTATGACAGAATCGCCCAATTGCACGGGGAATCCACAGAATCCAATTATTACCGCGATCTATTAAAAACAAAACGCCGGCGTTAATGATTTAAAGTTTGGCCGGTGTTTTGAAAAGATCACCCCCTTTAACTGTTTTGGGGATAGAAAAACTGATCAGGTCAAAACATGACAGCGAGATCAAGCCGATAATGGCGCCTATTTCCGGGAAGTACTTCACATAAACAGTAAAGAGGTACATTTTCATCCCGGAAATGCCGGACGTGAACATGGTAACGAAAAAAATACTGATGGGCAAAGCCATGCTAGCTAAGAACACGAGTTTTCTGATGCGCATGGCCAGTTCGGTGGATTTATCCGTGTCCCGCATGTTAATAATGGCCATAAAACTGGCGTATGAATACACGGAAAATATACCGATCAAGGCTACGACAAAGACAACGACTGCACCGGGCAATGCGATGTGGCCACCGGATTTTAAGAGCTTGAATAATCCGAAATAGAGAGGCATTCCGCTACGGTCTATGGGTAGTAAAATGAGTGCTAAAAACACGATACCGGAAATTCCGGCGATGATTTGACCGGCTCTGAGCCCATGTATCTCGGTGACTTTGGCACCAATATGCACTCCGAGCAGTGATAAAGGGATAAATAACAAGAGATTATCTGTTTTGAATATCTGGTTCATGGAACCGGCGAATAGATCGCCCTGGAATAAAATAACCAATAGGAAAGGAAATAAACCGGTGCTTAAAAGGATGATGGAACGGGTTAAATCGGTTGTTTTTGTGATCGCAACCATAATAATTATGGCGGCTAATAATGGATAAAGTGCCATGAGAGTGACAAAATGTCCCATCTTGCCAATCATTTCAATATTGGGGAATATGAGTTTGCTGGTACCGAACATCGAGATATAAAGGGGGAAGAAAAAGCTGATTGCCATGGCAATGGCGAAACGCTGATACCAAAGTTGGGCTTGCTCCTCTGGGTCTTCTTGGTCCGGGAGCATGGTTGTTTCTCCTGAATATAAATCAGTCATTGCTACACCTCCTGTGGTGAAGGGTTATTATAACCAATTAGTGGGATTATTTCAAGGGGGGGATTTATGGGAGTAATGGGAAGTATGGGAATTATGGGAAGTATGGGAGTTATGGGAGGAATGGGAATATTTTATTATCCCATAATTCCCATAACTCCCATACTTCCCATTACTCCCATTAACTTGGCAGCGGATTTGGGGAAAGTGGGATTCAAGGACTTTATCTTTAATTGCTTAACTTCTTTCCCTTCAGTAAACGGTAGAAAAAACGGGCGATTTTGTAATAAAGGGAATTTTCATAAGAGGGATAATCCCAAAAGGTCTTGGGGGGGAGTTGCATGATGGCTGTGAATTGGTCCGGCGTTAAACCGAGCTTGACAGCAACGTATTCTTTGTCTTCGGTTAGTTCGGGTTCTGTGTAGAGAGGCATGGTGAGTTCGTGCAAGGCGTGGTCACGGGTGATCTGTCCAGCACAGATGAGACTGGAAAGATGAGCACGACGTTTGTCAAAGCCAAATTTGTGGGGCAAAATGTAGGATTGAAAAAATTTTGTGTAAATGGATTCCTGATGTTTTCCTTTATAGGGTTGCCAGTTGAGCTTTTCCTTTAATAATGTCTCCGCTTCGGCTTTATTGTACTCGATCAGGTCCAATAGATCGATGCTTTTTATTTTTTTGATAAACATGTAATAGAATGATTTTAAATAACTGGTGTGGGGAAAGGTCTTGAACGGGATGGAACCCAATGTGTTATGAATGGTTTTGATGTAACGCCAATCATTGTGACCATGAGACCAGGCTTCGGGAAGAATCGATTCGGTATTGTAATTGCAACCACTGAGAATGTATTTTAAATGGTGTTTGGCTGCCATTTTATATAATAGCGCGGTTATGCCGTGATCGGTAGGGATTTCAGAATCGGGTGTAGAGGCTTTGAGGAAAGAAAGTTGGATGTCCCGGAACTCTTCCCACTGGAGAATATAGGTAAATAAATCAACCTCCAGCGTCTTGCAAATCTTTTCTATGTTATGAACTGCCAATTCCGAGTTCCACCCATTGTCCAGATGCACGGCCAAGGGTCGGAGACCCAATTGTTTGCATTGGTAAATAACAAACGTGCTGTCTACGCCGCCACTCACCCCTACAATACAGTCGTATTGTTTATTTTTTCCAGCCGCACGGATATCTGCGCTTAATTTTTCCAAGGCCAGGAGCTTTTGATCCCGATTGAGGTGATGCGGGAATGTGTTCAGCTTTTCCATGACACTCCGGCAATGATTACACGTGCCATTCGCGTCGAATTGGATACCCGGATCACTGGTATCCATGACACAGCGGTTGCATATTTGATAGTCTGTCATGATGGATTCATGTTCTCCTTATTTTTAATTAAATAGTGCTTCCAGTTGGGCATAGGGGGGATAACTGATCAGCACAGCGCGATGAATACCTTGAAAAACAAAAAAACTTCCGGCTGCGGCTGCGGCAGCTCCAGCATGCAACACAACGGCACGAAAATCATCAAGACTACCAGCACCCCCACACGCAATAACTGGAATCGAAACACTGGCCGTTATTTTTTTGATCATGGGAAGATCATACCCTGACATCGTGCCATCCGCATTGATGGAATTGATCAATAGTTCCCCGGCGCCGTTCTCGGCCATGTGGCGGGCGAATACGTCGGGCTCAATATGGGTATTCTTGCTGCCACTGCGGGTGAAACAATAATCATGACCGAAGAGGTTCTTCTTAACATCAATCGAAACCACAATGCTCTGACTGCCAAAAACAGTGGCGATTTCTTTGATAAACCCGGGATTTTCAAAGGCGTAACTGTTAATGGCTACTTTTTCTATGCCAAGCGCAAAGAGTTTTTTGATATCGTCGCTGTGATTTATACCGCCACCATAACAAACAGGCATAAAACATTCGACAGCGAGTTCTTTGAGGAACTGGAAATCGGGGGGCCGTTGTTTTTTAGTGGCCGTGATGTCCAGGATGACCAGTTCGTCGACTTCTTTATCGTTGAACAGGCGCACAATATTTTTGGGATCGCCCAGATAGGTCGGGTTTTTAAAGTTCCGGGTTTTGACAAGACCGCGATCTTTTAATAATAAGACGGGAATGACCCTGGTTTTTAACATGATGGTGTGCTTCTCCTGGGCTTAAGAAAAACTCGTGGCTGCAAAGTTAGCGAGTAACTTCATGCCGAACTTGTGGCTCTTCTCGGGGTGAAACTGCACGCCGCATATGTTTTCCACGGCCACGGCAGAAGTAAATGTGATGCCATGTACAGTGTGGGTTAATTCATGGTCGGGGTTCTTGCAGTCCACATAGTAGGAATGAACGAAATAAAAGCGTATTTCCGGGGGCATATTGGCAAATAAGGCGTGGTTTTTTTTTATTTCAACAGTATTCCAACCCATGTGTGGGATTTTAAGCGCGGGGTTGTGCAGATCGGTGAAATCGAACTTCTTGGTCGCGGCATCCAGCCACCCCAAACCGTGCAACGTGCCCTCTTGACTGCTATTGGATAATAATTGCATGCCCAAACAAATCCCCAGCACCGGGGTTTTCTCGATCCGTACTTTCTCGTTTAAGATGTCAATTAACCCTCTCTCGTTAAGATTCTTCATGCCATTCTCAAAGGCGCCCACACCGGGAAGAATTAATTTTTCCGCGGCTTTTATGTCTGTAGGGTCGCTGGAAATCAGAGCGGGTACGCCGATTTTCTTCAACATGTTCTTGATGGAACCTAAATTGCCCATGCCATAATCCACGATAGTAATCATTTGGGATTCTCCTGATGGTTTTTTGTGGGTAAGAGGGTGTTATACACATCCAGCAGAATTTTTTTCTCGTTTTGCCAGTCGAAATGGGGGTTATTTTGCATGGTGTACACGTGTTGTTGTTTTTCAAAAAATTCAGTAGCCGTCATTTCTTTAATGAGGCGATATACATTCGCTTCATTGACAGGGGTAACCCATCCGCATGAATAGGTATAAACAAAGGCTTTCATATCGGGGAAATCACTGACAATACAGGGGATCCCACTAAAAACATATTCGAATACTTTATTGGGTAAACAATAATAATAACTCAAACAGGTATTTTCAATGAGCGAGATACCAATGTCAGCGCTGGAGGCATAAGTATTAATTTGCTGGTGGGGCACAGCATCGAGAAAATGAATGGTGGGGTGCAACGTGGCGGCTGTTTTAATCATTTGTGTGAGGGGACCATAACCCATAAAAACAATATGGTCGGTTATATCGGTTTTGGAAAAGACCGCTAATAAAATAGGTATCCCGCGTCCTTCCAACAGCGCACCCTGGTATAAATAGAGACGGTGGCCCGGTGGGATGTTGAATCGGTCGCGAAGAATGGGGGATTTCTCCAACGGGGAAGGGTGCTTGACCGGGATATTTTTGATGACCGCCACATCCGTTAAGTGGTATGTTTCTTGATACCAGTGGGCAATAGAATCACTGACTACAAATAGATAGTCTATATGTTTGATGCATTGTTTCTCAATAATTTTAAAGATATGTTTTAGTTTTCCTTTCAGGCCGTTTCGTTCCGTTTCCAATTCGTGGGCATCGTAAATCAGTGTGCCGCCTGTTTTTCTTTTTAGCAGCACGCCAATGGGCAGATCAAACAAACTGTGGCAATTGATCATCGTGATTGGTTCATGGCGATAGCGGCGGAACACTTTCCATATCCATTGGATGTAGCGCAATACTTTCTCCACTTTCCAACCCAGGAAAGGAAATTTAGTTAGTGGCACGCGCCATATTTTTCTCGAATCATCCATCGTTTCAGTTTCAGGAAAGGTTCCTTCGCCTATGCCTACCAGTACAATCTCTTGAACCAGACCCGCTTCAATCAATGCCGCAGTTATTTTAAAAATGCGGCTTTCATTGGCCATGTTAGAAGGGTAGATATGTAGATTGATCACGATGGCACAATCTCCTTTAAGTGCTGCAAGTAATTTTGCGCCGCATGTTGATGCGTGTAAGACTGGATCGTCAGGTAAGAGTGTTGCAGCAGTGCTGCCAGAGTCTGTGGATCCATTCTCTCCATAATTTCATGCAACAGTAACGCCAGTGGTTCGGCTTCACCTGCCGGGGAGAGGAACCCGTTCTGGCCGTGTTGAATGATGCCATCAATGCCTTCGCCATAGGAACCAATCACAATATTTCCGCATGCCATCGCTTCCAGATAAACCAGTCCGAAAGATTCCAGGCGACTGACCATCATGAAGATATCGCTTTGCAGTAAGGAATCCAATACCTGCTGATGGTGTACGTTTCCTATGAATGAGACGTGTTGATTTATGCCCAGTGATAGGGCCAATGTTTCTAAGCGTGTGCGTTCCGGCCCATCGCCGATGATCGTGTAGTGCCAATCCAAGGCCCGTGGTAATTGGGATAAAGCAATCAGGTTTGTATCGACATTTTTGACCGCGATTAATCCGCAGACCGTGATAATGGAAATTTTCCCTTGTGGTTTGGCTGTTTTCCAGCGGTTTAGTTTGGTGAGTGCCAGATTCTTCTCCGCGATGATGTGTTCGTCGATTCCAGAAAAGGCAACAAAACGTTTGCTCAAACAATCAGGAAACCAGGCGCCTATTTTCTTATAAATATAGTCCGAACGACATGCAATCCGTGTAGCCGCGTCTAAAATTTTGCCGCAACGTTTGGTAAATGGGGTGGGATTGGTATCGGAAACATCCGGTGCGGCATGAATGCCAACGACCAGGGGAAGCTGGTGCCGTTGGCTGTATTGGTAACCGATCTCCAAGCTTTTATTATAATGTGCGACAATAATATCTGGGGAAAAGGAGTGGGTTTTGCTGTAAGAATCCAAGAATCGGTAGAGGGGATAATAAAAATAAGCGATTTTGGGGATTTTTAGGATGGGAAACACGATGATTTTGACCCCGTCCAGTTCCAACAGGCGCTGTCGGAACAATTCGCGTTTATGGTTTGTAGTTTTGCGGAATAATTCGCGCAGGTATACATAAACCGGGCGGATGACGAGGATGTTTTCGGTTTTGTTCCAGTATCTGGTCATGTGGTGTAAGGCAGTGGTGATTTCCTCACCGGAACCTTTAGGCTGCGACGGGTACAAACTGCTGATAAAGAGTATATTCATTGTTCTGTTTCTCATGGGGACAATATGATCAACTATATATAGAATTAATAAAAAAGTCAAGTGTTAAAGGGAAAATGCAAGGGGTGGATTTTGTGGTACATCTTTCCCCTGTCATTCAATTCTCGGTTAAATATGCCTTCTTCTGTGTAAAAAAAGGTTTACAACGAGTGGTTTTTACCTGTACAATACCTTCTTCCTTGGTGCGATGTGTCCTTGTAAGGGTGTACTTTGCCATTTCTGAAATGGAATCAGTCATTTTAATGGTGTACTCATTAAATGTTGTGGTGCAATCATTACATGTTGGGGTGCAATGTCTAATTGCAGTGGTGCAATGTCTAAATGTTGTGGTGCAATGTCTAAATGCAGTGGTGCAATGTCTAATTGCAGTGGTGCAATGTCTAATTGCAGTGGTGCAATGTCTAAATGCAGTGGTGCAATGTCTAATTGCAGTGGTGCAATGTCTAAATGCACTTGTGAAATGTCTATATGTTGTGTTACAATCTTCACTTGCTCTACTGAAACGTGTGCTTTCCATCCTAAAGTATCTACTTGCACGGGTGCGATGTCTAAGTTCCGCTCTACTTTGTCTTTAAAAATTCGAAACAGGTTCCCGATTAACCTGGATTGCCTTTTTTCAAGATCAAGTGAGTGGATTATGTGTGAATGTAATGGGATGTTGGGGCTATTTATTCTGGATTCACCGCCAGTTCTTTGAGAGTACCATAAAATCAAGTGGGAGGAATGGGAATTATGGGAAGAATGGGAGGAATGGGAATTTTATTGTTTATCCCATCATTCCCATAATTCCCATTCTTCTCATTAAGTTGGCGGTGAATCCAGGTTATTTAGATGGCAATCGTAGACGCGCCATCCTGGCGCATTAATAAGCGGCGAAAACATGAACTTGGATACGATTTCCAGGTGAGTTTCTTGGAAACCGGAAAGAAACTCTGGCAATGCGGAGTTCTTGGAAACAGTGGAATAAAATAATGCGCCAAGGATGGCGCGTCTACAATACACGTATTATTCTTTTTTTTCAAATCGGGTTGACAAGTCGCTTATATCTATGTATTATTTCATTTATGAGGTGATTATCATGCAGTTGTCAGCGATTGAGTTTCAAAGCAAATGCCTTGCGGTCATAGATCAGGTTATAGAGCATCATGAGGAAGTTATTATTACCAAAAATGGAAAGCCAGTCATAAAATTTATGGCATTAGAAGAGACCCCAACCCACTCGTTTGGGTATTTGAAAGATTCAGTTAAGATTCACGGAGATATAATAGCTTCTACTGGAGAAACATGGGATGCTGAGTGATAGGTTGAGAAAATGCTGATTTTGGATACCCACACCTGGATTTGGCTCATCACAGGCGACGAAAAAATAAGAAAAGCTGGGTTTTTGCCTGCTATTGAAAAAGCCGAAATGACGAAATCGATAAAAATTCCCGCCATATGTGCCTGGGAAATTGCCATGTTAACCGCAAAGAATCGTTTAAGCGTGGATGGAGATGTGTTGGATTGGATTAAGCAGGCTTTATCGGCTCCAGGAATAAGCTTGTGCCCATTAACACCTGAGATCGCCTGCGAAAGTTGCAATTTACCCGGACATTTTCATGGTGATCCTGCGGATAGGATGATTGTCGCTTCCGCACGAATTTTAAATGGGACGTTGCTAACGTTCGACCAAAAGATCATTAATTATGCCCATGATGGGTTTGTTCAAATTCTTAATCCAAAGAAGAACCCGTTTTAGTCGCAATCGTTTCCAATTGGCGTGAATATGTAGACGCGACATCCTTGTCGCGTTAATAAGCGGCGAAAAGATGAACGTGGATACCATTTCGGGCAAGTTTCTTTGAAATCGGAAAGAAACTCTTGCAATTCAGAGTTCTTGGAAACAGGGGCATAAAATAATGCGCCAAGGATGGCGCGTCTACGTAGAAGCGACATCTTGTCGCATTAATAAGCGGCGAAAACATGAGCTTAAATACGATTTCCAGGCAAGTTTCTGGGAAATAATAAATTCCCTTGCCACCTGTTGAAATCTTCCCTAAACCATATTATAATAAGGATATGAAAAGGAGCGTGTATGAACTTTGCTGACCCTAAGAACGATGTGGCCTTTAAGAAAATTTTCGGCGACGAAAACAAGAAAGAAATTCTGATCAGTTTTTTGAATAATATCCTTGATTTCGTAGGCACTGACAAAGAAATAGTGGATATCTCTATTGTGGACCCTTATCAAGCTCCAAAGCTAGCCGATCTCAAGAACACGTTTCTGGACATCAAAGCAGTGGACAAACGCGGTATCCATTATATCGTCGAAATGCAGGTCATCCATGCGGAAGCCTTTGAGAAAAAAGTGCTCTATTATGTAAGTAAAGCCTATGTCCATCAACTTGAAAGGGGAGATGATTACCCAGCTCTAAACCAAGTGATCTTTTTAGGATTCCTCAATTTTAAACTCTTCAAAGAGAATAAAAATTATGCTACCCGCCATCTGATTCTGGATGAAGAGACCAATGAGCACCTGTTTAAAGATTTTGATTTGAATTTCATTGAACTGCCCAAGTTTAAAAAGAGCCTTGAAGAGTTAGCCAATGTCAAAGACAAATGGATCTATTTTGTAAAGAATGCGGGCAGCATGAGTCTCATTCCGGGTGAGATGAAAGAACCCAAAGAGCTACGTGACGCTTTCGAAATAGCCAACCAGCATACATGGACCCAGCAAGAATTGGATATCTATGAAGCCAAAGGAGTATTCATCACCACGGAAAAACAAGTCAGACTGCAAGCTCACAAAGAAGGACATGAAGAAGGACATGAAGAAGGACATAAAGAAGGACTGATCGATGGCGAAAAGATTGGCATAGAAAAAGGCATAGAAATTGGCATAGAAAAAGGCATAGAAAAAGGCATGGAAAAAGGTAAAGAGCTAGAGAAACTGGAAATTGCTAAAGCGATGTTGGCGGAAGGTTTACCTATCGAAATCATCATCAAAACCACCGGCCTGTCAAAAGAGAAAATCCAAGGCTAATCCCCACGATTTCCATGGAAATCGCCTAATGTAGTGCAAGCATCCTGCGTGTGTTTAATCCCAATGGTTTCCAATTGGCGTGAATATGTAGACGCGACATCCTTGTCGCGTTAATAAGCGGCGAAAAGATGAACGTGGATACCATTTCGGGCGAGTTTCTTGGAAACCGGAAAGAAACTCTTGCAATTCAGAGTTCTTGGTAACAGTAGAATAATATAATGCGACAAGGATGTCGCGTCTACAAAAAATCATCCTTCAACCAATTCAGGGAAATCAAATATTGTGATTGTACCATTCATGTTGGCGGTAAATACTCTGGTTGGGTATGCGGGTGAAATATAAACAGAACGTGGTATCCAAGGAAGAGACAAAGTTTTGAGGCATAGGCCAGTTCTCATGTCCCATATTTTTAATGTGCGATCATCAGACACCGATACCACCCGATTTTCATTTCGATTTAGTGCGCAGCTATAGACGACTCCTGTATGACCGATAAAGGAACGTCTTTCATTACCGCTTTGAAGGTCCCATAGCTTTAAAGTCTTATTGTTAGATGTAGACAATAACCGCCTTCCATCCGATGTCAAAATGCAGCTCAACACAAAATTTTTATGGCCAATGAAGGATTGGATTTCCGCACCACTTTCCAAGTTCCACAGTTTTAAAGTTTTATCCCAAGAGGCAGACACTACTTGCTTTCCATCTGATGTCAATGCGCAACTAAAAACAACATCCGTATGACCAGAAAAAGATCGAATTTCCTTGCCACTTTCCACGTCCCACAGCTTTAAGGTTTTATCCCCAGAAGCGGAAACCACTTTTTTCCCGTCCGGAGTTAACGCACAACTAACAACAAAGGATTTATGGCCGATGAAAGATCGGATTTCCTTGCCACTTTCCGTGTCCCACAGTTTTAAAGATTGATCACTTGATGCAGAAATCATCCGCTTCCCATCCGGGGTCAAGGCGCAACTATAAACAGCACCCGTATGACCAATAAAAGAACGGATTTCCTTACCGCTTTGCACGTCCCACAGTTGTAAGGAACCATCTTCAGATGCTGAGACCATTCGCTTGCCATCCTGTGTCAAGACACAACCCATTACAGAAAACATATGGCCCGCGTGGGGTCGAACTTCATTGCCTGTTTCCACATTCCACCGTTTTAGCGTGTGATCATCCGAAGCAGATACCAGCCACTTTCCATCATTGGTCAGGGAACAGCTAGTTACAGAAGATTTATGACCGGAAAAGGACCGAATTTCCTCGCCAGTTTCCACATCCCATAGTTTTAACGTATTATCACTTGATGCGGAAACCATTTTCTTTCCATCAGTTGTTATTGCACAACTCCAGACAGAACCCTGATGACTATTAAAAGACAGGATTGCCTTGCCGCTGTTTATATCCCATAACTTTAAAGTTCTATCATTAGACGCCGATACCACCCGCTTACCATCCGGCGTCAGCGCACAACTATTTACACCATCCTTATGGCCTATGAAGGAACGGATTTCCTTGCCAGTTTCCACGTCCCATAACTTTAATGTTTTATCTTCTGAGGCAGACACCACCCATTTCCCATCTGGAGTCACCGTGCAGCTTCTTACTGACTCTTTATGGCCGTTAAAAGATCGGAGTTCTTTCCCAGTTTTTATATCCCATAACTTCAGGGTTTTATCTCCTGATGCATAAACTAGTCGCTTGCCATCCGGTGTCAAAGCACAACCCAATACTATATCTTTATGACCACTGAAGGTTCTGATTTCCTTGCCCGTCGCCACATCCCACAGCTTTAATGTCCTATCATAAGACGCAGAAATCACAAACTTACCATCTGGCGATATGGCACAATCCGATACGCCGTTTGTATGTCCTATAAAGGACCGAATTTCCTTGCCGCTTTCAACGTTCCAAAGTATTAAGGTTTTATCTTCCGATGCAGAAACCACAAACCTTCCATCTGGTGTTAATGCGCAAGCTCTTACTACATTGGAATGTTTCATATTGGGGCTGCCATAAAAACCCAATAGCTCTTTCCCGATTAATTTTCGGTAATACGAAAAATTCTTATCTTCGGGGTGAGAGCTGGTACTGTCTAATTGCGCGATATTCTCAAATTGTGGCGCATGAATTTCTACCACCCTTTTTTTTCTCTGGGTTTCGAACCATTGATTTATAATTTCCTTTTGAACCAACTTCAAAAGTAGTTGGGTGCGCAAATCCTTCAATTCAGAATCCCCTTGTTCAAACTTCTCATAATCCATATAAGAATTTAGAAATGTGGGCATACTCAATTTTAGAATACTCTCAAACTGCCCCACCATTTTCTTTAATTGTTCTTTATCTAGACTCAACACCGTATCTTTCAGATACCGATACACCCAACGCACCGCGTCTTGGTTCCGGTCAATAATACTTTCGATGGGTTTGCGCATGCTTTTCATCCGCACCGTGCGGAAGGTTTTTTGCAGTAACCACTCCACTTCCGCCAGACACTTCACCCCTAAAAAGTAAATACGATGGGGATAGGAAACCTCCTTAAGCAAGTTCGCTGATTGCCGTAACACCTCATAACCCGTAGTCAGATCGCTACCTGTGGCAATAGGAATTGTTTCCAATTCCAGAAAGTTCTCTGCGCCCGTACACTTCAGAATCATGGGTGGTAATGATGGGGGATTCTTTTTTGATTTCTCTACGATGTGATACGCGGCCAAGAATTCCATGATGGTGGAATGAACAAAAACAAAACGATTGGCCCCGGATTTCATCAACAAGTGATCGCGAAAAAACCGCTCCCGCCATTGCGCCGCCTCCACTTGTGCGGCTTTCTCATCATAGTTGTAATGCATCCGTTCCTGGATAAAGGTGATAAAATAACGGTTCAATATCTCTTCGGTCACGGAACGTTGTACAATGCCTTCCTCATCATCATAAAATAAATTATAACACAATGAAGCCAACGCATCATATAAGATTTCGGTCTCTTTGTTTTTATCGAAAAAATCAGGTGCTTTGATTTCTTGGAAAAACAAATCGAGATTTCTATAGGCGAATGAACCCATTTTAATATTTTCCCAGGCTTTTAACAGGATAAATTTCAGCAATAAATCGTACATCGGGTAGCGGTGATCGAATTGCTCATAAACTTGGAAATAAGCGGCTACCAACAAGGCAGTTAACGGCGTGGCTGCCATCTTCACCACCACTTCTTCCTGCCATATCGCAGTATCGAAACTTTTATAGATATCCGAATCCTCTTCCATCACATGTTTAGCCACAGCCCGCACCTGCTCCATGGTTAAAGACAACACGCGAAACAATGGGATTTGATAGCGCTTGATATCTTGAGCCAAATGGACACTTTCCGAAGGTCGCGAGGTGAGATAAAGGCGGTTTTGTGAATGATGATGGGTGTAAATAGCCATAAATACTTCTTTAATCTTCTCTCTATAGAGTGTATCCGCAGCTTCATCCAATGCATCCACCAACAACAACACGCGATTTTCGTTAAACGCCTGTTTTACCCGTTTGGCAGACTCCAAAAACTCGGCCAACTCTTGCGGCATTGAATCCTTGGGTTCTTTTCTTCCTAACAGAAACACCCAGGTCAAATAATCCAGAGCATCCTCAATGGTGATTACTCCCGAATGCTCCGCTCCTTGATATTGTTTATACCACAGATTGAATAACAGAGCCGTTCCACAGGGCACAAAAAGGATTACCTGCCGTTGTGCTTCTGTTTTTGTTTTATTCTGATTAAATTCCCGGAATGCGAGGTTTCGTAAGATCGTCGTTTTCCCTGCACCGGGTAAACCCATGATGATCGCGGCAGGAAATTTATCATATAATGTATTCACATCAATATTTTTATAGGAAAAGTTGCCATTATCGCCCTCGTCTTCTCTTCCTTCAAAGAACCGGGATTTCTCTTTCTCCGTTAAACAATCGTGGAATCTGCGCAACACCCGTTCATCGTCACATACCAGCGTGAGATTAATAAAATTCTTCTCCATGGGTACAGCCGGGTAGATGTTCCCGAAAACTGGAATCGCTTGCACTTCCTTTTCCAATTGGTTCAAGCGTGGTTCCAAGAGGTTAGTGGCTTCTTCCTGTTCTTTTATGATGCGTAATTTATAAACCGTGGGTGCCCACTCCTGGCTATCGAATCCTTTGAGGGGTTCGGGTAATTCGATACGGATAGCTTCGAGACGTTTTTCCGTGAGTTGGCTTTTAACGCCCTCGTAAAGAGTTTGCGTGACCACCAATTCCCATTGTTGCGCTTGTTTTTCCAAACGAAAGACCATGATCCCTTCAGGTGAAACAAGATCAATAGGAAGATTATTTTCCATTTTGAATTGAAAGAAACCACTGTGCGCGACCATACGAAACCTGGAGATAAAACCATATAAGTCTTCGAGTTTATCCCGTAAGAAAAGATCGACCATCATTTCCAACAGCCCGTCCACATCGGTTCCAAAAAGTAATACCGCATCACCCAATGCTTTAACGGTCAGAAATTCATATTTGGTAGCAATGGTTGAAACTTTGTTCTGGAAGTATTCGGTATATTGAGCGGTGTACATATTGCCCAATTTAGTGGCTTGGCCAGTGAAATTCACGATGTCCACCAACACCAGTATGCCTTGTTTGGTTTTATGTGTTGCCATGATTATTTATCTCCTGTGCCTATGTCACCTTAATCTTATAAAAAAAAAGCATAAATGTCAACTTGTTGCCCCTGGCTTAAATCTACCACCTAATTTCAGAAAAGACTGGACTAGCTGGACATACTGGACTTACTGGACCAACTGGACTTTCAATAAGCTTTGAATTTTGTCCAGCTTGTCCAGTAAGTCCTGAGCGTCCAGATAGTCCAGCTTAAGAATGGATTATCTTTTGATACGCCGGTAACACGCTCTGATCGGCAAAGGTACTGTTGTGAAATAAAAGTGTGATGGGCGTATCCACATTCCGGGCGGTTTCGATGAGCGAGAATAAAGTGTTGAGGGTGGGGGAGTTGGGTTCCCAGCCCGTGGTATTGGTGGCGGTATCCATGAAGATCAAGGGTTGTTCTTTTAGTTTTAATTTTTGACGGGTGAGGATGTTAAAGACACTATAAGTATGCCCAGTACCACAACGAAAACCTTCACACGCGGAATAAGCACATGTAGAATCTAAAACCATGCCCATATCTGCCCACAATTGCCAAGTATCAGGCACTTGGAAACGTAAATAATGCTGACGACCTTCAGTGATCAAACAACCACTGGCGTTCTGCAACACAGCACGCTGTACCTGCCATAATTCTTTATTATTATACGTGGTATACCCGGGATGAAACCCAATAATATGACCCCTACTTTTTATCCGTGCAAAAATCCGCTGCGCACCAGAATGAAACGGGGAATAAGGACTATGATTATCCTCAAACGCACGCGAAGGACGACTACTCATGAAATAAAATCGCGCCCGCGTTCCCAACAATTCCGCTTCATCCATGAGCAGGTCATAGGAATCAAACGGATCGGGTTGCTTTCCCTGCCGAATGGCACGGAACTCTTGCAAACGCTGGATAGAAAGACCTAACTGGTGCCGTTTGAAAAGATCACCACTAATAGTACGCCACACATGCGACCAATCCAACCATTTTAACAGTGCATCCACATCATGGGTCAATACAAATGAAAAAGACACACCTGCTTTTTCGTGATAATACCCTAAATACTCCAACATGCACCGCAACATCACTAAATAAAAGTTCACCACAGGTTTATTAAGAAACCCATTCTTAAACGCCAACGCGGCACTGACTGGAAAACGCCTATGATAATCCTCAGCCTTAACTACACACTCTTCCCAACGACTGAGCATAAAAAAAGCACTGGCAAAAATATCTAAACCACAGGTGATGACGTGGGGTTCCACCTTTAATTCATGATCCCCATAAATCATGGGCACAGCCAATCCATCGGTAAAACGATGGGTGACATATGGCACAGTGGCGGGAATGTTTTGCAGAAACAAATACGAATTGGCCTCATCAAAATTGGCAAAAAAATGATCACGGATAATCAAACGCTTGCCATTTGGCAACAATAATTGATAATCAGGACTGGTGCTGATGCTAATGCCATATTCCAAACCAGCCATTTCTCCCAATAGAATATCAATCACATAGCTTCGCTCAGGAATAAAATTGTTGGGAATCATGATTTTTATCATCGCCGCCTTCCCTGTTACCAATGAGCGATAAACCGCTTTAAACGAATATACCGGGAATTAATTTTTTCCAGCTTTAAATAGGGTTTCTGCACCGCTCCAAAAGAACTAAAGAAACGTTCAATAGGCTGAATCATGCTGCCTTCAAAATCAAAGCTCCGGGTCACCGTAGGCGCGAACCGAATGGCATCCCACATCAATAAACTGGTGGCCCCGCTGTGGCGCAACTGCGGGTCCGCGCCACTAATCAGATGATACGCGCTCTGGTTATCCCAAATCAGATAAAGCGCGGCATGAATACGGTTTTCTTTATCAACTGCAAAGGAAATACGACGACTCTGGTGCATGTGACACGCCAAATCAATTCTTTTCATAAATGCCAAGGAAAAAGGAAACGCTAATTTCTGCCGTGCATAGGTTTTGCCCACCATGTCATAGAATTTTTCAATATCATTGTCTACTATAATCGTCAATTGTTTCTCGGCTTTGCGAATCTCACCACGAATATTACTGCGAAACCCAGAGAACAAGGTGTCAGGTTGACTTAAATCTGCTAATACATAGGTGTACCCACTACTCTGTTGGAAATTCTGCCAATAAAAAGGCAAAAAATTACCCACGGAATAATGAAAACACTGGGAAAAGAAATCAAAGGCAGGTAATTGCGCGATTAATGCAGCCAAGGTGTTCTTTTCAAAGGAAAGACGGGCCGTGTATTTCTGCTGGGCAGGGTAACACAACCAGGGACCCAGGAACTGCGTGAGTTGCGGCATGGTCAGATAGACATGACCGAGTTTTCCGTGTACCTGATAATAAGGCATCACCCCTTTGATATCTTTCCCTTCCTCCACAATGGCCGCATCCCAGGAACCATCAGAACAAACTGCATCCAACCACCACTCTTTTAGGAAGATGGGGAGATTGGGTTCCATCCGGCAGAACTCACGATAGATTTTTTTATGCTCTGACATCTGCTAATCTCTTTGTTTTTTTAATTGTAAAACCCAGTAACCCTACTAATTGTTTTCTGGCGATTTCGCGATAACCCGCTTTCTCTATGCCATGAATGGATGGCGTATTTTTAGCCGAAGTGCTGATGAATATCTGGAAACGCGCTGAAAATTCAGCCGCAATGTGTGCCAATACATGCGGATAAATCTGTTTGCCCCGTGCTTGGGGCGCCGTCTCGCAATAATGGATATAGAGTTGTTGCGCGGTTAATTCCAGCGGCCACAAAGGGTGCAAATGCACCTGTTGTGGACCTTGTTTCACCCAGGCACGAAACACGCACACGCCATCCAGGTAACCAAAATAACCACGGTCTCCTTGATCGAGGAATTCTTTGAAGATGTCGACGTATTTGGCTTCCTGAAACGTTAAAATATCGGGTAACATAGTATAATCCACTAGTTTGACCTGCACGGGGGAAGGAATAGAAACGGTTTTGTGGTGCTGGAATAAAATAATGGTGTCCGCATGATATAACCGATAGCAGAAAAAATGGTGCAAACGACAATAGAGAGAGTGGAACAAACGGGGGAAAAAATTCGTGAGTGTGATGGGTGGTTTCATGCCGGTTAACTATTTTTCTTAACCGCGTTTTGGATGCTGCCATTTAAGATGCGGGCGTAATTGTTGTCAGGATTAAAAAAGATATCGTGCCAAACCGCCAGATTGAGATGACGGATTAACCGCGTCATCGAAAACGCGGGGTCTTTGATGGCGTCACGCACATTAAGTGGGCAGTGGAGTTCTTTCAAAAAAGGCGATTTTTCAATGATATTACAAAACCACTCGCGATGAATCTGGCGGAACCAGAAATCCTCGGGAATAGGCCAACCCATTTTATCTTTGCGCCAGGTGACGCTATCGGGTAGTTTATTATCCATGGCGAAACGGGCGAGGTACTTGGTCCAGCCACGAAACATCTTGTACGTGGCGGGAACAGTGGCGAGAAATTCAATTAAGCGATAATCCATAAAAGGCATGCGCGATTCAATGGAAAAAGCCATGGAGGCGCGGTCAGAATAATGGATCAAGGTGATCAACGTAGTTAAAACATGCTGCACGAGCACGTGATTGAGATCTTCGTAACTATATTTTTTCCGAAGCATGCCGTGAATGATTTTTTGTGCCGTTTTAGGACCGGCACAGGCTTTTAAAAGACCCAGAAACGCTCCTTTGTAGACAAACCGTTTCATGTCGGGAATACTAAGAAAGGAAAAGGCTTGGCGCAAAGAGTGGGGCGTGGTGGCAAGGTAATACTGGACATATTCGGGGTAACCGGCCAACTGTTCATCCGCGCCCTGGCCGTCAAGCGTGACAGTGGTGGTGGAATTGGCGACACATTTAAAGGTAAACCACCCGGATAAACAAGTACTGTCCGGCGGGGTATCAAAATAATAGATCATCTTGTGATATTCGGCGATAATGTTATCGCTATGCGGTTCAATCTGGTTGGAATTAACCTGCAAGTGTCGGGCGATAGTATTGATATAATCGCTTTCATCGCAGTGTTTGGTAGCCGGCGAAGGATAGACGCAGGAGAATGTTTCCTGGTTTTCCCGCTTGTCGTTTTCTTTTAAAATATCATTGATCAACTTCACGATCGAAGAGCTATCCAGTCCACCGGACAAGGCAGAACCGACTTTCACATCAGCGCGCAGGCGCAGGGACACGGCGCTTTTTAATAATTCATAATACTGGTCCGCATATTCTTTTAAATGGTCTGGATTGTATTTTTCATAGGAAGAACCGGCTGTCAAAGACCAGTAGGTCGTTTCCTGGATCGGTGATGTCAGTAGTTCATGCAGACTGGCGTGTACAAAACTGGCATGGGTGATGCGGTAGATATTTTTAAAGGCCGTTTCCTTGATATATTCTTTCGGGCCGTTTTGCAGATAGGCTAAGCAGTACTCGATGTTTGGTTCGCGGGTGACCTGGGGGTGGGTGAGCAGTGCTTTGATTTCCGAAGCGAAAATAAAATGGTGGTCATCTTGATAATAATAGAGCGGTTTAATGCCGAAGCGGTCGCGGGAGATCAGGAATTTGTTTTCTTTTTCATCGTAGAGCACAAAGGCCCACATGCCATTGAATAAGTTGAGGCATTCTTTGCCCCAGCAGTCAAACGCGGCCATCACCACTTCCGTATCGCTGTTCGATTTAAACGCGTAACCCGCCTGAAGCAGTTGTTCTTTCAGTTCCAGGTAGTTGTATATTTCGCCGTTAAAGGTAATCGTGTAACGGTTCATGTAAGACATCGGTTGTTTGCCGTTTTCGCTAAGGTCAATAATAGCCAGGCGGCGGTGTCCGAAGGTCATGTGTTTATTTAGAAAGAAACCATCGCCATCCGGTCCGCGGTGGGCCAGAGTTTGGGTCATCCTTCTAATATCGGCGGTGAAACGAGCGATAGTTTCCGTATTCGTGCTGATGATCCCGGTAATCCCACACATGTATACTCCTTTTTGCTAATTCGGCTATCCGTTTCTGTTTATTTCTTAGATATTTTATTACCCACGAAAACACACACGTTTTAGCCGTTTCTATTTTATCAAATGATCGTCGAGAATGCAAACAGAGAAAGAAATAAAGCAGCCATTCTTGTATGATGAATTTTTATTTATTAGTTTGCCAGAACTCTGAAACCCTCGTGAATGAGATGGGAGTTAGTGGGAGTTATGGGAATTATGGGAGTGATGGGAGTGATGGGAGTTATTCTCGGTTGATTTTTTCTAGGGGAAACCGATGGCTTAGATATAGGGGATAACTATATAGGTTGCCTAGTTCATTAAATTCTAGATTTCTGGCAGAGATGCGGGTGCGGTAGCGAATGGTGTATTTTTCTGCGAAAACATTCAGACTTTTAAGTTTACCCGATTGCCCTGCTTTGACTTCGACAGGATAAACATCACCATCCTTTTCCCGGATAAATTCAACTTCCGCCGTGTTGTTCATCCACGAGTGCAAGGGCCCGGAACCAGCATAGATAAATTCTTGGGCCACATAGTTTTCACAGAAGGCACCTTTAAAAGTAGCGAAACAGTCATTTTGCAGATAAAGACTTTTAGGCGGAATACCTGCCAGCGCACCCAGAATACCAATATCAAAAAGATATAGTTTAAAGCGACTATCATCTGCAAAGGCGTTAAACGGTATTTCACCCGAATTAATAATTTTGATTTTTATCAACAGCCCAGCACCTGTTAACCAGTCAATTGGAGATTTTAACCGTGCGAAACGTCCGCCGGGGATAACATCCGCGGCTTTGAACTTTTTATTTTCCCTGGACAGTTGCGCGGGAACCGATTGAAAAATAGCCGCGATATCATTGGCGCTGGTTTTACCCGAATATTTAGAGAAATCACTCATGTATGCGTGCAGCAGTTCTGCTTGTTTCTGGCGCACCTCGTTAAATGCGTTTATACGGTGTTCCTCGTTTTGTATGATACTTGTACAATACGTCGCCACCACTTCCGGGAGGCCACCCGTGATAAAATATTCTTGCAAACGTTCCATCAGGTGTATATGAACGATTTCAGGAATTCTTTCCAGCGGTTGAATAGCCGCTAATTTTTCATAGGAACGGTGATCACCCAAAGCCAAAAGAAATTCTTCAAAAGACATGGGATAAAGATCAAGAAAAGCTACTTTTCCAACTGGAAAAGGTTCGGTAGGTTCCGTCACGCCCAGCAATGAACCTGCACAGACCACGGCCAATTGCGGCATATCTTCGCAGAAATATTTCAAGCTGGTTAACGCTCTGGGGCAGTCTTGGATTTCATCGAAAAAAAGGATATCCGTTTTCGCATCGATGTGGGTTTCCAGGTAGAATTCAATTGCTTCAATAAGTGTGGAGGGTGTCAGGTCGCCGGCAAAGATAGAGCAAGCTGTTTTTTTCTTTTGAAAATTGAGCTCGTGGAGGTGATGGAACTCTTTTTCCCCGAATTCTTTAAGCAAGTAGGTTTTGCCTGTTTGGCGGGCGCCTTTTAGGATCAGTGGTTTCCTATTTTCCGAATGTTTCCAGGCCAGTAGTTTAGAATAGAGAGTACGTTTCATCCTTTTATTGTACGACAAATTGTCAACAATTACAATTATTCATAGGAATAATTGTCAATTTTGACAAAAAACCGCAGGAAAGAGAATCGACATACTCGACTTCACAGAATCTTTGATTTTTCAAGCTTGTCCAGTAAGTCCAGTATGTCCAGATAGTCCAGCGTGTTACGGTTATCCAGCCTGGGGTCACCGCCAGATTCTTGAAAAAACATGGACGACGTGGACAGAGTGGACTTTGTGGACGATGTGGACCAAAAATAAAAGCATTTTTTTGTCCACATCGTCCAACAACGATTTCAAAAACTTGGCGGTGGATTTAGGCCAGCATGGGGTCTTTTATACCACCACTTTTTTTGCTATACTACCATTCGTAACAGGTGAAACGATGAAAAAAGAATTTAATATCACGGGTGTATGTATACCGGAAAAACATTACATGGTGGATATCTCCACTAAAACAAACGATATCCTTAAAATGATCGAACTGGGGAATGGTGATCATTTCCCCAGGATCGTACCGGTGCCATTGTTTTTTCCAGTTATCTTTTTATTACGTGTTTAATAATGGTAGCGACATTGGGCAATAGATATCGTATCCCCCACGATTTTATAAACCAACCGATGCTCCGAATCGATTCGTCGCGACCAGTACCCAGACCAATTAAATTTCAATGGTTCTGGTTTACCGATACCATCAAAAGGTGTACGTTGAATATCTCGAATTAAAAGATTGATTCGTTTCAAAATTTTTTTATCGGTTTGTTGCCAATACAGGTAATCTTCCCAACCATTTTCGGCAAAGAGTACTTTCATTCCAGTAATTTTCTTTCTTTTGCTTTTCCGGCCTCGATTTCTTCGATGGCCTCTGTCAGGCGAACTGCGTTTTTTGAACGGCGCAATAAATAGGCGGTTTCTTCCAATGATTGGTAATCTTCAAGGGATAATAGCACCACAGGAGATTCAGCCCTACGGGTAATGATAATAGGATTATGATCTTCGCAGGCTTTTTCCATTGTTTTGGCCAAGCTTTTTCGGACTGTGGTATAAGTCATAGCTTCCATAATTTTCCTCGTAATATGGTACAATATAGAACCATAATTGAAAACGTTCTACATGGTTCAATATAACACATCAGGAATATTTTTTCAACCGCCATAAAAAAAATGATGGCTATAAAAAAAGAAGTGCTAGGCACGGGCTTGCTTACCACCACTTTTTTTGCTATACTACCATTCGTAACAGGTGAAACAATGCATAAACAATTTAATATCACGGGTGTATGTATACCGGAAAAACATTATATGGTGGATATCTCCACTAAAATAAACGATATCCTTAAAATGATCGAACTGGGGAACTATTTTGTGATCAACCGCCCAAGACAATACGGCAAAACCACGACCCTCTATATGTTGAACCGACTACTAAAAACGTCCAAAGAGTATTTCCCCATCAAAATAAGTTTCGAGGGCATCGGTCAGGAAGGTTTTCAAAGCTGTGCCATATTTATCGAAGAATTATTCAACCTGCTCAAAAAGTTATTCATAAACTCCGGAGAAGAAAAACTCGTGACATTTATTGAAACCACGCCCATCCCAGATCGCTTCAGTAAACTGGATTCATGGATCGGCCAATTGGTTAAAAAAGTCGGGAAAAAAATCGTGCTTCTGATTGACGAGGTCGATAAAAGCAGTAATAACCAATTGTTTTTGGATTTCCTCGGTATGTTGAGAAATAAATATTTGCAACGGGATGAAGATGGGTCGCTTACCTTTCACAGTGTCATCTTGGCCGGGGTTCATGATGTGAAAAGCTTAAAAACCAAACTGCGAACAGACGCAGAAGCCAAACTCAACAGCCCCTGGAACATCGCCACAGACTTTGAAGTTGATCTTAGCTTTTTCCCAGCCGAAATTGTCTCCATGTTAGATGATTATGCCCAAGAAAGAAGTGTAAAGATAGATTCCCCGGTCATCGCCGAACAAATATATTATTATACTTCCGGGTATCCTTTCCTGGTTAGTCATTTGTGCAAAATTTTTGCTGAAGAGATATTACCCCAAAAAGCCGTGCAGGAATGGTGTTTAGACGATACGAACCGGGCAGCCCAGTTGCTCTTGAAGAAATATAATACCAATGTCGAAAGCCTCACTACTAATCTGGGCAATAACCCGGATTTGTATAACCTTGTGTTTGATGTGGTAATAAACCAAGTTAAGATTGAATTTAGCCGCCATAATGAGGTAATCGCCAAAGGTGTTCTTTATGGTGTGTTCAGCCAGGAGGCAGGCGACCTAAAAATTCATAACCGCCTGTATGAACAACTCATCTATGATTATATGAGCATCAATCTGATCGTGTCCGGTGCCATCAGTCTTTCAAAATATGATACCCTCAGCCATTACCTGTTAGCCGATGGCAGTTTAGACATGGAACGGGTGATTCTAAAGTTCCAACAATTCATGGCAGAACAGTACGCCATCAAAGATAGGGAATTTATTGAACGAAACGGCAGATTGTTGTTCCTGACTTTTATTAAACCCATCATTAATGGCAAGGGCTTCGATTTTAAAGAGGCCCAGATTTCCGGGGAAAAACGTATTGATGTGACTATCGCCTTTGGCAATAAAAAATACATCATCGAATTAAAACTATGGCGCGGCGAAGTCTATCACCAGGAAGGTATCCACCAATTAAACGATTACCTGGACAGACAACATGAAACGTCAGGTTACCTGTTGATTTTCGACCTGCGCAAAGAGAGTGGCCAAGTAGGGAAAGCGGAAACCATTGCAACAAATGGCAAGAAAATCCTGGCCGCCTGGGTGTAAGAAGGGTTAAAAAAATATATACTCCTTTTGACAGGCGTTTTGGATAACACTCTAATATTCATAGAGGATTTGAGGAATAATGGTTATAGAGAAGAATATATCCAAGGTGTTGGCAGTGGTTAAATATGTCAATTCATCCCCTATTATGGTACAATAGCAACTATTAAGAAGAAAATAAAAATGGCAACGATTGAATATTGAGGTAAAACATGATCAAAACATTCGCCATCCGTAATTATCGGTTGTTTAATGAATTCAAGCTGGACAAATTGTCGCGGGTCAACCTGTTCGTCGGCAAAAACAATGCCGGTAAAAGCTGTCTGTTAGAAGCATTGCGTATCTATGTGACTGGCGCTTCCGCGTCGGTTTTGGCCGCTATTGTTTCGAATCGCGAAGAGGATTGGAATGATTCCACTACACCTGCTACACTGGCGGAAATTTTTCGGTTGGATTCTCCTTTTCGGTTTCTTTTTCACGGTTATCATTTCCCCCAAGATGGTACTGGTGCCATTGAATTGGGCGTGATAGATAATGGTGCGAAATCTATTAAAATTATGCCTCGCTTCTATCAGGTAACCACAGATAAAGATGGACGACAAGTGTATTTACCGATAGATAATATAACAGATAATAAATCCCAGTCGCCACTGTTTGACTTAGAAGTGGGATTGGAATTAAGTGAAGGAAAAAACAGCCGCTTTATTACCTCCCTTTTTAATGTGACTTCTAACAGGCGGCGGCTTGCTGCCGAAAGTGTTCAGGAAGTGCAAATCGTGCCACCCCAAACTGTGGAGAATGAAACAGTAGAAAAGTTGTGGGATAATATTAATATCACTGGTTTGGAAGAAGAAGTGGTCCGGTGTCTGCAATTGATTGACCCCAATGTTCACAAAATTGCATTTGTGGGCGGTGGCATAGGATTGGAAGGAAAAAAACAGCGGATTCCCATCATTCGATATGCCAATTCGGAAGAACGAATCCCATTAAAAAGTTTGGGCGATGGTTTGACCCGACTTTTTCACATCGTGTTGTCCCTACTTAATGCACGGCATGGGTATCTGTTGATTGATGAGTTTGAGAATGGGTTGCATTGGAGTATCCAGCCCGCATTATGGAAGATTATTTTTTTATTGGCGCAAAAATGGGATGTGCAGGTTTTTGCCACTACCCATAATCGTGATTGTATTCGCGGATTTCATGAGGTGTGGTCTGACCTGAAAGCCGAAGGCACATTTTATCGACTGGATATTTCCACCGGGGAAAAGAAAACGGTTAAACCAGTGCAATATACCGCTGAAGTTCTGGCGGATGCATTGGAAACCAGCGTTGAGGTACGGTGATGGAAAAAAATCATGTCTTGTTAGTGGAAGGGAAAACCGATTTGTTCGTGATACGAGCGCTTGCCACCCGCAGTAATCTGTCCGTAGTTTTTGAAATTGTAGAGTGCGGCAGCGATATTTCAATGCTCAAAAGGTTGAATGCCATGATTATTCAACCTAATCCCGCAGAAGTGATTGGTGTGGTTTTGGATGCGGATGAACCAGGAGTAAGCAGAAGGTGGCAGCAAGTGTCCCAGAAATTAAAAGATTATGATTACCGATTCCCCCAAAAGCCTGTGGCCAGTGGTACTATCTTAGAAAGCACAGGGGACTTGCCTATTCTGGGTATCTGGTTAATGCCGGATAACCGCGCCCCGGGTATGTTGGAAGATTTTCTTCTGAAGTCAGTAAACAATGAAGCGGTGCAAATGGCCGAACATTGTATTGATATTGCTAAAGAGAAAGGGGTTACCACATTTAAATCTGTACATCACAGTAAAGCGGTGCTTCATACTTGGTTAGCTTGGCAGGATGAACCCGGCAGGCCATTGGGACAGGCCATTACCACCAATGTATTAAAACATGATTCCCCATCCGCCCGTGATTTCATTCATTGGCTACAGATACTGTTTGAAAGGTAATAAAAGGATACCTGTTGGAGGTTTTAAGATGGCTATGGAATTAAAAGATATCATTCAGAATGGGATCAGTTTACTGGCATTAATACTTGTTGCTTGGCAATTTTTTAAAAGCCATAAAAAGGATAAAAAAGAAGAAAAGATATCTAGTATTAAAAAGCTGAAAAAGAAAATTAAGGTTAAAACTGACGCGGAAATCTATTGCGATCACATCTATCAAAAATTCAAGCTGCTGGATTTTACCGGTTTGAATGCCATCTTGCAAAAACCGCTGTTATTGGAAGAAGTCTATGTCCGCCTCCGAGCCAAAAAATCCCTGGGTCTGGAACACTATCAATCGATTAACGATTTCAAAGCACTGGATGAAGAAAAAGAAACAGCCAAAAAGGGCGACTTGGATTTTGTGACCATGTTTACGGCACTACACGGGGAAAGTATGGCAAAACGGGTGCCATTAAAAGCGGTTATTCTGGGACATCCGGGCAGCGGCAAAACAACGCTGATGAAATGGATCGCCCTGCAATGCGCCTGTGACAACCCGCAGAGTTTTTTTGTTGACTTTACCCCCGTGTTTATTTCTTTAAAAGATTTGGGCCGCGATCCGGTGAATACCTTTCAAAATAAGAATATCCAGCAATTGACAGAGGCCCAATTGACCCATGAAACGTGTTCGCCCTCTTTTCTTAAAGAACGGTTTGAAAATAACGGCGTGCTTTTTTTACTGGATGGTCTGGATGAGGTGGCGGATGAAGAGATTCGCAGGCAAGTGATTGACTGGATTCAAAACCAGAACATCCGCAAGAACAGTCTATTGGTTACTTCCCGCTTCTCCGGGTTGCAGGAAGCCAAGGGTTTAAAATTCAACCCGACGTTTCCTGTATTTACCATACTGGATTTTGATATTGCCGACATCGAACGTTTCTTGGAGAATTGGTATAAAAATATTGAAATAGCCGTGGCCGGTAGTGAAGGAAAACAAGCCGTGGCGAGTGCCGAGAAAAAAGGTATTTCTCAATATGAAGATTTGATGGCTACGATTAAAAATAAACAGTATGACAACCTGCGCAAACTGGCGGTTAATCCCTTGTTGTTGACGATTATTGCCATTGTGCATCGCACCCGTGCCGTGTTGCCCAAAGAGCGGCATAAATTATATGAAGAGTGTTTAAAGGTGTTGATTGAATTATGGAACGTGGCCAATAAAAAATTGGGAGTCTCCTTTTCCGAGATCAATTGCATGAACAACTTGGCCAAATTGGCCGTGGCCATGATGAAAACGAATCGCCGGGAACTGGCTTTAACGGAAATTGAAACCTTGTTGCCGACCCATATCCAAGACAAAACGTTGCATTTCTTTTTATATGAGATGGTTTTAAAAGCCGGACTGCTTTATAGTTCCGAAGGGAAGTATGGTTTCTTGCATTTGACGTTTCAGGAGTATTTGGCGGCTTGGTTTTATGCCAGAAGTGGTGATCAATTGGCCATTTTGGAGTTTAGAGACAAAGATTACTGGACGGAAACGTTTAAATTATATGTGAACCTGTTTGATCCCCGGCTTTTTTTTGAAGAGATCATCACTCATCTGGAATCCAAAGCGTATTGGTTGCAGATGCAATTATGGGATGATTGTTTATGGGATATTGTGGCCGAGGATTATCAAAAAGAGATTGAGTTGAAGTTTGCCAATAAGGTATTGGCCATTCTTCCCGGCATTGAATATAAAGAAGAGAATGAGGAATTGATAATTCAACTATATGCCCATTATCCCATGTATAAGTATGCCCCGGAGTTTGTGGACCAAGGGTGGCAATTATTTCGTGAGGCCAAACATCCTTTTGTACAATCGGTGGGGAGTTCCATTTTAAATAAAGCGGGTGCAGCGTTTCAGGCTGCTTTACTGGTAGAGATTAAGAAACGTATTGATGCTTTTGAATCTGAACCAGATACCAGTCCTGAACAAATGCTGGATTTTTTATATCAGAATAACAATAGCTTTGTTTTATTAATAGCGGCTAGAAAAAATTTAACGGATTTTAATTGGGCGTTAACCAAATTAAAATCCGTTAAATTGTTTATAGTATATTTAGACTTCCTAGACATCATAGACCTCCTATACCTCCGAGACATCCGATACTTCCGAGACCTCCTATACCTCCGAGATCTCCGATACCTCCTAGACCTCCGATCCCTCTTAGACCTCCGATCCCTTCGATCCCTCTTAGACCTCCGATCCCTCCGATACCTCCGATACCTCCGAGACCTCCTATATCTCGGAGATATCCGATCCCTCCGATCCCTCCGATACCTCCGATACTTCGGATTACTCCGAGATCAATTTATAGAAAAATATCAAACCATATTAAAAGATCACAAACCAGAGATTGATGCTTGGGTGGATAAAGCCATTGGCAAGTTGCAGGCTTTGTCCAATGAAGAATTATTAAAGTATTTCCCCGACACCACGGCGGAAGAGATCACGAGTTTTAAAAACCACTATCCCCCCTTTATTGCCAATCAATTGGCCACAGGTGATCTTTCTATCTTCTCGCAGTTGACTATTACCGCCCCATTGTTGGCAGAAACCGAGTTCTTGGTGGACCAGCGACTGGGTGGTGGTGCCTTCGCTGATATCTTGATCAAAGTTTGTGCCGATCAATCATCCGCTTTAAAAATAAAACGTCCCACGATTATTCGTTACCTCATTGATACTCATAAACTAAACGTGGATAGGTCAACTGTTCTGGCTCTTTTGAATTTCGACTTGGATGTGGACAACCCCCAAAACCAAGCCCTGGAAATGGAAGCCTTTTATGCGTTAAGAGAAAAGGATTATCAGCGGTTACGGGAATTACTGGTGGGAGTTGTTCAGTCCCCAGATAAAATCATCGGCCTAAATGCCGTTTATGTTTTTAAATATGTCAATTAACCCCATCTTATGTTACAATAAACCTTGGTAGGAGGAATATTAAATGGACACCAATAAAAAGGATGATATGTTTGATTTTTTCGGCATTACAAAGCCGTTATTTGTGATGTATAGCTTGCCCGGTGATGATCTCCAACGTTTTGTGGATAGAGAAACCCTGCTCAAATATTTCAGCGCTTCCATCCGCAATGGCCAACGATGTGCCGTTCTGGGCGATGCGGGGAGCGGGAAAAGTGCATTCTTATTAAAACTCTTGGATATTACGAAAGATTCCATCTATGGTGATTACCTGCAATTTTCCTTTCCTGAAGAATCGAAAAAGTCCAGACTCCATTTTTTAAGAAGGATACTGAGAAGCATTCTTTATATGATCATAAAACACGATAAACTACTTGAACATTTCAACCATGAAGAAATCGATTTTGAAATCAAACGCCTTGAATACTCCGTCGTCATTGAAGATTATGTCAAAAAACAAGAAAGTCACGGCGGCGAAGTGGAAGGCGGGATAAAAGGAAACTTCCTTAGCTTTTTAATCCCCGCTGAATTTACTGCCAGATTGAAAGTCAATCGCGAGCAAGAGACAGGGAAAACGGAGAGAAAAGACTTTCCGGTTCATAATGAAGATACCCTTTTTGCCTCGATTGGCAAGCTATTAGAAAAGATCGACCAACCTATTGTTTTATTTATCGACGAATTGGATAAAACTGGTCGCTATCCCTTGGAATCCCCCGTGTGGGACAAAGAGGTAATCAGAATTCTTGAGTTAAGTAGAGACTTGATGCTGACCGATAAATTAATACTGGTTTTCGCCCTGCAAAACGAACTTTTTGAAAAACTCAGCCTTGCAGTATCCGAAGGCCGCGACCTGTCGATATTGGGATTGATTAATGCATTTAAAAAGATTGGCGGTTTTAATTTGGAATTTGCCAGGGAAGCAGTGAACGCCTCTTTAAAATATGCGGGATACAAAAGAACAATGGGTGACCTCTTTGAAACTGGAGTTATTGAAACAGTCCTTTTAAAAGTAGCAGGCAATCCCCGTTGGTTTATGTGGTTCCTCATCGAGCTGGCTAAAGAAACCCATGCAAAGAATCAACCCAAAATTTCCCTGGCTTTATTAAAGGACTTTATGTTTGAAATCGACCCCAAAATGACCCCAGAGAAATGGCATGAGCTAACAGCCAAAATCCCAGAACTTAAATAAGAAATAATTGTGACTGTTCACAGGACTAACTAATGTAACCCAAACGCCCCGCTTGATTGGTAAACAAATCAAGCGGGACGCCGACGTTCCCAGAAAAGATTTTCCTGGGAGTCAGGAAAATAAATAAATGAAAAAGAACACTACTGGTTTAAGTGTTATGTAGTGATATCGAGTTATATTCTATAAAAAGGTTACGGGTGGACGCACCAGAAGAACATGACTCAAATCACGCACGGCACGGTCAACAAAGAAATCCCCGACAGGTGCCAATGTATACCCGGCTTTAACGGAATTGATGATCATCATACTGTCGCCTTCGGGAGTGTCAAAGATTTCTTTGCCACTAAACAACGCCCGATACCCATCACACCCGACAAATAAGAAAAAATCACTGCTGGTACAACCAGGGAAATTACTTTCCAAAAAAGAACGAAGATGAACACCACTGGCAATAACTGGTTTGTCTTCTTTAATCCCTTGACCATGCCCAATCCGTATCCAACGATCGGTTTTGATAACCGGGAGTTTGTCAAACGAGGCCACACTGGTTTTGCCATCGGCAATACACGTGATGGAAGTAGGGGGTGTACATGGGCTGCCTTTTTGAACCTTGGGCAGCAATTCATCGGGATAAGCGGGTTGTTCCAAGGTGCAATCGACGACATTGTAAATGTTTCTGGAATTGTCTTTATCCTTGGGACAAATCACTTGCAGGGCTTTAAAGTCATCGGGGAGGGTATTTTTCTTATAGGAAGCGGGATCTTTTGAAGGCAATACGGGTTCGCGATGATAAGCGACCATAACGGGCAAACTATCATTCACTAACGTTAATTCACCATAACTGAAGTAGGATTTTTTACCGCCCATGGCGTGAAATACAACCATCATATCCCAAGGACGATCAAAGCCATCAGTAGGGAACTTCAACGGCGTGGTACGTTCCAAGATATAATAGATAGGAATCCCAGTATAACTATAAGTGCCCAAGATTTCGCCAGTGGGAGTCACTTCCGGGTGACGAACACGGATAGTAGGCATAGGCGCAAGCTTAACACTGGGGTAACGATACGGCTGGGTAGTTCTACCACCCATAAAAAGATATAACTTTTCCGGGATGACTTGTTGCGTGGCCAATGGTGTGGCACTGGATACAGCGTCAGGGGTAATTTTCAGTGGCGGCGCATCTTGGGCCAGGATTAACGATGGAAGGATAAATAACATCATACTTAGAAAAAAAAGAACTAAACATCTTTGTTTCATGCAGCACCTCTTTTTTTGATATTTTTTTATAACTTAGTGTACCACCGAAAGCCCCCCCTGTCAAGAATAGGAATACCCACTATATTTACTATCCAGTTTCAGGAAAGATGGTGCGATTTTTTTTTAATCGTTGGCCATGATTAGCGCCATGGCTTCTTGGCGGCTGGCTAAGTTGGTGCGGAATATGCCGCGAATGGCCGAGGTAATCGTGACAGCCCCTGGTTTTTGTGCGCCGCGCATGCTCATGCACAGATGTTCCGCCTTGATCACTACTACCACACCGAGTGGCGTCAGTGCTTTATCCAGATAGTCGGCGATTTGTTTGGTCAATCGTTCTTGCAATTGCAAGCGCTTGGCCAATGAATCCACCAGCAAGGCAATCGTATTGAGCCCCATTATTTTCCCTTTACTGGGAATATAGGCAATACTGGCTTTGCCTGAAAAAGGCAACATGTGGTGTTCACACATTGAATAGAGCGGAATATCTTTGAGCAGCACCATTTCGTCGTGCTGTTCTTCAGTGAGTGCCCTGAGAAATACATCCGGGTCTTTATTCGTACCGGACAACACGTCGGTAAACATCTCCGCCACCCGATCTGGGGTTGCTTTTAAACGTTTCGAAGTTGGGTCCTCACCAATTCCTTCCAAGATCAGATGAACGCCATCGCGTATTTTTTTTAAATCCATTTTAGTATTCGGGTCCATATTATTTCCTCAGTTATTCGTATTTGTTTGAAACATGCTATTCAAAATGAAGCGGGTGGATAATTTCGCCATTTTTAATCATCAGCGTACCGTTAGCGGTCATATAACAGATGCGGTTTTCTTTATCCAACAGCAGCATATCCCCATCTTTGCCAGGAACAAGCCGTCCTTTTTGCGGTAATTTTAAAATATCGGCCATATTCGATGTCACTACCTGTACCGCTTTATCCAGTGGCAGGTCTTCTATGGTGACCAAGTCAATCATCTCATCAAACAGTGTTTTAGGGCTGCCGATATGCATTTTTAGCAAGTTGCCACGGTCATCGAAGATTGGTAGCGAGCCGCATGCATCCGAGGTCATCGTGATATGTCCCAGTGGCACACCCGCATCCAATAATAACATGACCCCGCGCGAAGGTTTGATCTCGATGTCAGGATAGTATTTATAAGAACTCGTCGTCAGGTCTACGTACCCTTCTTTGCCGTAGGTTTTAGCATCCTCAAAGATATAATGGTTGCGATTGCAATGGGTGGGCAGGAACTGTTGCAGGGTCAATTCGCTCATTTGCACGACCTGATAAATAATATCAAACGGATTGGTCGCATCTCCCATATGCAGGTTAACAATCCCTGCTTTGCCGCCCAACATACCACCCACCCGGGCATGAGCAGTTAAGCGGGTGAGTTCGGCCACAGTCGGGCAGGAAGAGCGGTGGTCAGAGATTGCAATTTCCCCCACCCCGATAATTTCATCGATCATGGCAATATCTTTGCCCACATCACCCAGTAGTGTAGGGGTAGGAATCTGGTAGGCACCGGTTAAAATCCAGGCTGATACACCTTGGCAACGAAGTGTTTTGGCTTTCATTAGGACTGATTCGATACTACGGGTAAAACCATCTGTGCCCAAACAACCAATAACGGTTGTAATCCCACTTTCCAGCATTTGGCTTAAGCGCATTTCCGGCGTGCGATTTTGCGGCCCGCCTTCACCGCCCGCTCCAGCGATATGAATGTGCCCATCAATCAGGCCTGGAATCATGCGCAGGCCATCGGCATCTATGATTTCAAGGTCTTTCTGTGGCGATATACCAATGGAATCAGCAATCGCCAGGATTTTACCACCACCCAGCAACACATCTTTTTTTCCCAATGCCTCCGGTGCAAAAACGTCGCCATTTTTAAATAGAATCATAGTACCTCCAGGCCTTTTCCAGCCATTCTGATATAGGGGGATTGTTTCCACATCATAGTATAGCGTCTTAACTCTTAAAAGTCAATACTATTGTGAAATCTTGGATTATATGCCAAATTAATGGGAAGTCTGGGAATTATGGGAAGTCTGGGAAGTATGGGAATTATGGGATAAACAGGATTATTCCCATTCCTCCCATAATTCTCATAACTCCCATAATTCCCAGACTTCCCATTATTCCCATTAACTGGGCGGTAGATTCAGGCACACCTAAATTCACTAAAGAATTTTGGTATTCTTAAAAAATAGTTGAATACCCGCTTGATTTTTTATTTGTTTTGGAATAAACTAAAATTTCCTTAAAATGGCACAATTTAACTGCCCATCACTATTTGTGATTGGGTGAGTTAGGAGAAAAAAATGGCGAGCTATATTTTATTTCATCCACTGCGGCCCCCTTTTTTCTGTTTTGGAAAAAAGGCTCAAGTTTCCACGACCATATCCATAATGTAGAAATCAAAAGGGAGGACTCACGTGAAAATCCTGATAGTATTACGCTATGTTTTTATACTCTGTCTTGCCCTACCGCTAACCAACATGGCGGAAACGGGAATAAAAACCCCCGGGCACGTTCAGGCCCTTGGCGCAGACGGGCTTATTTATACCGGGGGAACAAACGAAATGGGCTTCTTTTCCCCGGATGCGTGGGGAACACTGCATTATACATCCCTTTTACCGCAACTGGATAGCGTGAAACGGAATTTTTCTACCGTTAACACTATATTCGCTACAGCCGAAGGCATCTATTTCTGCACCCCCAACCACCTCTTTCTCTGGAACCCAGCCCAGAAAAAAATGGTAACCTGGGAACCTTCGGGGAGGGCGTTACCCTGGTATGATGTATGGTGGTTCCACGTGCTTTATTTTCTCACCGGATTTTTGCTTGTTTTTTTTGTTGTCCAGTATCGTTCACGCAAGCTCAAATACATCCGGGAGAACCTCGAAGGAATTATCCGCACGCGCACCCGCCAGATTGAAGAAAAAAATGGCCATCTTTTAGCGCAGTCCCAGAAATTAAAAGAGTTGAACTCTGCCAAATCCCGCTTTTTTGCCAATATTTCCCATCAGTTCCGTACCCCGTTGACTTTGATCATGGGACCATTGGAGCACTTGTTGGCTACTTGTCCCGACCAGGTGCCGGAGAAAAAGAAAAAATACAGCATGATGATCCGCAATACCCAACGATTGCTCCGTTTGATCAACCAATTGCTTGAACTGTCGCGCTTGGATAGTGGCAAGATCACGCTGCAAGCCGAAAAAATCGAGATGATTGGCTTTGTTAAAGGTATTATTTCCACTTTCCAGATACTCGCTAGGCAAAATGAACTGGACCTCATTTTTTTTACCCCACAACCAGCAGCCGGGCCCACAGAGGAGATATTCCTTTATATTGATGCGCCTAAAATGGAGGATATTCTGGGTAATTTGTTGATTAATGCCGTTAAGTTTACTCCCCCTGGCGGCGAGATTACTGTGACTCTCACCCCTCATCCTGAAGGGGATGGGCGATTTTCTCTGGGTTGGTTGGAGTTGTCCGTGTGTGATACTGGTCCTGGTATTCCTGAGGGGGCATTGTTGGAAATTTTCGATCTCTTTTATCAGGCCGACCATACCCGCGAGTATGTTCGCCAGGGTTCCGGTATCGGGTTGGCATTGTGCAAGGAACTCGTAGAATTGCATCATGGTCTTATCGAGGCCCGCAATCAAGAAGGAAAGGGCAGCCAGTTTATCCTCCGTTTGCCCATGGGCCAGGGGCACTTGACTGCCGAGGAAATCTCCAGCGCCCATTTTCATCCGGTTCATCCCGTGGCGTTAGAAAAGTTAGAGTTTAAAAAGTGTGAGTTTGAAAAGCCAGCGTCAGAAAATAGTGTGACCGACTCTCTGGCCAGGGGTGAAGTGTATACGGCTAATAAGAACATCATCCAGATCGTCGAGGACAATGCGGATTTTCGCCAGTACATCCGGGAAGCATTGGAACCTGTATACACTGTTATTGAAGCCAAAGATGGGCGCGAGGGAATCGAGCAGGCCACAGCGGTTATCCCTGACCTGATTATCAGTGATATCATGTTGCCGTATACTGATGGGTATGAATTGTGTAGTCATTTGAAAAAAGATGTGCAAACCAGTCATATTCCCATTATTTTATTAACGGCGCGGGCCGCAGAGGAAAACATTCTTATGGGTTTTGAGACTGGGGCGGATGATTATATTACCAAACCGTTTAGCACGCCCTTATTACTGGCCCGGATCAAGAATCTGATTCAATTGCGTCGTGTCTTGCAGCAGAATCTTTTTGCCACCATGAACCAGCCCGTGGTTAAAACTCCCGTATCCCCTGTGGACACTGTTTTTATTAACAATCTCAAGACCGTGATGGAAAAGAATTTATCTGACCCCGAGTTTAATGTAGAGGACCTTTGTCGCAAACTGGTAATGAGTCGCCCTACCTTGTATCGTAAAATTCATGCCTTGAGTGGTGAATCGCCCACTGATTTTATACGTTCTTACCGTTTGAACCGGGCCCTGCAATTATTGGAGCGGCAGTTTGGTTCTGTGACCGAGGTTGCTTTTGAAGTCGGGTTTTCCAGCCGGGCGTATTTTACCAAATGTTTTAGAGAGAAATTCAAGCGCTTGCCTTCCATGTACCACCATCCCGAAAGTGAAACCGCATAATTATCCAAACTCTTGCCAGAAGAAGGATAAGGTGTTGGCGGTAATTCTAAAATTATAGCCTTTAGTCCATCGAGTGATCAGCGATCATATTCAAAAGCATCAGTGATGGTTTTCAAAAGCATCAGCGATGGTATTCAAAAGCATCAGTGATGGT